>DATAYZ010000072.1:0-30934 GCA_036272295.1 Steroidobacteraceae bacterium
CCGACATGTTCGCCGCGCCGCGCCTGGCGCGCGCGGCCGGCGCCGCGATCGGCGGCAACGTTCTGGTGCAGGACTGGACCGGCGAGCACGAGAATTTCTTCCGCTCGATCGCGATCACCAAGCACATCCTCTTCTACGTGCTGTCGCTCATGGTGGCGGTCGCGGCATTCAACGTCGTGTCCACCATGGTGATGGTGGTGAAGGAGAAGCGCCGCGACATCGCCATCCTGCGCACCTTCGGGTCGTCGCCGCGCAGCATCCTGACGGTGTTCATGGTGCAGGGGAGCCTCATCGGCCTGCTCGGCATCGGCGCCGGCGTGCTCCTGGGGACGATCGTGTCGATCAATCTGCAGGATCTCGTGCACGGCCTCGAGCACGTGCTGCGGGTCCAGTTCCTGGACGCCCGCGTCTATTTCATGAGCGACCTGCCGGCCCGCGTGCGGGTCGACGACGTGCTGCGGATCTCCGCGTTCGCCTTCGTGCTGGCCTGCATCTCGACGGTCTACCCCGCGGTGCGCGCCTCGCTGCTGCCGCCGGCCGAATCCCTGCGCAACGACTAGGAAGCCACCGAATGGACGACAAGCCCGCCGCCGCGACCGTTCTCAAGGGCACCGACCTCAAGCGAGACTTCCTGCAGGGCGGAGCGACCATCCAGGTCCTGCGCGGCGCCTCGATCAGCGTGCGCGCCGGCGAGCGAATCGCCATCGTCGGCGCATCGGGATCGGGCAAGACCACGCTGTTGCAGATGCTCGGCGGCCTCGATCTGCCGACGGGCGGAAGCGTCGAGATCGACGGGTCGGCCATGAACATCCTGAGCGACGCGGAGCGCGGCTACCTGCGCAATCGTGCCGTGGGCTTCGTCTATCAGTTTCATCACCTGCTGCCGGAGTTCACCGCGCTCGAGAACGTCGCCATGCCGCTCTTGGTGCGGCGCATGAGCCCGTCCGCGGCAAGGCAGCGCGCGGCCGCGCTGCTCGCGCGGGTCGGCCTGTCGGCGCGCCTCACCCACCGGCCGTCGCAGCTCTCGGGCGGGGAGCGCCAGCGCGCGGCGGTGGCACGGGCCCTCGTGACGCAGCCGAAGCTGGTGCTGGCCGACGAGCCGACCGGAAATCTCGACGGGGCGAATGCCCGGCAGGTGTTCGAGCTGATGCTGGAGCTGAATCGCGAGTCGGGCACGAGCCTCGTCATCGTCACGCATGACGAGCGCCTGGCGGCGCGGCTCGATCGCGTGCTGGTGCTCGCCGACGGGCTCCTAACCGAGCGCGGCGCCGCGCGCGCCTGAGCGCCCGCGGTTGATCTCGCGCGTGCGCCGCTGGCGCAGGTGGTGCAGGACCCGCAGGCGCCACGCGGATTGCGCGACCACGAATCCGCAGCCGGCGGCGATCAGGCCGAGCACCAGCGCGCCGAGAAACAGCGGCTCCCAGAGCTGGTTGATGTGGCCCCAATGATGCGGCCGCGGCTGGTGCAGGAAGGGCACGGGGTCGAGCCCCAGGAGCTTCGCCCCGACCCAGAAGGACCCGGCGACCTGCGGGACCCAGGTGAACGGGTTGCTCAGGAACACCGTGCCGATGAGCACCGGGAGATTGAGGCGCCACAGCATCCCGAATATGACGCACGTCACAATGTGGACCGGAAGCGGCGTCGGCGGTATGAAGGCGATGAACAGCCCGAGCGCGAAGGCGCGTGTCACGCTATGGCGGTTGAAGTGCCAGCAGCCGCGGTCCAGCACGATCTCGGCGAACGGCTTCAGGCACCAGAGCTTTTCCAAGGTCGCGCGGTCCGGTGTGATTCTCTTGAGCCAACGTCGCATGATTTCTTGTGGTTCCGCTCCCGGGTCCATTATGCCGTTTTCGCAGTTCAGCGACAGTGATCTTCGACCGGGCCGCAAATCAACGGGTTGGGCTGCGACGCAGTGCCGTATCTCATCCCTCCGGCCTCAAGTATCATGCCCTGATTTGACATTAGGAAGCTCTGGGTAAATGTGGGAGATCATTCGCGCGGGCGGCGGCTTCATGTGGCCGATCATCTTATGTTCCGTGGCGGCGGTGGCCATCATCCTCGAGCGCCTGTGGACCTTGCAGAGCAGCCGCGTGATTCCCCAGGATCTGTCCCAGCGCGTGCTCAACTGGATCGACGCCGACCAGCTGAGCGACAAGCTGATCGCGGCGATCGAGCAGAACTCGCCCCTGGGCAAGCTGCTCGCCATCGGCCTCTCCAATGCGGACAAGCCCCGGGCGGTGCTGATGGAGCGGCTCGAGGACGGCGGCCGCCACGTGATCCACGAGCTCGAGCGCTTCTTGAACACGCTCGGGACCATCGCCGCCGTCGCGCCGCTCCTCGGATTGCTCGGCACCGTGGCGGGCATCATCCATGCGTTCAATGCGATCACGGCCAACGGCATCGGTGATCCCCGCATCCTGTCGGGCGGCATCGGCGAGGCCTTGATCACCACGGCGGCGGGATTGACCGTCGCCATTCCGTCGCTGATCGCCTACCGATTCCTGCGCGGCAAGGTGGAGCGGTTGGTGGTGCGCATGGAAAAGGAAGCGATGAAGCTCGTCGATGCGCTGGATGAGCGCGGCGTGCTGATCGCGAGCGGCGAGTGAAACCTCGTTCCCGTACCCGCGAGACCCCATCGTGAACCTGCGTCCCCGCACCCGCGACGATCCCGAGATCAACCTGATCTCGCTGATCGACGTGCTGCTCGTGCTGCTCATCTTCTTCATGGTCTCGACCACCTTCAATCAGGAAGGGCGCGTCAAGATCCAGCTGCCGCAGGCCACCGAAATACCCGTCCCCAAGGGCGGGCACGAGCCGGTGGTGATCACGGTGACCGCGGATGGCGGCTATCGCGTCAACGAGCGGACGCTGATCAACTCGACGCCCGGCACGCTGCGGGCGGCCCTGCTCAAGGAGGCGGGCTCGGACCGGGGACCGATCACGATCCGGGCCGACGGGCGCGCCACGCATCAATCGGTCGTCACGGCCATGGACGTTGCCGGCCGGCTCGGCTTTTCGCAATTGAACATCGCCACCGTGCACCAGGACTCGGCGCCTTGAGCGCGGGGCCCGCAGCGGGCGCGCGCGACTCCTGGTCGATCTATCGGCGGCTGCTCAAGTACGCGAGGCCGTACCTCGGGGCCTTTGCGGTCGGCGTGAGCGGCGCGGCTCTGTTCGCCGCGTCGAATGCAGCGCTTGCCTACCTCGTCAAGGCATTCCTGCACGGCGCGTTCCTGATGCGCAATCCCGACGTGTTGTGGAAGGTCCCGATCGGCGTCGTGGTGCTGTTCACGTTGCGCGGTGTCGGTGACTACGTGCAGTCCTACTATCCGAGCTGGGTCGGCCGGCAGGTGATCAAGGGGCTGCGTCACGACGTCTTCTCGCATTACCTGCGGCTGCCGACGGCGTATCTCGACCGCCAGCAATCCGGCCACATGCTCAACAAGCTCACCAACAACATCGAGCTCGTCGCGGCGGCGGCGACCGGGGCGGCCATCTCCCTGATCAGCGACAGCCTCACCATTCTCGGGCTGCTGGCGACGCTGTTCTACATGAACTGGCGGTTGGCGGCATTTTGCATCATCGCCGCGCCGGTGATCGCCTCGCTGATGCAGATCGCGAACCGCAGCTTCCGGCGCTACAGCGAGCGCATCCAGAATTCCATGGGCGACATCACCCGGGTGGCGAAGGAAGCGCTCGATGCCCACCGGCTGATCAAGATCTTCAATGCCGAGGACCATCAGACCGGGCGCTTCGAGCAGGTCAATGAGCACAATCGCGCCTCGAACATGAAGCTGATCCGCGCGCGCGCCATCAGCAACCCGGTGGTGCAGGCCATCGCCTCGATCGCGCTGGCGAGCGTCCTGTACGTGGCGATGCGCCAGGTGTTCTACAGCCATTTGCAGGTGGACGAATTCTTCGGCTTTCTCACCGCGCTCATGCTGATCCCCGCGCCGCTGCGCAGCCTCGTGAACATGAGCGGGCCGCTGCAGCAGGGCATCGCCGCCGGCGAGAGCGTGTTCGAGCTCCTCGACGAGCCGACCGAGGGCAGCGGCGGTACGCGCCGGCTCACGCGGGCACGCGGCGACATCGAGTTCCGCGGCGTCTCGTTCACCTACGACGACGACAAGGGCGAAGTGCTGCACAACGTCAGCTTCCACGTGAAGCCCGGGGAGACCGTGGCCATCGTCGGACCTTCGGGCAGCGGCAAGACCACGCTGGTCGGGCTGGTGCCGCGTTTCTACGACGCGCGCACGGGCACCGTGCTGCTCGACGGCATCGACGTGCGCGAGTACGCGCTCACCGATCTGCGCTCGCAGGTGAGCCTGGTCAGCCAGGAGGTCGTGCTGTTCAACGACACCATCCGCAACAACATCGCCTTCAACGCGGTCGGCAAGACGGACGCGGAAGTGGAGGCCGCGGCCCAGGCCGCCAACATCATGGAGTTCGTGGCGCAGCAGCCGCGGGGCTTCGATACGCCGCTCGCCGACCGGGGCCAGAACCTCTCCGGCGGCCAGCGCCAGCGCATCTCGATCGCGCGCGCACTGCTCAAGGATTCGCCGGTCCTGATCCTCGATGAGGCCACCGCGGCGCTCGACAATGAGTCCGAGCGCCGGGTGCAGCAAGCGCTGTCGCTGCTGATGCGCGGGCGCACGACCCTGGTGATCGCGCACCGGCTCTCGACCGTCGAGGGCGCGGACCGGATCATCGTGCTCGACCGGGGCCGGATCGCCGAGAGCGGCACGCATCGCGAGCTCCTGGCGCGGGGCGGACTGTACGCGGCGCTGCATGGAATGCTGGTCGAGGCTTGAGCACCCCGATGCAGGCGTGGCTCGAGCACGTGTGGTACGCGGGGACGCCGCCGCCGTGGTGGCTCCGCCCATGGTCGCTCCTGTACGCGGGCGCGGCGGGACTGCGCCGCCTCTCCTACGCGCGGCGCTGGCGCGCGGCCACGCGCCTGCCGGCGCCCGTGCTGATCGTCGGCAACCTGAGCGTCGGGGGCACCGGCAAGACCCCGCTGGTCCATTGGCTGGTCGAGCGGCTGCGCGAGCGGGGCCTGCGGCCGGGCATCGTGTCGCGGGGCTACGGCGGCTCCACCGCCGCCGTGCGTCTGATCGATGCGGCGGATGACCCGGGCGTGGTCGGCGACGAGACGGTGCTGCTCGCGACGCGGACGCAAGCGCCGGTGGCCGTCGGCCGCGACCGGCCGGCCGCCGCGCGGCTGCTGACCGAAGCCGGCTGCGATGTGATCGTGAGCGACGACGGTTTGCAGCACTACGCCCTGGCGCGCGATTGTGAGATCGTCGTGGTCGACGGGGAGCGTCGCTTCGGCAACGGCTGGCGGCTCCCGGCGGGCCCGCTGCGCGAGAGCCCGGCGCGGCTCCGCTCGGCCGATGCCGTCGTGGTCAACGGCGGGGCCTCGCCGGACGGGCGGCCGCGTACGGCACGGGCGCTCGAGGGTGCCCTGACCATGCGGCTGGAGGGGGACTGCGCGGTGAGCGTTCACGGCGCAGAGCGCCGGCCGCTCGCGGACTTCGCCGGCCGGGAGGTACACGCCGTGGCCGGCATCGGCAACCCGGAGCGGTTCTTCGAGCTGCTGCGCGTCCACGGCATCAGCATCACCCGTCATCCGCTTCCCGACCACGCGCGTCTGCGGTCGGAAGACATCTCCTTCCCGGATGAGCACCCGGTGCTCATGACCGAGAAGGATGCCGTAAAATGCCGCGAGTTGTCCGCGCCGCGGCACTGGTACGTCCCGGTGACGGCCAGCTTCGAGACCGGTGCCTCGAAGCAATTGATGGAGATCGTGATGCGGGCGATCGAGAGGCGGCGCGCGCGCGCCTGAGGTTACATGGACAAGCGATTGCTCGACTTATTGGTATGTCCGATCTGCAAGGGTCCCCTGCGCAGCGTCGGCACCGGAAGCTCCCAGGAGCTCATTTGCATCGCGGACCGGCTGGCCTACGCCGTTCGCGACGACATCCCGGTCATGCTGCCCGAGGAAGCGCGGCCGCTCGCGGGCGACGACCCGCTGCTCGATCGACGCTGACCCATGTTCCATGTGGTGATTCCGGCCCGTTATGCCGCGACCCGCCTTCCGGGCAAGCCGCTCATCGACATCGGCGGCAGGACGCTGATCGAGTGGGTGTGGCGGCGGGCGAAGGACAGCAGCGCGAAATCGGTCATCATCGCCACCGACGATGCGCGCATTGCGGAGGCCGCCCGCGGCTTCGGCGCCGATTGCCTCATGACCTCCGCCGCGCACGCCTCCGGGACCGACCGCATCGCCGAGGTGGCGCGCAAGAAGGGATTCGCGCGGGCGGACGTGGTGGTCAATCTGCAGGGCGACGAGCCGCTGATGCCGGCGCGCATCATCGACATCATGGCGGAAGCCCTCGACGAGCACCCGGGCACGGACATCTCGACCGCGGTCACCCCGGTCCGCAGCCTGCCGGAATTCCTCGACCCCAACTGCGTCAAGGCGCTGCGCGCGCAGGATGGCGCCGCACTCTATTTCAGCCGGGCGCCCGTGCCCTGGCCTCGCGATCGGGTCGAGGAAGGGAGGCCCGTGGAATTCACGGGCGCGTGGCGCCACATCGGAATCTATGGGTATCGTGCCGCGAGCCTTGCCAGGTTCGCCTTGCTGCCCGCGACGCCGCTCGAGCAGACCGAAAAGCTCGAGCAATTGCGCGCGCTGGAGAACGGCATGCGCATCCATCTCGAGCCGCTGGCGGAGGCGCCTCCGCCCGGCGTCGACACGCCGGAGGATCTGGAGCGCGTGCGCGCGGTGCTCGGCCGCTGACCCCCGGCCTTGCTCAGAGCAGGTTGCGCAGCAGCCAGTAGATGCCGCCGGCGAGCGCAATGGACACGGGGAGCGTCAGCACCCAGGCCATCAGCAGGTTGCGTACCGTCGACCACTGCAGCCCGGAGTGGTTGGCCACCATGGTGCCCGCGACGCCCGAGGACAGCACATGGGTGGTAGAGACCGGCAGGCCGTACATCTCGGCCGCGCCGATGGTGGCCATGGCGACGATCTCCGCCGAGGCGCCCTGGGCATAGGTGAGGTGGGTCTTGCCGATGCGCTCACCGACGGTCACGACGATGCGCTTCCAGCCGATCATGGTCCCGAGCCCGAGCGCGATCGCCACTGCGACCTTGACCCAGGAGGGGATGAATTTGGTCGAGTGGTCGAGCTGGCTCTTGTAGTCGGCCAGGACGCCCTTGTCCTCGGCCGACACGGCGACCTTGGACTTGCCGAGGAAGCGCAGTCCCTCGCTCATCAGGTACATCTCGTTGCGGATGTTGACCACCGAGTCCGCGGGGACCTTGTCCAGCGAGCGGTACTGGCCGACCTGGCCCGCGATGGTCTTGGAGAGCGCGGCCATGGCGGCGATGCCCGTCGCGTCGACGGAGCGTGAGCGCACCACCTGCATGGCGCCTTCGCGCACGTCCGTCGGGGCGGGCGCGGTGGTGTAGCGGGAGAGCGCCGTCTGGGCTTGTGCCGAGACCGCGACGAAGCGCGCAACGTCCTGCTCGTGCATGGTGCGATTCAGCGCATAGGCCGTCGGCACGGTGCCGATCAGGATCAGCATGATGAGTCCCATGCCCTTCTGGCCGTCGTTGCCGCCGTGAAAGAAGCTCACGCCGGTGCAGGTGATGATGAGGAGGGTGCGAATCCACCAGGGCGGCGGCTGATTGCCGGCCGGCTCCTTGTACAGCGCCGGCACGCGCACCACCGCCTTGAGGATGGTCAGCAGCAGCCACGCGAGGCTGAAGCCGACCAGCGGGGACAGCAGCAGCGTCTGGCCGATCTTGGTGGCCTGACCCCAATCGACACCGCTGGTGCCGCTGCCGGCGGTCGCCATGAGCTGGTTCATGAGACCCACGCCGATGATCGACCCGATCAAGGTGTGCGAGCTCGAGGAGGGCAGCCCGAACCACCAGGTGCCGAGATTCCACAGGATGGCGGCGATCAAGAGCGCGAAGACCATGGCAAACCCGGCGCCGCTGCCGACCTGCAGAATGAGCTCCACCGGCAGGAGCGAGACGATGCCGAACGCCACGGCGCCCGTCGAGACCAGCACGCCGAGAAAGTTGAACGAGCCCGACCAGACGACCGCGAGGTTCGCCGGCATGGAATGCGTGTAGATGACGGTCGCCACCGCGTTGGCGGTGTCATGGAATCCGTTGACGAATTCGAATCCCAGTGCGATCAACAGCGCGACGCCAAGCAATACAAAGGGATACGCGCGCGTGTCGCGAACGATGCTGAGGTCGCTCGCAAGATGCCAGCCAGCATATATGATGCCGAGGACGATCACGGCACCGGCGAGCACGTTGAACCAGCCGTTTCCCTTGTGAGTGGCGAGGGGTGAGGTCGAGGAGACCGGCGCTTGATCGATCGCTTCTACATTCGCCATGCTGTTGCACCAAAAGGTAAGGGGCAGAGCTTGGAATTTATATATCGGGAATGTGACAGACGGATGACAAGCGGAAGTATTTGATGCCGTTTACCATTTCCCACGCGGCCGTGGTTCCGCCGTTTTCCCGCTGGCTCGCCCGGTGGCGTCTCCTCTCGGCCGTCGTGATCGGCACCATGGTCCCCGATTTCGGAGTGTTCCTGCCGTGGCGCATGCACCGCATCGAGACGCACAGCATGATGGGACTCTTGACGTTCTGCCTGCCGGTCGGGCTCGTGAGCTATTGGATTTTCCAGTACCTCATCAAGGAGCCGGTGCTCGAGGTGCTGCCGGAGGGTGCGTACGCACGCTGGCGGCCCTATTCATCGCCCGCCGAGCTCGGCAACCTGCTGCAGTGGGTCCTGGCATCCGTCGGAGTTCTCGCCGGCGCCGTCAGCCATCTAGTCTGGGATGCGTTCACCCACGAGGGCGCGCGCGGCGTGCGCATGCTTCCCTGGCTCGACGATCCTATCGTCGAGATCGGCAGCCATCACATGGCGGGTGCGCGGTTCATGCAGGACGTGAGCTCCCTCGTCGGGCTCGTCATCGTGCTTCTGTGGGTCGGGTACGGACTGCGTCGCGGGCACACGCCGCATGTGCACGACCGGCTGCTGCGCCATACGGAGCGGCGCGTCTGGGTCGCGGTCTATCTGGTCGGTGCGGCGGGTTTGACGGTGCTGTGGGTCCTGGTGCCGCGAGCCGCGGAGCCGGGCATACACCTGCCGCATTCGGTGACCGCGGTGGCGGGAGCCTGGGCGGTGGCGGCGCTCCGTGGGCTCGCCAGCGCCTTCCTGGTGACGAGCCTGGCGCTCGACGGCCGGCTGCGCGCGCTGCACGCGATGAGGGCCAGGTCCCCTTGATGCCGATGGATCTGCGGGGCCGGGCGCTCGGGCGCTGACGGCGGCGGATCACCCGCCGCTCGCCGCGCGCCCGAACGCTCCTCGATCCTGCGCGAGCTCGTCTAGTGCTCGTCGGGTCCGGCGCGCGGAGCGCCCGTCGGAGCGGACGACCACACCACGTACTTGCCCTCGGTTCCCGTGCTCGCACCGGCGCTCGGCGGCGGCGGCGCGGACTCGGTCCTGGGGGGAGCCGAAGCAGCCTCTCGCGGCGCTTCTCCCGAGGAGGACGCTGGCGCAGGACTCACCGCGGACGATCCGTTGCCGTTCTCCGCCTGGCTCGATTCCGTTCCGGGGCTCGAGCTCGGTTCCGCATTGGGGCCGGCATTCGGCCCGGCGGCGTTGCCGCCCGCTTCTGCGCCATCGCGCCGGCCTCGACCGCGGCGGCGCCGCCCTCGGCCGCCGCGCTCGCGCTCACCTCGTTCGCCGCGATCGGGGCGGTCCCCGCCGGGTGCGGCCGCGCGCTCACCGCTGCCCTCGCTCGGCCTCGGCTCCGGCCGGCCAGGCTCGCCACGGGACGACTCGGTCCGCGGCGCTTGCTCGCCGCGCGCCGCGACGTCAGGGCGATTGGAATCCGGACGGACGCCGCCGGCGCCACGGTCTCCCTGTGCTCCACCACGATTCTCGCCTCGCGGACGGTCGCGGCGCACGTCGCGAGAGCCTTCGCGCGGGCGGCTCCGCTCGCGATCACGGTCGCGGTGCCGGTCGCGATCGCCGCCTCCTCGATACCGCTCGCTGCGGCCATCGCGATCGCGGGGCGGCACGCGGTCGCGTGTGACCGGGGCGGCGGGGGCGGCCTCGGGGGCCGCGCCGGTGCCGAAGAAAAAGCGCCACGCACGCACGAAAATGCCCACCTGCAGCGTGGGTGCGCGCGGGGCAGCCGCCGCGGCCGGCTCGACCGGCTCCGCGGCCACGGGCACCGGCATCGGCGCAGCCTGCGTCGGCAGGATGCTCGGCACCAGCGGCACGTCGCCCTGGGGCTTCTTGTCGCGCTCGCCGATGTTCGAGTCATCGAGCGCGGGCTTCTCGACGATTTGATAGCTGACGCCCGCGTTCTCGGGCAGCTCCTTCTCGTCGTCGCGAATGCGGCGCAGCGAGTAGGCCGGCGTGTCCATGTGCGGATTCGGCACGATGATCAGGGAGACCCGGTCGCGGGATTCGATCTGATGCAGCCAGTCGCGCTTCTCGTTCATCAGGTAGGTCGCCACGTCGACCGGAACCTGGGCGATGACGCGGCCGGTGCGCTCCTTGCGCGCCTCCTCGCCGATCAGCCGCAGGAGCGCGAGCGACATGGACTCGACCCCGCGGATGGTGCCGAGGCCGCCGCAGCGCGGGCAGTTGATGTGGGTCGTCTCGCTCAACGCCGGGCGCAGGCGCTGCCGCGACAGCTCGAGCAATCCGAACCGGGACAGCCGGCCGAGCTGGATGCGCGCCCGGTCCATCTTGACCGCGTCGCGCAGACAGTCTTCGACCGCGCGTTGATTGGCCTGCGACTCCATGTCGATGAAGTCAATGACGATGAGGCCGCCGATGTCGCGCAGGCGCAATTGCCGTGCGATCTCCTCGGCCGCCTCGAGATTCGTGTTGCGCGCGGTGGCCTCGATGTCGCCGCCCCGCGTCGAGCGTGCCGAGTTGATGTCGATCGAGACCAGCGCCTCGGTCTGATCGATGACCAGGCTTCCGCCCGAAGGCAGCGTCACCTTGTGCGAGTAGGCCGATTCGATCTGGCTCTCGATCTGATAGCGCGTGAACAGCGGTACCGGATCCTGGTAGAGCTTGAGCTTGCGCTGTGCATCCGGAGGCATGAAGCGCTGCATGTACTCCTGCGCCTTCTGGAAGGCCTCGGGCTGATCGATCAGGCATTCGCCGACGTCGTCCGAGAAGTAGTCGCGCAGCCCGCGCGTGACGGCATCGCTCTCCTGGAAGATGAGGAAGGGCGCCGGACGGCCGTCGTTCGCGGCGACGATCGCATCCCAGGCCGTCTTCAGGTTGTTGAGATCCCATTGCAGCTCTTCGGTGGAGCGCCCGACGCCGGCGGTGCGCACGATGGCGCCCATGCCGTCCGGAATGACGAGGCCGTTCATCGCCTCGCGCATCTGATCGCGATCCTCGCCTTCGATGCGCCGTGACACGCCGCCGGCGCGAGGGTTGTTCGGCATCAGGACCAGGAACCGCCCGGCGAGGCTGATGAAGGTCGTGAGCGCCGCCCCCTTGTTGCCGCGCTCCTCCTTCTCGACCTGCACGATGAGCTCCTGGCCCTCCTGCAGCAGCTCCTTGATGTTGGAGCGGCCGGAGCCGTTGGGCGCCGGGCGGAAGAATTCCTTGGAGACCTCTTTCAGCGGCAGGAAGCCGTGGCGCTGCGCGCCATACTCGACGAAGGCTGCCTCGAGGCTAGGCTCGACGCGGGTGATGCGGCCTTTGTAGATGTTGGATTTTTTCTGTTCCCGGGAAGGGATCTCAATCGATAAGTCGTAGAGCTTCTGACCGTCGACGAGTGCGACGCGCAGTTCTTCTTCCTGAACTGCATTGACGAGCATTCTTTTCATGTGGCCCAACTGAATGGTGATGAGCCGACGAGGGGAGCTTGAGCATGGAAACCGGGTTCGCGAAGGAGGGCAGGAGCGTGCCTGGGCGAACGCCTGCCGCGAGATACGCGGCCAGCGTCAGTTCCACCCAATCCAGCAACAGTCCTACAGCTAAGAGCATCACGAAGCCCGGGGCCTCATCTCGGTGACCGCTTTGAGCACCCAAGCTCTGCGAGCTCCATGGCGCTCTACTCATCGGCCGAGCGATGGTCTGGATATCCAGAACCAACTAATATGCGGCGCTCCCGCTTCAGGGGGGCGCCACGGAAACCGGTGTAAGCAGGCACCCGCCTTACGGGTTCCGCACCTGACACGGTCATGAGACATTATCACGACAACCCACTAGGGTCAATATAATCAACACGTTAGACCATACCGCGGGAATTCCTTGAGAACTCAAGACCCTGACCCTGCCAAGAGCCCTGTCCCGCGCGCACCAAAAAGCGCCGTGGCGTTTCGTGCGGTGAGCGCGGAGGAGGCCGGCCAGCGCATCGACAACTTTCTTCTCAAGGTCTGGAAGACCGTGCCGCGCAGCCGTGTCTACCGCCTGCTGCGCAAGGGGGAAGTGCGCGTGAATCGCAAGCGCGTCGAGGCCGAGTATCGAATTCAGGAGGGAGACGAGCTGCGCCTGCCGCCGGTGCGCATCGACGCGGACGCGCAGCCCGGCCGGCCGTCCGACAGCCTGATGCGCCTGATCGAGCAAGCCATCGCCCTGGAGGACAAACATGTGCTGGTCATCGACAAGCCGCCCGGCGTCGCCGTGCACGGCGGCAGCGGCATGAGCTTCGGCGTCATCGAGGCGCTGCGCGCCTCGCGGCCGCGTGAGAGCCTGGAGCTGGTGCATCGCCTCGATCGCGATACCAGCGGCTGCCTGATGGTGGCACGCGACCGGGCGACGCTGACCGCGCTGCACGCGCTGATACGCGACGGCGGCATGCACAAGACCTACCTCGCGCTGGTCGCGGGGAGCTGGCAGCTCGGCACCAAGCGGATCGATGCGCCGCTGGAAACCGATTCGCGCCGCCACGGCGAGCGCCACGTGCGCGTGGCGGCCGAGGGCAAGGGCTCGGTCAGCGTGTTCAAGCCGGTGCAGTTCTTCGGCTCGTTGGCGACGCTCATGGAGGTGGATATCCCGACCGGCCGCACGCACCAGATCCGGGTGCATGCCTCGTACGCGGGACACCCGCTGCTGGGCGATGACAAGTACGGGGACCGCGAGCGCAACGCCGCGCTGCGTCTTCAGGGCCTGAAGCGCACGTTCCTGCACGCTCAATCGATCGCGTTCGATTGGCCGAGATCCGGCGTTCCCTTCCATGTCAGCACCCCGCTGCCCGCCGACCTCGCCGCGGTCCTTGATGCGATCCAGCCCGCAAAGCGCAACCCCGGATCTCGGCGGCGCTAGGAGTGTGATCGCCACGAAGGAGGCCCCAGGGTCCCTTCGACCGAATGCCCTCGGGCGTACCGCCCCGTCTGGGTCAGAGCTACGCGGGCACTGCTACCCGTTACAGGGTCCGACGTCCACCTTGGGGCCGCCTGATGAGCAGCGGTCTAGCTGCGGCCTAGCGACCCACCTACGGGTAGCAGTGCCCGCGTAGCTCTGACCCAGACGGGGCGGTACGCCCGAGGGCGCTCGGTCGAAGGGACCCTGGGGCCTCCTTCGTGGCGATCACACTCCTAGGGCAGCTCGAAACCGACTTGGCGCAGCGCGGCGCTCAGGCGGATGAGCGGCAGGCCGATCAGGGCGCTTGGGTCGCTGCTGTCGATCGATTCGCACAACGCAATCCCGAGCCCCTCGCTCTTGAAGCCGCCGGCACAGTCGAGCGGCATCTCGAGCTCGACATAGCGTTGGATGACGGCGGTGTCGAGCGGGCGGAACCTCACCTTGGTGGTGTCGACCAGCTCGATCGGCGCCTGGCCGTGTTTGACCAGCGCAACCGCGGTGATGTAGGAAATCGTTTGAGACGAGCACGCCTCGAGCTGTTCGATGCAGCGCTGTTGCGTGCCCGGCTTGCCGAGCACCGCCTCCCCCGAGGCCAGGTCCAGGCGCACCGCGACCTGATCGGAGCCGATGACCCAGGCATCCGGGAGGCGGGCGGCGACGGTCGTCGCCTTGGCCAGCGCGAGACGCGTGGCGAGCGCCAGCGGCCGCTCCCCAGGCTCGCGCGTCTCATCGACTCCGGGCGCGTGGGTCGTGAACGGAAGACGCAGCCGCGCAAGGAGCTCCTGCCGGTACCTCGAGGTCGAGGCCAGGGCGAGCGAGTGCGGAGACTTCAAAAACAACGACTTGCGCCCGATTCGTTTTGACAGGGGTGGGAACGCATCCTATCATACGCGGCCCATGGCACCGGGCTTGCCTGACCGAGTGGATTGTGCGCACCTGGCCGACGATGCCGCCGCCCTTGAGCGCGATTATCGACTCGACGAGATGCCGCGATTGCGCAACGTGCTGGCGGATACCCGCGGGTCGCTGCACGCGAGTTTTGCGTTCAAGAAATTCGCTGCCGGTCGGATCGGCGCAAGCGTCGAGGTCGAGGCGAGTCTCAGGCTGGTTTGTCAGCGCTGCCTGCAGGGGTTCGAATTTCCGGTCAAGAGCGGCAGCGAGATCGAATTTGCCGGCGACGAGACCGGGGACTCCTCGGACTCGCCGCGCGAAGCGTATGCGATGAGCGGCGGCACGGTGAGCCTCAGGGATCTCGCCGAGGAGGAGTTGCTGCTCGCGTTGCCGGTCGCTCCGGCGTGCGCGGCGGCCACGGCCTGCGGCCGCGCGCCCGCGGTTGGAGAGGGCGGCGAAGCCGGTGCCGCGACGGATGAGACCAGGCGGCCGTTCGCCGGTTTGCAAGAGATGTTGAAGAAAACTCGATAGGACTCAAGGTATGGCAGTTCAAAAAAGCAGAAAGACCCCTTCCAAGCGCGGCATGCATCGCTCGCACTCGGCTCTCGACACGCCCGCGGTGTCGATCGATGCGAAGAGCGGCGAGACTCATTCGCGCCACCGCATCTCGCGCGACGGTTACTATCGCGGCCGCAAGGTGCTGAAGACCAAGGCGGACGCGGCAGCGGACGAAGAATAGCTCGCGGTTCGGGCGGCGATTTTCTCGCCGAAAATCTGCGAGCCAGAGTGTCCCCGCTGCTTCACATCGCCATCGACGCCATGGGCGGTGACCGGGGTGCCTCGGTCTCCGTGCCGGCGGCCGTGGCTGCGGCGGCAGAGTTCGCCGACGTCCGCTTCACGCTGATCGGGCGCGAGCCCGACCTCGCGCGCGAGCTGAAGGGCGGGACCCCGGACAACGTGTCCTGCCTGTTCGCGGCCGACGTGGTCGAGATGACCGACCATCCCCGCGATGCCCTGCGGCGCAAGAAGGACTCCTCGATGCGGCGGGCGATCGACCTGGTCAAGGCGCACGAGGCGCACGCCTGCGTGAGCGCGGGCAATACCGGCGCGCTCATGGCGACGGCGCACTTCGTGCTCAAGATGCTGCCGGGCGTGGAGCGTCCCGCGATCGTGTCGATGATCCCCTCGCGCGGCGGGCACACCTACATGCTGGATCTCGGCGCGAACGCGTCGTGCACGCCGCAGCAGCTCAAGCAGTTCGCGGTGATGGGCTCGGTGCTCGCCGCCGATCTCGAGGGCGCGCTGCCCAAGCCGCGGGTGGGGTTGCTCAACATCGGCGAGGAGGAGATCAAGGGCAACGAGATCGTGCAGGCCGCGCACAACCTGCTTTCGCAAAGCGATCTCAACTACGTCGGGTTCGTCGAGGGACACGACATCTTTTCCGACCGGGTCGACGTGGTGGTCACCGACGGCTTCACCGGCAACGTCGCGCTCAAGGCGATGGAGGGCGCGGCGCGTCTCATCGGCGATGCCTTGCGCGAGGAGTTCAGCCGCAACGCCCTGCGCAAGCTCGGCTACCTCGCGGCGCGCCCGGCGCTCTCGGCGTTGCGTGCCCGCATCGATCCGCGCCGATATAATGGCGCGAGCATGGTCGGGCTCAACGGAGTCGTGATCAAGAGCCACGGCGGCACCGACCCGTTCGGATTTCAGCGCGCCATCGAGGTCGCCGTTCTCGAGGCCCGCAGCGGCGTGCCGGAGATGATCGCCCGGCGGCTCTCCGCTGCGCACTCGCCCTGAAGGACTCGCGCCCCGATGTATTCAAGAATCGCCGGCACCGGCAGCTACCTCCCCGAGACGGTGCTCACCAACGCGGACCTGGAGAAGCGCGTCGATACCAGCGACGAGTGGATCCGCTCGCGCACCGGCATCTCCCAGCGGCACATCGTCAAGGAGGGCGAGACCACCACCGACCTCGCCGAGCACGCCTCGCGCCGCGCGATCCTCGATGCGGGCATCCTTCCTTCCGACGTGGATCTCATCTGCGTGGGGACGACCACGCCCGATCTCGTGTTTCCGAACGTGGGCACCTTGCTGCAGGACCGCCTCGGGATTCACGGCTGCCCGGCCTTCAGCCTGGAGGCGGCGTGCACCGGGTTCGTGTATGCCCTCAGCGTCGCGGACAAGTTCGTGCGCCAGGGAGAATCCAAATGCGCGCTGGTGGTCGGCGCCGAGACCCTGACCCGCATCGTCGATTGGAACGACCGCGGCACCTGCGTGTTGTTCGCGGACGGTGCGGGAGCCGTGATCCTCGAGCCGTCCGAGGAACCCGGCATCCTGAGCACGCGGCTGCACTCCGATGGCAAGTACAAGGATCTGCTCCTCTACCCGGACGGCGTCTCCAAGGGCTTCGACCTGGTGCGGGCGGGCAACGTCGGCGTGCAGATGAAGGGCAACGAGGTCTACAAGGTGGCGGTGAACACCCTGGGGCAACTGGTCACGGAAACGCTCAGCCTCAACGGAATCGACAAGGGTGATCTCGACTGGCTCATCCCGCACCAGGCCAACATCCGCATCATCGAGGCGATCGCCAGGCGTCTCGATCTGCCCATGGAGAAGGTGATCGTCACCATCGGCACGCATGGAAACACCTCGGCGGCCTCGGTGCCCCTCGCCCTGGACACCGGCATTCGCGACGGCCGGGTGAAGCGCGGGCAGCTGCTGCTGCTCGAGGCGTTCGGGGGCGGCTTCACGTGGGGCTCGGCGCTCGTCCGGTATTGAGGCGGAGCCGTGAGCTGACCGCTCGACGACGGCCGAAAGCGCCGATTTCAGGTAAAAAAAACGCCGCGGGGTCGCCGCGGCGTTCAATCGATCATTTCGCTCTAAATTACTTGGACACCGACTTCTTGAACATGCGATCGATCTTCTCGTTGATCGCTTCGATGGCCTGGGAGTTCGACTGGGAGGTCGACAAGGCCTGGTTCGCGGTGCTCTGCGCGCCCGAGGCGGCAGACTGCGCGCTGGCGGCAGCGCTGTTGGCGGCGGCGGCATCGCTCGAGGCCTTCGCCACGTCGCTCTGCAGCTTGCCCACTTGCGACTTCAGATCGTCGATTTGAGCCTGGACCGGCTTCAGATCGGTGCAGCCTGCGAAAGCAACGACGCAAGCCACTGCGAGTGAGGCCTTAAGTGTGGTGGTCAATGTCATAAAATTCCCCTTGGGGTTGTTTCGTTCGTCATTCGTATCGGAAAGTCCTAAAAGTCCTAGTGTGCTCTGCCTTAGCCTGGTCCTGTCTAGAGTCGGGCCGGCCTGCGGCGCAACACAGTCCTACATAAAGCCAAAATCGCGCCTCGAATGCAACTGAAATGCGCGCAATGTCGTCGCTCGGCGACTATTTTCTCGCACTTCTGCGCGCGCAAATTAAATGATGATTAAAAATGCGTCTCCATGTAATTTTTACAGGCAAAACAATGGCGCAAGGCCGTTCGAGAGCTCGGTGCAGGGGTCCGCGGCGCGCGCGGCCGCATGGCATTGCGCGGTGTTGCGCGATCAAGCGCCGGCTCGCGTCGCGCGCCCGCTTCATGCGCCGTGCAGCAGCTCCATCACGGCGCGGTGTCCCTGGTTGATGGCCGAATCGGTGTAAGCCGCGCCGCCGGAGTCCGAATTGGCGATGGCGATGCGTCCGAAGCGGGCGCGGCCGATCACGTGCGGCTGCTCGCTCTCCGGCACGTCCGGATTGAACAGCGGGTTGTACTCCGGCGCGTAGCCGTGCGGCCAGCGATTGACCGTGATCGCGGTGATGTCGCGCGCCGGGTCGAAGCCGCCGGCGCCGAGAGTGCGTCCCAGCTGGTCGCGGATATTGCGCTCGAAGGTCTCGAACGGTGTCGCCAGGAGCTCCGCGCGCCCGGCTTTGTTCTGCTCGTGCTCCGTGAGGCCGTGCTTGCAGGGCGTGCGCACCATGTGCACGAGGATGGGCTCATCGGGGCTCGCAGGGCTGCGATAGGCGCCGATGTTCACGTGCGGATTGAGATGAAAATAGATGTGATAGGAGCCGGGCGCATACACCCGGTGGATCTTGAGCGCATCGAACGCCCGGCGGTTGCGCACGGCGACGCTGGTGTAGACCAGCGGCGTCTTGACCAGCTGATGCAGCGCCTGTTTCTGCGTCTCCGGAAGCTCGGGACACAGATACGGGATCATCATGTTGTAGCCGGCGAGCACGGCGGCGCGGGCACGCGCGGTGAACGCGCGTCCGCCGCGTACATAGGTGACTTCCACCTGGCGGGCGGCAGCGGGATCGCCGAGGTGCCGGGCGCGGATCGCAATGCTGCTCAGGCGCAAGCGGATCGGCGCACCCGCGCGATCGAGCTGCCCGTAGTCGACCCGGGCGGTGACCACGTCCTCGGCGCTCGAGCCGGGCACGGCTTGCGGGATCAGGTTCCGGACCAAGAGGCGCGCGATGGTCGCGTTGCCGTCCGGGAAGTGCAGCTTGTAAGAGCCGCCGGTGTCCTCGTAGCCCGCGGGCGTCGGGCCCATGCGCCGGATCGAGCCCTTCGCGAGCTTCATGCCTTCGAATCCCGGGAAATCCAGCCCCCAGCAGTCGAGCGCGGAGACCGCATCGGTGCCGACGCCCCATTCGCCCATGGGGCGCGCGTAGTAGTACTTGAGCACGCCGTCGTCCGCGTGCACGACATCGCGCAGGAACGCCTCGTAGCTCATGCGCGAGAGCCGGTCTTTCTTGTCGGCGGAGGAGAGGCCCGGCAGATAGTCGACGTGCCCTTCCTCGAGCTCGGCGATGGTCTTGCGCGCCCGCTCCGAGAGCGGCGTCCCTTGCAGCAACCGGTCGAACGGCACGCGGCCGAGACCCGCCGCCAGCTTGTCCGCGCCGAAGGTCTCGCGATCGAAGAAGACCGCGGAATCCAAGCCCGCGTGCGTGTAGAACTCCAGATCCTGAGTGCTCTTGATCAGCTTCGGCACGTCGATGCCGAGCGTGGTGATGAGGCCGCGGGCGACGGGTCCATAAGGGCGCGGGCTGTCGATTTCCAGGGTGCCGCCGTTCAGGAGATTGAGATGGCCTTGCAGGTCGAACTCATTGCGCTTGGCGTGACCGCCGAAGTCGTCGTGATTGTCGAGGATGAGGATGCGGCCCGCGTCCTTGGCGTGCGCTCGATGGAAATGCGCGGCGGCGAGGCCGCTGATCCCGGCGCCGACCACGATGAGGTCGTATTCCTCTGCGGTGTCGGTCGGATGGTCCCAATGCTTGCCGTCACGCAGCGCGTGAGCGTCCTCGAAGGATCCGGGGTGGGAGCCGCGCATACCGGTGAGGAGCGGCGGGTAATAGCCGGGCGCATCCTGAGGCGCGATACCGGGCGCGGGCGCGGCGGGCGGCGAGCCGGAGGCGGCTGCGGCAGTTGCGCCGAACAGCGGCGCGGAGGCGGCCGCCGTGACCCCGATGGCCACCCCATTCAAAAAGTCGCGGCGGGTGATGGGGCGGTCCATGCCGAGCTCGCGGTCATGGGCGGTGGATGGAGGCGCGGAGCGGTCTTTTTCTTGGGACATGATGGGCCGGCGTTATGGAAAGCAGAGGAAGCTACCGCGCCGGAAGGGGACTTGCCAGCTTCATTGGCCTGTATATAATACCAGCCACTGTGTACATATACAGGTGATGCATGTCGGACCTTACGCCTCGTCAAACCCAGATCCTGCGGCTGATCCAAAACGCCATCTTGGAAAGCGGCATGCCGCCGACACGCGCGGAGATTGCCCGTACCCTGGGATTCAAATCTCCGAATGCCGCCGAGGAGCATTTGCGCGCGTTGCAGCGCAAGGGGGTCATCGATCTGATTCCGGGCGCTTCGCGCGGCATCCAGCTCAAGGACATCTTGCGTGAGCAATTGGGCTTGCCGCTGATCGGGCGTGTGGCCGCGGGGCGTCCCATCCTGGCCGAGGAGCACATCGAGAAGCACTATCAAATCGATCCTCAGTTGTTTCAGCCCACGCCTCATTACCTCTTGAAGGTGCAGGGCATGAGCATGAAGAACGCCGGCATCCTGGATGGCGATCTCGTCGCCGTGCATCGCACGCCCGAGGTGCGCAACCGCCAGATCGTGGTCGCACGCCTGGAGAACGAGGTCACCGTGAAGCGCTACCGACAAGAGGGCACCATCGTGTGGCTCATGCCGGAGAACGCCGACTTCGAGCCCATTCGCGTCGACCTCAAAGAAGAGCCCATGATCATCGAGGGCGTGGTCGTCGGAGTGCTTCGTCGCGGTAAAGACGTGGATGCCGCGTGAGGGAGCATCGCTTGCGGACATACTGGCCGATGCACGCGTCTGGAAGTTAAAGGACGCCTCGGCCGCCCCCGCTCGTCCGGTCTGGTCCACGGGTCGTCACTCGCTGGATGCCCGCTTGCCGGGAGGCGGGTGGCCGACCGCCTCGCTCATCGAAGTGTTGCTCGATGACGCCGGCTTGGGAGAGATCCAGTTGTTTCTGCCCGCGCTGGTCGAGTGTCAGCGCGGTCTGCCATCGAGCCGCGCCGAGATCCCCTGGATCGTCTGGATTGCTCCACCGCATGAGCCTTATGCGCCGGCGCTAGCGGAGCACGGACTCGAGCTCGGCCGTCTGCTCATCGTGCGCCCGATCAGCGCGACGGAGGCTCTCTGGGCGGCCGAGCAGGCCTTGAGCTCGGGTGTCTGTGCCGCCGTGTTCCTGTGGCTCAAAGGCTCCGACGATCGCTGGCTGCGCCGTCTGAAGCTTGCAGCCGAAGCGGGCGGGGCGCTCGGCGTGCTCTTTCGCCCCGGTCGTCACCGCTTCGAGTCCTCGCCCGCGAGCTTGCGTCTGTTGGTGACGGGGAACGAGGGCGAGCCGCATCTCGATCTCATCAAGGTGCAAGGCGGCCGGCCGGGCCCCGTCGAGCTCGCATGAAGGCGCGGGCGATCACGGGAGATCTGTTCGCGTCTGCGCAGAGAGAGGCCGCTGCATCCCCGACGGCACTCGAGCCCCAAGCGGAGCCTGCAGCTCGAGCAGCACCTCGATCCCGCAGGACGTCGCATGCGGGAGGCGTGCCGCCGACGCCGCAACCGGCCGCTCGAGCACGTCCGCGGCAGCTCTGGTACGCCGTGGTGTTCCGGAATCTCGCCGGAGCCGCCGCCCCCGAGAAGCGTCACTCCGTGGAGGCGTCGCTTCTGCAAAGGCTGTGCATGCATGCACAGCAATTCACGCCCTTCGTCAGCATCGAGCCGCCCAATGCGCTGCTCCTCGAGGTGAAAGGCAGCCTCAAATTGTTCGGCTCCGCCGCAGCGCTGCATGCACGCATCGATGCGTGCTGGTGCTCGCTCGATCTCGAGGCCTCGAGCGCCACGGCACCCGCGACCCTGGCGGCGCTCTGGCTGGCGCGCGGGGGACTCTCGCGCCGCGCATCGCAGCCGATCCTCATCGAGGACTCCGGCCTGCTCGCGGGATGCCTGGCGGGCCTGCCGATCGCCTGCACCGCGTGGGACGAGGAGCGGTTGCGAACGCTCTGCGCCATGGGCGTCATGCGGGTGGGTGAGCTTTCGCGCCTGCCGAGAGCGGGCCTCGCCCGTCGCCTGGGACCCGGGACGGTCGGCGACCTCGACATCGCGCTGGCGCGGCAATTCGCGCCGCGCCGGGCGTTCGTGCCGCGCGAGCGCTTCCGCGCACGCTGCGATTTCGAGACGGAGGTCGAGCATGCCGCCTACCTGGAAAAGGCGGCCGAGCCCTTGATCGCGCGCTGCGCCGCATTCTTGCGCGAGCGGCAGGCCGGTGTGCAAGGGCTGCATCTCGAGCTCGGCCATCGCTCGGGTCCTGCGACGAAGGTGCGCCTGGGATTGGCGAGCGTCACCGGCGAGCAGCGGCGCCTGATGGACGTGCTCGTGCAGAAATTGACGCGGCTGGAATTGCGCGCGCCCGTTCGCCGGCTGGAGCTGATCTCGGGATCGCTGCGGCCCCTTTCGGCGGATTCTCTCGATGCCTTCGCCGGATCGAAGCACGGTGGACGCGATACGGCGCCTCAACTGGTGGAGCGCCTGCGGGCGCGCCTGGGGGAGGACGCGGTGTACGGGGTGATGCCCTTTCCCGAGCATCGACCGGAAGCCGCGTGGCGCCGGGTGCGCGACCTCGACCCGGCGAGGGCGGCGGAGCGAGGCGCGGCAGGGCACGGCGGCCGTGCGATCGTCGCCGGCACGACCCGCGGCGGCTGGGGCGCGGGCGGCGGCATGATGCGCCCCGTGTGGCTGCTCGAGGAGCCGCAGCCGCTCACCGGCGGTGTAGTCCTGGAAGAGGGACCCGAGCGCATCGAGAGCGGGTGGTGGGATGGCCGCGGCGTGGCGCGCGACTACTACGTTGCACGGCAGGCGGCGCAGGGCGCTCGTGCCGACGAGCACGTGCCTGACCCCGGCGATGAGGCTCGCTTCGGCGAGGGCACGGCGTCCCGCGGTGGCGCCAAGCTCTGGGTGTTCCAGGAGCGGCGCTCCCAGAACTGGTATCTGCACGGCGTATTCGCATGAGCACGGGCCATGTACGCCGAGCTGCACGTCCTCAGTAATTTCTCCTTCCTGCGCGGCGCCTCGCATCCCGAGGAGCTCATCGAGCGCGCGCAGCAGCTCGGCTACCGTGCCATGGCGCTCACCGATGAATGCTCGGTGGCCGGCGTGGTGCGCGCGCACGTCGCCGCCAGGCAGCTCGATCTGCCGCTGATCGTCGGCACGGAGCTCTGCTGCACGGACAGCCTCAGGCTGGTGGTGCTCGCCACCGACCGGGCCAGCTACGGCGCCATGAGCCGGCTGATCACCCGCGCACGCCGGGAGGAGGTCAAGGGCCGTTACTCGCTGGCGCGCGCCGACCTCGAGAGCGCGCTTCCGGGATGTCTCCTCATCTGGCTGCCGGGCGCGGAGCGGGCCTCCGGCGCGGCATCGGAGCGGCCGGCGCCGCCCCCTCACGCCGCCCGCGAGTGCCGCGATCTCGAGCAGCTGCGCTGGCTGCGCGAGCGCTTCGAGGGACGTCTCTGGATCGGGGTCGAGCTCCTGACCGGCGGCTTCGATCAGCGCCGCCTCACCCTGCTCGAAGGGCTGGGCGAGAGCCTGGGCATCCCGCGGGTGGCCGCGGGCGACGTGCACATGCATCGCCGCTCGCGGCGGGCCCTGCAGGATGTGCTGACGGCGATTCGTTCGAGGACGCCGCTGCAGTCCGCGGGCTATGCGCTGTTCCCGAACGGCGAGCGTTGCATGCGGCCGCTGCAACGGCTGCGCGAGCTGTATCCCGCGCCGCTGCTCGATGCGACGCTGGACATCGCGGCGCGCTGCACGTTCAAGCTCGACGAGCTGCGCTACGAATATCCCGAGGAGATCGTGCCGCCCGGCGCGACGCCCGGCAGCCACCTGCGCGCGCTCACGATGCGGGGTTGCCGGGAACGCTGGCCGGAGGGAGCGCCCGCCGGCGTACGCGGTCATATCGAGCACGAGCTCAAGCTCATCGCCGAGCTGAAGTTCGAGCCGTTTTTCCTCACGGTGCACGATGTCGTCCAGTACGCGCGCTCGCAAGGAATCCTCTGCCAGGGCCGGGGCTCGGCGGCCAACTCCACCGTGTGCTACTGCCTGAAGATCACCGAAGTGGATCCTTCCCGCATGGCCATGCTGTTCGAGCGCTTCATCTCCAAGGAGCGCAACGAGCCGCCGGACATCGACGTCGATTTCGAGCACGAGCGGCGCGAGGAGGTCATCCAGTATATCTACGAGAAATACGGGCGCGAGCGCGCGGCGCTCGCCGCCACCGTCATCTGCTACCGGCCGCGCAGCGCCTTGCGCGACGTGGGCAAGGCGCTCGGCCTCGACCTCCGCCAGGTCGACGCGCTCGCGAGCGGCATGCAGTGGTGGGACGGGCAGCGCATCGATCCCGAGCGCATCCGCGCCGCGGGCTTCGATCCGGGCGATGCCGTGATCGGCCGCGTGGTCGCGCTCGCGGCCGAGATCCTGGGCTTTCCCCGGCATCTCTCCCAGCACGTCGGCGGATTCGTCATCGCGCGCGGCCGCCTGGACGAGCTCGTGCCCATCGAGAACGCAGCCATGCCCGATCGCACGGTGATCGAGTGGGACAAGGATGACATCGACGCGCTCGGGCTCCTCAAGGTGGACGTGCTCGCGCTCGGCATGCTGAGCGCCATCCGCAAGGCGTTCCGGCTGATCAACGAGTTCGGCGGCTCGCCCGCGCTGCCCGGCGTCGAGCTCGATCTCGCCGCCGTGCCGGGCGAGGATCCCGAGGTCTACGACATGATCTGCCGGGCCGACACCACCGGCGTGTTCCAGATCGAGTCGCGGGCGCAAATGGCGATGCTGCCGCGGTTGCGTCCGCGAAATTACTACGACCTCGTGATCGAGGTCGCCATCGTGCGGCCCGGCCCCATTCAAGGCGAGATGGTGCATCCGTACCTGCGCCGCCGCAGCGGCGAGGAGCCGGTCACCTACCCGAGCCCCGAGGTCGAGGCCGTGCTCAAGCGCACCCTGGGCGTTCCCATCTTCCAGGAGCAGGTCATGCAGCTCGCCATCGTCGCCGCGGGGTTCTCCCCCGGCGATGCGGACCGTCTACGCCGCGCGATGGCTGCGTGGAAGCGCAAGGGCGGGCTCGAGCCCTTTCAGCGTCAGCTCATCGACGGCATGCGCGGCAAGGGGTACTCGGAGGGCTTCGCGAATCAGATCTACAACCAGATTCTGGGGTTTGGCGAATACGGCTTTCCTGAAAGTCACTCGGCCAGCTTCGCGCTGCTCGTCTACACCTCCGCCTGGCTCAAGCACTACGAGCCGGCGGCCTTCTGCGCGGCGCTGGTCAACAGCCAGCCCATGGGCTTCTATGCGCCGGCCCAGCTCGTGCGCGATGCGCGCGCGCACGGCGTCGAGATCCGGCCCGTCGACGTGACGATCAGCGAATCGGACTGCACCCTGGAGCGGCGCCCGGACGGCCGTCCGGCCATGCGCCTCGGCCTGCGCATGGTGAAGCGGCTCTCGGGCGAGGGAACGGCGCGCCTGGTCGCGGCACGCGAGCGGCGGCCGTTTGCGAATCTGACCGATCTTGCCGAGCGGGCGGCGCTCGATCGACGCGACCTGGAGGCCTTGGCCGCGGCCGATGCGCTCAGCGGCCTGTCGGGGCACCGCCATCGCGCGGTGTGGCAGGTGAGCGGGGTGGAGCGTCCGCTGCCGCTGCTGCCGGCGGACACCGTGGGGGAGGAGGGCATTCCGCTGCTCCGCGCACCGCGCGAAGGCCAGGACATCGTCGCCGATTACGGCAGCGTCGGGCTGACCTTGCGCCGCCACCCCTTGAGCCTGCTGCGCGACAAGCTGCGCGGCCGCGGCATCACGCCGGCGCGGGAGCTCTGGGAGCAGCCGAACGGCCGCAAGGTCAAGACCGCGGGATTGGTGATCACGCGCCAGCGGCCGGGCAGCGCGAGCGGCGTCATCTTCGTGACCATGGAGGACGAGACCGGCTACGTCAACCTGATCGTCTGGAGCCGCATCGCCGAGACGCAGCGCGCGCCGTTGCTCGAGTCGCGGCTGCTCGAGGTCAGGGGAACGCTGCAGCGCGAAGGCGACGTGCAGCACGTGATCGCGCAGCGGCTGGTCAACCTGTCGGGGATGCTCGGCGATCTCGTGGTCGAGTCCCGGGATTTCCACTGAGCCCCGCGCACCGGGCCGACCGCGGGGGCGCCGCCGCACCGAGCTCTGATCACACCTCGAGCCCGATCGAGCGCATCAGCTCGACGCCGTTGCTGCGGGTCACGACGCCGGGGCGCAGCCGGTAATCGAACACCAGCCTGCCGTCGCGCAGCTCGTCCTGGAAGTGCACGTTGACCAGCGTGCCGGGGGCGAGACCCGCGATCTCGGTGAGCGCGAGATCGTGCGTGCTGATGAGGCCGATGGCCCCGCGTCCGACCAGGGCCCGCGCCACGCCTTGCGCGCCGATGCGTCGATCCGCCGAATTGGTCCCCTGCAAGAGCTCATCCAGCAGGAACAGCGTCGGCAGCGCCGCGGGCTCGAGCAGGTGCTTGAGGCGCGTGATCTCGGCATAGAAGCGCGAGCTGCCCTGGTGCAGCGAATCGTTGATGCGGATGCTGGCCCCGACCCCGAGCGGCGTGAGCGTCAGGCGCTGCGCGCAGACCGGCGCGCCCGCCATGGCCAGCACGGTGTTCACGCCGACGGCCCGCAGCAGCGTGCTCTTGCCCGACATGTTCGATCCGCTCACCAGCAGCAGCCGCGCGGTGCCGGAGATATCCACGTCGTTGCTGACCCGGGAGGCCGCGGGGATCAGCGGATGGCCGAGTGAGGAAGCGCGAAAGATCGCGGGGCCCTCCACGAACTCTGGAAAGGGCGCCTCGGGGTGCTCGTAGGCGTAACGGGAGAGCGACAGCAGCGCCTCGATCTCGCCGAGGGCGGTGAGCCAGCCGGCCATGGCCTCGCCGTGCGCGCGGCGCCAGCGCTCGGCGGCGAGCGCGGTCTGCAACGGATAAAGCACGACCAGCATGAGTGGCCCGAGCAACGGATTGCGCCGGGATTCGACCAGGTTGACGAGGGTGGCGAGCCTGGACAGGCTCGCCGAGGCGCCGCCGGTGCGGGAGGACAGTGCGCCCATCAGCACCCCGAGACGCGGCGAGCCGAATTTCTCCGCCTCGATTCGCCGGATCAGCTGCCCGAGATTCTTCAGATCCTCGTAGGCGCTCTCGACCGCGGCGATGGCCGCGTCGATCGGCGCCTTGAGGGCATGCCACACCACCCCTTCGACGAGCACCACCGCAAGGAAAGGCGAGGCGATCCCGAAGATCCCCCACAGCGCCGCGGTCAGCACCGCGAGCAGCGGCAGCGCCCGCGCGCCGATGCGAATCCAGGGCCGATCCAGGCGGTTCGGGGCGCGTGCCCAGCCGGTCAGCCGATCGGCGCGCACGGCGATGGGCGCGGCATCGCCCGTCGTGGCCCAATCTTCGCGCAAGCTCAGCCGATCGCGCAGCTCCTCGATGCTCCCCCGGCGGTCGCGAATCGTCCCGAGCGGCGCCGGCGCGAGCAGCCATCGCGCCAGCTGCTCCTCTCCCATCCGGGTGCGTGCCGCGCACAAGAGCTCGAACAGGTTGCCCGGCCCGAACAAGTCGAGATCCGCGGCGTAGACGTGGGAGGGATCGTCGAATTCGAGCCCCGAGCGGCCGGTCCCGCGCCATTCGCCGCGCAGACGGTCGAGGCCCGCCCGGTAGAAGTCGACGGCGTGCCGGGCGCTTTCGCGCCGGCGGCGTACCCGCAGATGATGGAGCACCGCCGCGGCGAACCCGGCGGCGGGAAGCAGCATCCACGCCGGCGCGACCGCGACGAAACGGCCCGATGCGGCCGCGACGGCGACGAAGAGGCCCGCGAGCACGAGGCGCAGGCTGCCCATGCGCGCATGCTCGCGCTCGAGCCGCTGCAGGCGGGCCTCGCGCGCGCGCAAGCGCTCGCCATAGAGCTCGGCGATCGAAGGCTTGGGAGGGGAGGATTCGGTCGGAGCCACGGCGAGCAGGATGGGGTCGACACCGGGAATGGAGGCAGTGAATGGTAGGGCACGGCACGCCGGCAACGCTGCTACAATCCGCGCTGCGCGCACGATGCACCAAAGGGTACTGATGAAGACGCACGTCGGCAACCGGACCGGATCGCGGCGCTCGTTCCTGAAGGCGGGCGGCGGGTTGCTCGCGGGCGGATGGATCGCGGCGCACTGGCCGGCCATCGCCGCGGCCGCGGGCGAGGCGGCGGATGCCGCCACGCAGCCGGCCGGCTCCGCGTTCAAGTTCCTGGGCACGGCGGATGCCGCCGACGTCGACGGCATCACGGCACAGATCGTTCCGAGCGGCGCCACGCCGGGCGCCCGCGAGACGCACGCCGTGTACTTCATCGATCGTGCCCTCGCATCGTTTTTCGCAGCTCAGGCGGCCGGGTTCCGGCAGGGTCTTCAGGACTTCCAGGCGAAGTGCCGCAAGTCGCATCCGAATGCGGCGTTCGCGGCGCTCACGTCGCCGGAGCAGATCGGGTTCATGAAGACGCAGGAACAGACGGGGTTCTTCGACGCGGTCCGCAGCTTGACGCTGCTCGGCATGTTCGCCTCGCCGCAGTACGGCGGCAATTACCAGGGCACCGGTTGGAAGCTCATGGGCTTCGAGGACCGGCACGCGTTCACGCCGCCGTTCGGCTACTACGATCGCGACTATCCGGGCTTCCACGCCGCGGGGCCGCCCGAGGTCAAGCCGACGTGACCGGCCGCCGCTTCAAGCCGAACGACAGCGTGGATTTCGTGGTGGTGGGCTCGGGCGCCGCGGGCGGAGTCATCGCGCGCGAGCTTGCGACGGCCGGCCATACGGTGCTGGTCTTCGAGCAGGGCCCGCGCTTCACGCCGGCGGACTTCGAGCACGACGAGCTCAAGTACTGGTTCCTGAGCGGCATCACGGTCGACCCCAAGGTGAGCCCGCAGACTTTCCGCAAGCGGCCCGACGCCGTGGCGCAGCAGCCCGGGGGATGGCTCCCGGCGACGTATGCGCGCCTGGTCGGCGGCAGCACCAATCACTTCACCGCGAACTTCTGGCGTTTCCGGGAGATCGACTTCCGCGAGCGCACCGTCCTCGGGGAGATTTCAGGCACGGGATTTGCCGACTGGCCCATCAGCTACGAGGAGCTCGAGCCCTATTACACCAAGGTCGAGTGGGACGTGGGCGTGTCCGGCCTCGCGGCCGCACATCCGTTCGATCCGCCGCGCAGCAAGCCCTATCCCATGCCGCCGACCGCCATCAAGTCCTCCGGCGTGCTGCTCGAGCGCGGCGCCCGCAAGCTCGGGCTGCACCCGTTCCCGGCGCCCATGGCGATCAACTCGCAGCCGTACCGCGGCCGTCCGGCCTGCATTCATTGCGGCTTCTGCATGGGCTTCGGCTGCGAGGCTCGCGCCAAATCCTCCTCGCTCTACACCATGATCCCGGAAGCCGAGGCGACCGGCCGCTGCGAAGTGCGTGCCGAGAGCTATGTGTTCCGGGTGGGCATGAGTGCGCAGGGCCGCGCGACCGGGGTCTACTACTTCGACGGCGCCCGGCGCGAGCGCTTCCAGAAGGCACGCGCCGTGATCGTGTCGGCCAACGGCGCCGAGACCGCGCGGCTCCTGCTGAATTCGGCCGATCCGCGCTTTCCCCAGGGGCTCGCGAATTCCAGCGGCTTGGTGGGCAAGTACCTCATGTTCAATCACGGTGCGGACGTGCACGCGGTGTTCGAGCACGAGCTCAACGAGTACAAGAGCGCCCAGGTCACGCGCGTGATCCACGATTTCTACGACTCCGATCCCAAGCGCGGCTTCTATGGCGGCGGCGGCATCGACGGACGCATCAACCCGCAGCCCGCCCTGTGGGCCATGAGCTCGGGCGGGGATCTGCCGAGCTGGGGCGCCGAGCTCAAGTCCCGCATCGAGGCGTTTCCGCGCTCCATGGTGGCCGCCGGACACACCACGTCCCTGGCGGTGGCGACCAACAGCGTCAGCATCGATCCCAAGCTCAAGGACGCCTGGGGCGTCCCGGCGCTGCGCGTGACCTACAAGGATCATCCGGACGACCTCAAGTTCGCGCGCTGGCTGCAGGACCGCCAGCTCGAGGTCATGGAAGCGGCGGGGGCCCAGAAGGTGTGGCGCGGGGATGTGTCGGAGCAGGAATTCGGCGTGCACCTGCTCGGTACCTGCCGCATGGGCGACGACCCGGCCGCCTCGGTGGTCGACAAGTATCACCGCACCCACGAGGTGCGAAATCTGTTCCTCTGCGACGGCTCGAGCTTCGTCACCTCGGGCCGGGGACAGCCGACCCACACCATCGAAGCCTTGGCGTTTCGCGCGGCGGATCATATCGACCGGTTTGCGCGCCGCAATGAGATATAGCGCGACCGTGCGCGAAGAATAAACGCCAAGATAGGCGCCAAAGAAGACCCAAAACTAGGAAACAAAAAGAAATATTGGGGGGGCGGGTAGGAAGAGACTCCGACTCTGTCCGCGCCGGGCTCGGCCTCGGAACGATCGATGGATCGGACGAAAAGGCAATGAGAGCGCTGCCAACATGATGAGCGTGATCCACGCCTGCCTCAGCGCCCCTTTTTCTTTTTCTTCACCGTCTTGTGCGAGGCGTCGGGCTCGCTGTCGTTGCCACCGTGGCCCTGGCCCTCGCCGTCGTCCTCGCTGACGATCTTGTAGTCGTCGAAATCGCTCAGGAGCTCGGCCGTGCGCCGCTCTTCCATGACGCGCTCCAGGCGCCGCCAGGCCGGCTCCGCGCCCTTGGGCGCCCGCCGGCGCTGCGACTCCACGTCGCGCATGATGTGATCCACGTCGACATCGTCCCCGCCGGGCGGCGCATCCTCGGCGTCTTCCTCCTCGAATTCGTCCGATTCTGGCTTTTCACTCATGCTTCGGAAGCTCGGGCGATGCACACGCGCGGTTTATAAACGGAAACGCGGGGGAGGTGCAATACCCTGCGGCACACTCGGCGGGGGAACCGCGGCACCTTGCGACGCAGGCCGCTATTTGACCAGGTCGTTGAGCTGGAAAATCGGTAACAGAAGTGCAATGACGATGAACATGACCACGCCGCCCATGAACACCACCATGAAGGGGCCGAGCAGATTGGTCATGGT
>DATAYZ010000073.1:0-21431 GCA_036272295.1 Steroidobacteraceae bacterium
TTCGGCCGATCCGGAGGACGTGTACAAGCGCGCCCGCGTGTTCGACGGCTACGTGGACGCGATCAACGCCACCGACGGCAGCGGCGCGAACTGCCACATGTCGAGCCTTGCCGTGTGCGCGCTGCTCACCCGCGTCGGCTATGCACCGATCATGCAGATCTCCTGCCGCGACAAGAACCGCATCGCCATTCAGGGCGACATCCTCGGCGGCGCCGCGATGGGCGTGTGCAACATGCTCTGCCTGACGGGCGACGGGGTGCAGGCCGGCGATCATCCGCAGGCGAAGCCGGTGTTCGATCTGGACTGCGTCTCGCTGCTCGAGATCGCGCGCACCCTGCGCGACCAGCATCGTTTCCAGAGCGGCCGCAAGATCACCTTCGCGCCGCGCGTGTTCTTCGGCGCAGCCGAGAATCCCGCCGGCCTCCCGCACGCCTGGCGGCCGCTGCGGCTCGCGAAGAAGGTCGCGGCGGGCGCACAGTTCATCCAGACGCAGTACTGCTACGACCTCGGCGTGCTCGCGGCCTTCATGTCGCAGGTCGAGGCGCTCGGCCTGCTCGACAAGGTGTTCATCCTGGTCGGCGTCGGCCCGCTGCGCTCGGCAAAGACCGCCGAGTGGATGCGCAAGAACGTGCCCGGCATGCATGTGCCAGACCCCATCATCGCCCGGCTTGCCGGGGCGCAGGATCAGGCGCGGGAGGGCCGCAACATCTGCATCGAGCTGATCCAGGCCATGCGCGAGATGCGCGGGGTCGGCGGGGTGCATATCATGGCCTATCGACAGGAGGAGTCGGTGGCCGAGATCGTCGACCGCTCGGGCGTGCTGCAAGGCCGGCGGCCCTGGTATCCCGGCCGCGACCGGCCGGCCGCGAACGACGCCGCCGGCGCCTCCGCCGCAACGATCGAGCAGCCATCTCAAAGGACAGCATCATGACCGATACCGTCATCAGCTCCGCCACCAAGGAAGTCGTGATCGGCTTCGAGCGGCCCTTCGTCATCATCGGCGAGCGCATCAATCCGACGGGGCGCAAGATCCTCGCCGCCGAGATGGCCGCGGGCGATTTCACCCGCGTCGAGGCGGATGCGCGCGCGCAGGTGGAGGCGGGCGCGCACATGCTGGACGTGAACGCCGGCATTCCGCTGGCCGACGAGCCGGCGATTCTCGCGCGCGCCATCCAGCTCGTGCAGTCGATCACGGACGTGCCGCTGTCGATCGACTCCTCGATCGTGGCGGCGCTCGAGGCCGGGCTCAAGGTCTACAAGGGCAAGGCGCTGGTCAACTCCGTGACCGGCGAGGAGGAGCGGCTCGAGGTGGTGCTGCCGCTGGTGAAGAAGCACGGCGCCGCGGTGATCGCGATCTCGAACGACGAGACCGGTATTTCCGAGAACCCGGACGTGCGTTTCGCGGTCGCGAAAAAGATCGTCGAGCGCGCGAGCGACTACGGCATCCCCGCGAGCGACGTGGTGGTGGATCCGCTGGTGATGCCCATCGGGGCGATCAACAAGGCGGGGGTGCAGGTCATGCGCCTCGTGCACCGGCTGCGCACCGAGCTCAAGGTGAACACCTCCTGCGGCGCCTCCAACATCAGCTTCGGACTGCCGAACCGCGACGGGATCAACAGCGCGTTCCTCACCATGGCGATCGGCGCGGGCATGACCTCCGCCATCACCAACCCGATGCACGTCGAGGTGGTCAAGGCCTGCATGGGCGCGGACGTGATGATGGGCCACGACCCGGACTGCGCGCGCTGGATCAGGCGGTTCCGCGACGCGGCGCCGACCGGCGCCGCACCTGCCGGCGGCGCCCCGGGCGAGGCCCCGCGCGGACGCCGCGAAGGCGGGCATCGACGCCGGGCCGCGCAGGGTCCGGCGTCGACATGACGGCGCAGGCGGCGGGCGATCGCCCCGGCGAGCCTTAGGCCGCGCGCGTGCCCGGGCGCGATCCGCTCATCGTCTTCACGCCCTCCGGAAAGCGCGGACACTTTCCGGTCGGCACGCCCGTGCTCCAGGCGGCGCGGAGCCTCGGCGTCGACATCGATTCGGTGTGCGGCGGGCGCGGGCTCTGCGGCCGCTGCCAGGTGCTGGTCGCGGAGGGCGAATTCGCCAAGCACGGCGTGAGCTCCTCGAGCGCGAGCCTGTCTCCCTTCAGCGAGCCCGAGACGCGTTATTCGCGGCGCGCATCGCTCGCACCGGGCCGCCGTCTCTCGTGCTCCGCGCGCATCGAGGCCGACGTGGTCATCGACGTGCCCGCGAGCAGCCAGGTCCACAAGCAGGTGGTGCGCAAGGAGGCCGATGCGCGCGCGATCGAGGTGAACCCGGTCGTGCGGCTGCACTACGTGCAGGTCAAGCAGCCGGACATGCACGAGCCGTCCGGAGACCTTCGCCGCCTGCTCGATGCGCTCGAGAGCGAATGGAAGCTCACCGGACTCGGCTGTGACCTGCCGGTGCTGCAGACGCTGCAGCCGGCGCTGCGCGCAGGCAACTGGCAGGTGACCGCCGCCGTGCACGGCGAGAAGCAGATCATCGGCGTATGGCCCGGGCTGCACGAGGTCGTGTACGGGCTCGCGGTCGACATCGGCTCGACCACCATTGCCGCGCATCTCTGCGACCTGACCAGCGGCGAGGTCGTCGCCTCGGCGGGTACCATGAATCCGCAGATCCGCTTCGGCGAGGATCTGATGAGCCGCGTGTCCTATTCGATGATGAACCCCGGCGGCGCCGTGCTCATGACCGCCGCCGTGCGCGAGTCCCTGTCCGGCTTGGCCGCGGAAGTCGCGCGCGCCGCCGGCGGCACGCACGAGGACATCCTCGAGGCGACGCTCGTGGGCAATCCGATCATGCATCACCTCGTGCTCGGCATCGATCCGGTCGAGCTCGGCGGCGCGCCGTTCGCGCTCGCCACCGATCAGTCGCTCACGCTGCGCGCCGCCGACATCGGCCTTGCGCTGAACCGCAACGCGCGAACCTACATCCTGCCCTGCATCGCCGGCCATGTCGGCGCGGATGCGGCGGGCATGGTGCTCTCCGAGCGCCCCGACCTCGACGGGCAGATGACGCTGCTCGTCGACGTGGGCACCAACGCGGAGATCGTGCTCGGCAACGACCGCCGCCTGGTCGCATGCTCCAGCCCGACGGGCCCCGCCTTCGAGGGAGCGCAGATCAGCTGCGGCCAGCGCGCCGCGCCGGGCGCCATCGAGCGCGTGCGCATCGACCGCGCGACGCTGGAGCCGCGCTTCAAGGTCATCGGGTCGGACCTCTGGTCGGACGATCCGGCCTTTGCCGCGGCCACCGTCGGCACGGGGATCACCGGAGTGTGCGGGTCCGGCATCATCGAGGTCATCGCCGAGATGTTCCTCGCCGGCATCATCAATCAGGACGGCGTCCTCGACGGGCGCCTGGCCGGGCGCACGCCCCGCATCGTACCGAACGGGCGCACCTTCGCGTATGTGCTCCACCAGGGCGCCGTCGAGCTCAAGATTACCCAGAACGACGTGCGCGCCATCCAGCTCGCCAAGGCCGCGCTGTACGCGGGGATCGCGCTCCTCATGGAGCGTCTGGGCATCGACCACGTCGACCGCATCCGCCTCGCCGGCGCCTTCGGCAGCCACATCGACGTGAAGTACGCGACCATCCTCGGCATGCTGCCGGATTGCGATCTCGCGCAGGTGCGCTCCGCGGGCAACGCCGCCGGCACGGGCGCCCGCATTGCCCTGCTCGACTCGACCTCACGCCCGGTGATCGAAGGGCTGGTGCGCCGGATCGAGAAGGTCGAGACGGCGATCGAGCCGCGCTTCCAGCAGCATTTCGTGGAAGCCATGGCGATTCCGCACAAGACCGCGCCCTACACGCAGCTGCGCAAGGTCGTCGACATCCCCCCTCCCAAGGACTCGGCGAGCCAGACCGAGACGCGCGGGCGGCGCGGGCGGCGGCCCGGCTGATCTCAGGAGGGGAAGCCATGAATGGACCGTTGACCGGGCTGCGCGTCGTCGAATTCGCGGGTCTCGGCCCCGCGCCTTTCTGCGCCATGATGCTCGCGGATCACGGCGCCGAGGTGATCCGGGTCGACCGGATCGGCGGCCGCGCGACGATCACGGATCCGGCGAAGGAGTTCACCCATCGATCGCGCAAGAGCTTCGGCGTGGACCTGAAGGCCGCCGCCGGCGTGGAGCTCGTGCGCCGCCTTTGCAGGAAGAGCGAGGCGGTGATCGAGGGCTTCCGGCCGGGCGTGATGGAGCGCCTCGGCCTCGGGCCCGAAGTCCTGCTCGGCGACAATCCGCGCCTCGTGTATGGACGCATGACCGGATGGGGGCAGGATGGCCCCTATGCGCACACCGCGGGGCACGACATCAACTACATCGCGCTCTCCGGCGCACTGCACGCCTGCGGACGCACGGGCAACCGTCCCACGCCGCCGCTGAACCTGGTGGGCGACTTCGGCGGCGGCGGCATGATGCTCGCGTTCGGCGTGCTCGCGGCGATCCTGCACGCGCGGGCGACGGGCGAAGGGCAGGTCGTGGACTGCGCGATGACGGAGGGGAGCGCGCTGTTGATGACGATGATCTATTCGCTGCGCGCGCAGGGGCTCTGGGAGGACGATCGCGGCGTCAACATGCTCGATTCGGGCTCGCACTATTACGACACCTACGAGACCTCGGACGGCAAGTTCGTGTCGGTGGGCGCGATCGAGCCGCAGTTCTATCGGGCTTTTCTCGAGCGCATCGGCTTCGCAGAGGACGAGGATTTCCGCGAGCAGAACGATGCCGCCCGCTGGCCGCGCCTGAAGGAGAAGCTCGCCCGCCGGTTCCGTACCAGGACGCGGGATGAATGGTGCCGGGCGCTCGAGGGGAGTGACGCCTGTTTTGCGCCGGTCATGTCCTTGGAGGAGGCACCACACCACCCTCACAATCGCGCGCGGCATTCCTTCGTCGAGGTCGACGGGCGGGCTCAACCGGCGCCCGCGCCGCGCTGGTCGAGGACGCCCTCAGCACCGCCCACGCGCATGGTGGAGGGTCTCGAGCAGTGCGAGTCGCTGCTGGCGGAGCTCGGGTACTCGGCGGAGGAAATTCAGAGCCTCCGGGCAAAGCAGGTCGCGGTCTGATTGCTCAGCGCAGCTGCGGCAGAGTATCGGGGTAGAGCTTCGCCCAGAAGCCGCAGTGGTGCTCCGCGGCGGCATCGAAGGGTTGGATTGCCGCGGGGTCGAAGCGCATCACGTCGGCATTGCGGCTGAATCGCGGCCACGCCGGAAGCCCCGGCGCAGCGGGGACGCCGGTCCGTGCGAAGCTGCTCCAATAGGCCACCATCGCCCCGGACACCGGCTGGCTCGAGGGCTCGAGATCCGGCCCGTTGACCTTGCTGTTGTGGGAGATGTGGGGGAAGAAATAGGGCAGCTCCGCCGCGTGCACGGCGCCCATCTCGAAGCCCGGATCGTCCATCTCGGGCGGGGCGTGCCGATCGGTGAACTCGAACTCGTACACCGGCACGTAGCGCGAGGCATCCTTGCCCGCCTCGAGATACAGGCAGTTGGCCAGCGGTCCGCCCGGCGTGAAGTCGGACTCCGCCGTGCCGAGCGCGGAAGGCACCGCGGGAAATTCCGACGCGGGATATTCCTTCAGCACCTCGGGACCGTACGCGCCGTAGAGCGCATCGAGCAGCTTCGGATAGGTCTCGGCGCTCACGACCTGGCCTGCCTGGATTGCATACGCGACGTAGAGGCGCATCTCGTCGCGGTTGCCGCCGTTGATCATGGGCACGCGCAGGAACTGGCCGGTTGCGAACGCCTCCGCGCCCTGGCGCGGAATGCTCGTCGAGCCGACGCTCGGGGCAAAGGCGCGCGGATTGGCGGCGGCCACCGCGGTCTGCGCCTCGAGCAGCTCGCTCACGGACTTCGAGCGCAGGCACGCGACCGCCGTGGCGGCATCGTCGCAGTGCACGCGCCGCCCGACCTCGAGGCCGGCGTGGCCGGCATCCGCCTGGCCGAGCAGCGGGACGCCGCACGCGAGGCTCTGGATGATGGCCTTCTGGAAGAGCCCCTGCGATTGCTCGGGCGCGATGAGCTGCATGCACACGCTGGCGCCGCCGGCCGATTCGCCGGCGAAAGTCACGTTGGCCGGGTCCCCTCCGAACGCGGCGATGTTGCGCTTCACCCAGCGCAGCGCCTCGCGCTGATCCTCGAGACCGAGGCTCCCATTGTGAGCGGGCGCGAAAGCGGGATGCGCCATGAAGCCGAAGACGCCGAGGCGGTAGTTGATGGAGACGATCACGACATCGCCGGTGCGCGCGTAGTACTCGAGCGGGTACAGGTTGCTCGAGCCGCCGACGTAGGCTCCGCCGTGCACCCAGACGATCACCGCGCGCTTGCGTCCGCCCGGGGCGGGGGCGCTGGGTACGGTGACATTGAGATAAAGGCAGTTCTCGTCGTCGCTGGCGTCGGTGACGCCGAAGCGGGCGACCTGGGGACAGGCGCTGCGGTACGCGGAGGCGTCGAGCACGCCCTTCCACGGCTTGGCCGGCCGCGGCGGCTCGAACCGCAGCGCGCCGACCGGCGGTACGGCATAAGGAATGCCCTTGAAGGCGCGCACACCGGGACCCGCGGCGCCGTGCACGCGTCCGAGGTCCGTGGCAACCGTGAGAGCGTCGGCCGCCGCGGCGTGGGCCGAGCCCGTCGCGCCGACATGGGTCATCAAGCCCGCGGCAACGGCGCCCAGAAACACCAATCCTCGTCGTTTCAGCATGGCACGGTCCCCGGGGAAGGCAGGGTAGGGCGCGCCACGCTCAGACGTTCGAGTCGGGCGAGGCGGCCTTGCGCGTCGCGATGTACTCGAGCATCGCCTCGTCGATCGCCGGGTCCAGGGGCGGGAGCTGATACTCGGCGAGCATTTTCTTCCAGGTCGTGTTGGCCCGCTTGATCATGTCCTGGGCACCCTCGGCTTCCCATTGCTCGTAGCTGTTGTTGTCGGCGAGCGGCGAGCGGTAAAAGGCGGTCTCGAAATTCATCTGGGTGTGGGCGCAGCCGAGGAAGTGCTTGCCGGGACCGACCTCGCGCACTGCGTCGAGCGCCTGTCCGTTGGGGGAAAGATCCACGCCCGCGAGCAGCGTGTGCATCATGCCGGCTTGATCCGCGTCCATCACGAACTTCTCGTAGCCCATCGCGAGGCCGCCCTCGAGCCAGCCTGCGGTGTGCAGCACGAAGTTGACGCCGGCGAGGCAGGTCGGCAGCAGCGTCTGCGCCGATTCGAACGCGGCCTGCGGGTCGGGGATCTTCGAGGCGCAAAGGCTGCCGCCCGAGCGGAACGGCACGCCCAGCCGGCGCGCGAGCGCCGCCATGGAGTAGAGCACCAGCGCGGGCTCCGGGGTGCCGAAGGTCGGCGCGCCCGACTGCATGGAGATCGACGAGGCGAAGCTGCCGAGCACGACCGGCGCGCCCGGATTCACGAGCTGCACGAACGCGAGGCCGGCGAGCGCCTCGGCGAGCGTCTGCGCGACGGTCCCTGCCACGGTGACCGGCGACATGGCGCCCGCCAGGATGAACGGCGTGATGATGGTCGCCTGGTTGGCGCGCGCATAGACCTTGGCGGCGCCGAGCATGGTGGAGTCGTAGGTCATCGGCGAGTTGACGTTGATCAGGTTGATGATCGTCGTCTTCGGCCGCCCGGTGAGCGGATCCTCGAGCTCCGATCCGAACACGATGTTCGCGAGCGCGACGGAGTCCTCCGCGCGCTCCGGCGCGGTGACCGAGCCCATGAACGGCTTGTCGCTGTACTTCAGGTGGCTGTACACCATGTCGAGATGGCGCTTGTTCACCGGCAGGTCCACCGGCTCGCAGATCGTGCCGCCGGAGTGATGCAGCGAGTTCGACATGTAGGCGAGCTTGACGAAGTTGCGGAAGTCCTCGATGCGCGCGTAGCGGCGGCCCTCATCGAGGCTGCGCACGAACGGTGAGCCGTAGGCCGGGGCGAACACCGTATTCTTGCCGCCGATCACCACCGTGCGCGCGGGATTGCGCGCGTGCTGGGTGAACTCGCGGGGGGCGCTCTTCTGGATGATCGAGCGGCACATGCCGCGCGCCAGGTGCACGCGCTCGCCCTTTACGTCGGCGCCGGCGTTCTTCCAGATCTCGATGGCCTCGGGGTCGTCGCGGAAATCGATGCCGATCTCCTCGAGGATGGTGTCCGCGTTGCTCTCCATCAGCGCGAGGCCTTCTTCGCCGAGCACCTCGTAATAGGGGATCTTGCGGGTGATGTACGGCACCGAGGCCGTGGATCGCGCGGTGCGAGCCGCGCGCTTCGCGTCGCGCCCGCTCGGGCGGCGCGCGTGGGTGGTTGCCGTGTTGTCTTCGGTCATGGCTCGTCTCCCAACCTGATGGTGCGCGTGAGGTGCTTGCGCGGGCGCACGGCGCAACGGACCAAACAGCCAGTATGGTCATTGCGGCCCGGCGTGGCTGATTGATTTGCGTCATGGACTTATCCCGACGCGCCATCCTCCGGCAGTCCCGCCTCATTTCGCCATTGACTTACAAATGCGAATGATTATCATTTGTCCTACGATTCACCTCGAGGTAGGGAGCGAAGGACTTTCGATGAACACGAATGCGACGGGATACGGCGGTAATGGTCAGCGCGCGGCCTTCAGGGCGCTGAGTCTCATGGGCACCGCGGGTGCATGCGCTCCGGCGCTGCTGCTCGCACCCGCGGCCCACGCCGATGCCGCGGCGGACGCGGACGCCGCCGCAAGCAGCGGGGCGCTCGATGCCGTGGTCGTCAAGGGCGTGCGCCCGCTGCAGAGCGACAAGCTCGGCGGCGACCTGCACAACGTCCCGCAGACCGTGACCGTGGTGAGCGCGCAGCTCATGGCCGACCAGGGTGTCACGAGGCTGGAGGATGCGTTGAAGAACGTGCCGGGAATCACCCTGAACGCGGGCGAAGGCGCGGCGCGTGGCGATACGGTCAACCTGCGCGGCTTCTCCGCCTTCAACGACTTTTTCCTCGATGGCATCCGCGATGCCGCGGTCTACGACCGCGACAGCTTCAACCTGGAGTCCGTGGAGGTGGTCAAGGGACCTTCCGCGATCCTGTTCGGCCGCGGCTCGACCGGCGGGGCGATCAACCAGGTCACCAAGGCGCCCACGCTCTCCGGGCTCGACACGCTGACCGCCGAGCTCGGCACCAATCACGAATATCGCGCGACCACCGACATCGACGTGCCGCTCGGAGCGGCCACCGCCTTTCGCTTCAACGCAATGGGCGAGAGCTCCGAGGTCGCCGATCGCGACGAGGTCCTGAACCGGCGGTGGGGCGTCGCGCCCTCGATGGCTTTCGGTCTCGGCGAGGCCGACTCGGCGGTCGTGACCTACCTGCACGAGCAGGAAAACAACGTTCCCGATGCCGGTATCCCGTTCGTGGACGGGCGGCCCGCGCCCGTGCCCCGTCAGAACTACTACGGCCTGGCCTCGGACTTCGCCACCAGCGAGGTCGACATCGGCACGCTGCGCTACAAGCACGATTTCAGCTCGACTCTCTCGATCGCGGACACGCTGCGCTACGCGCACTACGAGTTCAATTATCAGGACGACATGCCGAATTTCGGCGCGAACCCGCCGACGCCGGGGACGCCGCTGTCGAGCATCCTGGTGGGGCGAGATGCGCCGGGGAGCTCGGGCACCCAGGTCAATCTCACCAACCAGACCGACCTGAACGCACGATTCGCAACCGGCGAGGTGTCGCATGCGTTGTTCGCGGGCATCGAGCTTTCGCGTCAGAGCTCGGATCTCGCGCGCTATTCCAATCCGTTCAACACGGACAACGACTGGATTCCCGAGACGCCGCTGCTCGACCCGGATCCGTTCCAGCTTCGTCCGAGCCCGGCGACGATCACCTCCCAGCAGAACACCGTCGCCCGTTCGTACGCCGCCTACGCAACCGACACCCTGAGCTTCGGGCCGTACGTGGACGTCATGGCAGGCCTGCGCTTCGATCGATTCCAGGCGGACTACGCGCAGTACACGCGCAGCACCGGTGCCGAGCTCGATCTCGACCACACGGACGACGTGGTGAGCCCGCGCGCCGCGGTCATCTTCAAGGCGACGCCCACGCAAAGCTATTACGTCTCGTACGGCACCTCCTTCGATCCGTCGGCCGAGGCGCTTGCGCTCACCAGCAAGACGGCCAACCTGGGCCCCGTCAAGGCGAAGTCCTACGAAGCGGGCGCCAAGAACAGCTGGCTGGATGGCGGGCTGTCGACCACGGCCGCGGTGTTCCGCACGGAGGTCGACAACGCGCAGACCAACGATCCCGAGAATCCGACCATCACCGTGCTCAACGGCGATCAGCGCGTCACGGGCCTCGAGCTGTCGGCCAACGGCTACGTCACCGAGCACCTCGAGCTCGTCGCGGGCTACACCTACCTCGACGGCAAGACCGTCTCCTCGGGGACCGCGGCCTACGTCGGCAAGCAACTGCCGAACGTGGCGCGCAATGCCGTCAATCTCTGGACGGAATACGAATTCACGGATGCGTTCGAGGTGGGACTCGGCGGAAACTGGCTCGACGCGCGCTATGCGGATTCCGCGCAGACGGCCCGCATGCCGGGCTACGTGGTCTGGAACGCGATGGCGTCGTACAAGCTCGGCAAGACGTGGTTCGTCCAGCTCAACGTGATCAACCTCGCCAACAAGCTGTTCTGGCAGAACGCCTACTACACCTCGGTTTCCGAGAACCACGTGATCCCGGGACCGGGCCGCACGGCGAAATTGACCCTGCGCATGAGCTTCTGAGCGCCCCATGCTCGTACGCATCGACGCACTGCTCGTCCCGGACCAGCTCGCCGCGATGCGCGCGAGGCTCGATGCCGCGGCCTGGCACGATGGCCGCGCGACGGCGGGCCATCAGTCCGCGGCAGTCAAGGTCAATCGCCAGCTGCCCCAGGAGGACGGCACGGCTCGCGCGGTGGGTGACGAGGTGCTGCGCGCGCTCGAGCGCAGCGATGCTTTCATCAGCGCGGCCCTGCCGCGGCACGTGTATCCGCCGCTGTTCAATCGCTACGAGACCGGCATGACCTTCGGCGCCCACATCGACAATGCGGTCCGGCAGATTCCCGGCACGCACCATCGTCTGCGCACCGACATCTCCGCGACCTTGTTCCTGAGCGACCCCGGGGAATACGACGGCGGCGAGCTCGTCATCGAGGACACCTACGGCAGCCACTCGGTCAAGCTCGCGGCGGGCGGCCTCGTGGTTTACTCCGCCTCGAGCGTCCACCGCGTGCTGCCCGTGACGCGCGGAATACGCACCGCGGCGTTCTTCTGGGTCCAGAGCATGGTACGGGACGAAGCCGAGCGTACGATCCTCCACGACATGGACCGCTCGATCCGCGAGCTCTCCCACGCGCACGGCCAGACCGAGAGCGTGGTGCGGCTCACCGGGTGCTATCACAACCTGCTGCGGCGCTGGGGCGAGCTGTAGATGACCGCACGGCCGTCGGCGCAGGCCCACCGTGCTCACCCCTGAGCATTTCGAGCGCGCGGCACGCGCCGAGGAAAGCCAGCTGCGCCTGCAGCGCCTGCAGCGCATGAGCGACCGGGAGGTCCGCGCGCTGCTCTCCGGCGATGCCGCGGAGGCGGCACCCTGGGTGCAATGCGCGGCGGAATTCGGCCTGGCCGCGGCGCAGGTGCGCATCGGCCGCATGCGGCTCGAGGGCGAAGGTCTCGAGCGGGACCCGGCGCTGGCGTTGCGCTGGTTCGCGCGCGCCGCGGAGCAGGGCGATGCGGATGCGATGAACATGGTGGGCCGATGCCACGAGAACGGCTGGGGCACGCTCGCCCATCTCGAGCTCGCGGCCTACTGGTATCAGGCCTCCGCTGCCGCCGGGCACGACTGGGGCCAGTACAACTATGCCAATCTGCTGTTCGACGGCCGCGGTGTCGGCATGGACCGGTCATCCGCGTTGCAGTGGTACGCGCGCGCCGCGAGCCAGGGTCATGCGCGCGCCATGAACCTGCTCGGCCGCTGCTGGGAGGAAGGATGGGGGTGCCCCAGGAGCCCGGACGACGCCTACTACTGGTATCGGGAGTCCGCACGCGGAGGCTATTTTCGCGGGCAGCTCAACTACGCGAGCTGCCTCGCGGAGCGCGGGCTGCTGCAGGAGGCGCGGGAGTGGTTTGCGCGCGCGTCGGCGGTGGCAGGAGATCCGGCGCCCGGCGCCAACGAGCGGTGAATGACGCGTTGGAACGCGCAGCGGCGAGAGGTGCCGCGCGGGCTCCAGCAAGAGATGCCGGGCGGCCTCCAGTGAGGCCAGTCAGTCGGGCTGCAGCAGCGCCGCCAGCGTCCCCTCGGCGAAGTGGCGGCCGACGTAGTCCGCCAGTCCTTCGAGCGTGTCGTCGAGCGTCGGCACGCGCACGCCGAACAGGGCATGCATGACCGCCGAGCTCTCGAACAGCCCATGCGTATAGATGGCCAGCGTCCCGCCCTGTTGCCAGCCGCAGCGATCCGGCAGCACCGAGCGTAGCGGGGCGTCGCCGCCCCCATCCGCGGGCGGCGGGCGCGGCCCGCTCTCGGCGCCGTGGGCGATCGTGTCGCCGTGCCGGATCTCGTAGGCGTCGAACTCGATGCCGTCGAGCGCCGCCCAGAATCCGCGTGTGCCGGCGAGGCTCTGGCGCTTGCGACGGTAGCGCTTCTGCCCCTGCAATTCGGTCGAGTAGGGCAGGAGCCCCAGGCCGGGACCGCCGCCCTCGAGGCCGAGCGGATCGCGGATCTCGGCGCCGAGGATCTGCAGGCCGCCGCAGATCGCGAGCGCCGGTTTGCCAGCCGCGATGTGCGCGGCGATGGCGGCATCCATCCCGCGGCTGCGTATCCACGCGGCATCGGCCGCGACGCTCTTCGAGCCGGGAAGGATCAAGAGGTCCGCAGCGGCGAGCGCGGCGGAATCGCGAGCCCAGCGCAGCGTGAGGCCGGGGACGCGGCGGAGCGGCGTGAACTCATCCAGATTGCTGATGTAAGGATAGGCGACGATGGCCGCGGCGAGCCCGGCGCCGCCGGTGGGTGAGCCGCCGCTCGTGGGTGAGGCACCGCCGTGAGCCTGCGTCGCGCCGGCCGGGACGCCGCGGATCGCCGCGGCGCCCGGGTCGAACACGCCGTCCTCCTCGGGCAGCCCGTGCTCGCGCCACATCGGCAGCACGGCGAGCGTGGGAACGCCGGTCAGTTGCTCGAGCATGCGGGGCCCGGGCTCGAGCAGCGACGCGTCGCCGCGAAACTTGTTGAGCACGAAGCCGCGCACCAGCGCTCGATGGCGCGGCTCGAGCAGCTGGTATGTTCCGTAAAGGTGGGCGAACGCGCCGCCCCGGTCGATGTCGGAGACGATCAGCGTGGCCGCCCCGGCCGCCTCGGCGACGCGCATGTTCACGATGTCGGTCGCCGCCAGGTTGATCTCGGCCGGCGAGCCCGCGCCCTCGATGACGACCACGTCGTGGGTCGCGCGCAGCTCCTCGAGACAGCGCTGCACGACCGGCCAGAGCTGCGTGGCGCGCGCGTGCCACTCCAGGGCGGACAGGTCGTCGCGACGCTGCCCGAGCAGGATCACCTGGCTGTGCGTGTCCTTCTCCGGTTTGAGCAGCACGGGGTTCATGCGCACGTCGGGAGTGCAGCGAGCCGCGAGAGCCTGGAAGTACTGGGCGCTGCCCATCTCGCCGCCGTCGACGACGCGCGCGTTGTTGCTCATGTTCTGCGCCTTGAAGGGCGCGACCTTGAGTCCCTGGCGCGCGTACCAGCGCGCGAGCGCCGTGGCGAGCAGGCTCTTGCCGGCGCCGCTGGTCGTGCCGCAGACCATGACCGCACGGGCGGGGCGGCTCATGGCATCGCATCGCGCGCGGCCGGGCTCCCCGCGGATCTCACGAGGCAGGCCCCGCGCCCCGGCGCAACACCGGCGTCAGCCGTAGAACTCCCCGGCGATCTCGGCGAGCAGCCCGGAGACGTAGCCCTGGAAGGAGCGCCATACCTCCATGTGAAAGGTGTCCCCGCCCGTGCGCCACAGCAGGACATCCGCCTTGGCGAACAAGGTGCGCGTGCACATGCTCACGGGAAATGCGGCGAGGTCCAGATCGAGCGGACAACCGGCGCTGAGGATGAGCTCGGCCTTGGGGCCGCGCACCTCGAGCGCGAACTGTCGGTGGCTCACGTCGACCAGCGCATGCGGGCGGCCTTCGAGGGCCTGCTCGAGCCGCCCGATCACGGTCTCGCCGGAGCTTGCGTCGGTGCCGATCAGCAGGAATTCGTCGGGCCCCATCCAGAGCGTGGCGCGGCCGTTGCCGATCTCGGCGCGGCAGGCAAGCTCGGGGAATCCCACACCCCAGGCCGGGGCGGCCGCGACCCGGCCGTCCGCTCTCGCGTGCAGCACCAGCCGCAACGCCGGCGGCAGCGTGCGAATCCATTCGGTATCGCGCAGGGCGGGCGGCGTTCGCCGCGCCGCGGCCGGCGGAGGCGCTGCCGATGCTTGCGGCGCCGGTGCTTGCGGCGCCGGTGCTTGCGCTGTCGGTGCTTGCTCAGACATTGAGACGCGCTCCGCTCGGATCGTAGAACACCGGGCCCGTGACCTCGACCTCGATGTCGCCGCCCGGCATGGGCACATACAGGGTCTGACCCATGCGCGCGCGGCCGCCAGCGATCACGCCCAGGGCGATCGACGCTCCGAGCACGCTGCTCCGGTAGGACGAGGTGACGTGTCCGAGGAGCGCCATCGGCGGCGACTGCCCGGGCTTGTCCGTGATCTGGGCGCCTTCCTCGAGCACGATGCGCGGGTCCTTGGTGCGCAGGCCCACCAGCTGCTTGCGGTTGGGCGATTTCATGGAGGGCCGGTCGAGCGAGCGTTTGCCGACGAAGTCCGCCTTGTTCTTGCCGATGGCCCAGGTGAGCCCGGCGTCGTCCGGCGTCACCGTGCCGTCCGTGTCCTGGCCGACGATGATGTAGCCCTTCTCGGCCCGCAGCACGTGCATGGCCTCGGTGCCGTATTCGGTCATGCCGTGCGCCTGGCCGGCCGCGTGCACGGCTTCCCAGACGGACAGGCCGAAATCCGCGGGTACGTTGATCTCGAAACCCAGATCTCCGGTGAAGCTCACGCGGAACAGGAGCATGGGGACGCCGCGGATGCGGCCGCGCGCGACGGCCATGTGCGGCAGCGCCGCCGCGCCGATGTCCACGTCCTCGACCAGCGTCTCGAGCACGCGGCGCGCATGGGGTCCCTGCACCGCGATCACCGCCCATTGCTCGGTGGTCGAGGTGAGCCACACGTCGAGATCCGGCCATTCGGTCTGCCGATAGTCCTCCATCATCGCGAGCACGCGAGGCGCGCCGCCCGTGGTGGTGGTGACGTGGAAGCGATCCGCCGCGAGGCGCGCGATCACGCCGTCGTCATAGATGAACCCGTCCTCGCGCAGCAGCACCCCATAGCGCGCCCGGCCGACGGCAAGATTGGTCCAATTGTTCACGTACATGCGGTGCAGGAACTCGGCGGCATCGCGCCCGACGACCTCGATCTTGCCGAGGGTCGATGCGTCGAAGATGCCGCAGGCGCCTCGCACCGCGAGACACTCACGGGCGACGGCGGCGTGCATGTCCTCGCCGGGCCGGGGAAAATACCGCGCGCGCTTCCACAAGCCGACGTTCTCGAAGACCGCGCCGCGCTGCTCCGCCCAGGCGTGCGTCGGGGTGGTGCGCACGGGGTCGAACAGATCACCCCGCGATACGCCGGCAAGGCTGCCGAACGACACGGGCGTATAGGGCATGCGGAAGGTGGTCAAGCCCACCTGGGGAATGGCGGTGCCGAGGGACTCGGCCACCAGCCCGAGCGCGTTCAGGTTCGAGGTCTTGCCCTGATCGGTCGCCATTCCGGTCGTGGTGTAGCGCTTGACGTGCTCGATGGATTGAAACCCCTCGCGCGTCGCAAGCGCGATGTCGCGCACCGTCACATCGTGCTGCCAATCCACCAGCGCCTTGGATCGGCTACGCGTCCGCGGCTGGGGCAGCTCACCGGCGTGGGCGCCATGGCTGCGGGTCTGCGTCTCGACCAGGAACGAGCGGCGCGGCGGGGCCGAATCCGCCGTGCCCGCACCACGCGTCTCAGCGGCGGCCGCACTGCCTGCCTCCGCCCCATCCTCGAGGACCGCCATGAGGTCGTAGATTCCGCGGCACGCGCCGGCGCACAGGGTGCGCTCGGCCGGCCGGCCCGGCACGAAGGCCTTGAGGCTCTCGTCCCAGATGAGCTGCCCGCGCGACTGCGAAAAGAGGTGCACGCTCGGCGTCAGTCCGCCCGACATCAAGACCGTGTCGCATTCGATGCGCCGTCCGGCCGGCTGGACCTCGCCGCCGCGCACCCGGCCGAGCGTGATGCCGGAGACCCGCAGGTCGCCGTGCGTATCGAGCACGGTCGAGCCCGCGACCACCTCGATTCCCGCCCGGCGCGCCGCCTCGGGCAGCACGCCCGCCGCTTCGGCGCGCAGATCGGCGATGGCCGGCACTGCCGTACCCGCGGAGTGCAGATCGAGGGCCGTCTGATACGCGGCATCGTCGGCGGTCACGACTACGCAGCTCGATCCGACGCGCACGCCAAAACGGTTGAGATAGGTCTGAGCGGCGGCCGCGAGCAGGATTCCGGGACGGTCGTTGCCCGGAAAGACCAGCGGCCGCTCGATCGCCCCGGTGGCGAGAACCACGGTGCGCGCCCGCACCTGCCAGAGGCGCTCGCGCGGCATCCGCGCGGGCGGAACGGCGAGGTGATCGGTCAGGCGCTCGCTCAGCGCGATGAGATTGTGCGGAAAATACCCAAACGCCGTGGTGCGCGGCAGGAGCGTGACACGCCGTTGGGCCGCGAGCGTCGCGACGCTCTGGCGTGCCCATTCGGGCGCCGGCCGGCCGTTGATGAGCGGACCGCAATCGGCGAGCAGGCTGCCGCCGAGCTCCGCGGTCTCATCGCAGATCATCACCCGCGCGCCGGATTCGGCGGCGGCGAGCGCGGCGGCAAGCCCGGCCGGGCCCGCACCGACGACGAGCACGTCGCAGTGTGCGTAGCGGTGTGCGTAGCGATCCGGATCGGGGAGCTTCGGCGCATTGCCGAGACCCGCGGCGCGCCGTATGAAGGGCTCGTAGACCGACTTCCAGGCGGTGCGCGGCCACATGAAGGTCTTGTAGTAGAAGCCCGCGGGGAAGAGCGGCGACAGCCAGTCGTTGATCCGCCCGAGATCCGTCGCCAGGCTCGGCCAACGGTTCTGGCTCTCGGCCACCAGCCCGTCGTACAGCTCGACCTGCGTCGCGCGCAGGTTGGGCGTGACGCGGGCGGGGTCGCGGCTCACGGTGACGAGCGCGTTCGGCTCCTCCGAGCCGGCCGCAAGAATGCCGCGGGGGCGGTGGTACTTGAAAGACCGTCCGGCGAGGTGCACGCCGTTGGCGAGCAGGGCGGAGGCGAGCGTGTCGCCGGCCACGCCTTCGTACGCGCGTCCGTCGAACCGGAATCGCAGACGCTGGGAGCGGTCGACCCGGCCTCCGTTCGCGGTGCGGAACGAGCGTTTCTCCGCGGTCACGATCCGGCCTTGGGGCGCGGCTCACCGGCCCGGTAGAAAGCGAGGAATCGGTCCGTGCGGGTGTCGCGCAGCGCGTTGAAGAAGCGGCCGCACCCGCGCGCGTGCCGCCAGCGCTCTGCGTGCACGCCCTTGACGTTCGCGCGGGTGTACAGGAACTCGCTCCAGGCCTGATCGTCGAGCTCCGCGGGACGCGTGGGCCGTACCAGATGCGCCTCGCCGCCGTAGGTGAACTCGAGCTCCGGGCGCTCGCCGCAATAAGGGCATTCGATGAGCAGCATCAGTGCGCCACGGCCGCCGCCGCGGCCTCGTCGATCAGGTGGCCGTCGCGAAAGCGCTCGATGGTGAAGGGCGCGTTGATCGGGTGCGGCTCGTCCCGGGCGATGGTCCAGGCGAACAGGTGCGCCGAGCCCGGGGTCGCCTTGAAGCCGCCGGTACCCCAGCCGCAGTTGACGTACAGGCCGGGGACCGGAGTCTTCGCGATGATGGGCGAGCGATCCGGGGTCACGTCGACGATGCCGCCCCAGTTGCGCATCATGCGCATGCGCCGGAACATCGGGAACAGCTCGCAGATCGCATCGAGCGTGTGCATGTTCACGTGCAGCGCGCCGCGCTGGGTATACGAGGTGTATGCGTCGGTGCCGGCGCCGATGACCAGCTCGCCCTTGTCCGACTGGCTGATGTAGGCGTGAATGGTGTTCGACATCACCACGCATGGAAAGACCGGCTTCACCGGCTCCGACACCAGCGCCTGCAGGGGAAAGCTTTCCAGCGGCAGGCGCACTCCCGCCAGGCCGAGAACGTGGCTCGAATGTCCCGCGGCCGCTACGCCGACCTTGCGCGATTGGATGACGCCGCGCGTCGTTTCGACCGCCTCGACCGCGCCGCGCGCGTCGCGGCGGATTCCCGTGACCTCGCAATTCTCGATGATGTCCACGCCCAGGGCATCGGCCGCGCGCGCGTAGCCCCAAGCCACCGCATCGTGGCGGGCGGTGCCCCCGCGCCTCTGCAAGGCGGCGCCGAGCACCGGATAGCGGATGTCCGTGCCAATGTTGAGCGGCGGGCAGAACGCCTTGGCCTCGGCGGGCTCCAGCCATTCATTGTCGACGCCGTTGCAGCGGTTGGCATGGACGTGGCGCTTCGACACCTGCACGTCGTGCACGGTGTGCGCCAGCATCATGACGCCGCGCGGCGAGAACATGACGTTGTAGTTGAGCGTCTGCGAGAGGTCGGGCCACATCTTGAGCGCGTGGTCGTACAGCGCCGCGCTCTCGTCGAACAGGTAGTTCGAGCGGATGACGGTGGTGTTGCGCCCGGTGTTGCCGCCGCCGATCCAGCCTTTCTCGAGCACCGCGACGTTGGAGAGCCCGTGCTCCTTGGCGAGGTAGTAGGCGGCGCCGAGCCCGTGCCCCCCGCCGCCGACGATGATGGCGTCGTAGCCCGCCTTGGGCTGGGGCTTGCGCCACTGGGCGCGCCAGCTCCGATGCCCGGACAGTGCACGCCACGCCAGGGACAAGCCGGAGAATGATTGCTTGCTCATCGGTGCGGGATTCTAGCGCAGTGTCGTGCCCCGCAAATACCTTTGCGGGACACGACGCTAGGCCCGCAGATCCTTGTTCTCCGGATCGTAGGGCGAGTCGACCAGCACCGTCGCCCTCCTGCGCTCGCCGAGGATCAGGATCTCGATTTCCGTGCCGACCGCGGCGTGCTCCGGCTTGATGTAGCCGAGCCCCAGGCTCTTGCCGAGCGTGTGGCCGTAGTAGCCGGCCGTCGCACGGCCGATCATCGCGCCCTTCTGGTCGAACAGCGGCTCGTTGCCGAGCGGATCGGCATCGGTGACGCCGTGCACCTCGAACGTGACGAAGCGGTTCGGCACTCCGGCCGCGAGCTGCTTCTCCAGCGCCCCCCTGCCGATGAAGTCGCCTTTGTTCATGCGCACGAAGCGATCGAGGCCGGCCTCGAAAGGCGTGTAGTCCGGGGTCAGGTCGCTGCCCCACATGCGATAGGACTTCTCGATGCGCAGCGACTCCATCGCGCGCATTCCGGCCATGCGGATGTTGAACTCCGCGCCGGCTTCGAAGATGGCATCGAACAGGTGATGCGCGTACTCGATGGGGAAGTGCAGCTCCCAGCCCAGGGCCCCGACGAAGTTCACGCGCAGCAGATACACATCCGTGGCGAGGCCGAGCTCGGCGATCTGCGCGGTCAGCCAGGGGAATTTCTCGTTGTCCAGCGGCCTGTCGCTGAGCTTCGCGAGCACGTCGCGCGCCCGCGGTCCCGCCACCACGAAGCAGCCGCGGCTCCCGGTGACGTTGCGCAAGGTCACGCTGCCGTCGGCGGGGAGCATCTGGTCGAGGTAGTCGCCGTCGTAGCGCTCGGCCGCGCCTGCGCTCACGACATAGAAATGCTGCTCGCCGAACCTGGTGATCGTGAATTCCGAGCGGATCCCGCCGCGGCGGGTGAGGGCGTGGGAGAGCGCCATGCGGCCGATCTTGGTCGGCACCTTGTTGGCCACGAGCCCGTCGAGCCAGCGCTCGGCGCCGGGTCCCGTGACCTCGTGCTTGGTGAACGGCGTCAGGTCGATGACGCCGACGTGGCGCCGGAGATTCAGGACCTCGTTGCCGACGTGCTCGAAGTAGTTGGTGCGCCGGAAGCTCCATTGATCCTTCGCGGGCACGCCGGGCGGCGCGAACCAGTTGGCGCGCTCCCAGCCGTAGCGCTGGCCGAACACCGCGCCCATGCGCGCGAGCTTGTCGTAGACCGGGCTGGTCTTGGCCGGCCGCCCGTCCGCCCGCTCCTCGTCCGGGAAGTGGATGGTGAAGACGTTCCGATACGTCTCCTCGTTCTTGGTCACGACATAGCGCTTGCTGGTGTAGGGGCCGAAGCGGCGCGGGTCGACCGCCATCATGTCGATGCCGGGCTCGCCTTCGACGATCCACTCGGCGAGCTGCCAGCCCGAGCCGCCGGCGGCGGTGATGCCGAAGCTGTGGGCCTCGTTGAGCCACAGGTTGCGGACTCCCCACGCCGGCCCGATCAGCGGGCTGCCGTCCGGGGAATAGGCGATCGGGCCGTTGACGATGTCCTTGATGCCGCAGTTGGCGAGCGCGGGCACGCGCCGTTGCGCGGCTTCGACGTGCGGGAGCAGCCGCTCGAGGTCGCCTTCGAACAGGCTCTTCCCGAACCATTCCGGAACGCCGTCGGCGAAGCGCGCCGGCGCTCCGGCCTCGTAGGGACCCAGGATCCAGCCCATGCGCTCCTCGCGCAGGTAGTACGACTGGTCCGACTCGCGCAGCACGGCGAGCTCGCGGCCGCCTTTCTGGCGGTAGGCTTTGAGCTCGGGAGACTCGTCATAGACGATGTACTGGTGCTCCACCGGAATCGACGGCACGTTGAGACCGAACATGCGCCCGGTCTGACGCGCGTAGTTGCCCGTGGCGCATACCACGTGCTCGGCGGTGATCTCGCCCTTGCTGGTGGTCAGCCGCCACTCCCCGGACGGGGTGCGCGCCACTGCGGTGACCTCGGTCTGCTCGTGAATCTCGGCGCCGCGCGCGCGTGCGCCCTTGCGCAGCGCCATGGTGAGATCGGCCGGCGCGATGTGGCCGTCATCCGGGTGGTAGAGCGCGCCGACGATCTTGGGGGTGGCGGCGCCGTCCCCGAGCTCGACCAGCGGCCAGAGCGCGCGCACCTCGGCCGCGGTGATGATCTTGAACGGCACGCCGATGGTGTTGGCCGTGCCGCAGTACTTTTGATACTCGTCCATGCGCTCGCGGCTGGTCGCGAGCCGCAGGTTCCCGGTCACGTGAAAGCTCACGTCCTGGCCGGTCTCGCCGGGCAGCTTCTTGTAGAGGTCGACCGAGTACTTGTGCAGCTGGCCGAC
>DATAYZ010000074.1:0-2785 GCA_036272295.1 Steroidobacteraceae bacterium
CCATGCCCCGGCGGGACAGATGGCGGGTCATCACCACCGGTCCTGCCACCTGGCCAAGCGGCATCAGACTGTTGGCCGATTCTCCCACCCAGCGCGCGAGCAGCGCGTCACGCCAGGCCCCGCCGGTGGCACCCGCCTCGAAGAGCACTCGGATCGCCTCCGCGTCCAACCAGAGCGGCAGCAGGTGAAACAGCGCGACCAGCAGCAGGCCCCACCCCGCGCGCGCGAGTGTGGCGAACACCGGCGTGAGCCCCTGCGAGACGAGCAAGGCGATGAGGAGCAGGAGCCCCGCCGAAAAGAGCCACGCGGCAGGCTTTCTCACGGCGATGCTAGTACGAAGCGCTGGATCCGGGCGTCGTGCCCGGCCCAGCGCGCTCGCGGGCAAAAGCGTGGTTTTGCCTCGCGATCTGCGCCACCGGCGGCGGCGGGGCACATCAATATGCCTGGGTCGCTTGCCTCATCCATTGGACTCTCCCGCAACCGGCCGCCGCCGCTTGAAAACCTGCCGGAAGCCGAAGTATCCGAGCGCATCCTTGAAGTTCGAGATCAGGCGCCAGCCCCGGCGTATTCGCGCATCTGTCACATACTCGAGCGTGAGCGAGACGCGTATCTCGCCCTCTTGGAGCGGCGTGACCCGGTGGCGAAGAGCCTCCCCGTCGAAGAACACCATGCCGCCCGGCGGCATCTGAATCGAGCCCGGCACGACCTCGACACCCTTCTCGCGCGTGTGCAGCTCGTAGTCGAGCCGGCAGGAAGACTCGTCGATGACTCCGAACAGCGCCGTGTAGCGGCGGCCCGCGTAGTACGAGGTGTCGTAGTGCCAACCGATGTGATCGCCCGGGCGGGTGTAGAAATACAGCGCGTACGCGTGCGGATCATCCGGCGGTGAGAGCTGCAGGCGCTCGCCGGCAATGCCTTCGAGCACCTCGAGGAGTGCACGCGAGCGATAGAGTTCGGCAATGAAGGGGGCAAGCTCATCGAGGGTGTGACGGCCGACGCTGCCGCCCTGCTTGTGGCCGGGCAGATAGTTGCGGTTGACGGACGGCTGCACGACCGCGACGGCGGCAGCGAGCTGCGCCGTCGTCTCCGGCGCCAGGAACTCCGGAAGGAAGATGAACGAGCCCTGCTGCACGAAGGTGCGTCGCAGAGGCGCGAGCGGAAGTCCGCGTGGAAGGCCGGTCAGATCAGTCCCGCCCCCGAGGTCGGACTCGCCGGCATCGGCTTCGATCGGCGCGCCACCCGGCGATAGTCGATGACGACCCACGCGGCGAAGACGGGAGCGCCGATCGAGGCTGCGAGCAGAAAAGGCGTGATTCCGCTGCAGAGCGTCACCAGCGGCAGCAGATACAGGACGTCCTCCGTCTCGAAGCCGCCGACCGAGGCCTGGCGGGTCGCAGCCTTGCCGGCCATCTCCTCGATACGCATCCGCAGGTAAAAGATCAACGCGATTGCCGCTCCGGCGAGCGCGCCCAGTGCCGGCGGCGGCATGCCCAGCAAATTGTCGGAGCTCGTCCCGATGCCGACGCCCATCGCGAAGAACAGGAGGATGGTGACGGCGGCATCGCTCGCCAGATCGTAGATATGTCCGACGCGGCTCGTCTTCCCGCTCAGGCGGGCGAGCTCGCCGTCCGTGTGGTCGAGGAAATTGGAGACGATCACCAGCAAGGCGGCGATGTTGGACCAACGGTACGTGCCCTGCATGAACGCGGCTGCGCCCGCAAGGCCCACCGCGAGGCGGACCGTCGTCAGATGATTCGGGGTGACGCGGCTGGAGGCGAGCGGTGCCACCAGCGTTCGCGCCAGCCGCGCGTCCCAGGGACCCTGCGCGCGCGGGCCAGGTGCCAATACGGTGTCAGACATCATCGTGTCCGGTTGCAGGCCCCCTTGCGGATATTGTATTGCATTGTACCTGCAATCGGCGCGTCGTCGAGCCGGATGCGCCGAGCCACTGCTCAAGCGCTTTGAAGCCAGAACTGATAGCGCTATCATCAGCGCGAATGACGATATCGGCCGTTTCCCGACGTGAGTTTCTCCGCCTGTCCGCCGGCACGCTGGGCGCGCTGGGAGCGGCGTCGCCGCCCGTGACCCACGCGGACGAGACCGGTCGCGTTGCGATCGTGATTGACCCGGCGGACCGCGGAGCCGCGACGCTGCCGATTACATGGGCGGTAGACCAGCTGGAGGCGGCGCTGTCGCAACACGGTGTTGCTCTCGAGAGGTTCCGGTCGCTCGCCGCGGTGCCCGCCGCGGTGACGCGCTGCATCGTCGCTGCCACAGCCGACACGTCAATCGCGATGCAAACGCTCAGGCAGAGCCGCGTCGCCCCGCCGCGCGGTCCCGAGTCGCTCGCCTTGCTCGCGGCATCGTTCGCGGGCCGCCCGGGGCTGCTCGCGTGCGGAGCCGACACCCGCGGATTGACGTATGCGCTGCTCGAGCTCGCCGACCGGATCTGCTGCAGCGAGCGGTCGGAGTCGGGGCTGACGTTGGACACGCCAGTCATCGAGCAGCCGCACCATCGGGTGCGCAGCGTCGGACGGCTGTTCGTGAGCGACGTGCAAGACAAGCCCTGGTTCCACGATCGCGAGTTCTGGCCGCCCTATCTCTCGATGCTCGCCGCGCAGCGCTTCAATCGCTTCCAGCTCAGCCTCGGCATCGGCTACGACTCGCTCCAGGGTGTGCGGGACGCGTACCTGCTCTTCGCATACCCGTTTCTGCTTCCGGTGCACGGCTACTCGGTCCGGGCTGTGAATCTTCCCGATGACGAGCGCGAGCGGAATCTCGAGAT
>DATAYZ010000075.1:0-67077 GCA_036272295.1 Steroidobacteraceae bacterium
CGTTTTGACGAGGCCCGGCAGGTGCTGGCGCGCCTGTTCGGCGCGGACGCCGCCGCTTTAAAACTGGCGGAAATCCGCGCGTCGATCGCGGCCGATCATGCACCCCGCCTGGCGGACCTGAAGGATCCGAAGACCGGCCGCCCGCGGCGCATCGTCTGGGTGGGTGTCGGGCTCGCCATCTTCCAGCAGCTGGTGGGCATCAACGTCGTGTTCTACTACGGTGCCGTGCTGTGGCAGGCGGTCGGCTTCAGCGAGGCCGATTCGCTCAAGATCAACATTCTGTCCGGTTCGTTGTCCATCGCCGCCTGTCTGGTGGCCATCGCGCTCATCGATCGCATCGGCCGCAAGCCGCTGCTACTGATCGGCTCGGCCGGCATGGCCGTCACCTTGAGCACGCTGTGCGTCTGTTTCGCGAGCGGTGACCTGAATGGCGGCGCGCTGCGCCTCGGCCACGGGATCGGCATGCTGGCGCTCATCAGCGCCAACCTGTACGTGATCTTCTTCAACGTCAGCTGGGGCCCGGTCATGTGGGTGATGCTCGGCGAGATGTTCCCGAACCAGATCCGCGGTTCGGCGCTGGCCGTGAGCGGCGCCGCGCAGTGGACCGCGAACTTCTTCGTCAGCGTGAGCTTTCCTTTGCTGCTCAAGCTCATCGGGCTGCCGATCACCTACGGCTTCTACGCCGCCTGCGCGGCGATCTCGATCGTGTTCGTGGTGAAGGCCGTGCACGAGACCCGGGGGCGCGAGCTCGAAGAGATGGAAGGCTAGCCCAGATATATCGCGGACCCGGTGCGTTGCAGCCAAACCACAAGAATTAGCTGGATTGGTAGCGCCACCACAAAAGATTTGCAAAAGTCCAGATTCCTAATATGATGGTAGCGCAACCATCAAGAGTTGCCGGTTTTTGATACCGCTACCAAGAGACATCGAGCCCTGGGGACGGCGACATGTTGGATGTGCTGAAAATCGATCGTGCTGCCCCGCCGCCTGTGACGGCGGCGATACGCGCGCGCGAGCACCAAAGAGACCGTCTCCTCGGAATTCATTGCAGGTCTTGGACGTAGGCAGGAATGCCCGCGCCGCCGGGCGAGCTCGCGGCACGGATGGAAAAGGCTTTCGGGATTCAACGGTGGGGGGAATAAATGAATAATTCGGGATCGACCATGTTACGCCGCGCAATACACGCCATTTGTATCGGTGGCATGTCAACGCTGTCTTTGGGTGCCCTGACGACACCGAGCCAGGCCGCCGACGCAACGACGCCCGCCGGGTCGCCGGACGAGCTCGCCGAGGTCACCGTCACCGGCTACCGCGCATCCCTGCAACAGAGCCTGGACATCAAGCGCGACTCCGACGGCATCGTCGACGCCATCTCGGCGACCGACATCGGCAAATTTCCCGACTCGAACCTCGCCACCGCCATGGAGCGAATCCCAGGCGTATCGGTGAGCCGCGGGAGCGTCGGCCTCGGCGGCGGCGGCGTGGGCACCTCGACCGGCGCGGCGACCGAGATCACGGTCCGCGGCTTCGGCCCGAGCTTCAATGAGACCCTGTACGACGGCCGCGAGGTGCCGATCGCCATCGGCAACGCGAATCGCGGCTTCGACTTCAATTCCGTCGGCTCGGACTTCGTGAACCAGGTCGACATCATGAAGACCCCGGACTCGACGCTGTCGAGCGGCGCGATCGGCGCGACGGTCAACATCAAATACCCGAAGCCCTTCGATCACCCCGGGCTGCAACTCGCGGGCTCGGTGTCGGGAACCGACTCGACCGGCGAGAACAAGGTCACGCCGAACGCCAGCGTCCTGTTCAGTGACACCTTCGCGGACGACCGCTTCGGCGTCCTCCTCGATGCCGCCTACGACGACACGAAAACGCGCGCGGATCACATCAACATCCAGGGCTGGGAAGGCGGCCGCGGAGACGGCAATTCGGGACTCGCCGAGTGCCAGCTCGCCGGCCACGGCCCCTGCCCCACGGCCGGCCCGGGAACGCCCACGATCAAGGATTGGTTCATCCAGGACTACGGCATCTATCAGGAGCACACCGACGACAAGCGCGTCGGCGGCCGCCTCGCGCTGCAGGCGAAGCCGACGGACGGGCTCGTGTTCACCGTCGACGACAACTACACCCAGGAAAAGATCGTCCAGAATCAATATGGCTTCAGCGTTTGGTTCAACAATACCGGCCTGACCGACGTGGTTCAGGCTCCGGACGGAACGGTGACGAGCTTCACCCAACCGGCGTCGCCCACGGACTTCCAGGCGGCGATCAACGGCGAGGTGATCGAGACCAACACCACCGGCTTCAACGTGAAATGGGACGCCACCGAGCACACCTCCTACATGCTCGATGCCTACACGGCCATGTCCAGGCTGAATCCCGGCGGCCAGTTGAGCGAGCTGGACGCCGACGTGGGCTACGGCAACTCGCCGGGCCACAACACCAGCATCGGCATCACGGTGCCGGGCGGGAACAATCTGCCCTATCCGGTCGGTTTCGGACCGGCCGGCAACGCCGCTCAATTCCTCGATCAGAGCATCATCGGCTCGCACGTGCTGGTCGAGGACTACAACCAGAACAAGGACTCGATCAACCAGTTCAAGCTCGAGGGCGCGTGGAAGGACGACAAGACCCGGTTCAAGTACGGGGTGCAGTTCACGCACGATCACGAGCAGCTGCGTGAATACACCGATCTGCCCTACACCTGGCAGATGTACGCCGGCTACGGTCCGGCGCCGGTCGGCTCGGGCGGCGTCGTGCCGATCCCGGCCAATTTGATCTCGGGATCGTTCGCCACGGGATCCGGCTTCATCAGCGGCTGGGGCAACGGCAGCCTCCTGCCGCCGAACATTCTCGCGGCCAACGGCTATGCGCTGCGCTCCTACCTCGAAGGCTTGAACGGCGCGGGGATGAACGTCGGCGCGTGCACCAATCTGACCGGCGCGACGCCGTGCACCGGCAAGTACATCATGTACGAGAACTACGGCAATCATCAGGACATCAGCGAGAACACGGTCGCGCCGTACCTCAGCCTGTCGACCGAGGCCAAGGTCGCCGAGATGCCGCTGAGGATCAACATCGGTGCGCGCTTCGAGGACACCAAGACCGACTCTGTCGGCCTGTCGACACTCCCGACCGGCCAGTTCTACGTCCTGCCGACGGATCACACGGCCTACGGCTTCAACGTCACCCCGGCGACGCTGGTCAGCACCAAGAGTGAGTATCGGTACCTCCTGCCGAATCTCGACCTGAGCCTCGGACTGACCGACTCGCTCAAGCTGCGCTTCGATGCGTCGCGCACGTTGACCCGCCCGCCGCTCAACGACCTGACGCCGGATACCAACGTCCCCGCGGGACAGCGCGTCGGCGCGTTGAACGCGACGGGCGGCAACCCCACCCTGCTGCCGTACCTGTCCGACAACCTCGACTTCGGCGTGGAGTGGTACTACGCGGCGAACTCCTACGTATCGGCGGACGCCTTCGTGAAGGAGGTGACCAACTTCGTCGTGGGCGGAACGATCTCGGCGAACATCAACAACGTGACGCTGCCCGGCGGCCAGCCCGCGATCTTCGCGATCACCTCGCAGGTCAACGGTCCCTCGGCCGAGGTGCGGGGCATCGAGCTCGGCGTGCAGCACGTGTTCGGCGAGACCGGCTTCGGCTTCCAGGCCAATGCGACGTTCGTCGGCACCAGCAAGCCGTACGATCCGAACGACCTGAACCAGTCCGGCTTCGCGGTGACGGGTCTCGCCAATTCGGCGAACTTCGTGCCGTTCTTCGACAAATACGGGTTCCAGGCGCGCGTAGCGATCAACCATCGCAGCGAGTACCTGGACAGCTTCGGCCAGCGGCAGAACAACTCGCAGTTCGGCACCGAGCCCACGTTCGTCAACGCGGCGACCTACGTGGACTTCAGCACGAGCTACGAGGTCAACAAGAACCTCTCGGTGTACTTCGAGGCGCTGAACCTCACCGATCAGGTGTACAGCACGCACGGGCGCTTCAAGGAGCAGGTGCTCGACGTGGTCGACACCGGGCGGCAGTTCACGCTCGGAGTTCACTTCAAGCTGTTCTGACGCGGGCGCGGGGCGCCGCACGTGGCCGACACGAGAACGCCCGCCGCGCCCGCATTTCGAGGCTCCGTTGGAGGGCCGCCAAAGGACTTGGCGGCCTTTTTTTCACGTGCCGGCGGCCCGCCCGCCGCCGCCGGCACGCCACCTCGGGCCCGGCTGCGCAATTTTTTCGCGATGGAGCACCTGCGCTAGAATGAACACCGTGCCAATCCGTTCCACCTGACGCGCCGCAATGCCACACCCCATTCAGACGGTCGCCATCGTCGGCGGCGGCACCGCCGGGTGGCTGACCGCGGGCATCATCGCGGCACGCCATCAGGGCCGCATCAAGGCCGGCACCTTCAACGTCGTGCTGATCGAGTCCCCCAAGATCGCCATCATCGGCGTCGGCGAGGGAACCTGGCCGACGCTGCGCGCCAGCCTGGAGAAGATGGGCGTCTCGGAGACGGAGTTCTTCCGCCACTGCAATGCCGCGTTCAAGCAGGGCGCGAAGTTCGCGCGCTGGACCACCGGCGCGGACGATGACGCCTACTATCATCCATTGATGCTCCCGCAGGGGTTCACGCAGCTGAATCTCGCGCCCCACTGGTTGAACCAAGGGCGCGGCCTGACCTTCTCCGACTACGTGTGCCCGCAAGGGCCGCTCTGCGACGACGGCCTGGCCCCGAAGATGATCACCACCCCCGAATATCACGCGGTGGCCAACTACGCCTACCACCTCGACGCCGCGAAGTTCGCGCCCTTCCTGCAAAAGCACTGCACCGGGAAGCTCGGTGTCCGGCACGTGCTCGCCGACGTGAAGAGCGTGAATCTCACCGAGCAGGGCGACATCGCCAGCGTCTCGACCGAGCAGGCGGGCGACATCCCCGCGGACCTCTGGGTCGACTGCACCGGCTTCGCCGCGCTGCTGATCGGCAAGGCTCTCGGCGTGCCGTTCAAGGATTGTGGCGACGTCCTCTTCTGCGATGCCGCGCTCGCGGTTCAGATTCCCTATGACGCGCCGGACGCGCCGATGGCGTCGCACACCCTCTCGACCGCCCAGTCCGCCGGCTGGATCTGGGACATCGGGCTGCCGGCCAGGCGCGGGATCGGCTACGTCTATTCGACCCGGCACTCGAGCGAAGAGGCCGCGCGCGCGACGCTCTCGCGCTACATCGGCGACGCCCACAAGGATCTCACCGTGCGGCGCATCCCGATCCGCTCCGGCTATCGCCACACCTTCTGGAAGAACAATTGCGCCGCGGTGGGCCTCGCCGCGGGCTTCCTCGAGCCCCTCGAGTCGTCCGCCATCGTGCTGGTCGAGCTCTCGGCCAAGCTGCTCGCCGAGCAGATGCCCGCGAATCGCGAGGTCATGGACATCGTCGCCGCCCGCTTCAACGACGTGACGGAGTACCGTTGGGGCCGCATCATCGATTTCCTGAAGCTGCATTACGTGCTCACGCAGCGCACCGACAGCGCCTTCTGGGTCGACAACGTCGATCCCGCGACGATCCCCGATCGGCTGCAGAACCTGCTCAAGCTGTGGAAGTACCAGTCGCCCTGGTTCTTCGACGAGTTCGACCGCCTCGAGGAGGTGTTCCCGGCGGCGAGCTATCAATACGTCCTCTACGGCATGGGGTTCCGCACGGAGGTCGATCCGCTGGACAACGTGCGTACCGAGTCGGCCGCGAAGCGGCTGTTCAACGATAACGCGCTGGTCACCCAGAAGCTTCGCGCACAGCTGCCGAAGAACCGGGAGCTGCTGCGCAAGATCGCCGAACATGGCCTGCAGCCGATCTGACATGTCCTGCAGCCGATCTGAGCGCGAGGGAGCCTCGGGGTGACCCGCGTCGTCGTGCTCGACAGCCGGGCGCACCGCGAGCTGCGCATCCAGGCCAGGGCCGCCGCGGAGCTCGGCGACGACCAGCGCTTCGTGCCCGTGGTGGTCGGCGAGTTCCCGCTGCTCGTGGTCCATTACCCGGTCCTCCTGTCGAAGGACGCGGACACCGGCGCGTTCTACTGCGGCGCCATGCTCGGCTTCGATCCCGGCGAGAACCTGTTCCTCGGCGAGGACGGTCATGACGCGTATCGCCCGCTCAACCTGCAGCGCGGGCCTTTCTACACGGCGGGCAGCGACCTCGCCATCGACCTGGACAATCCGCGGGTCGGCGCCGGGATGGGCGAAGCGCTGTTCGATCACGCCGGCGCCCCGACGCCCTATCTGCAATCCATCATGGCGCTGATGCGCGACCTGCAGCCGGGGCTCGCGCGCACCAAGGTGTTCCTGCAGACCCTGCTCGAGCTCAAGATCGTCGAGCCCATGACCATCGACGCCGTCTTCGACGACGGCACCCGGCGCGAGGTCACGGATCTCTACACCATCGACAAGGATGCCTTCCGTGCGCTGCCGGACACGGCCGTCGTCGAGTTGTTCCGGCGCGGCTATCTGCAGCTCATCTATCTGCTGATCGCCTCGCTGAAACAGGTGCCGGTGCTCGCGCAGCGCAAGAACCGGCGATTCCTCCACGGCAGCGGCGGCGGCTCCGCGGCCTCCCTCCTCTGATGGCTGCCGGTCCGCGCGAGATCGGCCGGCAGGATCTTGCGGGCGCCGCCCAATTCCGGCGCGACGTGGTCGAGGCCTGTCAGCCGGTGGTGATCCGGGGCCTCGTGAGCGGCTGGCCCGTGGTCGGCGCCGGCCTCGCCTCCCCCGCGGCGCTCCAGGGCTACCTCGCGCAGTTCGATGCCGGCCTGAAGACCGAGGTTTTCGCCGGCGAGCCGGGTATCGCGGGCAAATACTTCTACAACGCAGGTCTCGACGGCTTCAACTTCGAGCGCCGGAGCATGAGCTTCGGAGCCGCGCTCGAGACGATCGTCTCGACGCTCGGTGTTGCGGGCTCCGCGACCCTGTACATGGGCTCCCAGCCCGTGGCGCAGTATCTGCCCGGCTTCTCGGCACAGAACTCGCTCGATCTGCTCGATGCCGCGGTCGGCGCGCGAATCTGGCTCGGCCACGCCTCGAACGTCTCTTCGCACTATGACACCCTCGACAATCTGGCCTGCGTGGTCGCAGGAAGGCGGCGCTTCACGCTCTACCCTCCGGATGCGATCGGCGGCCTCTACGCCGGCCCGATCGACAACACCATGGCCGGGCAGCCGGTGAGCCTCGCGGCGTCCTCGCCGCAGGACGAGCACGAGTACCCGCGCTTCGGCACCGTCAAGGGACGCGCGCTGACCGCCGAGCTCGAGGCGGGCGACGCGCTCTATCTGCCCAAGCTCTGGTGGCACCAGGTGGAGTCGCTGGCTCCGCTCAATGCCCTGGTCAACTACTGGTGGGATGCCTTCGCCGCGGGTCCCGACGCGCCCTACACCAGCCTGCTGCTCAGCCTGATCGCGATCGCCGAGCGGCCGCCGGAGGAGCGCAAGGCGTGGAAAGCCTTCTTCGACCACTACGTGTTCCGCACTCAGGGCCATCCCCTCGCGCACCTTCCGCCCGCACAGCACGGCCTGCTCGGGCCCTTGAAGCCCGACAACTACCGCAAGATCCGCGCGCACATCATGCGCGTGCTGCGGGGGATTTGAAGGCGTACGGTCATTGGCGGGCGCCGCCGCTGCGGCGTCATGGCGCGCCCCGTCAGCGCGCCTTGAACGAGGCGGCATCCGCCGCGATACGGTCCGCCAGCCGGCCGATCAATTCGCTCCACGCGCGAACGACGGCGGCCGGTTCCGTGGAGATCATCGTCCCTTGCAGCAGGGCGACGCTGCGCTTCGCGTTCCCGGGGTGCCCGGCGGGAGCGATGAGCCAGCTCGCGCGCATCGAGGCGTGCGAGGCGGCGACGGTGAATTCCAGGATGTCAACGTCGATGCCCAGCGCGCCGTCGGGCTTGGGCAGCCGCGGATAGATGACCGTGCCCGACGGCAGCCGCCGGTCCAGATCGTCCGACAAGGTCTGCCGCGCCATCTGCGCCAACGGAGCAGACCAGTGATCGAAGTCGCTGACCTCCAGCGTCCCGGCCGGCGACGGCCGCAGGATCTCGCTGCGGTCCCAGGCCGCCGGTACGTTCACGGCGTCGATGCGCAGGGCAGGTGCCTGGTCGGCGTGGACGCGTGCCGCAGGCTCGGTCGGATCGAGACCATGGAGCCGCGTCGGCGCACTGTGGCACCCGGCGAGGACGAGCGCGTTGGCACATCCGATCATCCACCAGCCTGTTCGCAAGCTGCTCATCGCTCCGGCCGCTTGCCTCGAATCAATGCCTCGGGGTGACGATCGAGATAATCGGTGAGCGTTTTTATCGATCGTGCCGCTTCGGTGACCTGTCGGATGGCATCCGGCAGGCTTGCATCCGCGCCGGGCCCTCCGCTCTCGACGACCTGGCGCAAGGCGGCCGCCGTCCCCGACAATTCTGCGGCTGCATCGTTGAGCTTGGAGATGAGCGGACCGATCTGCGGCTGCACGTCGCCGAGCAGTCTGTCGATCGAGGCCAGGGTCGAGTGCAGGTGCGTCAGGCTGTCCTTGAGCTCCGGCGACGACATCAGCTTGTCCAGATTGCCGGTGATCTTCCTCAGGCTCGCGCCGATGTCCTCCAGCGGAATGGCGTCCAGCTTGTTGAGCAAGGCGTCCGCCTTCAACGCGATGTCATCGAGATTGCCCGCGCCCGGCGCACTGGGAAAGCGAGGATTGGCGCCGTCGGTGACGAGCCGCCCCGCCGGGGAGCCGGCCATGCGCACCAGCTGGATCGACTCCTCGCCGAGCACCGGCGGTGACTGCTGCAGTCTCGCGCGATAGCCGAGACGTACCAGGCGTGTCAGGGCGGCATTGGCGGCCGCCCGCCAATCGTCGGCGGTGCTCCGCCCGTCCGCGCCCGTCTCGAGGTGCATCTGTTGCGGGTACAGGAGTGCAGTGGCTATCACGTAAGGAGCACCCGTGCGCTCGTCGTAGGCCAGTCGCGTCGACTCGACCTCGCCGATCTGGAATCCGAGCAGCGTCACCGCCGACGTCTCGTCCAGCACGCCCGCATCGCCGTCAAAGGCAAATTCATAGCGTACCGTCGGGCCCGATAATCCTTGTCGCGCGGCATTGCGCGAGGAGTATAGGGTGAATTCGCTGCCCGCCGGGCTTTGCGGCTCGCCGGGACTGGTGGTGTCCACTTCGAGGTCGATGCCGCCCGCCAGCAGCGTGCTCAGCGGCGCCAGGTTTGCGGTGATTCCGCCGCCGGCAAAGGACAAGCGCAGCGGGCTTATCTTCCAGAAGCGCGCGCCCGGACGGATGATGGAGTCGTACGGCTGATCGATGAACGCCTGCAGCCGAAATCCGCGGTCTCCATCGAATCGGATCTCGATGACCTTGCCGATGGGTTGCCCGTGAAATTGGACGATGCTGCCCTCGTGGATGGAATTGAGGGAATGGGCGCGCAGCGCGTAGCGCGTGCCCTTGTCGCCCGGCAGGGTGAGAGGCGCTTGTTCCAGCCCCTCGAACCGGTCCGTCGGCTCGCCTCCCTCCCCGGGGGCGTAGCCGATGGCGATTCCCGAGACCACGGCCTTCAGCGAGCTCAGGTCCGAAAAGTTCGGATTGGCTCCGATGAGCCAGAAGCGGGCGTTGGTATTGAGCCCGCTTTTTGCCGCCGGAACCAGCCGCAGGATGAAGTCCAGCCGCCGGCCATCCGCGTTGGGCTCGATCTTGATCAACCGGCCCGCCTCGACGCCTTGATAGAGGACCCGGGTCATCCCCGGCTTTGCGCCGGCTGCCCGGCTGAATGTGACGGTGACGACCTCGCCGCGATTCACGAGCGCCTTGACGCCGAGGTAACCCACGATGGCCAGAGCGGCGAGCGGGATGCCCCAAATCAAGTTCGGCCACAGCGTGCGGCGGCTGCGCGTCAGCGGAACATCCCCGCCCGGCGCGGGTTCACCCTCGGAGGTGCTCATCGATTCCGTACCGCCGCGTCCCACATGCTCCGCGGATCGAAAAATTGCGCGGCAAGCGTCGTCAACATGACGACCACGGAGAAAGGCACGACCGCCGGCTCGGCATGGCCGTCGATGAGCGCATTGAACTGCAGAACCGGCACGAAGCAGGCGATGGTCAGGGGATCGACCATGGACCATCGGCCGATTTCCTCGACGACGCGGAACACACGCGTCTTGCCGACCAGGAACCGGCACGAGCCGCACAATGCCGAAGATGCGCACCACGCCAATCCGAGCATTTTCAGCAGCGGGATCGTGAAGCTCGCGGTGAATACGAGCGCCGCCAACGCGAGCAGATGCGATCTGACGAGATCGATCACGCCGCCCAGCACCGTATAGGAAGTGGGACTGAGATTGATCGGGATCGTCGCGATGGGATAGATGTTCGCGGGCAGGTACATGAGGCCCGCCGCGAGCAGCAGCGCCACGCAACGCGAGTAGGGGTTCGACTTGCGCGCCATTACGCGGGCGTGGCAGCGCGGGCACGTCTGCGGCTCATCGCCCCGCGGTATCACGAGATCACAGACCGAGCACCTCATGCTCGGCGCCCGGATCGAGGTGCTGTCCGGGCCTATCGACCGCCAGACCTGCGCCTTGTCGAGTGTCGCGCGCGCCACCAGGGACAGGAGGCCTGCGAGCACGAAGCAGATCGCGCCGGGCTCCAGCGACACCAGCAGCGATGACCGCAGCCGAAAATAGGCGACGATCAAGCCAAGGAGAAACACGTCCAGCATCGCCCATACCTGCAGGGCGTTGCAGAGGCGGAACGCCGGCGTGAGCCACGCCGGCCGCCGGCCGAGCCGCATCGCCAGGAGCACCGCGGTCAATGCGCCGAACCGCATGAGCGGAAACGCCAGCACGAACAAGCACACCATGGCCGCGAGCAGCGGCGATCCGTCGCGCCAGACGACGGTGACGCTCATCGGCAGGAAACTGGTCCGCGTGGCGCCGAGCGCCGAGGCGGTCAGGAACGGCGCGGTCCATGCCGGAACGAGCAGGAGCATGATCGCTGCCGAACATGCCAATGTCGCATCCAAGCTCTTCCCGGCGTTGTGCTCCAATTGGGTGTTGCAGCGGCTGCACGACACGACATCGCGTCGCTGCACGGCCGGCTGAATCTGCAGGAGGCCGCAATTGCGGCACTCCACGAAGTGACGTTGAGAGCCGGCGCCCGGCGTGACTGCCCGCTCGAAATGCAGAGCGCCCATCATCATCTCATCATGATGTCGGAAATCGGTCCGAATGTTCAAGGCCAGCGCCGGACTTTCTGACTTGGGACCGGCACGGCCGTGATGGTACATTGTGCCATGCTGACCTGCGGTGAAGTTCTCGTGCGCCTGCTCGAGCGTCTGGACGTCGACACCGTCTTCGGCATTCCCGGCGTGCATACCGTCGAGCTGTATCGCGGCCTGCCCGCCACCCGCATCCGCCACATCACCCCCCGTCATGAGCAAGGCGCGGGCTTCATGGCCGACGGGTATGCGCGCGCCGGAGGCAAGCCCGGCGTGTGCTTCATCATCACCGGTCCCGGCATGACCAACATCATGACCGCCATGGGGCAGGCTTATGGTGATTCGATCCCCATGCTCGTGATCTCGAGCGTCAACAAGACCGAGCAGCTCGGCATGAAGGGCGGCCGCCTGCACGAGCTGCCCGCCCAGCGCGAGCTCACCGCCGGGGTCACGGCCTTCAGCCATACGCTCATGCGTCCGGACGAGCTGCCCGAGGTCCTGTCGCGCGCCTTTGCGCTGTTCGCCGGAGCGCGCCCGCGCCCGGTGCACATCGAGATTCCGATCGACGTCATCACCGCGCCCGCGGATCACGTGAGCGGGCGACTCGGTGCGCGGCCGGGCCGGCCCGCCCCCTGCCCGGATGCCGTGGCGCGCGCGGCAAAGGCGCTCGCCGGGGCGCGCACTCCGGTGTTGCTGCTCGGCGGAGGCACGGTCGACGTTGGGTCCCGCGCAGCCGCGCTCGCCGAGGCGCTCGACGCGCCGACCGCCTACACCATCAACGCCAAGGGCGTGATGCCCAAAGGCCACCCCTTGAGCCTGGGCTCGAATCAGTCGTGGGTGCCGGTGCGGGAGCTGACGGCGGCGGCGGATGTCGTGCTCGCGATCGGCACGGAGCTCGGCGAGACCGACTACGACCTGGTGTTCGACGGCAACTTCCGCGTCACCGGCACGCTGATCCGCATCGACATCGACCCGGGGCAGATGCATTCCAACGCTCCCGCGGACATCGGCATCGTCAGTGACGCGGGCCTCGCGATCGACGCCCTGCTGGCACGGCTCGGGGATCTCGGCGCCGCCCGCGCCGCGGACCCTGCGCCCCGCGAAGCGCAACAGACGACTGCCGCAACACGGCCGGCGGCCCCGGGCGCACGGCCCGCCACTCCCGGAGCGCAGCGTGCCGCCGCGGCCCGCACCCGGCTCGATGCGCAATGGTCGCCCGCGTGGCGCGCCCAGGGACGCACGCTCGAGATCGTGCAGCAGACGCTGCCCGGCGTGATCATCGTGGGCGATTCCACCCAGGCCGTGTATTCCGGCAATCACCTCTACGAAGCCGAGCGCCCGCGCGCCTGGTTCAACTCCGCCACCGGATATGGAACGCTCGGTTACGGACTGCCTGCCGCCATCGGCGCCAAGCTCGCGGCGCCGGAGCGTCCCGTCGTCGCGCTGATCGGCGACGGCGGCATCCAGTTCACGCTGTCCGAGCTGGCTTCGGCCGTCGAGGCCGGCACACCCATCATCGTGCTGCTGTGGAACAACCGGGGCTACGGCGAGATCAAGCGCTACATGCAGGAGCGCGGCATCCCCACCATCGGCGTCGACATCTACACGCCGGACTTCCTCACGCTGGCGCGCGGCTTCGGGTGCCGCGCCGAGCGTGCCACCACGTTCGAGCAGCTCGAGCGCGCGCTCGAGGCCGCGGCCGCTGCAAACGTCCCGACGGTGATCGAGGTGCCCGAGGAAGGCGCCTTCGCGGGCGACCCGGCCTGATCGCGGATCTCGAGCTCGCCGCACGGCCGCCCTGCCATCGAAGTACCCTCAAGAGGGTACCCCGATGGCACGGTACGCTGCGCGAGGCCCAAGGCTCGAGCCGAGCCTGGAGCGTGGTGCGAAGCTCACAGGGCTCGAGCTGAGCCGGCCTCGCCCCTTCAGGGCTCAGGGCTTGAGCTGAGCGCGAATCTCCCCGCCGGGGTGGGCGGCGCTGTGCACGTTCACGTAGAGATCCCCCGCCTTGAAGCTCTTGTACTGATCGTCGGTGAGCTTCGCGTCGTCCGGAACCTTCCACTCGTTGTCCGAGGCCTTGACCAGCGTGATGATCGGCGGGCCGTTCTTGCCGGTCGCGGCGAGGTGGACGTGGGCGACCGTGCCCTCGATCCCGGTGGTTTTGATGGTCCCGGTCACGGTCTTGTCGGCCTTGATGGTGATGGTGCCCGTCCCGGTCGCGGTGCTGGTGTTCGCCGGCACCTCTTGGTCGCCGGTCAGATGAAGCGCGACGTCCTTCGCCTGAAGGGCCGTGCCCATCAAAAGAGCGGCACCGAGAACGGTGATGGCATTACGAATCTTGTGCGGCATGGTCGGTCCCCCGTTGCTTATGGTTCTGCGGACGCTACGCAAGGAGCTCGCGGCAGTCAACACGCGACGACCGTGCGCCGATCGATTAACATGGCTCACCGAGGATCGCTCATTGCACCCACGAGGCTCAAACACGCCGGGCGCCCGACCGGGCGACCTCTCATCGACGCCATCGCGCGGCCTCTGGGACGACACCGCACCGCCCGCTCCGCCGACCGGCCCGATCCAAGGCCCGCTGACCGCGCAGGTTGCCGTGATCGGCGCCGGCTACACCGGGCTCTCGGCCGCGCTCCATCTCGCGCTCGCGGGCGTGTCGACCGTGGTGCTCGAGGCTCGCGACGTGGGCTTCGGCGGATCGGGGCGCAATGTCGGCCTCGTCAATGCCGGCATGTGGATCAGTCCGGACGAGGTGGCATCGACCCTCGGCGCCCCCTACGGAGATCGGCTGCTGAACGAGCTCGGCGACGCGCCCGCATATGTGTTCGAGCTCATCGAGCGTCACGGCATCGCATGCGAGGTAGAGCGCCGGGGCACGCTGCACTGTGCTCTCGGCCGCAGCGGCCTCGCCGACCTCGAGCGCCGCGCCGCGCAGTGGACCCGCCGCGGAGCGCCGGTGGAGCTGCTCGGCGCCGGCGAGACGGCGGCGAAGCTCGGCACGGACCTCTATGCGGGCTCCCTGTGGGACCACCGCGCCGGCACCATTCAGCCGCTGGCGTATGCGCGCGGGCTTGCGCGCGCCTCGCTCGCGGCGGGCGCGCGGATCTTCACGCAGAGCCCGGTGCTGAGCACACACCGTGAGGGCGCCGAATGGCGCGTCGTCGCCGAGCACGGCTCGGTGCGCGCAGCCTGGATCCTGGCGGCGACCGACGCATACACCACCGGCCCCTGGGCCGCGATTGCGCGCGAGCAGGTGCCCCTGCCCTATTTCAACCTGTCGACGGCGCCGCTCGACCCGACGCTGCTCGCATCGCTCCTGCCCGGGCGCCAGGGCGCCTGGGACACTCAGGCCGTGCTCAACTCGTTCCGGCTCGATGCTGCCGGGCGGCTGATCTTCGGCAGCATCGGAGCCCTCGAGGGTGCCGGCAAGCCCATCCACACGAGCTGGGCAGAGCGCGCCGTGCGGAGAATCTTCCCCCAGCTCGGCGCGGCACGCTTCGAGCGGGGTTGGTACGGCACCATCGGCATGACGGCCGATCGGCTGCCGCGCTTTCACGAGCTCGCGCCCAACGCAATCGCCTTCTGCGGCTACAACGGCCGCGGCATCGCGCCCGGCACCGCCTTCGGACGTCTCGCCGCCGCGTACATCACCGGCGCGTGCGCCAAAGACGATCTGCCGTTGCCGCTGACGGAGGTGCGCTCGCAGCCGCTGCGCGGGATGAAGCAAGCGATGTACAGCCTGGGGTCGCAGGCCGTGCACTGGATGCAAGGGCGGCTCTGAGCGCCGCTGCTACACTCACGCCATGCAAATCATCGACGCCGCGGCGGTCATCGCCGCCTCGCCGCCTCGAGCCCTGGTGTCGGCGCTCGAATGCATGTTCCGCGACGGTTGCACGGCTCCGGTACGGCACCACCACACGGTGCCCGTGCCGGGCGGCCCCGACGCCACGCTCCTGCTGATGCCGGCTTGGCATGCGGGGCGCTATCTCGCCATCAAGGTCGCCACCATCTTCCCGGGCAACTCTGCCCGCAACCTGCCGGCCGTCGCCGCACAGGTCATTCTCATCGACGGCGACACAGGCACCGTGCTGGCCATGATCGACGGCGGCGAGCTCACGGCGCGCCGCACCGTTGCGACTTCCGCGCTGGCCGCCAGATATCTTGCCCGACCTGACGCGTCGTCCCTGTTGGTGGTCGGTACCGGCCGGATCGCCCGTCATCTCGCGCTGTTTCACACCGCTCTGCGCCCCCAGCTTCGCATCGTGCGCATCTGGGGGAGGAACGCAGAGCACGCGGCCGCGCTCGCCGACGATCTTGGCCGCGGCGGCATCGACGCGAGCGTTGCCCTCGATCTGGCCGCCGCCGCCGGGCAATCCGACATCGTCTGCTCAGCCACCCTCGCTCGGGAGCCGTTGATCCGCGGGGACTGGATCCGGCCCGGCACTCATGTCGACCTCGTGGGCGGCTTCACCCCGGAAATGCGCGAGGCTGACGATGCGTTGATGGCGAAGTCACGGGTGTTCGGCGACACCCGCGAGGGCGTGCTCCACGAGGCCGGTGACGTGCTGTCGCCCGTCAAGAGCGGCGTGCTCACGGAAAATGCGGTGCACGAGCTGTCCGAGCTCTGCCGCGGCACTCATCCCGGCCGGCGCCGCGAGGAGGAGATCACGGTGTTCAAGTCGGTGGGCGCCGCGCTCGAGGACCTCGCGGCGGCCATCCTGGTATACGAATCGGCCGCGAATCGGCGCCCCGCGGGGGCCTGAGGCTTCACCGCGTCTTTTGACCCAGCCACTTGTAGATCACCCCGCCGCGCATGACGAACACGACGCGACGCACGGCGGTCATGTCCTTCAGCGGGTCCCCGTCCACCGCGATGATGTCGGCCTCGTACCCCTGCGCAAGGCGCCCGAGCCGATCCGCCATGCCGAGCGCGTCGGCCGCGACGGAATTCGCCGAGACCAGCGCGGCCATCGGCGACTGGCCGCAGTGCTCGACGCGGCCGAGAAATTCCTCGGCGTTGCGGCCGTGAGCGCCCGCCGTGGCGTCGGTCGAGAACACCACTTTGGCGCCGGGCGTGTGCACGGCGAGCGAGCACACCGTGAAGTCCTCGTGCATGTCGCGCTTCATGATGGCCATCCCTTCCTCGGTGTAGTTGCCGACCCCGAGGTAGCGCGCCTTGTTCTCCAGATAGTTCTGCACCACGAGTCCCACCTGCGGGCTCAGAAAGGCGCCGGCGCGCACCGCCTCGTCGATGTCGGCTTGCGTGCCGTAGGTCATGTGCTCGATCTCGCGGCACCCGGCGCGCGCGGCCGCGGAAGTCTGCGAGCGGTACGCATGAACCATCGTGCGCAGCCCCAGCGCCTTGGCCTCGCCGCAAAGAATTCGCAGCTGCTCCTCGGTCAGGGTGGGCTTGGCGCCCACCCGCTCGCTCGAGGAGGCGAAGATCTTGATGAGATCCGCTCCCTGCGCCTTGCGTTCGCGCACCATGGCGCGCAGCTCATCCGGCGTCTTGTTGAGAGGCCCCTCGATCGGATCGAGCGAGGTGAGCAGCCGCGGCCCCGGAAAGCCGTGATCGCGGATCTCATCGCGCAGCGGCGCGTTGCTCGCGGCGCCGACGTCCTGGATGGTGGTGAAGCCGGCCTGCAAGGTCTCCCACGCTTCGGCCGCCATCGTCAGGGCGGCCTCGTCCGGCGGGTCCTTCTCCGTGGCGATGCGCCCGGTCTTGTCGAAATGCAGCTCGAGGTGCACGTGCGTGTCGATCCACCCCGGCATCACGGTGTAGCCGCGCAGGTCCACCTCGTTGCCCCCGGCCGGCGCGTGCAGCGAGGCGATCTTGCCGCCCGCGACGCCGATCCGCACGCCGTCGAGCACGCCCCCCGATCCGTCGAGCGCCTTCGCCGTGATCAGCACCACCGGGGCCGGCGGCGCGGGCGGCGGCACGGGCCCGACGGCGGCAGCCCGGGATTGGGTCGCGGTGACCGCGAGCGCGGCGCAGGAGAGCAACCAGGAATACTTGGGCATGGGTAGGTGGCCGTTTGTGATGGTTTGCGCGCGCCGGTCTCATCGCGCGCTTTGCCCCCGATGGTACCCGCGGCCCGCGCGGGGCACCATACGCCGGGGGTGGTAGTCGCGGCCCGCGCGGGGCACGCTGCCGGTGGGCGTAGTAGACTTCGGGGCTCGGCGCCGCGTCCTCCGCGCCGCCGCACACCTGGAGCCAGTCATGTCGAAAGTCGGATCGGGCAGTCCCTCGCGGGAGTTCAACCAGCCGCTCGGCGGCAACGTCATGCCACGGTTCGGCGGTCCTGCGACCCTGTTCCGGCTGCCCACCCAGGCCGCCGCGGAAGGCTTGGACGTCGCCATCATCGGCGTGCCGCTCGACATCGGCACCAGCAATCGCTCCGGCGCGCGCTTCGGACCCCGCCAGATCCGCGCGGAGTCCGCGCTGGTGCGTCCCTACGGAATGGCGACGCGAGCGGCGCCCTTCGACAGCTTTCAGGTGGCGGACATCGGCGACGTGCCGCTCAACACCTACAACCTGACCGCCTCCGTCAAGATCATCGAGGACTTCTACGACCGGGCGCTCGCCGCCAACGTCAAGACCTTGTCCATGGGGGGCGACCACACCATCGCGCTGCCCATCCTGCGCGCCCTGCACCGCAGGCACGGACGCATGGCGCTGATCCACGTCGACGCGCACGCCGACGTGAACGACGAGATGTTCGGCGAGAAGATCGCGCACGGCACCATCTTCCGGCGCGCGCTCGAGGAAGGGCTGGTCGACGGCCACAAGATGTACCAGATCGGGCTGCGCGGCACGGGCTACACGGCCGGCGACTTCGATTGGACCCGCCGCCAGGGAGCGACCGTCATCGAGGCGCACGAGTGCTGGTACAAATCGTTGGCGCCGCTCATGGCCGAGGCGCGGCTGCGCATCGGTTCCGATATTCCGACCTATCTGTCGTTCGACATCGACGGGCTCGACCCCTCGGTGGCGCCGGGCACCGGCACGCCGGAGATCGCAGGCCTCACCGCCGCTCAAGGCGTCGAGATCATCCGCGGCGCCTTCGGCTTGAACCTCGTCGGCGCCGATCTCGTCGAGGTTTCGCCGCCCTACGACGTCTCGGGCAACACCTCGCTGCTCGCCGCGAACCTGCTGTTCGAGATGCTGTGCAGCTTCCCGGGGTGTCTGCGCCGCGACTGATCTCGACCGTGCCCTGGATCGCCGGCGCCCCTCGACCGTCAGTCGATGAGCTCTATTCTCGCAGTGTGGCCGTGAGAGCGTGCCAGCTTCCCGTCGCAGGTCAGGACCGGCGCATTCAGCGCCTCGCCGAGGAAAACATAAGCGGCGTCATAGGCGCTCAAGGAATCGCGCAACCGCCAAATGCGCGAAAGCAGATCGTGGTGCCCTGGCCGCTCGATGAGCAGCGCGGCGTGGTCTTCGAGCGCTTCCTGCGCTCGGCGAACGGTGACTTCTCGCAACATCACCAGCCGGCGCAAGACCTGTGCGACCTCCAGATCGAGCAGGTGAGGGGCGTGCAGGCGCTCGATCGGATCCAGGGCCCGCGCCTCCACCTTGAGCCCGAGCTCGGTTTTCAGGATCAGTTCGACGACTGCCGAGGCATCGATGACGATCAACGGCTGTCGCGCTCCGAGCGCAACACGGCGGTTGGCGAAATCTTGCCGGAATAGGGACTGCGCCCCCTCAAACGCTCCCGCATTTGCTCAGGCGTCGGATAAGGCACGGCCTGTACATTCCCCGTCATCCCCCTGATCGGGCGCCTACTTCGCCAGCGCCTTCTCGAAGTCGTCCGCCGCCTTGTCGACCCCGCCCGCCACGGCCTCGATCACCTGCGCCACCTGCGGCACCTGACCCTCCGCCTCGGTCCACTTCTTCTCGTCCATGTACTCGCGCACCGCGGCGATGGGCTTCGCGCCGTAGCCGGTGTACGCGCCGGGCGCATAGACCTGGTTCTTGAACCACGGGCGCTCCGGTAGGCCCTTCTGGTTGAGGAACAGCCGCGGCACGCTCATGAGATCGGCGTCCAGGGTCTGGAGCGCTTTCGGCGGCAGCGCCGGCGAGCCCTTGGCCCGGTAGCTCGCGAGCACCGCCGAGTAGCGCTCCGCGCTCTTTTTCAAGTGCACGATCGCGTTCTTCATGGGCGCAAGGCTGATGAAGGGCGGCACGGCCTCCTGTCGGGGCGGCCCGATCGGCCGGTGCGGATCGCTGATGGCCGCGTACACGCCTTCCTCCAGCTCGAGGTTGCGCTCCGTGTACTCATCCTGCTTGTCCTTCACCAGCTTCTCGAGGTCCTTCTCGTACTTGTCGATGGCATCGGCTTGCGGCGAGAAATCGAGCGGCACGAGGTCGGCATCGGCGAGGCGCATGATCGCCGTTCCCGCGGTCTGCGCGAGCGCGCGTCCATAGACGAAATCCTTGTCCACGAACTCGGTGTACCAGTGGAAATCGTCGTAGATGGAGTGGTACTGCGTGCCGTCGTCCTCCTCGCCGAACTCGACGCTCAGCGTCGAGATGCCCGCGAAGTCTTGGAAGGCGGTGTAGTCGGACCCGTCGCCGAGCGCGGTGACCACGAGGTCGTTGCGCTTGCGCAGATCGGACCGCTCGTCGGCATCCTTGGCCTTGCTGATGCTGTAGAGATGGGAGCGCTGGAACACCGACAGATGCGTTTCCGGATCCTCGACGTCCCGCGCCACGTCGCTGATGAAGCTCTGCAGGTCCTGCGTGCCCTCGGGCAGCATGAAGCCGCGCTCGTTGCCGTCGGAATTGAGATACGCCACGGCATGCTTCTTGAGCTCATCGACGTGCGTCTCGACCCACTCCACGGATCCGAGCAGCCCCGGCTCCTCGCCGTCCCATGCGCAGTAGATGATGGTGCGCGCCGGCGTCCAGCCCTGCCGGTGCAGCTCGCCGAGCATCCGCGCCTCCTCGAGCATGGCGGACTGGCCCGAGATCGGGTCGTCGGCGCCGTTGACCCAGGCGTCGTGATGATTGCCCCGGATCACCCACTCCGAGTCGTGCGTCGAGCCATGCAGCGTCGCGATGACGTCGTACACCGGCTTCATGTCCCAGTTGGACTCGACCTGCAGGTGAACCACGGCGGGACCCGGCCCGACGTGATAGGTGATCGGCAGGCCGCCGCGCCAGTCTTCGGGCGCCACCGGGCCCTTGAGTGCGGACAGGAGCGGCTGCGCGTCGGCGTACGAGATCGGCAGCACCGGGATCGCCGTGAGGGTCTTCGCCTGCTTGATGGTCAGGCGCTTCGCCTTCTCCGTGGCGCCGATCCCGGGCGTGAGAGGATCCCCGGGATAGTCCGTGTCCATGACGCTGCCCCGCTGCACCCCGCGGCTCGGCCTCCAGCCGCCGTCGGGATAGGTATCGCCCTCGGCATAGCCGTCGCCCTTGGGATCGGAGTAGATGATGCAGCCGATGGCGCCGTGCTCGGCGGCGACCTTGGGCTTCACGCCCCGCCACCCGTGCCCGTAGCGCGCGATGACGATGGCGCCCTTCACCGAGACGCCCAACCGATCGAGCTCCTCGTAATCCTCGCGGTTGCCATAGTTGACGTAGATCAGCGGCGCGGTCACGTTGCCGTCGGCCGAGTAGGCGTTATAGGTCGGAAGCTGCTCCGCGGTCTGATCGGTGGTCGGGTCGCCTGCGATCGCGGGCTCGCTCAACGACGCCTGGAAACGCGTCGGCTGGGTCATTTCCAGCACCCGGGTCTTGGGGGTGGGGAAGAGCACCGTGAAGGTCTCGATCTTGGCGTCGAACCCCCAGGCCTTGAACTTGGACAATATCCATTCGGCATTGTCCTTGTCGTAAGGGGAGCCGACGTGATGCGGGCGGGCACTCAAGCGCCGCATGTTCTCGCGGATGTTGTCCGGCAGGATCCCGCCCTTGAACTTCTGCTCCCATTGCTTCTCGGCCTCGATCGTCCCGGAGCTGTAGCCGAGAAACGGCTGAGCCGGCGCGGGGTGGGGGTCGGTCTCGGACAGGGCGGCGGCAAGCGGTACCACGAGCAGCAAGCTGCCCAGCCAACGAATTCTCATGAAAGCTCCCCAGGGCCTGTTGACGGTGGACATGGCGGCGGCGGCCCATTGCATCGCACAAGACGTGAACTTTAATCCGTTTTTCACACCGCGAGTAGTCGACCTTGGAGAGATGCGGGTCAAAGTTACCTCCGCAGAGTGACCTAGCCACGTCCACGCAGTGATCCGAGGTGTCCACGGTGTGCACGAGACAGGGTCTTTATGGCGATACCCAGTGGAACGCGCCGGCCAACGCCAATGCCGCTAGTACCATGACCGCTGCTATCGCAACAACGAATGCAGGATGCACACTCCATCGATCGCTGCCTTCCTCCGACTTGGGAATGAGCGGGATTTGTCCGGACCGATCCATCTTGAATCGCTTCATGGCCGAGGGTCTCCACACCATGGTCAGTACCCGATAATCAGTCCTCGCCGAGCTCCCTCCCGCGCTTCTCGCCCGCGCCGTCCGCCCGCTCGAGCGCGTCCAGGAACCGCCGGGCATCGCGCACCGCGTAGCTCTGCTCCCACGCCTCGCCCCCGCGATCGACCATGGGATCCGCGACCAGGCGGGCGATGTCCGACGGCGGAGCCTCGAGCCCGGGCCTGCGACCGTCGTGGAACAGGCGCCGCAGAGCGCCGTGCAGGCTCGAGGGAAAGAGCGCCAGTCTCTCGAAATCCGCCCTGTGCACGGTCTGGAACAAAGCGAGGGTGTCCGTCAGGAAGCTGCCGTCGAGCTCCGTGAACAACTCGTGCCGGATGGGATCGATCACGCTTTCGTAGAGCGCAGCATGCTCGTCGAGGCCCGCGCGCAAGGCCGCGAAGTCCGCCACGGTCGGCCCGTGCCCGTCGGACGGCCCCTCGACCGCCTCCCCCGGCCGCCGCGCGATACGCGATTGCAGCGCCGAGCGGCTGAACAGGGTCGAAGCGTGGGCGATCGCGTGCTTCAGCACCCGCTCCGCGCTCATGACCTCGCTGCGCGGGTCGTAGACGCGGGCGATGGCCGCGACCGAGGCCGTCTGCAATGCGCCGAGCACGGTATCCCAAAAATCGGCGTCGCGCTCGAGCGCCGCCATCACCGACGGCCGCCGGCTGCGCAGATGGTCGATGGTCGCCGCGGCGTAGGTGAAGCGCGCCGCCGCGCGCGCGTCGTGCTCGAGCTCATCGAGCCGCGCGCTGAATTCCTGCTCTTCGGGCGGCACCGGCTACTCGTGAAACCGTGCGAATTCTTCGACCGCCGCGCGGTCCGCGCGCAGCCGGTTGATCGGCGCGGAGTAGTCGCCGTAGCCGAGCCCGAGGCCGGAGAACAGCATCAGCTCGGGTCCAACGCCGAGGAACGTCGAAACCTCCTCGTGCCAGGCTGCCCATGCCTCCTGCGGACAGGTCTCGAGCCCCTGCTCGCGGGCCAGCAGCATGAGGCTCTGCATGAACATGCCCACATCGGACCACTGCGGCGTGCCCATCGACCGGTCGAGGAAGAAGAACATCCCGACCGGCGCGCCGAAGAAGCCGTAGTTGCGGGCGAATTGCCGCACGCGGCCCGGCCGGTCGTCGCGCGCGATGCCGATCAACGCATACATGTCCTCGCCCACCTTGAAGCGGCGCGACCGGTACGGCTCGCCCAGGCTCGGCGGATACACGTGGTACTCGGCCGTGCCGCCGAGCGGCTTTTCCGCGACCTTCGGCGCCATCAGCGCCCTGAAGCGCGCCATCGACCCGCCCGACAGCACGTGTACGATCCAGGGCTGAAGGTTGCCGCCGGACGGCGCGAAGCGCGCGGTGTCGAGCAGCCGCCGAACGACCGCGGCGTCGACCGGGCGGTCGGTGAACGCACGGCACGTGTGGCGCGAGAGCATGGCCGCGGTCACCGTCGCGGCCGCCGATCCGTCAGCGATCGTCATGGATCAGCCGAACCGGGCAGCCGACCGCGCCTTGGCGCGGGCCGCCTCGATCTCGCGATCGCGCGGATCGGCGATCGTGACCAGGGAGTGGATCAGAGCTCGCGCGGCATCCGCGACCTCATCGACCGCACGGTCGAAAGCCTCGCGATTCATCTTGGAGGGCGCGTTGAATCCGCTCAGCTTGCGCACGAATTGCAATGCGGAGGCGCGTATCTCCTCTTCCGTGGCCGGCGGCTCGAAATTGAACAGAGTCTTGATGTTTCGGCACATGGTCTCTTTCCTCGGATCCCGCGTCAGGCGGATGCGGACAGCGGCTTCACATATTCAGGGGGGTCTCAGCTGGCCGCGTCTATAGTGTAATACCGGCGGCGAATTCGGAAATGTCGGCGTCCAACCGCGCTCCGCGAGGGGTCCAAGGGCATGAGACAGGCTCAAATCACTCTGACGCTGCACACGCGTGGCCGCGGTCTCGTCGACTTCACGCGCGAGGTCGGCGACTGGCTGTCACGCGAGGAAATCTCGAGCGGCCTGCTGACGCTGTTCTGCACGCACACCTCGGCATCGCTCCTGATCCAGGAGAACGCGGCCCGCGAGGTCCGCACCGATCTCGAGCGCTTTTTCGACCGCATCGCTCCCGAGGATCCGTCGCTCTACGAGCACGACGACGAGGGGCCCGATGACATGCCGGCGCACATCCGCACCGCCCTGACGCAGGTCCAACTCTCGATTCCGGTGGCGGCCGGCCGGCTGGCGCTCGGCACCTGGCAGGGCATCTATCTCTTCGAGCATCGGCGGCGTCCGCACGAGCGCCGCATCGTGCTTCACCTCATCGGCGAGTGATGGCTCGGGCCGCCGGGACGGCCAGGCGGCGCGACGGTCCTCGTGGGCACTGCTCAAGCCCCAGAGACGCCCTGCTCCTTCGACAGGTCTCCAAAAAAAACGCCGTGCGCCGGAAGCTCGAGCCGAGCCCCCTCTAGACGCCCCTCCGGCAGGCCGTGCCCCGACATCGGACGTGCCCCGGCAAGATCGGCGCGCTCGAGCGAGGCCGCGTCTCCCGTCAGGTTGAATGCGGCGATCACGTCCGCGCGCGGCAGGCGGCGCCGGAACGACAGCACCTCATCGGTCGCGCTCACCGCCTCGATCTCCCCGGCGCGGAGCACCTCCAGACCGTTGCGCCATTTCAGCATGCGGCGAAAAGCGTGCAGCGCCGAGCCGGGATCGCGCTCCTGGGCGGCGACCGAGAGCGCGAGATGCTCGCCCCACACGGGCAGCCAGGGCTCGCCGGTCGTGAACTCTCCGTGCTGGCCCTCGCCCCATGCGAGCGGCGTGCGGCACCCATCGCGTCCCTTGAAGTTCGGCCAGAAGGCGATCCCGTAGGGGTCGCGCATGCGCTCGTAAGGGACAGCGGCTTCCGCAAGGCCGAGCTCCTCGCCCTGGTAGAGGCTGACCGATCCCCGCAGCGAGCAAAGGAGCGCGGTGAGCTGCGTCGCCAGGTGCCGCGGCGACGACGGCGTGCCCCAGCGTGTGAAGACCCGCGCCACGTCGTGATTCGAGATGGCCCAGCACGGCCAGCTCGACGGCGAGGCGGTGAACTGGCGCTCGATGGTGCTCTTGAACACCGCGGCGGTTCCCTTGGGCCCGAGGAGCTCGAAGCTGTACGCCATGTGCAGGCGCCCCGGGCGCGTGTACTCGGCCATGGTCGCGATCGAGTCCTCGGAGGAGATCTCGCCGAGCGAGACCGTGCCCGGAAATTCGTCGAGCACCGCCCGCAGCTCTTCCAGGAACGCGAGATTCTCGGGCCGCGTGTTGTTGTAGTAGTGGTATTGATACGCGTAGGGGTTGTCGGACTTGAACCCGCGGCCGGCACGCTTTTCCTTGGGCTTCGGCGGATTGTCGCGCAGCAAGGCGTCATGATGGCAGAAGTTGATCGCGTCGAGGCGCACGCCGTCGACGCCGCGCTTCAGCCAGAAGCGCAGGTTGTCGAGCGTGGCGAGACGGACCGCCGGCTCGTGAAAGTTGAGATCGGGTTGTTGCGCGAGGAAGTTGTGCAGATAGTACTGCGAGCGGCGCGGCTCCCAGGTCCACGCGACGCCCCCGAAGATCGACAGCCAGTTGTTGGGCGGTGCGCCGTCCGCGCGCGGATCCGCCCAGACGTACCAGCTCGCCCGCGGATTTTCGCGGCTCCGCCGGCTCTCCTCGAACCACGGATGCTCGATCGAGCTGTGGCTCAAGACCTGATCGATCATGACCTTGAGCCCCGCACGGTGGGCGCGGACGATCAGCTCGTCGAAGTCGGCGAGAGTGCCGAAGATCGGATCGACGTTCCGATAGTCCGAGATGTCGTAGCCAAAATCCGCCATGGGGGACGTGAAAAAGGGCGAGATCCACAAGGCATCGACGCCGAGACCGGCAAGGTACTCGAGGCGGCGGATGATGCCCGGCAGATCGCCGATGCCGTCCCCGTTCGAATCCTGGAAGCTGCGTGGATAGATTTGATAGATGACGGCGCCTTGCCACCATTCGCGTTTCGTACTGGCCATGCCGCATTATAGGAGATCGCCGCGCTGCCTTGGCGCCGCGCTAGCTTGGCGCCGCCGCTCCCTCAGCGCCGCGCTCTTTCAGCGCCCGAGCTCCCTCAGTGGCCGCGATCGTCCCTGATCCACGCGACCGCGCAGAGCGAAGCCGCGATCGACGCCGCCGCGCCTGCGACCATCGCGGCGTGGAACGCGGCGATCAACCCGTCGCCGCTCGCCGTCAGCACCGCGCCGAGCAACGCCGTCGCCACGAGCGCGCCGGTGCGCGCCACGGCATTGTTGACGCCGGATGCGACTCCCGTGTGGCCGGTTCCCACGGCGCTCATCACCGCGGTGGTCAGCGGCGCGACCGCGCACGCGAGACCGAGCGATACCGCGCCGATCGTCGGCAGCACCGTGGTCCAGTAGCTCGTTTCCGTCCCCACGCGCAACGCGAGCAGGAAGCCGGCCGCAACGAGGGCGGGGCCGAGGATCAGCAGCCGCCGCGCGCCGATCCGGCCGGCGAGCGCCCCCATCATGGGCGAGAGCAGGGAGAGCACGATCGGCAGCGGCAACAGCGACGCGCCGGCCTGCGTTCCCGAGTAGCCGCCCCCGCGGATCAACACATAGGGAAGCAGCACCATGAGCTCGCCCAGCGCCGCATACAGGAACAACGTCAGCAGGTTGAGCCCGACGAATGATCTCGATCCGAACAACACCAACGGCATCATCGCGCGTTCCCCCCGGCGCCTTTCGACCGCGACGAACCAGACCGCCAGGACGGCTGCGGCCGCGATGGCAATGCTGGCGCTCGCGGTCCAGCCACGATGCGACGAGCCGACGGAAAGCGCCCAGGTCAGGAGTCCGAGAGCGAGTGTCGCGAGCGCCGCGCCGCGCACGTCGAGAACGTGTCCATGCGTGCCGACGTGAGCCGGGACGAACCGCCAGGCCAGGAAAATCGCGGTGAGCGCGAGCGGAACGTTGATCAGGAAGATGTCGCGCCAGTTGCCGATGTCGATGAGCCAGCCGCCGAGCACCGGGCCGACCGCCCCGGCAGCGGCGCCCGCCGCCGCCCAGATGCCGATGGCGCGGCCTTTCGCCGCGCCCGAGAACGTCGACCCGAGAATGGCCAGGCTGTTCGGCATGAGCATCGCGGCGCCCGCCCCCTGAGCCAGCCGCGCGGCCAGCAGCAAGGGCAGGCTCGGCGCGAGCATGCAGCCGATCGAGGCTGCGACGAACACCGCCGTTCCGAGCATGAGCAGCTCGCGCTGCCCGAACCGGTCCCCCGCGGCGCCTCCCGTCAAGAGCAACGCGCTCAGGGGCAGAAGATAGGCATTGATGACCCACTGCAACGAGTCGGCGTCGGAAGGAAAGGTGTGGCCGATGGCCGGCAGGCCGACATTGACGACCGAGCCGTCGATGAATCCGAGGCTCGAAGCGAGAATCGTGGTCGCCAGCACCCAGCGTGGATGAGCCGGCGCAGCCCTAACGTCCATGGAGCTATTCTATAGTGTCCGCGGGTATTCAGATCTGAAGAACGGCTGCCTCAGCGATGATCATGCTCCCCTGCCCTCACCGTCCGCCCTGCTCCGCCTGCCCGCGCTTCGCGGAGCCCGGCGTCGCTGCCGGGCCGCTGCTCGACCTCGAAGCGCTGGCGCGGCTCCACGGCATCGCCCGGGTCCCCGTGATCTCCGGTGCGGCCTCCGGATTTCGCCACCGCGCGCGGCTCGCCATTCGCGGACGGCTCGGCGCCCCCAAGATCGGCCTGTTCGAGCTCGGGACGCATCGCGTGGTCCACGTCCCGTCATGCGTCGTCCATCACCCCCTGATCAACCGGGTCGCCGAAGGCGTGCGGCGCGCGATGGTCGAGGCACGGCTGACGAGCTATTCGGAGACCGCACATCTCGGTGCCGCCCGCTACCTGCAGGTCGTCATCGAGCGGCGCTCGCAGACCGCACAGGTGATGCTGGTCGTGAACGCGGACCCGATCGCCGCCCCGAGCTCGATCGAGTCTCCGAGCCCGGCCGATCTGCGCAGCTGCGCCGCGCCGGCGAGCTCGCGTGACCCGCTGAGTACGTGTCTGGAAAGCATCCGCGCCGAGCTCGGCGCCGAGCTTCACAGCCTCTGGCTCAACTTCAACCGCAGCCGCGGCAACGCGATCCTCGGCCCGGAGTTCCATCGCTGGTGGGGACCCGAGACCGTGGTCGAGCATTTCGGCGGCGCGCAGATCCACTACCCGCCGGGCGCGTTCGGCCAGAACAACCTCGACATCGCGCAGCAGATCGTCGAGCACGTGCGCCGGCGGATTCCCGCCGGCGCACGGGTCGCGGAGTATTACGCGGGCGTGGGTGCGATCGGCCTCTCGGTGCTCGCCAAGGTGAGCTCGATATGCTTGAACGAGGTCAGCCCGCATTCGCTGGCCGGTCTCGAGCGGGGCTTGGCGGCGCTCGATTCCGCCGATCGAGCCAAAGTGACCGTTGCCGCAGGGCCCGCGAGCACCGTCATCGATGCCATGACGGCGGCGGACGTGGTCGTGGCCGATCCGCCGCGCAAGGGTCTGGACTCCGGGCTGATCGACGCCCTCGCGGCACGGCCGGCGCGGCGCTTCATCTACGTGAGTTGCGGCCTCGACTCGTTTCTCGCCGATACGAATCGTCTCACGGCCTCGGGCACGTTGCGGCTGACGGATCTCACGGCGTTCAACCTGCTGCCGTATACGGAGCATGTGGAAACGGTGGCTTGCTTCGATCCGGCCTGAGCGGCGGCCGCCGCCCGACGGCCGTCGCCGTGCTTGCGGGCCCCTCAGCCCTTGAGATCGAATCGAATCCGGAAGGCGTAGCAGGCGCTCACGGGCGAGCCGTCCTCCGTCGTCGCGCGATAATGTCCTGAGCCCGCCTTCGCGAGCTTGAGGGCGCCCTCGTCGAGGCGGGCGCTGCCCGTGGAGGCGACGATGGACGGCGCGGAGGTCAGCCGCCCCTTCGGATCGACGCAGACCTGCACGGTCGCGATGCCTCGCTCGCCGCGGAAAATGGACATGGACGGATAGAAGTCGTCGGTGCTCGGAAACCCGGCGCCGGGGCCGCCCGTGACCCGGTGGGCTTCGTGCGTGCCCGGCGGACCCGGGGGAAGCTGCGGCGGCCCGCTGTCGATGAGCGTCGGCGTCTCCGGTGCAACGCCTACGTGGCGGGGAATCTCCGGCGGTGACAGCCGCCACACCGTGGTGGTGGGGCGGGGAACGTTGGGAAGCGGTGGCCGCGGCGGCGCGGGTTTGAACGGGTCGAGAACGACGTCGGGTACGTCGGCCTTGTGAACTTTGATGACTTCCGTCGCGACGCCGTAGAGCACGGCCGCGTGAAGGCCGATCACCAGCAAGAGCGTCAACGTCCGCCGCGAGAACGGAGAGGAGCCCGGCGAGTCGAGTTCCAGGACACCGCCGCCCGCGGATGCCGCGCGCCTCGCGGACCAGCCGGCCGCCGCCTGATCGTACGCGATCACCCGCCCCGCCCATGCGCAACCGAGCGCAAGACGCAATCTTGCGAGCACGCCGGGTCGCGCCTCGAGATCCGCCAGCCATTCCTCTTCGAGCCGCGCGGACAGCGGCTCGGGTGCCGCCCGCGCGGCGCGGTGAATCAGTGATCGGGAGATCCCATCCAGCCAGCTCGACGTTCGCACGGAAGTCATGGCTCCTCCTGGCTCCGGCATGTGCACCGGTCGATGTCGGCGCGGCGTTCGTCCGACACCGTGTTTTTCACCCATAGTAGAAACTCTACATAGGGTCCGCGATGATTGCAAGCCTCTGCTCCGCCCTCCGCTCCATTCGAGCGATGCGTCATCGAGGATCGCGGTTCGCCGGCCGCCCGGCGGGTCTAAGGGGTCGACAGCCGGCGGATGTCGTCGATCAGCGCCTGGGGCGAGACCGGCCGTCCGAGCAACGCCTGCATCAGGCGCCGGGTGTCGATCTCGGCGCCCTGCTGGAGCAGATGCGCCGTGACCCAGGGGTACCATCGGGTATTGCCGGCATCGAACGGCCCTATGCCTGCGGCGATCCGGGCGCGCATCTCCGCGGTGAGCACAGCGCCGAGGCCGTAGTTGATCATGAAGCCGGGCGAGGTCACGAGCTGCACGCGTTGCGCCCACCAGGACAGCTCGGGATGGGGAACGATGTTGAGGTAGCGGCTGGTGATGTCCGTCCACACCGCATTGGGATCCGCTTCGGGATGGCGCAGCATGCGCGCCTCGAACAGGGCCCAGGTCACCTCCAGCGTCACCATGGTGTAACGGCTGCGCAGACCCGCCTGCTCCGGCGCGGCGCGGCCGAGGTACTTGCGCTGCCATGCGGAGTCGTAGACGCTCCACGAGGTCACGTCCGCGAACGACTCACAGAAAAGATCATCCGCGCCGATGTCCATGAACGCAGGACGATTGCGGATCGCGCCGTAGTGGGCCGCGTGCCCGTCCTCGTGCACCAGCATGTTCATCACGTAGAGACCGCTCTCGCCGAAGCTGGCGGATACCCGCGGAATGGTGGGCCGCCAGCGCCCGTCGATCAGCCGGCCCATGGTCACGTAGCTGGTATAGCTGATCGGGGATTTTCCCGGCCGGGGCTGGATGTCGAACCTGACGCCGAGCGCGTCGAGATCGGCGCCGAGATCGCGGTAGAAGCGGCGATTGGCGGGCAGGAGCGCTGCCGTGGATGCGGCCTCGGCCATCAGCCGATCGGCCCCGCCGCCCTCGTACCGATAGTCCCACGGCTCGACCGGCCGGTCCGGCAGCGTCCGCCGCCAGGCCTCGAGCACCTGGGTGAGCCACGTTTCCACCGCCGCGGCATCCTGACCGAGGGCGCGCGCGGCGATCTCGACCCGCGAGCCGCCGTGCGCGGCCTTCGCGGCTGCGAGCTTCAGTCTCCGCCGATAGGGACTGTCCCCCTCGTCGTTGCCGTTGACCGCGCGCCACAGGGGCTCGAAGCCCAGGAAAAGAGCCTTGCGCCGTTCGGGCGCGGCGATCTGCGACAGCATCGCGAGCGCCGAGTCGCGCGGGATCGACCGCCCCTCGAAGCGGATGTGGTTGCCGAGCTCGTCGAAGCAGGCATAGAGCGCGGCTCCGAGCGCGGCGGCGTCGAGATCGGTACGGGCCGCCGTCGCGCACTTGCCCGACGACGGCGGAAGGTTGCCGGCGGAGGACGACGGATTCTCGGGCAGCGTCGAAGAGAGGGCGCCACGCATCGTCCGGAGCGCGTGCGCGTCGCGCGCGGAGCGCGATCCAACACCGCCGGCCCCTGACGCGAGACCGCTGACGAGGGTGCTTCGCGCCGCCCGGTAGCGCTTCTCCCACTCGGCGCGTCTCTTCCCCTCATAGCTCTCGAACAGTCCCGAGTCGATGGCGGTGAGCACGCCGGCGGCATCGACCGCGTCGGCGTAGGCTTGCTCGACCGACGCCACGTCGGCCGCCGCGGCCGCGCCCGCGATCGGCGCCGCGTCCGCCGAGGCGCCGGCCGGGGCGCACGTTGCCACCCCCAGCAAGCCCGCGAAGCCGGCTACGAGCAGCATCACCGCCCGGCGCGGCAGCACGCGCAGTAGCACCCTCGAGCGCGGCGTGCCGGTCATCAGTCCGCGACCGGCGCCTCCCGCGACTTGGCGTCCGCGACCATGTGCCGCACGTCCGCGAGCAGCGCGGGAGCGTCGTAGACGATGCCGTCGTGAATGGTGTAGCGCACGCCGCCCACCCGCACCGCCTTGTTCGTGGCATCGTCGAGCTTCAGGGCGCCGGTGCCATACAGCACCTTGAAATTCGCGAGCGGATTCTCCTTCACGATCACGAGGTCGGCGACCTTGCCCGCCTCGACCGATCCGATTCGATCCGACATGCCGAGCAGCTCCGCCCCCGACAGCGTGGCCGCGCGCACCACCTCGAGCGGATGGAAGCCCGCCTCCTGCAGGAGCTCGAACTCGCGGATGTACGCGAACCCGAACAGCTTGTAGATGTAGCCCGCATCGTCGCCGACCGCGACGCGGCCTCCGGCATTCTTATAATCGTTGACGAACGACATCCAGATCGCGTAGTTCTTCTTCCAGGCGATCTCGTCGGCCGTGGTCCAATTGAACCAGTACGCTCCGTGCGCCTCGCGGTTCGGGGCATACCATCGCGACAAGGTCGGCAGCGTGTATTGGTCGTGCCACTCGGCGCGCATCTCGCGCATGAGATCGCGGCTGGCCTCGTAGATGGTGAAGGTCGGCACCAGCGTGAAATCGCGGTTCTTCAAGGTCTCGATGACCTCCTTCCAGCGGTCGCTGCCGCGCGGCGCGGCCTGCGCCCACAGCCGTCCCGCCTGCCCGAACCGATCGGACTCGTCGCTGTAGTTGTAATCGGCGGGAAAATCCTGGACACGGCGGTCCGTGAACAGCGCCTCGGGCAATCCATACCAGTGCTCGAGACTGGTCAGTCCCCACGACGAGGTATCGAGCGCGTTCATGCGTGCCACCGCGTGCTGTGAATGGTGGCAGGCACTGCGCAGGTGCTTGATCTTCGCTTCGGCGAGCGCCGCCTGCATCAGCTCGGGCGGCGAGCCCAGGAACTTGATGCCCTCCGCGCCGGCCGCCGCGACCGCGTCGACCCAGCGGCGCGCTTCCTCCGGCGTGCTGACGCCTCCCGGCGTGTCCACCTCGACGGGAAATCCTGCGTACGCCACGATCCGCGGCGCGGCGATCTCGTGCGCGGCGCTGCGCTTGCGCTCGTTCATGGTCCAGCGCAGCCCGTTGAACGAGCCCGCTTCCCGCACGGTGGTGATGCCGTGCCCCAGCCAGAGCTTGTAGACGTATTCCGCCGGCGGAACCTCACCCACCTTGCCCTGGTTGGCGTCGGCGATGTGCGCGTGGGAATTGATGAAGCCCGGCAGCACGTACATGCCGGTCGCGTCGATCTCGTAATCGCCTTTCGCCGGACGGCCCTGATCCTTGATGGGCAGGTGTGCGTATCCCACGCCCTGGATGCGCGTGATGCGGTCGTGCTCGACCACGATATCCACCGGCCCGACCGGTGGAGCACCGGTCCCGTCGATCAAGGTTGCGCCGCGGATCACCATCCGGGCGTATGGCCCCACCCCCTCGCCGGGCTTGCGATTCGGCGCCGCCGTCGGCGGATGAACCTTGTCGCTCTGCGCCGCCGCGATGTACTCCTCTCCGGGCAAGGGCCGCGTGCCGTCGGCCGCGCGCGCCGGCCCCGTCCCAATGGATGCAACCAGCACGGTCAGCCCCAGCGCCCGACCGAGAGCGGCGCCGATGCCGGGTCGCGATACGCAGCCATCCGATGCCCGCACGCGGGATCTCAGTCCGGCCCTCTTGGATTCTTTTTGCTCACTCACTGCACATCCCCTTCGGACAAGAAACAGCCACCCCGATACGCCCGCGGCGTCATCCCGACGGTCGCCTTGAACTGGCGTGCGAACGCGCTCTGATCCGAGAAGCCGCACGCCGCACCCACCGCCGCCACGCTGCCTTTCCCGTGCAACAGGCGCATCGCCGCCTCGATGCGCAGCTTGTTGAGCGCCTGGCGCGGCGTCAAGAGGAATACCCGCCGGAAATGACGCTCGAGCTGTGCCACCGACATGCCGGCAAGGTCGGCCAGCGTCCGGGTTCGGACCTTGCACGCGTAGTGCCGCTGCAGCTCCCGCGCCGGGATGCTCGAGACGCGCTCGTCAAAACTTGTACTGAATATCGACGCCCACGGTTCGCGGCTGGTTGGTGGCGACTCGCTCGACCGTGGGCGTGGTCCAGGCGAACGCCGTGGTGTTGATGCCGAGCTCGGCGTGCTTGTTGCCCAGGTTGTCGCCGAAGACATAACCCGACAGCCTGTCGCCTACCAGGCCGACGCGGGCGCCCACGAGATCGTAGGCCGGCAGCGTGGCGTAGGTGTATTCGATGTCCGTCGATTGGCCGACATAGGAGTTGTTGACCCGGCCCATGAACCTGTAGCCGTCGAACGCCGGCGTCAAGTACGTGAGGGAGGTGGTCTCAGTGTACTTCGGAATGTTGAGGATGGCCAAGCCGGACGTGAGCTGCGGGTCCGCCGCGGTCAGCGCGGGATTGACCGAGGTCAACGCCGCATGCGTATACGTGCCGGAGAAGGTCAGCGTCAGCTCCTGCGTCAAGAGCGCGGTCACCTCGATCTCGGGGCCGTAGGACGCCGCCGTGCCGGCATTCTCCGTGAGGGGATAACCGCAGGGCTGGTTGATGATCTGCTGAACCTGTGCCCAGTGGATGTAGTAGATGTCGGCGTTCACGATCAAGCGGTTTTCGAGCAGCTTCGCCTTCTCGCCGACCTCGTAGTTCCAGGTGCTGTCCGGCCCATAGGTTTCGGGGTGGATGGTGCAAATGCTCGCCGGGATCTGCTGGTTGATGCCGCCCGGCCGGAAGCCGCGCGCAATCGTTCCGTATACGGTCAGCTCGTGGTTCTGCTCGTACGAGAGCGTGACCTTGGGGTTGACGCCGCTGTTCGATTGCGTGAACGAATTGTACGTCGGCGCGGCATTGCCGGAGCCGGTGGCGAAGCCCGCCGTCTCCTCGTCCGCGCGGCTGTCGAACTTGTAGTAGCGCAGGCCGGCGGTCAGCTTGAGATGATCGGTGAGCGCGTACGTGCCCTCGCCAAACGCCGCATACTGCTTGATCTGGTAGGGATTGTGCGCCTGGTAGATGAGCCCGGTGGGATTCGCAGCCGGACCGCCCACCGAGATGAAGGCGAGCGGCACGGAGGCGTTGAACTCATTGAAGGTCGACTCGAAGCGGCTGAAGAAGAGTCCCCCGATCCACTGCAGGGGGCCCTCGCCGGTCGACGCCAGGCGCAGCTCCTCGCTGAACTGGCGCGTCGAGTCCGTCTCATTGAACGGAATGTCGTAGAACGTGGGTATGGACGTGCCGAACTCTCCGACCACGCTGTACAGCGCCTCGGAATCGTCCTGCGTCTGGTTTTCCTCCCGGGTGTAGTAGCCCGTGGCCGAGGTGAGCTGTGCGAAGCTCAAATCGTAGGTGACGGTCAGGCCGTAAAGACGGAACTCGTCGTAGATCGGCTCCGGGCTGTTGAACGGCTCGTAGCGGGCATTGGGGATGCCCGGCGGCAGGTCGTACTCGTTGTAGTCGCCGGCGGTGATCTTCTGGTAGAGCACCGTGGCGTCGATCTTGAGCGCATCGGTCGGCTGCGCGAGCAGACCCACGCGGCCGCCCTGCAAGCGCTCCCAGTTGACGCGCGGCACGATCTGGGTGGGCGTCGCGGCGGAGACGTTGCCGCGCGTGCACCCCGCCGGCCAGGCCGAGCCGCAAGGCCCCGGGTTCGTAGGCACCGGGAAATCGCCGTCCTCGACGATGCGGTTGATCCAGCCGTCCGTGTACTTGTCGGTCAGCACCACGCGCATGGCGAGCTTGTCGTCGATGAGCGGGACGTTCAGCATCAGGTTGCCGCCGCGATTGAATCCGCCGCCGGTCGTGCTCGAGCCGGTCACTTCCGCGGCGCCGTGCAGCTCGTTGAGCTGCGGCGCGTTGGTGACGAGCTTGACCGTGCCGCCCATGGAGCCGGAGCCGTACAGGGTTCCCTGCGGTCCGCGCAGCACCTCCACGCGGTTGAGGTCGAACAGATCGGGATCGATGACCACCTTGCCGTTGAGCGCCGCCGCGGGCGCCGTCAGCGGAAAGTCATCGAGGTAGAAGCCGACCGTCGGCGACGACCCGCCCGAGGAGGACAGGCCGCGCATCTCCAGCTCGGTCTGCCCGGGTCCCGCGGTGCGTACCGAGATGCCCGGCACCGCTTGGATCACGCCGTTCAGGTTGGTGATGCCGATCTGCTGCATGGCATCGCCGGACATGGCCGTCATGCTGATCGGGGTGTCCTGCACCGTCGATGAGCGCTTCTCGGCGGTCACCACGATCTCGGTCAGCTCGTCCGCTGCGCCCGACGCCGCGGCGGCAGCCACCGACCGAGTGAAGGGCAGCAAGCCGCCCATCGCCACGCCTGCAGCCATGAATATCCTTCTCATACCAGAGATCTCCCGGAATTTGGTGTCCCGACCTCTGCACGATGCGTCATGAGATTCTGCACGATGATCGGAGTCGGGTAACGTAGGCCAGATTCAGCGTAATATGCAAGTTGCCGCCGCGCGCGAGCATCGCGGCGCGCAAATAGAACGAGTTATCACCAAAGCATGCGCAAATCAGCACAATCGCCGCATTTGCGCCCACCGCGGCATCCAATGCAAAGAAGTGTCGAGATCGGCCCGCACCCCGTGCGCGCGCGGGAATCCCATGACTGATTCCGCCTCGCAGCGCCTCGAGTCCCTGGGCTACAGGCAGGAGCTCAACCGGACCATGAGCCTCTCCGACGTGGTCGTGTACGGGCTCATCTACATGGTCCCGCTCGCGCCGCTGCAGGTGTTCGGGTTCATCTACAATCTTTCCGCCGGCATGGTCGCCGCCGTGTACGTCGTCGCGGCGGTCGCGATGTACTTCAGCGCCGTGAGCTATTGCGAGATGGCCAAGGAGTTCCCGGTCGCGGGGTCCGTGTACTCGTACGTGCGCTTCGGCACCAACGAGTTCGTCGGGTTCATCTCCGGCTGGGCGATCCTGCTGGACTATCTGCTGCTGCCCGGACTGCTGTTCATCTTCGCCGCCGCCGCGATGCATCTGCAGATTCCGGCCATTCCGGAGCTCGTGTGGGTGCCGGTGTTCGTGGTCCTCTCGACCGTCATCAACGTGCGCGGCATCGTGTTCACGGCCCGCGTCAATCTCGTCTGCCTCTACATCCAGCTCGTCGTGCTCGCCGTGTTCGTCATTGGTGTCGCGGTCGCGCTGTATCGCGGGCAGGTCCATCTCAGCCTCGACCCGCTCTATCAGCGCGGCATCTTTTCGCTGCCGCTGATCTTCTCCGCGATCCCGATCGCCGCCTTGAGCTACATCGGCTTCGATGCCATTTCCACGCTCAACGAGGAAGCGAAAGGCGGCGGCGAGATGGTCTCGCGCGCGACCATGATCGTGCTGGTCGCGGTCGCCGCCATGTTCGTCCTGCAGGTCTACCTCGCCGCACTGTTCGAGCCGCGCGGCGCGCGCTTCGATGCGGACACCGCCGTCATCGAGTTCTTCAACGTGGCCAACGTCGCCGTCGGCCCGATCTTCAAGACCGTCATGACGCTGGTCTCCGCGTTGATCGCCATCCTCGCGAACGCCATCGTCTCGCAGGCGACCACCTCGCGGCTGATCTTCAGCATGGCGCGCGACGGGCAGATCCCCCGCCTGCTGTCGGCCGTCGACCCGCGGCGCAAGGTGCCGATCCGCGCGATCATCCTGGTCGCGATCCTGTCCACCGTGATCGGGCTGGTCGCCATCAGCAAGTCCGACCTGATCACCTCGATCGTCACCTTCGGCTCGCTCGCGGCGTACTCGCTGCTGCACGTTGCGGTCATCCGGCACTTCACGCGGCGAGGCGGCGCGAAGTGGTTCGCGCACGTGCTTTCCCCGCTGCTGGGTCTCGCGACGCTGCTCTACGTGCTCTGGAGCACGCCGCAGGAAGCGAAGTACGTCGCGGGCATCTGGTTCGTGATCGGGCTCGTGAGCTTCGCGGCGGGCCGGGCGCAGCGCCTGCGCCGAGGCTAGCCACCGCCACCCGTGCTCGTCGTGGATTTCAGGGCCGTGGCGGCGGTTGCGAATCTTTGGAAGGCACTGAATCCGGCGGCCCCTCCGGGCGCATCAGCTCCTCGTCCTCCTTGAGCAGCCTCTCCGGCAAGGTCTGCTCGGGCGTCAGCACCGGCGGATTCGCGCCGGATCCCGCGAGCCCTTGCGGAATCTTCGGCTGGCCCCGCAACCCTTCCGGATTTTCCGCCAGGCGCGCATCCTCGCCCATTCGACCCGTCGACCATCCGCCGCCGAGGTTGTTGATTAGGTTCACGCTGGCGGTGAGCTGCTTGAGCTCGATCTGAGCCTCCGCTTCGCGGGCGCTCAAGAACGCGTTCTGTGCGGTGATGACGTTCACGTAGCTGTCGACGCCCGTGCGATAGCGCACCACCGAGAGCGCCACCGCGTGCTCGGCCGCCGTCGCGGCATCGTGCTGCTGCCTCGCCTCCTCGGCCAGGATGCGCAGCGAGGCGAGGTTGTCCTCGACCGACTGCAGCGCGCTCAGGACCGCCTGCCGATAGGTCGCCGCGGCCTGATCGTTCAAGGCGCGCGCGTGGGCGGTCGCGGCCCGGCGTGCGCCGCCGTCGAACAGGATCTGCGCCAATTGCGGCCCGAACGACCAGAAGCGATTCGGCGCCTCGATGAGCTGGCTCAACGACGTCGATTCGTATCCGATCGATCCGGTCAGGCTCAATGTCGGAAAATAGGCGGCGCGGGCCACGCCGATGCCCGCATTGGTGGACGCCACCTGCCGCTCCGCGGCCGCGATGTCCGGCCGCCGCTCGATCAGGTTTGCCGGCACCCCGTCGACGGGGATTGCAGGCAGCGGTTGCTTGAAACGCACGTACGGAATCGAGAGCCCGCCCGGTGGAACGCCGATGAGCACCGCGATGGCGTGCTCGAAGGTCGCGCGGGTGGCGCCGAGATCCGTGGCCTGCGCCTGCGCCGACTTGAGCTGTGTCTGCGCCTGCGCCAGGTCCTCCTCCGACGCAAGCCCGTTGTCGTACAGCGTGTGCACCAGGTGCAGGTTGGTCTGAAAGTCGGTCAGCGTGCTGTCGAGGATGCGCCGCTCCTCGTCGGCCATGCGCAGCTGGAAATAGTCCTGTGCGAGCGTGCTCTGCGTGCTGAGCAGGACGTTCGCGAGCTGGGCCGCGGTCGCCTGCTCCGCGAACCGATTCTGGGCCACGTCGTTGCGGATGACACCCCACAGGTCGACCTGATAGGAGGCCTCGAGCGGCAGGGCGTAGATCGTGCGCGGCGTGGTGGAGCTGCCGGTGGCCGCGCCCGATCCGCTGCTCGCCCCCGTGCCGCCCGCGCCCGTCGTTCCCGTCCCGGTCGCGCCGGCGCCCGTCCCCGTGGTGCCCGTACCGGTCGTGCCGGTGCCGGCGGTGCCCGTGCCCGTTGTGCCAACGCCGCCGGCACCCGCTGCGACGCCGCCCACCGACAGCACCGATGCACTCGACTTGGATCGGGTCACCGATGGGTCCAAGCTCAGCGTGGGGAAGTAGTTTGCCCGGGCCTCCTCGGTGAGCGCGCGCGCCGCCCGATAGTTCGCCTCGGCCGCGATCACGCTCTCGTTGGAGGCCGCGACCCGCGACTCGAGATCGTCGAGCGTGTGATCGCCGTACATCTCCCACCAGGCGCCCTTGAGCGCCGCGTCGCGCGGCTCGGCGGCCTTCCAGCCCTCGCTGTCCGCCTCGGAGCCGTGCACCGCCTCCTTGAACGAACCGCCGGTGTCGACCTTCGGCGGCTTGTCGTACGGCGGAGCGAGATTGCAGGCGGAGAGCGCCGCTGCGACGGCGAGCAGAACCCCGTGCATCGCCGTCGCGCTCATGTCGCCGCCGTCACTGCGTTGGAAGGGCGCGAGGGCTTCCCGGCCGGCGCTCCATCGGCCGGCTGCAGCCCGAATCTCGAGATCCAGGTGTTGAGGCGATCCATGTAGATGTAGACCACCGGGGTCGTGTACAGGGTCAGCGCCTGGCTCACGATGAGGCCGCCGACGATCGCGATTCCCAGCGGCCTGCGCAGCTCCGATCCCATGCCCGTGCCGATCGCGAGCGGCACGCCGCCGAGCAGCGCGGCCATGGTGGTCATCATGATCGGCCTGAAGCGCAAGAGGCACGCCTGGAACACCGCCTCCTTGGGACTCTTGTGCTCGCGCCGCTCCACCTCGAGGGCGAAGTCGATCATCATGATCGCATTCTTCTTGACGATGCCGATCAGGAGGATGATGCCGATCAAGGCGATGATGGAAAGGTCGGTGTGCGTGATGAGCAGCGCCAGCAGCGCGCCGACGCCCGCCGAGGGCAGCGTCGAGAGGATCGTCACCGGATGGATGTAGCTCTCGTACAGGATGCCGAGCACGACGTATACGGCGGCGATGGCGGCGGCGATCAACAGCGGCTCGTTGGCGAGCGAGGCGCTGAACGCCTGAGCGGTGCCGCTGAATGCGCCGGTGATGGTGGTCGGCATGCCGGCGACGCGCTCGGCGTTGTTGATCGCCGTCACGGCATCCCCCAGCGCGACGCCCGTCGCGAGATTGAAGGAATACGTCACCGACGGAAACACGTTGGAGTGATTCACGACGATCGGCGCCGTGCCCGGCGCGAAGTGCGCGAACGCCGAGAGCGGCACCATGCCTCCGCCGCTCGCGGCCACATAGACGTTGTCGAGCGCGGCGGGGCTCTGCCAGAAGGCCGGGTCCACCACCATGACCACGAAGTACTGGTTCAACGGCGTGTAGGTGGTGGCGATCTCCCGCTCGCCGAAGGCGTCGTACAGAACGCTGTCGATCGCCTGGGTGGTGATGCCGAGGCGCGCCGCGGTCCGCCGGTCGATGTCGAGCGTGACCGAGAGCCCCTTGTTCTGCGCGTCGCTGTTCACGTCGGTGAGCTGATGCAGGCCCTTCAGCTTCTGCAGCAGGATCGGCCCCCAGTGGTTCAGGAGCTTGAGGTCGTCGGTCTGGATGGTGTACTGGTACTGCGCCGCGCTTTGCCGGCCGCCGATGCGCACGTCCTGCACCGCCTGCAGGATCAAGGTCGCACCGGGAATGGCCGCGAGCTTGGGGCGCAACCGGTTGACGATCTGGTCCGCGGTCGCCTTGCGCTGCGCGAGCGGCTTCAATGAGATGAACACCCTGCCGGTGTTGGTCGTCGTGCCCCCGCCCCCGCCCGTGAACGCGAGCACGTTGTCGACGCCGGCGTCCTGCTTGACGATGGACACGAGGCTCTGCATCTTCGCCTGCATGGCCTGGAACGAGATCGCCTGATCGGCGATGACGTTGCCGTTGAGCCGTCCCGTGTCCTGCTGCGGAAAGAAGCCCTTCGGCACCTCGATGTACAGGTACACGCTCAAGCCGATGGTGCCGATCGCCACGAGCAGCACGGCGAGCGAGCGGTCGAGCAGCCACCCCAGGCTGCGCTCGTAGCCCTTCAGCACCCGGTCGAACACGCGCTCGCTCGCGCGGTACCAGCGCCCGTGCCTGGCTTCCTTGGCGAGCAGCAGCGAGCTCATCATCGGCGTGGTGGTGAGGGAGACCGCGAGCGACACGAGAATGGTGACCGACAGAACCACGGCGAACTCGCGAAACAGCCGCCCGATGATCCCGCCCATCAGCAGGATGGGTATGAACACCGCGACCAGCGACAGGCTCATCGACACCACCGTCGAGCCGATCTCGGCCGCACCGCGGGTCGCGGCCTGGAGCGCGTCCTGGCCCTTCTCCTTGTAGCGTGTGATGTTCTCGAGCACCACGATGGCATCGTCGACGACGAAGCCCGTGGAGATGGTCAGGGCCATCAGCGAGAGATTGTCGACGCTGTAGCCGAACAGGTACATCGCGGCGAGCGTTCCGATGATGGACACGGGCACGGCGACCAGAGGAATCAGCGTGGAGCGCCACTCGCGCAGGAACAGGAACACGACCATCACCACGAGCCCGATGGAGATGATGAGCGTGCGCTCGATGTCCTTGACCGAGGCGCGGATCGTCACCGTCTGGTCGAGCGCCACCGTGAGCTCGATGGCCGGGTTGATGCTGGCGTGCAGCTGCGGCAGGGTGGCGCGGATCGCGTCCACCGTCTTGATGATGTTCGCGCCCGGCTGCCTGAAGATGATGAGCAAGGCCGCCCGCTTCCCGCTCGCGAGGCCCATGGAGCGCACCGTCTGCACGGAGTCCTGCACGCCCGCGATGTCGGTGAGCTTCACCGGAGCCCCGTTCCGGTAGCTCACGATCAGCGGCCGGTAGTCCGCCGCCTTCATCAATTGATCGTTCGCCCCGATCTGCCAGCTCTCGCGCCCGTTGCTGAAGCTGCCCTTCGCCGAGTTCGCCGTCGCCGCCGACACCGCGGTGCGCACGTCCTCGAGCTGCAGCCCGTAGCCGTTGAGCTGCGTGGGGTTCACGTTGATGCGCACCGCGGGCGCGGAGCTTCCGCCGACCACGACCTGGCCGACGCCGCCCACCTGCGAGAGCCGCTGCTGCAGCACGGTCGATGCCGCATCGTAGAGCTGCGCGGGCGCGAGCTTGTCCGACGTGAGCGCGATGATCATGATCGGCGCGTCCGCCGGGTTCACCTTGCGGTAGGTCGGATTGTTCGGCAGGTTCGCCGGCAGGAAGCTGCGCGCCGCGTTGATGGCCGACTCCACGTCGCGCGCCGCCGCGTCGATGTTGCGGCTGAGGTCGAACTGCAGGGTCACGCTGGTCTGGCCCAGCGAGCTCTGCGCGGTCATCTCGGTGACGCCGGCGATGCGGCCGAATTCCCTTTCGAGCGGCGTCGCCACCGACGAGGCCATGATCTCGGGGCTCGCGCCCGGGAGCGAGGCCTGGACCGACACCGTGGGGAAGTCCACCTGGGGCAGCGGCGACACCGGCAGCAGATTGAACGCGGCCAGGCCGGCCAGCGCCACCGCGGCCGTCAGCAACGTCGTGCCGATCGGGCGCTTGATGAACGGAGCCGAGAGGTTCATGGCCCCTCGGGCGCCGGCATCAGTCTGCGGCCGCGCCACCGCGCGACCCGCTGCGCCAGCCCGTCGAAGAACAGGTAGATCACCGGCGTCGTGTACAAGGTGAGCATCTGGCTCACGATCAGTCCGCCGATGATGGCGATGCCGAGCGGCCGGCGCAGCTCCGAGCCGACTCCGTGGCCGAATGCGAGGGGCACCGCGCCCAGCATGGCGGCCATGGTGGTCATGAGGATGGGCCGGAAGCGCAGCAGGCACGCCTCGTGGATTGCATCGAACGCGTTCTTGTTCTCCTTGCGCTGCGCTTCGAGCGCAAAGTCGATCATCATGATGGCATTCTTCTGCACGATGCCGATCAGGAGCACGATGCCGATGATGGCGACGACGGTGAGCTGGTTGCGGAACAGCAGCAGCGCCACCAGCGCACCGACGCCCGCCGACGGCAGCGTCGACAGAATGGTCAGCGGATGGATGTAGCTCTCGTACAGCACGCCGAGCACGATGTAGACCGTGAGCATCGCGCTCAGCACCAGGATCGACTCGTTGGAGAGCGAGTTCATGAACGCGAGCGCGGTGCCCTGGAAGGTTCTCTGCATGGCGGGGGGCGCCGGCAGATCCGCCTCGACCCCGTGGATCGCGGAGACAGCGGCGCCGAGGGAGGCCCCCGAGGCCAGGTTGAACGAGACCGTCGTCGCCGGAAACTGGCCCATGTGGCTGATTAGCGTGGGCGCGCTGGTCTCCTGGATCTGCGCAATGGCGCTCAAGGGGATGGCCGGGCCGCCGTTCGAGTGCAGGTACAGGTCGCCGAGATGATCGGGGCTCTGGCGGAACGCGGGGTCCACCTCCATGATGACGTGGTACTGGTTCAGCTGCGTGAACAGCGTCGAGACCTGGCGCTGTCCAAAGGCGTCGTACAGGGCATCGTCGATGTTCTGCGCGGTGATTCCGAGGCGTGCGGCGGTCGGGCGGTCGAGCGCGAGCACGGCCTGCCGTCCGTCGTTCTGCAGATCGCTCGCGACATCCTCGAGTTGCGGCAGCTCCTTCAGCCGCGCGACGAATTTCGCGGCGTAGGCCGACAGCTCCTCCGCGCTCGGGTCCTGCATGCTGTACTGATACTGCGTGCGGCTGACGATGTCCGCGACCGAGATGTCCTCGACCGGCTGCAGGTACAGGGTGATTCCCTGCACGCTCGCCAGCGAGTCGCGCAGCTCCTGGATCACCTCGCGCGCGCCTTTGCGGTCCGCGAGCGGCTTCAAGTTGATCTGAATGCGGCCGCTGTTGAGCGTGGTGTTGGTCCCGTCGACGCCGATGAACGATGACAGGCTCTCGACGGCCGGATTCTCCAGGATTTTCGCGGCGAGCTGCTGCTGGAGCTGCGCCATGCGCTCGAACGAGACGCTCTGGACCGATTCGGAAACGCCCTGGATCTCGCCCGTGTCCTGCGCGGGGAAGAATCCCTTCGGGATGGCCATGAACAGGAGCACCGTGAGCACCAGCGTGCCGACGGCCACGATCAGGGTCAGCGTGCGGCGCTCGAGCACCCAGTCGAGGGTCCGCCGGTAGAAGTCGATGACCTGATTGAATTTGCCCTCGGACCATCGATAGAAGCGGCCCTGCTGCGACTCGACGCGGTGCTTGAGCAGCCGGGCGCTCAGCATCGGCGTCAGGGTCAGCGAGACGAACGCGGATATGAGGATGGTCGCGCTCAGGGTGATGGCGAATTCACGGAACAGCCGGCCGGTGATGTCCGCCATGAAGAGCAGCGGGATCAGCACCGCGATGAGGGAGATGGTCAGCGACATGATGGTGAAGCCGATCTGCTCCGCGCCCTTGAGCGCCGCGTCGAGCGGCTTCTCGCCCTGCTCCACGTAGCGGGTGATGTTCTCGATCATCACGATGGCATCGTCCACCACGAAGCCCGTGGAGATGGTCAGTGCCATGAGGGTCAGGTTGTTCAGGCTGAAGCCGAGCGCATACATCGCCGCAAACGTGCCCACCAGGGCGAGCGGCACCGCGATCCCCGGGATGAGGGTGGCGGCCGCGGTGCGCAGGAACACGAAGATCACCGCGACCACGAGGGCGATGCAGAGCAGCAGCTCGAACTCCACGTCCGATACCGACGCGCGCACCGTCGTGGTGCGATCGGTGAGCACGGCGATCTTGATCACCGGCGGGATGGTGGCGCGCAGCTTCGGCAGGAGCGCCTGGATGCGGTTGACCACGTCGATGATGTTGGCGCCGGGCTGGCGCTGGATGTTCACGATGACCGCAGGCACCTTGTTCATCCAGGCCGACAGCTCGCCGTTCTCGGTGCCGTCGACCACGCGGGCGACGTCGGTGAGCATCACGGGCGCACCGTTGCGATACGCGAGGATGAGCTGGCGATAGTCGGCACTGGTGGTGATCTGATCGTTCGCCCCGATCTGATAGCTTTGCGAGGGTCCGTCGAAGCTGCCCTTGGCGGAGTCCTGGCTCGCCGCCGTGAGCGCGGTGCGCACGTCCTCCAGATTGAGCCCATAGGAGGCGAGCTGCGTGGGATTCACCTGCACGCGTACCGCGGGTTTCTGGCCGCCGCTGATGGTGACCGCGCCGACGCCCGGCAGCTGGGAGATCTTCTGCGCGAGGCGGGTGTCCGCGTAGTCCTCGACCTGGGACAACGGCATCGTGTCCGAGGTCAGGGCGAGGGTCAGGACGGGTGCGTCCGCGGGATTCACCTTGCTGTACACCGGAGGCATCGGCAGTCCCGCCGGCAGATAATTCTGCGCGGCGTTGATCGCCTCCTGGACGTCCTGCTCGGCCACGTCGATGTTGAGGCTCAGGTTGAACTGCAGCGTGATCACCGACGCCCCGAACGAGCTGGTCGAGAGCATCTGATTGAGACCGGGCACCTCGCCGAGCTGGCGCTCGAGCGGGGCGGTGATCGCCGAGGCCACGACATCGGGGCTCGCACCCGGATAGAACGTCATGACCTGCATGGTCGGATAGTCGACCTCGGGCAACGCGGCGATGGGCAGCTGCTTGAAGCCGATCACGCCGACCAGCAGTATCGCGGCCATCAGGAGCGAGGTCGCGATGGGCCGGAGGATGAAGGGACGCGACGGATTCATGAGCCTGGGTCCGAGCCCGACCTCGCGCCCGACGCCGGCGGGGCGCCCTCGGGTGCCGGCTTGTCCGACGTGCCGGATCTCGTCGAGCCCGGCGCCGCGCCGCCGGCGGGCTTGCCCTGCGCCGTCCGCAGCTGCACCTTGGAGCCGTTCTGCAGCTTGTCGAACCCGTCGACCACGACCTGAGCGCCGGCGCCGACGCCCGTGACGGCGGTCTTCCCGCCTTCGCTCGCGAGGACCTGGACGTTCTGCGACTTGACGGTCGAATCCTTCTGAATGACATAGACGAAGGCCGTATCGCTGCTGCGCTGGACCGCCGCATCGGGGACGAGGTCGACGTGGGACAGCGTCTTGACCAGGAGGCGCGCATTGACGAATTGATTCGGGAACAATTCGTTGCGTGTATTGGGAAACGACGCCCGCGCCCGCACGGTGCCCGTGGTCGTGTTGATCTGGTTGTCGACGGTGAGCAGCTCCCCCTGGGCGATCTCATGCTGCTTGGAGCGGTCCAGCGCCTTCACCGCCAGCGGATGACCGCTCCCCATCTGCGCGGTGACGTCCCCGAGACTGTCCTCGGCGATGTTGAAGATGACGGTGATCGGCTGGAGCTGGGTGATCACCGCGATCCCGGTGGTCCCGTTCGCCGGCACGATGTTGCCCGGGTCGACGCTGCGCAAGCCGACCCGGCCATCGATGGGCGAGACGATGCGGGTGTAGTCGACGTTCACCTGGGCCGCGGCGAGATTACCCTGGTCGACCTTGACCGTGCCCTCATCCTGATCGACGGTGGCTGCCTGGGTCGCGAGCTGCTGCTGGGGGATCGCGTGCTCCTTGAACGCGTTCTGGTAGCGATTGAGATCGATGTGCGCGTTCTTGAGGGACGCCTCGTCGCGCGCGAGCTGTCCCTGCGCCTGCAGCAGCGCCGCCTGATAGGGGCGCGGATCGATCACGGCGAGCAGCTCGTTCTTCTTGACGATCTGGCCTTCGGTATAGAGCACCTGGGTGAGCTCGCCGGCCACGCGGCTCGCGACGGTCACGGTATAGACCGGCGTCACTGTGCCGAGCGCATCGTAGTAGACGCCGATGTCGCCGACGGTCACCGCCGCGGCGGCGACGGGAGTCGCCGGAGGCGGCCCCGCCTTCTTCTTGGGCCTCGACGCCACGATCAGCCACACGCCGCCGATGACGATGACGGCAACCACCGCCGCGAAGCGCCAGTGTCTCTTCAGCCATGAGCTCGGCGGGCTCTCGCGGTCGTTCGGGTCGGGCATGCGGCTCGGCAATCGCGCGGGGCGTGTTGTCGTAGGTCGATGAGGGATCTTGCCCGCCGACGCCGGCCCGGGCTGTACGCGAGATCGGAGAAGTCGTGTCGGACCCGTCTGACCGCAAACGGCGGCAACGGGCGCTAGCCGGCCAAAAAATGCAGCAATTGAAACGACTTGCGCGTGCCGCGACCCGTGGTGCGTCGCTCCGCGAGGCGCCATGAGAATTATCGAGAAGTGTCAAGCCGCGCTGCGTCTCGCCTCGCGCTCCCGCCGGAACCGAACCGCCGCGCCTTGGAGGAAGCATGGGAGCGTGGCCGCACATGGCGCAAGCTTCTAATGGAAGGCGTGAGTGAGCTTTCGATGCGTGCACGCGACCTGTTGTTGCAAGCCCTGCGCCGAACACGAAATGAGGTCCCTGGAATCGACCTCGTGTTCCGCAGCCCCACCCTACGTTATGACGCCGATCGAGATGTGGTGACCTTCGTTGGCGACGCCCGCGGCGAAAGTGTGCAATGCGCCGTGAGCCGCGAGGCTTTGGAGGATCACTTCGGCGCCAATGACCTGGATCGAAAGGGACGTCTCGAAGCATTCCGGAAAAGCCGTTCCGAGATCGAGGCGCTCATGACTCTAAAGTACCTATCGATGCCCGTAGAGGAAGTGGGATCCGTTCTTCTCAAGACAATGGATGTCGACAAATTGGCACGCGGCCAGCGTGGGAATCGACCTGCCTAGAGTCCACTTGTCACGATCTTAGGCAACGGTGTCGCTATCGCGCCGCCGCCGCGTGCGCATCACGGGGCGGCGGTCGACACGTACAGCCGCGCGAACGGCTCGGGCATCCGCGCCGCGCGGCCGTTGTCCAGGTTGATGCACACGTACTCGGTGCGCGCCCGCGCCAAGGTCGCCGAGCCCGCCGCGCGCCGGACCTGGAATCGCCGCTCCACCCGGAGCCGATGATCGGTCTTCGTGATCCAGGTCGCGACCCAAACCCGGTCACCGCGCAGCGCGGCAAGCAGGTAGTCGATCTCCGTGCGGACCGCGGCCATCCCGCGGCGCATGCCGATGCACTCTTCCATGGTCAGCCCGAGCGCGGCCGAGTGAGACCATGCGACCCGATCCAGCCAGCGCAGATACACGGAGTTGTTGACGTGCCGGTACTCATCGATGTCTTCGGGCAGGACGGAGAGCTCGATCAAGTGCGGATTCGGGAAATCGAAGTCCGCCATCGGCGTCTCGGGACCGCTCTGCACGGCGGGCTCGCCTCAGGGCCCGGCCGGATCGAAAAACAGCTTCTGGATGGCGGGCGGCCGCGTGGGCGCGAGCTCGAAGCTTCCGAACACGCGGCCATGCGTGCAGTGCCAGCCGAACTCGCCGGTCAGTGCGCCGCCGGGCTGCACCGGCGCGGAGGTATCGCACTCCCCGACGTCCGACTTGAGACGCTTGAGCTCGCGTTTCCACCCCTCCGCGCTCTGATCCATCAGAAAATTCATGGCCAGGGAGTCGCCGGCGGCCGCGACATCTCCCGCGGAATAGATCGCCGCGATCGTGCGGTACGCGCGCGCGAGCTCAGGGCTCACGGGGATCGGCCGCTCCTCCGGCAGCGCGCCCGCCCGCAGAAGCGCGATCGCCGCATCCCAAGCGGCGGACGATGGACCGCCGTAGGTGCGATTGGTGAACACGAACACGCCGAAGCCTCGATCCGGCAGCAGCAGAACGTGCGAGCCGTACCCCGGATATCCGCCGCCGTGGCTCAGAGTGAATCCGAGCTCGCAGTCCGCGGCGACGACCATGCCCATGCCGTAAGTCGTCGCCTCGGAGCAGGTGTCCGCGGTGTTCCGGCCGGGACGCGCGCGCACCCGCGGGAAGTTCGAGCCCAGCGCGAGCTCGCGCACCGTCGCGCGCTTGACCGGACCCAGATCGGCATCGTCGCGCGGCGGCCATGCCGACAGGAGGAAGGCCACCCATCTCGCGTAGTCGTTCACGCTGGTCTGGATGCCGCCCATCGCCCCGAACGCGCCGGGGCCGAGGGTCGGCTCCAGCTTCCACGCATCGTTCTCCCAGCGGTATCCGAGCGCGCGCCGCTCGCGCGGCGCCGCCTCCGCGACGAAGCCCGACGATGTCATGGCCAGCGGCTCGAGCAGCGTGCGCGTGATGGTGTCGGCGTAGTACCGTCCCGAGACGTTGGTGACGATGCGGCCGAGCAGCGCAAAGCCGAGATTCGAGTATTCGTAGCCCGTTTCCGCAGCGCGCGTGAACGGTACGCCGGCGCGCAACAGCCGCGTGAAATCCTCCTCGGGCAGCGGAGTCTGGCGGTCGCCCCAGGGATCGTCGGTCACGAACCCGGCGACGTGGTTCAGAAGATCGCGCACGCGGATTCGCGGCGAGTCGGCGGTCGGATATTTCCAGCCGCGAAGCTCGGGAACGTACTCCTCCGCGAGCGCGTCGAGCCGAAGGCGGCCATCGTCGCGCAGCTTGAGCACGGTGAGCGCCGTGAACGCCTTGGTCATGGACGCGATGCGGAACAGCGTGTCGGCGGTGACCGGCCGGCGGGACTCGAGGTCCTGGACGCCGAACGTGCCGGCATGGACCAGGCGTCCGTTCTCCACCACGCCATAAGCGAGACCCGGCACGTGCGCATCGAGCGCAAAGTCCTGGAAGATCCGGTCGGTTGCGGCGAAAGGATCGGCGGCGGCTGGCGGCTCCGCGCGGGCGCCGGTGATCACCAGCGTCAGGCACAAGGCGGCGAGCTTGAATGAGCGCATCGGCCTACAATGCCCGGGCGGTAGCGTTGCCGCAACCCCGACTCATGGAGACAAGTGATGGACCTGCAACTCGAGGGCCGCCTGGCCCTGATCACCGGCAGCACCGCGGGCATCGGACGCGCGATCGCGGACGCCCTGGCAAGGGAAGGCGCCGAGGTCATCGTGACCGGCCGCGCGGCGGCCGACGTAGAGCGCGCCGCCGCTGAAATCTCCGCAGGCAACGCCGCAAAAGCCCACGCCTTCGCCGGAGACCTGGCTGACGCGGAGGTTGCGGCGCGGCTGGTGGCGCGGTTCCCCAAGGTCGAGATCCTGGTCAACAACCTCGGCATCTATGAGGCGGCCGATTTCGCCGCGATCTCCGACGAGGATTGGCTCAGGCTGTTCAACGTCAACGTGCTGAGCGGCGTACGGCTCGCACGCGCGTACCTCCCCGCCATGCGCGCCGCCGACTGGGGCCGCATCCTCTTCATCTCGAGCGAGAGCGGTCTGCAGATCCCGGTGGAGATGATCCACTACGGCGTGACCAAGGCCGCTCAGATCGCTCTGGCCCGCGGCCTTGCCGAATCGGTCGCCGCCACCGGCATCACCGTCAACAGCATCCTCGCCGGTCCCACCAAGTCGCGCGGCGTCGACGACTTCGTGACCGCGCTCGCCAAGAGCGAGGGCAAGACCTTCGCGGCGCTCGAGAAGGAGTTCTTCGCCAAGGTGCGGCCAACCTCGCTGATCAAGCGCTTCGCCACACCCGAGGAAGTCGCCTCGCTGGTCGCCTACGTCGCGAGTCCGCTCGCCTCCGCGACCACGGGCGCAGCGCTGCGCGTCGACGGCGGCGTGGTCAAGAGCGCATTCTAGGAAGCCGTCATTCGTACCCCGCCATCGGCAGGCCTGTCCCGCCGCTCCTTCGTCGCGGGTGCGCTTGCCGTTTGCGCCGCCGGCTCGCGCACCGGCGCGCTCGCAGGCTCCGGCACGGGCCGGCATCCGATCGCCTGCGCGGCGCTCCGCCTGCCCGCCGTCGAGGATCTCCGGTCCGCGTCGCTGGCCGAGCGCTGCGGGATCCGCGGCCTGGCGAGGATCGAGCGCCTGGGCCGCAGCCGGGCCGGCCGCGACATCGATCTCATCAGCATCGGCACCGGCCGGCGCTCGGTGCTGATCGTCGGTGCGCCGCATCCGAACGAGCCGATCGGATGCCTGGCCGTGGTGAGAATGCTGGAGCGGCTGGCGCAGGATCGGCGGCTCAGAGCCGGCTCCGGCTATCGCTGGCACTTCATCCCGGCGATCGACATCGATGGAATCGCCCTCAACCAGGGCTGGTTCCGCCGCCCGCTGACCCTCGACAGCTACTTGCGCGATTTCTACCGCCCGCCGTTCGATCGCCAGCCCGAATACGCCTTTCCGCTCGACGTGGAAGGCTATCGGTTCGACGCCTCGACCCCGGAGAATCTCTGCTGGCAGCGTGCGCTCGAGATCTCGCGGCCTCACTTGCAATGCTCGCTGCACGGCGCGGACACCGGGGGCAGCTTCTATCTGGTCGGCCGGGACGATCGGCGGCTCTCGGACCTGCTCGCCGCGCAACCTGAGAAGTTCGGCATCGATCTCAATCCGATCGGCGAGCCGTTCGGTGAGATGGCTCCTTATCGCGAGGGCGTCACTTCGTTTCCGGCGATCTGCGCCATGATCGAGCGCGCGGTCCGCTCGGGAGCCGATCCGAAGGACCGATGGAATGCAGGCGACTCGAGCGCCGGATACGCGGCCAGGCGCTACGGCACGTTCAGCATGACCTGCGAGGTGCCGCTCTGGGACGACCCCCGCCTGCGCGATGTGCGCCCATCCCCGCTCAGCCTGATCGACGTGCTCGATCAGCAGATCGCCCAGCTCGCGGACGACGCGCACCTGCTCGCCGCGGCGCTCCCGCGCTTGCGCGGCCGGGCGTCGAGCTTCGAGGCGGCATCGCTGCTCGCGGCTCTCGAGGCGGCATATGAGGACGCGCAGGCGCAGCCGTCCGAGCTCCAACGGCTGAAGGCCGGGCAGGATGCGGGCGCCAAGGTCTCCTATCGGGATCTGGTCGAGTACGAGCCCGGCACCGCCGGCCTGCGCACGCCCGCGATGCTCGCACGGCTCGCGCGCCTTCTGCACGACACGACGGCCGACACCGCAGCTTCGGCGGTGCTCGCGCGGCGCCTGGCCGCACAATACGCGGCCGCACCGCTTGCGCCGATTCCGCTCGAACGGACCACCTCGCTGCAGCTCGCCTCCATCCTGTCCGCGGCGGAGTATCTCCGCCGATAGCTTTGCACTGCAAAGTGCATCATGCTAGTTTCGCCGCATGCAAACGGCGGCATGTCTGGCATTGATCGCGGTCCTCGGTCCTCTCGGCGGGTGCGTCACCCTGCCTCCCGGCGCTCCCCGCAATCCGCAGGATCCCTGGGAGAGCTGGAACCGCGGCGTCTACAAGGTCAACGACGCCCTCGACCGCGCGATCGCAAAGCCGGTGGCGCGCACCTACGTCAAGGTCGTCCCCCAGCCCATCCGCACCGGGGTGAACAACTTCTTCACGAATCTCGAAGTGCCGACGGTCATGGTGAACGACGCTCTCCAGCGCAAGGTGAAGGCGGCGGGAAGCGACTTCCTGCGCTTCGCCTTCAATACCACCGTGGGCCTCGGCGGCATCCTCGATCCCGCCACCTCGGCAGGCCTCGATCGCAACGACGAGGACTTCGGACAGACCCTCGGCAAGTGGGGCGTGCACCCGGGCCCGTTCGTCGAGCTGCCGGTCCTCGGACCCTCCGACGTGCGCGACACCATCGGCAGCGCGGCCGACACCTACACGAACCCGCGCCACTACGTCCGCAACCTCTGGGTCCGCTACGGGCTGTACCTTCCGGACGTCGTCAACCGGCGCGCCCAGCTCCTGTCGCTCGATGACACCTTGACGCACGCCTACGATCCCTACGCCGTGATCCGCGACGCCTACCTGCAGCGCCGCCAGTACCTCGTGACCGACGGGAAGCTCGACCAGACGCCGCCCGAGGACCCCGACGCGCCGCACTGAAGTCCGGCTCGCACGCGTGCGCTTCCGGTCGCCCACCACCGGGCGGTAGCGCAGGCTCGAGGCCAGCGGGGCGCCGCCGTTCCGCCCGCGCCGCGCTATAGTCCGGGCATGCCGTCATACTCGCTGAGCTTCGATGTCTGGCTCTTCGCGATCGCGCTCGGGACCAGCGCCTTCGGCGGCATGCTGGGCATGGCAAGCGGCATTTTCATCGTGCCGGTGCTCACGATCTTCGGCCACGTCGACATTCGCCTTGCCATCGGCGCCAGCATCGTCTCCGTGATCGCCTGCTCATGCGCGGGCGCGGCGCCTGCGTTGCGGGCGCGCCTCACCAACATCCGGCTTGCGGTGGTGCTCGAGACCGCGACCACCCTCGGCGCGCTCACCGGCGTATTGCTGGGCGGCATCGTGCCGGCCCGCATCCTGTATCTCGTCTTCGCGCTGATCCTCGCGGTCTCCGCGCAGCAGATGCTGATGCGCAGGCACGAAACGCCGAGGGTACCGCCGATGGACCACGACGCGCGCCGCCTCGACGTCGACGGCAGCTACCCCGATCCGGCGCTCGGCGTCGAGGTGCCCTACGGCGTGACGCGCCTGCCGCTCGGCATGGGCCTCATGTATGGTGCCGGCATCATCTCTGCCATGCTCGGCATCGGCAGCGGCGTGCTCAAGATCCCCGCGATGGACACGGCGCTGCGCCTGCCCATCAAGGTGTCGACCGCCACGTCGAATTTCATGATCGGCGTCACCGCGGCCGCGAGCGGCGGTGCGTATCTGGTACGCGGAGACATCATCCCCGCCATGGCAGGTCCCGTCGCGCTCGGCTCCGTATTCGGCGCCATTCTCGGCGCGCACATCCTCACGCGCTTCTCCAACAAGGCCCTGCGCGTGCTGTTCGTTGCCGTGCTCGCGCTCCTGGCCGTCGAGATGCTGTCGATCGCGGCCGGCGTCAAAGGACTGGGGGGCGGCGGGTGAGCGCCTCGCCGCACCCGGATCGCCGCCTCGAAGAGCAGCTCGCCCAGCTCTTGAGCGGCGGAACCTGGATGGCATGCGCCGTCGTCGGCGCGGGCCTCGTCGCAATGCTGGGTTTTCCGGCGGCCGGCGCGCGACTTGGCGCGGGCCTCGTGACGGCCGGCGTGGTTATTTTCGTTCTTCTGCCGGCCTTGCGCGTCGCCTGGATGGCGTGCACGTTCGCGCGTGGCCGCGACTATCTCTTCGCCGCCGTCGCCGCGCTCGTGCTGGCCGCCATCGCGGCGGGCTTCGCGGTCGGAGTGATGTGACAGCGCCTGCCCGTGGTCATCTCCTGCCTGCGCTCAACTTCTGCCCGGCCCGCTCACTCCGGGAAATCGAGCTGCTTCAAGATCGCCTGGAAGCGCGGCTCCTTGCGCAGCGGATCGAGCAGCGGATCGATCTTCAGGTTCACGAGCCCCGGATCGTGCACGCGCACGGCCGTGTCCAGCGATTCCAGCGCGCGGTGAATGTCGCCTCGCTGCGCGTAGACTTGCGAATACTGGTAGGAGGCGGATGCGCCGTAAGCGGCGCTCATCTTGGCGATCATGCGCTCCGAGTCGTCGTGGCGGCCCAGCTTGTCGTATGCGATCGCAAGACACAATTGCGTCGCCCACTGATCGGGCATGGATTCGCAGGTCTTCCGTCCGCCATCGAGGTCGCCTTTGGCGACGTACGACAGCCCGAGCACACTGATGCCATCCCTGTCGTCCGCGTCCTTGAGGAGGTAGGTCTTGACGTGGGTGATCGCCTCGTCATAGCGGCGCGCGGCAAAGTAGGCCTGGCCAAGAGAGAACTGCACATTGTTGTTCAGAGGGTCCAGTGTCTGTGCGCGGCGCAAGCTGTCGAAAGCGGCGTCGAAGCGCCCCCAGTAGACCGCGTAATTGCCCGCTGCGCGGGCGATGCGCGCGCTGCCGGGCGCCAGGGTTTCGGCCCGCTGCATCTCGTCGGCTGCGCGCCGAAACTGATTGCTTCCCTGCGCCCAGCTGGAGATTGCGAGATGCGCCTCGGCCAGATCCGGCGCCAGATCGAGCGCCCTGCTCGCATCCGCCAGCGCGCGGACGAAGTACTCCTTGATCGAGCTGCCGGTCGCGTACTCGCTCGCCATCGACCCGAGAGCGGTCGAGCGGTTGGCGAAAGCCAGCGCGAAGCTCGGATCCAGGCGGATCGCCTCCGAGTAAGTCTCGATGACGGCCTGCGTGGCCTGTCCCGTGTGCGCCTGCACGCCCAGCTGGCGCGCACGCAGGAACGCGTCGAACGCCGCCGCATTGCGCGTGCCGCCGAGCTCGATCTTCGCGCTTGCATCGCCGAGCAGCGTGACCTGCAGCGCGCCGGCGACCGCGGTCGCGATCTCGGTCTGGAGCTTGAGCACATCGCCGAGATCCCGATCGTAGGTCTTCGACCAGACGTGAAATCCGGACTTTGCGTCGATGAGCTGCGCGGTGATGCGCATCGTGCGCTCCGAGCGCCGCACGCTGCCCTCGAGCACGGTCGCCACGTTGAGCTTGCGCGCGATGGTGCCGATGTCGGTCTCCTGGCCCTTGAAAGAGAACGCGGAAGTACGCGCCGCCACCTGCAGCCCCGGGATCTCGGCCAGCGAATTGAGCAGCTCCTCGGTGAGACCGTCGGAGAAGTACTCCTGTTTGGGATCGCCGCTCAGATTCACGAAGGGCAGCACCGCGATGGAGTGCGCGGGCGGGCTGAACGCACCGCTCTGTGGCGGGGTGCCTGCGGCGCCCGGCGACCCGCTCGTGACCGCGCTCGGCGGAGCGGCAGAGTTTCGAGCTGCCGATTCCGGGTGCGAGCCGAGGAAGCGGGCGACGAGCAGATAAGCGCACCCGATCGCCAGTACTCCCGCGATGATCCACAGCGCGAGCGGTTGGCGCGGCGCCCTGGCCGGGGGAGCGTTTTGCGCCGCCGAGCCCGGCCTCGATCCGGCGCCCGACGATGATCCGATGCCGGAGGCGGGTCCCGCGCCCGAAACCGGACCGCCGGCGAACGGCGGGGGGATCGTTGGCGAGCCGGCAGCGGGTTGCCGCGGCACCGGGCCCGGAACGGCGGCCGTCCCCCCGTGCGTCAGCAGCCGTCGAATCCAGTCCACGAACTCAGGCCCGGTCTCCCCGGCCGGCAACCGCGTCCATTGCACTTCGCGAAACCGGTCGGGCACGTGATCGTCACCCTGAGGCGTGTCGTCGATGGCGACCGGCAGGAGGAAGGCCTTGCCGGACATGATCAGGTGCGACCGGTCGATCGCAAGCTTCCACTCCAGCCTGAAGTAGCCCTCTTCCCGGGCATGGGTCGCGCGCGACACGAGGGGGATGAAGAGCGCGCAGCTCTTGATCTGCCGGCGGATCGACTGATCCCAGGCATCGCCGCCGCGCAGCTCGCTCTGATCGAACCAGACCTCGACACCCGCCGCGCGCAAGGCCGCGCAAATCCTTTGCGCCGCAGGTGCATCCTCCGAGGCATAGCTCAGGAATACGGCGCCGGCCGGCTTGTCGCTCTCCCCCGAGCCTCCCTGCACCATCCCAGCGCTCAAGGAGCCATCGCGACCCGGGCAGGCCGCGGCGCAATCCGGAAATGGAGGCTGTCGAGAGTCTCGTTACCAGCCTTCTTGTGGGTCATCCCCCAAGTATAGCCGGATTGCGGTCAGACCCACCCGGGCCGGACCCGGCAAGACGGCTCCTCTGCCATCAGGCCCCGGCGCGGCGCCCACATGGCCCAAGCGCGGCTGCCCGGTGGCCCGCGCGTGGCGTGGCTCGAACCGGGGCACTCCGCCGCCCGGCTACTTCGCCATGTTGATGATTCTCGCCTGCGTGAATTCCTCGAGCCCCTCGCGGCCGAGCTCGGTCCCGTGGCCCGACTGCTTCGCGCCCGAGAACGGAACGTCCGGCCGCAGCTCGAGATGCTTGTTCACCCATACCGTGCCCGAATCGATGCGCGAGGCGACCTCATAGGCCCGCTCCAGATCCTTGCCCCAGACGGTCGCGCCCAACCCGTATTCGGAATCGTTGGCGCGGGCGATCGCATCGTCGAGATCGGAGTAGCGCAGCACCGGCAGCACGGGACCGAACTGCTCCTCGCGCACCAGGCGCGCATCGTCGGGGATGTCGCGCACGATGGTCGGCCGCACGAAGTAGCCGGGACCGCTCCGGGAGCCGCCGCCGGCGATGATCTTGCCGTGCGCACGCGCGTCCTCGACGAAGCCCTGCACACGCTCGTACTGGGCCTTGTTCTGCAACGGACCGAATTCGGTCTTCTCATCGAGGCCGTCGCCGACCACGGCGGCTTCGGCGAGCCGCGCGAGCTCCGCGCAAAGCTCGTCGTAAATCGAGTCGGGCGCATACACGCGCTTGATCGCCAGGCACACCTGGCCGCTGTTGCCCATGGCGCCGGCGAAGATCTTCGGCGCGACCTCCTTGACGGCCACGTCGTCGAGCACGATGGCGGCGTCGTTGCCGCCGAGCTCGAGCGTCACGCGCTTGATCGTTGCGGCGGCGCTCGCCATGACCTTGCGGCCCGTCGCGGTCGAGCCCGTGAACGCCACCTTGGCCACGTCGGGATGGCCGGTGAGCACGCCGCCGAGGTCATTGAGATCGGCGATGACGTTGACGACGCCCGGCGGCAGCACCTGCGCGCAGATCGCGCCGAAGCGCAGCGTGGTGAGCGGCGTGGTCGGCGCCGGCTTGATCACCATGGTGTTGCCCGCGAGCAGCGCCGGGGCGAATTTGCTCATCAAGAGGATGATCGGCAGATTCCACGGCGTGATCGCCGCGACCACGCCGAGCGGCGCGCGCTGCTGCACGATGCGCACGTTCTCTGCCTCCTTGAGAACCTTGTCGGAGAGATCCATCCCCGCGAATGCCTTGATCATCAGCGCGGACCGCTCGATCTCGCGCCGCGCCTGGAGAAGCGGCTTGCCCTGTTCCTGCGTGAGCAGGCGCGCAAGCTCGGGAGCCCGTCCGACCATGCGGTCCGCGACCTCCTCCAGCAGGCGGCGGCGCTCGGCGATCGGCCGGCGAGCCCACGCCGGATACGCCGCCTTGGCCGCGGCAACGGCGGCCTCGAGCTGCGCTGCGTCCGCACGCGGGCAGCGTGCGAGCACCTGCTCGGTGGCCGGATTGATGACGTCGAAGCTGCCCGCCCCGGCAACGGCCTTGCCGTCGATCCACAGGGAGAATTCGCCGCCCGCAACGGCGGCCGTGGAGATGGTCATGCGCAAGGCCTCATGCTGTCTGTGATGGACGCGATCCCGCGCGCTCGGAGCGCGGTCCGAGCCAGGCCGTGAGCAACGCCGCTGCGAGGGTGGTTGCCGACGCCGCCATCAGGAAGTTCACGTATGAGGAGAAGAGGTCATAGCTGTGGCCCGCGGAATACGAGCCGACCGCACCCCCCAAGTTGAACAGCACGAACAGCGTGCCGTAGATGCGGCCGAGCGCGATGCGGCCGAAGTAATGCACGCAGAAGAACCCGAGCGCATCGAACTCGAGGCCCATGCCGATGCCTAGCGCGATCAGCATCAGAGCCGCGGAGGTCTCGCCGGGAACCATGGCGAGGCCCGCAAGCCCGAGCACCGGACAGAGGAGGAGCCCCGCCGCGACGTAGGGAGGATGGAAGCGATCGAGCAGGTAGCCGGCACCGAGCCGCGCGAGGATCATCGAGAACCCGAGCAGTGCGGCAAGATTGCCGGCGTGCGGCCGCGCCACGCCGCGGTCCACGATCAGCGGCACCACCTGGGAAATCACGCCGCTGAGCGCGAGGCCGAGCAGCAGCGTGGCGATCGCGAGCTTCCAGAACGTCCCGGTGCGCAGCGCCTCGCCGTAGCCGTGCCCGGAGTCGTTCGCGGCGGCGAGGCGCAATGCGGCGGCAGGCTCGGCCGAGCCGCCGTCCGGCTGCAGGCCGAGGTCCGAAGGCCGGTTGCGCACCACGAAATACAGCACCGGCAGGACGATCACGAGGTTGATCAGCCCGAGCGTGACGAACGCCTGCCGCCAGCCGCTGCTCTGGATGATGTGGCTGATCATCGGCGGCAGGATCAGGGCCGCCGCGCCCGCCCCCGACACGCCGAGCGCCAGCGCGACGCCTTTGCGCCGGTCGAACCAGGCCACGATCAGCCGCACGTAGCTGATCGACTGCGTCCCGCTGCCGAGCGCCGCGAGCACGATCATGCCGACATAGAACGTGCGGATGTCGCGGCTCAGGAAATACAGCAGACATAATATGATGCCGAAGAGCAGTGTCGATACGAGCAGAGGCCGGCGTACTCCGGTCTTGTCGATGAGCACCCCGACCAGCGGCAGCGCGATCGTCGTGGTGATGTAGACGAACGTCATGCCGAGCGAGATCGCCCCGCGCTTCCAGCCGAATTCCTCCGACAGGGGCAGGATGAAGGCGCTGAACGCGTAGATCTGCGTGCCGACGAATCCGAAGCAGATGCCGAGCGCCGAAGCGGCGACTATCAGCCAGCCGTAGAAGGGTTTGTTGCTCATGGTGGGTGCGCCCTGCCCCGGATGCGCACCGTGATCGGCCCGATGCGTCGACAAGGGATATTTAGTGAGTATGCTGAGTATCGCGCCGGCTCCGCCGACGTGTCAATGTAGCGCAAGTTGCAGGCAAGCGGCGCCGCGCTGATTTGCACGGAACGCGCGGGTGCCATAGGCTGTGCGCCAGGGACGCGCGCAGTACCGCGCGCGGATTTCTGGAAATACTTACACGAATCGCCAACATGGATCGCTCTAGAGTCATTTGGAAAAGGCCCGGTTTTCTCGTTCGCCGCCTGCAGCAGATCTGGGTTGCCGTGTTCATCAACGAATGCTCGGAGGTCGAGATCACCCCGGTTCAGTGGGGCGTGCTGTCGATGGTGTCCGAGAACCCGGGCGTCGGGCAAATCGAGATCTCCGAAGAGCTCGGCCTCGACCGCTCCAACGTCGCCAACGTGGTGGAGCGCCTGGTGAACCGCGGGTTGCTGCGCCAGAAGCTGAGCCCGACCGACCAGCGCAAGAAGGACATCACCATCACCAAGGCCGGCGAGAAGGTGATGGCGCAGGTCGAAGGCTGCGCGATGCGCGCGCAGCGCAAGATCCTGGGACCCCTTTCCGACGGCGAGCGCGAGGTGTTCATCGGTCTGTTGACGCGCCTGGTGCGTGAGAACAATCACCTCGGCCGCGCCATGCTCCGGTTGACCTGATCCCGCCTCACCCGACGACGTTCAGCTCGCGCGGCGTCGACAGCAGCGGCTGAGCCCCCTGCCTGGTCACCACGACGCTGTCGCCGAGCACGAAATACCCCGCCAGCGGCGTGAAGGTGTTCGGGTGCACCACCAGCACGGCGTTCTCCTCGAGCACCGTGTCCACGCCCTCGATGATGTGCACCTCGTCCAGATACAGCCCCAGGCAGTGCCCGCGCACGCGGGTCCACTCCGACGTGCAGTACTCGCCGTAGCCGTAACGCCGGAACACGTCGTTCTCGGCTTTCGCCACTTCGTGCGCCGTAACGCCCGGCTTGATGGCGTCGAGGCCGGCGGCGACCGCCTCCTCGAACAGCGCGAAGGATTCGCGCTGCCTCGCCGAAGGCGGGCCGACCACCGCCGTCCGGCAGATCTGCGTCCAGTAACCCTTGAACTGCGGAGTCAGCTCCGTCCGCACGAGGTCGCCGGGCTCGAGCCGCCGGTCGGAGGGCGGGGTCATGCCGCGGACGTCATCGCCTCCCGACGCGATCAGCATGAAGTTGTCCTCGGCGCCCTCGGCACGGAGCTTGGCCTCGACGTCCGCCACGATCTCATACTCCCGGGCACCGGGACGGCAGGCGTCCTGGAATGCCCTCCAGGATCTGTCGCAGATCTCGCCGGCGCGGCGTAGTCGCGCGATCTCCAGCCCGCTCTTCACGGAGCGCACGCCGTCCATGAGCACGCTCGCATTCACGAGCTCGATTCCCGGCAATGAGCCCTCGAGGTCCCGCCAGACGGCCACCGGCACGAATTCGGCGCCCGCGATGCCCACGCGGCCGTGCTTGACGTCGCCGCGAACGCGCTCCGCCAGCGCCGCGACGTCGGGAAATGGGATGGTGCGGATGTCCTCGACGAACCCCGCCTGCCGCATTGCCTGGGCATCGCCGAGGGAGCATGCGAACGCGGTGGCGGCGCCGGACGACGGCAGATAGGCAAACGCAACGCTCGCGTCGAGCGATGCGTCGGTCAGGTAGCGGATGTTCTCGCGCCGCCAGGCGGGCGCGAACACGATGAGGCCGCTCAGGTCCGCCGCTGCGAGGGCCTTGCGGGTGCGCGCGGTGCGCCACTCCACCTCGACGCTTCGCGTCTCCGTCACAACCCCTCCTTCCTGAACAGCGGCTCTGCGCCGTGCTCCGTGATCCTCACGGTCGCCGCGGCGGCAAGCGCCGCCTCGTCACCCGCAAGCGTCACTGCAACGCACACGACCTCGTCCGCGCGCAGCACGCGCGCCGCGTCGCCCGCTCCTCGATAGAGTCCGCGCGTCTCGAGATCCGCGTGCGGAAAGCAGGAGAAGGCCGCCTGTCGGCCGGCGGCTTGGCCGGCCGACAGGCGCGCGAGCGTCGCCTCCGACGTGCCCGGCCTGGCGGCCGCGAGGGCGGTCGAGAGCGCCGCGTCCGCCGCCGCCGCCGCCGGGCCGCCGCGCGGACGGGACTGGCGCAGCCACACGTCGCGATACTGCCCGGTGGCATCCACGAACTCGCTGCCGTCCCCCAGCGTTGCGCACGACACCGTTGCTTCCTGGAAGCCCGAGCGCCGCAGCGCGCGTACGGCTGCGGAGGTTCGTGCATCCGGCGTCGGCTCGCTCCATGCGAGCGCCAGCGCGTAGTCCATGAGGTGCGCGCCCGTCTCGAGCAGGCGCCTCTCCTCCGGCGACGGCCGCAGGCGCTCCTCGCGCACCGCGGAGCCCAGGTCGCGCAGCTCCATCTCCGGCAAGGTCTTGCGCAACTGGTTGACCAGATTGTTGGGCCACCAGGACAGATCGACCAGGGCGAGCGCGCCTTTGCGGCCGCCGCGATGATCGTCCAGGAGCTTGCCCACGCTCTCCGCAAGCCGCGGTCCGCTGACGATCTGGTCCAGCACCGAGGTCTGGCGCATCCAGGTCGTGACGCGTTTCGAGAGCTTGGTGATCAGCACGGGCGCTCCCTCGCGCGGGATCGCGAGCACCGCCTCGTTCCAGTACAGGCACAGATTGCTCAGAAAATTGATGTCCCCCGAGCGCGATACGTCGCCGTAGATCAGCGCGACCTCGGCGCCGGACCCCTCCAGCCGCGCACGCACCGCGTCGATGCGGGCATCGTAGGCCGCGCGGGGAATCTGTGCGGGATCCAGCGTGACCAGGCCGCGCTTCACGGGGAGCCGGCCAGGCGCGAGCCGATGGCGATCACGCCGCCGGCACGGAGCATGTCGAGCAGGAAGGGATCGGTGCGGGGGCCGCGCAAAGCCACGCCGGTCCGCTCGATCGCGACCTCGCCGCCGGGGACGTCCACGGCCAGCACGTCGCCCTCTCTCACGGCAGCGCCGATCCCGGGAATCTCCACGATCGGCAGCCCCACCTCGAATGCATTCCGATAGAAGGTGCGCGCAAAGCTTTCGGCCACGATGCAGGAGATCCCGGTCGCCTGCAGCGCCTTCACCGCGATCGCACGGCCCGACGACTGGCCGAAGTGCCTGCCGGCCACCAGCACGTCGCCCCGCTGCACGCCCGCGGCGAAGCGCGGGTTCTCGTCCTCGAGGACGAATTTCGCGATCTCGGCCATCGGCAGGAAGAATCGATGCGACTTGATGATCTGATCCGTCGGGATGTAGTCGCCCACCGTCCAGCAGGCACCCTGGAACTTGAAGTCGCTCACAGCATCTCCCGAACGTCCGTCAGGCATCCGCGCAACGCCGAAGCGGCGACGGTGAGCGCCGAGCCCAGGTACATGCTGGCGTCCGCGCTGCCGTTGCGGCCGGGAAAGTTGCGGGAGTGCGTCGAGATCATGGCCTCGCCGGCGGCCATCGCGCCCATGTTGACGCTCTGGTTCGACCCGGTGCTCGGGGGAAACCACAGCGCGCCCGCCGCGTGCAGCACCTGGACGAGACCCTCGTCGAGCGCCTGCTTGAACACCGCCCGGCTCGAGGGCACGACGTTGAGCCGGACTGCGGGGTGCACCGACTTGCCCCCGAGGACCTGGGCGAGCATGCGGATGTCCTCGACGCGGCCGCCGCCGTGACCGCCGATCTCGGCCCACTGAACGGACTTGCCGGCCACCTCGCTCACCGGCTTCACGTTGCCGACGGTGGGCGGACAGGCGACCTGCGGCTCGATGCTCGAAACGTCGTAGGTCAGCACCGCCTCCGGGCGGCGCTCGTGCCGCGGGGCGATCTCGAGCCCGCTCCAGCACTGCATCGCGTTCGCGGCGCGCGCGAATTCGAACACCTTCTCGTCGGGCTCGATGTAGCCGCACTTCGCGCCGACGTCGACCGTGATCAGCGGAAAGAGCCAGCGGTCGAACAGCCCCAGCGCCTCGATGAACGGACCGCCGAACTCGAGCGCCTTGTAGACCGCGCCGTCCTCGCCGATCCGGCTCACCAGCCAGAGCGCCACGTCGCGCGGAGTCGTGCCGGCGCGCAAGGTGCCGGAGAGCTCGATGCGGACGGTCGAGGGGACGCGAAACCAGGCCTTGCCGTGCGGGAACACCATTCCTGCATGGCAATCGTTGCCCACGGCCACGGCGAATGCGCCGAGCGCGCCGTGCACCGGCGTGTGGCTGTCCGAGCCCACCACCACCATGCCGGGACCGATGAAACCATTGCGCGCGACCGCGTTGTGAATGTTGCCGTTACCGCAATCGAGCAGCCTGATGCCGTACTTGGCCGCCCACTCGCGGCCGGACTTCAGGACCTCGGCTTCCTGCTCGCGCGGTGGCGAGAAGAGGTGATCGAACACCATGATGACCCGGTCCGGATGCTTCAGCGGCTTGCTCACCTTCTCGTCGTAGACGCGTGCGGTCATGTAGCCGCTCAAGTCGTGCATGATCATGCGGTCGACTTCGGCGATGACGATCTCCCCCGGCTCCACGGATTTCCTGCCGCTCGCGCGCGCCAGGATGCTCTCGACCAGATTCACTGGAGCACCTCGCGGGGGTCGGTGATCACGCCGGTGAGCGCCGATGCCGCCGCCGTCGCGGGGCTCGCCAGATAGATGTCGGATTCGTAGCTGCCCATGCGGCCGCGGAAGTTGCGGTTGGCGGTCGACAGCGTGACCTCGCCCTTGTCCATGGCGCCGCCGTCGCCCGCGCAGGCGCCGCACCCCGGATTGGTGATGATCGCGCCGGCCTCTATCAGCGTCGACAGCACGCCCGAATCGGCGGCGCGCTTCATCGTGTCGCGCGAGCCCGGCGTCACCAGCATGCGGATTCCCGCCGCGACGCGCCTGCCCTTCAGGATTCTCGCCACCTCGACGAGGTCGTCGTACTTGGCGTTCGCACACGACCCCACGAACACCTGGTCGAGCTTGAGGCCCGCGACCTCGCCCACCGGGCGCACGTTGTCGACGGTGTGCGGACAGGCCACCTGCGGGGGCAGGCGGGCCGCATCGATCCGCGACTCGCGTACGTAGCTCGCGCCCGCGTCGGAAATGAGCGCGTGGCGGGCCGGGTCCTCGACGCCGGCCGCGGTGAGGTACTCGTAGGCCACTGCGTCCGGCTTCACGAAGGCATTCTTGGCACCGAGCTCCATGGCGAGATTGCACAGGGTCATGCGCTGCGAGATCGACATCGCGGCCGTGAGACCGCCCTCGAACTCGACCGACAGATAGGTGGCGCCATCGGCGGTCAGATCGCCGATCAACCGGAGCATGATGTCCTTCGGGTACACGCCGGCGGGGAGCTTCCCCTCGAGAGTCACCTTCATCGAGTCCGGCACCATCATCCAAAGGACGCCGGTCACCCAGGTCGCGGTGATCTCGCTGAAGCCGACCCCGGTGCCGAGCGCGCCGAGCGCGCCGTAGATGGTCGAGTGCGAATCCGTCCCGATGATGACCTCCCCGGGCTTGATCAGGCCGCGCTCCATCAGCACGAGATGGGCGATGCCCTCGTTCACGTCGAAGAAGTGACCGACCCCGTGGGCACGGGCGAACTCCCGGCACAGCCGGTGATGGCCCGCCACCTGCGCGGTGGGCGCGGGTGATATGTGGTCCATCACCATCGCGATCCGCTCGGGATGGCGGATGGCCGCCCCCGGCAGCTTCTCGAAGGTCTTGATGCAGCGCCAGCTCGCGGTGTGGCTCATGTAGAGGTCCGGCTCGACCTCCACGATGGTGCCGGGCGCGAGGCCGGAGCTGCCCGAGGCGCGCTCGATGGCCTTTTGCGCGAAGGTCCTCGGAGCGGTCCCGGCGGCGCCCTTCACGGAGCTCGTCTCGGCGGCTTTTGCAACCGCGCTCGCTTGCGGGCCTGCGCCGGTCTTTGCGGACGCGCTCGCTTGCGGGTCTGCGCCGGTCTTTGTGGGCGCGCTCACGTGCGGGCCTGCGCCTCGAGCTTGCGCGCGACGTAGGGGATCAAGCCGCCGGCGTTCAGGATCAGCGTGAGATTCTCGGGGTACGGCGGAAAGGAGAACTGGCCCCGCGGGGTGTCGATCGTGCCTGCCGCGAGATTCACGAAGACCTCGTCGCCGTCGCAGATGCTGGCGGCCGCCTCAGCGGACTGCAGCGCGGCGAGCCCGGTGTTGATCGCATTGCGGAAAAAGACGCGCGCGAAGGATGCCGCGATGACCGCCTGGATCCCTGCGCCGGTGAGGCAGCTCGCCGCCTGTTCGCGCGCGCTGCCGCAGCCGAAGTTCTTGCCGGCCACCACCACCTTGGCCGCGACGAACCGGTCCTGGAATTCACGTCCCAGCGGCTCGAATGCATGCTTGGCCAGCTCGACGGGATCGATGCTGGTCAGATAGCGTCCCGGGATGATCACGTCGCTGTTCACGTGATCGCCGAGCTTCACGCATCGGCCGCCGGCGGGTGGCGCGCCGCTCATGGCGTGGTCGCCTCCAGGAACCAGTCCGTGGGCACCTCGCGGCCGAGGCCGCGCTCCCGCGCCTTCGCGTAGATCCGCGCGCCGACCGCCGCGAACTGCAATCCCATGCCGGTGTTGTTCGCAAAGACGGTGATGTCGGAGTCGGCGCCGCGCCCCTTGCCCTTGCCCGCCAGGAGCTCGCCGATCGAGACGATGTCGTCCATGGTCAGCCGTCCTCGGGTCACCGGGCCGAGGATGTCGAATTGCTTGTCGTGGAGGATCTGTTCCTTCGAGGTCACCACGATCCGGTCGGCGCGATCGAAGGTCGTGTCGTCGAGCTCGCGGCGCTTCGCCGTGCCGTCCGGCGAGGTGATCGCGGTCACATGAGTGCCCTTCTCGAGCCACTCGCCCGAGAAGCACGGGTCCATCGCCGCCGTCGCGCAGGTGACGATGTCGCAATCCGCGACCGCCGCGCGCGGCTCGCTCACGGCGACGACCTTGACGCCCTTGAATTGGGCTCCCTGCTCCGCCGCGAAGCGCTCGCGGTTGCCCGGGGTCGGGCTGTACACCCGGACCTCCTCGATGGAGGGGCGCACGTGCAGCAGGCAATGCAGGTGGGACTCCGCCTGCCAACCCGAGCCGAACAAGCCGGCGAGCCGCGGTGCCCGGCGCGAGAGCTCGCGGATGCCGAGGGCCGAGGTGGCGCCGACGCGCCATTTCTGCACCACGCTGTCGTGCATGATGCAGAGCGGCTCGAGCGTGCTCATGCTGTAGAGCGTCACCAGCCCGACGTACTTGCCGCCCGGAGCCGCGGGCAGGAGCCGCCGGCGCTCCACGCCGTTCGCGAGCTTCTCCACGCCGACCATGTCGGAGGTGATGCGCAGCGCCCAGACGCCGCTCGAGACGCTGCCTCCTTCCTGGGATTTGAAGCGGAAGCGGAACCCGGGATGCCGCGCATCCTCCACCGGAAAGTACGTGTGAGTACGCTCGCGATTGGCCGCGCGCGCGTTGGCGTACTCCTTGTACGCCGTTTCGAGGGAGGACATGCAGTCCTCGACCGTCAACACGCTCTGAACGTCTTCGTTCGACAACACCAACATGCTTCGAATGCTCCTTGAACTCGTCTTGACTCTTCGTGAGCAGGCGGCGCGGCGCGTTCCGGCATTACGAAGTGTACTGAGCAATCCCCCGGCGCGCAATTTGCACCCCGGGGGCGCCGCGTCAAAGCCACCCGTCTGCTACCGCCTGCCCGCGCCGATCATTGCTGATCGGGTCGGTACTGATTGAGCTCGATCAACTGTCCGTCGGGGTCGACCACGTAGATCGAATCGGGCTTGCCGGCATCGTCGAGCAGCGGCGTGTTGATGAACTTGATGCCCTCCGCCTTCAGCTTGACCAGCAGTCCCGCCAGATCCGTGACCCGGTACGCGTTGTAGCCCTTGCCCTGGAAATTGCCGGTCGGACGCTTGTAGATGCTCTTGTCGAGCGGCGTGCCCGTGACCTCCCACACCTCGATCCACGGCACGTGCGAGCCGATGGTCGGGCCGCCCGGCATGTTGAGCAACAGGTGCTTGTAGTGCGC
>DATAYZ010000076.1:0-23707 GCA_036272295.1 Steroidobacteraceae bacterium
GGGGCCGCCTGATGAGCAGCGGTCTAGCCGCGGCCTAGAGACCCACCTACGGGTAGCAGTGCCCGCCTGGCTCTTACCCGGACGGGGCGGTACGCCCGAGCGCAGGTCGGTCGAAGGGAGCCGGGGCCTCCTTGCTGGCGCCTGCGCTCCTAGGCGGCGGGTTTGGCGCCGCCGGCGTGCGCCGCGCGCAGCTCATCGCGCAGCTCGCGGCGCAGGATCTTGCCGACATTGGACTTCGGCAGCTCCGTGCGGAAATAAACGTGCTTCGGCACCTTGTAGCCGGTCAGCTCACCGCGGCAGAACGCGATCAGCGCCTCTGCGGTGAGGCCCGGGTCCTTCTTGACCACGAACAGCGCCACGACCTCCCCGCTGTTCTCGTCGGGCTCGGCGACCGCGGCGACCTCGAGCACACCGGGATTCGCGGCGGCGACGCTCTCCACCTCGTTCGGATAGACGTTGAAGCCCGACACCAGGATCATGTCCTTCTTGCGATCCTCGATGTAGACGAAGCCGTGCTCGTCCATGCGGCCGATATCGCCGGTGCGCAGCCAGTCGCCGAACATCACCTTGTCGGTCTCGTCGGGACGGTTCCAGTAGCCGCGCATCACCTGCGGCCCGAATACGCAGATCTCCCCCGCGCTGTTCATCGGCATCTCCGCGCCGGCATCATCCCGAATCGACACGTCCGTCGAGCTGACGGGCAAGCCGACGGAGCCGTTGAAATCCAGATCATTAGGATTGGCGGGGGCCACCGGCGAGGTTTCGGTGAGGCCCCAGCCCTGGGTGACGCCGCAGCCGGTGACCTCCTTCCAGCGCTTCGCCACGACCGCCTGGACCGCCATGCCGCCCGCGAAGGTGACGCGCAACGCGCTGAAGTCGACGGAGTCGAAGCCTGGCGTGTGCAGCAGCGCGTTCAGCAGCGTATTGACGCCGCTGATGAACTGGAAGCGATGCCTCTTCAGCTCGGCGACGAAACCCTTGAAATCGCGCGGATTCGTGATCAGCACGTTGCTTCCGCCGAGGGGCAGGAACGCCAGGCAATTGCAGGTCAGCGCAAAGATGTGATACAGCGGCAGCGCGGTGACCACCACCGGCCGCTCTCCCGCCTCGAGCGAAGGCTGGGTCCACGCCTTCACCTGCAGCACGTTGGCCACCATGTTCCGATGGGTCAGGACCGCGGCCTTGGCCACGCCGGTGGTGCCGCCCGTGTATTGCAGGAACGCGATGTCGTCTCCCCTCAGGGGGATCGATTCGACCTTGCGTCCTAGGCCGGCGCCGAGCGCGGTCCTGAAGTTGGAGGCGCCGGGAATCGACCACGACGGGATCTGCTTGCGCACGTGGCGCAGCACGAAGTTCACGAGCATTCCGCGCGGAAAGCCGAGCAGATCGCCGATGCGGGTCACCAGCACGTGCTTGAGCCCGGTATGCGGCAACACCTGCTGCAGAACGTGCGCGAAATTCTCGACGATGACGATGACCTTGGCACCCGAGTCCTTGAGCTGGTGCTCGAGCTCGCGCGCGGTGTAGAGCGGGTTGGTGTTCACCACCGCCATGCCGGCGCGCAGCGTCCCGAACAGCGCGATTGGGTACTGCAGGATGTTCGGCATCATCAGCGCGACGCGATCGCCCCGCTGGAGCCCGGACTTCTGCGTGAGCCATGCGGCGAATGCGCGGCTCAGCTCGTCGAGCTGGGCGTAGGTCAGGGTCGCGCCCATGTTGACGAATGCCGGCGCGTGTCGGTGCGCGGCGCACGCCTCTTCGAGGATGTCGCGCACCGACGCATATGCGTCGGGGTCGATGTCCGCCGGCACACCCGGCGGATACGACTTCAACCAGTTTCGCTCCACGCCTGCTCCTGCTTTTGTCCCGCGTGTATAGCACCGGCCGCCGGTGCCAGCAATGTCCGGCTCGCGCACTCCGGCGCGGCGTCCGCGAGCCCCACGTCCGGCGCCGCCGGGTTAGACTAGCCCAACCTGTGCACATCCTCCCGAGCCGCATGAGTGACCCGCCCGAAGCGCGAATCCTCCAGTCCTGGACCGTCAACGCCGCGCCCTGGATCGAAGCGGTGCGCTCGGGAAGCATCCAGAGCCGCAGGCAGGTCACCGATCGCGCCATCGTCGATGCGGTCATGAGCGTGCACCCGGCGCGGGTGCTCGACATCGGCTGCGGCGAAGGCTGGCTCGCGCGCGCCTTGACCGCCCGGGGCGTTGCTGTGACCGGCATCGACGCGATCCCTGCGCTCATCACCGAGGCACGCCGTCTCGGCGGCGGAGAATTCGAGCGCCAGGACTACGAGGACATCGCGAGCGGCCGGTGGCAGGGCGGCCCGTTCGGTGCCGCGGTGTGCAACTTCTCGCTCCTGGGGCACGACTCGGTCGCGTCCCTGCTGTCGGGGATCGGGCGCTATCTCGGGGAGCGCGGGCATCTCATCGTGCAAACCCTTCATCCGGTCGTCGCGTGCGGCGAGCGCGAGTACCGGGATGGCTGGCGGGAGGGTGACTGGACTGGAATCGGGTCGGCGTTCACGGAGCCGGCGCCTTGGTATTTCCGGACACTGGCGAGCTGGCTGTCGATGCTGGGGCGCTGCGGATTCGAGCTGCTCGAGTGCCGCGAGCCGTCGGCGGCGGGCTCGAGCAGGCCTTCCTCGGTCATATTCATCGTCCGGAGTTCGCACGCATGAGATCCGTCGCGTTGCTGATCGCATGCCTCACGTTGCCCGGCTGCGTGGTCGGATTCGGACCCTGCCTGATGCTCCAGCCGTTCAAGAACACGCTCACGGGTCACGTCCACTTCCGCGACTATCCCGCGCCGGATGGCATCGACAACGTCCCGATCCTCGCGCTCGAAAAGACGGCCTATGTCTACGCGCCGGCCCAGAGCCTGCATTGTCTGCCCGCGAACGACGTGCAGCTGGTCGGCGTGGCGGAGTTTCCCCATGACGTGATCGAGAACTCGTACGTGACGGTGAACGGCAAGCTGTTCTCGCAGGTCGCGGACCGTCAGCACACGCCGTTCGTCATGCAGGTCAACAGCATCCTGCCGATCCACCCGACGCACTGATCGATTTCCCGAGCCCTCTGCCGCACCCCGGGGTCGCCTTGCCATGGTCGGAATCGCGGTACAATCCGCCGCCGGATCGCTCGCATCGCCGAACTACCGAAGAGGAACCCATGAATAATTACAATCGCGTCGGATTCGTTGCAGCCTCGTTGATCATCGCGGCGTTCTCGCTGTCCAGCCGGGCAGCCGACGCCCCTGCGCCCACCACCTGCAAGGACGGCACAACCTCCACCGCCACCGGCCGCGGGGCCTGCAGCGGCCACGGTGGTGTGCAGAAAGGATTAAAGTCTGCGGCATCCTCCGGCGTGCCTTCGTCCAACAAAGCGGCCGAAGCCTCGACGGCGCCTTCGGCGCCGGCCTCCGCATCGGCGTCGAGCGCGCCGGGACCCACCGCCGCCGCAGGCCAGGCCACCAAGCCCGCTTCCAAGGCTGCACCGACGGCGACCGCCGGCAACAGCGACCCCGCCGGCGCCACCGCGAAGTGCAAGGACGGGACCTTCTCGCACTCGCAACATCACAGCGGCACGTGCTCGAGCCATGGCGGCGTGGCGCAGTGGCTGACATCGGCGCAATAGCCTCCCGAGCAGGGGCTCGTTGAGGTCCGCTGCCTGCCGGGTGGCGATCAACGGCGCAGCAGCGGCTTCAGGACCGGCCAGACATTGTCGAGGAGCTTCGGCTGGCCCTGCTCGTTGGGATGGATCTGATCCGCCTGCATCAGGCTGGCGTCGAGCGCGATGTGATCCAGCAGAAACGGCACCAGGGGGGCCTTCTCCTCGCGCGCGAGGTCGGTGAAGACCTGAGCGAATTGCCGCGTGTAGTCCGGACCGTAGTTGGGCGGAATGCGCATGCCGAGGAGCAGGACCTCGGCGCCGGCGCCGCGGCCGAGATCGATCATGGCCTTCAGGTTGGCGCGCATGGGCGCGACGGGCAGGGCGCGCAGGCCGTCGTTGCCGCCGAGCTCTAGGATGAGCACCCGCGGCCGGTGCATCTCCAGGGCCCGCGGCAGGCGGGCGAGCCCGCCTGCCGTGGTCTCGCCGCTGACGCTGGCGTTGACGACCTGGTAACCGTACCCTTGCTGCTTGAGCCTCGTCTGCAGCAACGCCGCCCAGCCCTGCTCGACGTGCGGCAGCCCGAAGCCGGCGCTGATACTGTCGCCGAAGACGAGGATGACCGGACCGTCGGCCTTGGCCGGGGTCGAGGTCAGCATGAACATCAGGATCAATAGCCGCTTCACTCATCGCTCCCATGCAAGATCAAATCGTTCTCGAAGCGATCGGCGTCTCGAAGACGGTCGCGAGCCCGGAAGGACCTCTTACCATTCTCGCCGATGTGACCTTGCGCGTGCGAGCGGGCGAGTCGCTCGCCATCGTAGGCGCCTCGGGGGCGGGCAAGTCCACGCTGCTGGCCCTCCTGGCGGGGCTCGACCTGCCGAGCACCGGGCGCGTGCTGATCTCGGGCGCCGATCTCACCGAGCTCTCCGAGGACGGCCGAGCCGCGATCCGCGCCAGACACGTCGGCTTCGTATTCCAGTCCTTCCACCTGATTCCCTCGCTCACGGCCGTCGAGAACGTGATGTTGCCGCTCGAGCTCGACGGCCGAGCCGCCGCGCGAGCTCTGGCCACGGAGGCGCTGGGGCAAGTGGGTCTCCAGGCGCGCCTCATGCACTACCCGAAGCAACTGTCGGGCGGGGAGCAACAGCGCGTGGCCATCGCCCGCGCCTTCGTGACGCACCCGGCCGTGCTGTTCGCCGACGAGCCCACCGGTAATCTCGATACGGCGACGGGCCAGCGCATCGCCGAGCTCCTGTTCGATCTCAACTCGAGGACGGGAAACACCCTGGTCCTCGTGACGCACGATCGCGAGCTCGCGGGCCGCTGCAGCCGCATCTTCGAGCTCGACGCCGGGCATGCGGTGAACTGATGCGCCCGGTCCATTTCGCGGTACGCAACCTGTGGCGCGACCTCAAGTCGGGCGAGCTGGCGGTGCTCGTGCTCGCGCTGACGGTCGCGGTGCTTTCGCTCACCGCGGTCGGATTCTTCACCGGCCGGATCTCGCAAGGCGTGCACGCCCAGGCCAGCGAGGTGCTGGCGGCGGATCTGCGGCTGGAATCACCGAATCCGCTTCCACAACGCTACTTCACGGCAGCCGCGGCGCGCGGGCTGCGCACCGCCCGAACCCTGACGTTTCCGACCGCCATTTTCAGCGGCGATGCGAGCCAGCTCGCCGCGCTCAATGCCGTGGGCGAAGGCTATCCCTTGCGCGGCCGCATGCGGATCTCCGACACGCCCTTCGGCAAGGCGCGCACCACGGGGCGCATCCCGGCGCGGGGCGAGGTCTGGCTCGATGCGCGCATCATCGCGCAGCTCAAGCTCTCGCTCGGCGCAGCCTTGAAGATCGGCACCGGATCGTTTCGCGTCGCGGAGGTGCTCGACTACCGCCCGGACCAGGGCACCGGCTTCGTCAATCTCGCGCCGGCCGCGTTGATCAACATCGCCGACGTGCCCGCGACCCAGTTGATCCAGCCGGGCAGCCGCGTGACCTACGCCGCGCTGTTCGCCGGGCCTCCCGAGGCGGTGGCGGATTTCCGTCAATACCTCATCACGGGCAAATCTCCGGGCGAGCGCCTGCGCGAGATCGACGAGTCCAGCCGGCAGTTGAATTCGGCCATCGACCGCGCCACGCGCTTCCTGAGCCTCGCGAGCCTCGCCTCGGTGCTGCTCGCGGCCGTGGCGGTCGCGATGGGCGCGCGCCGCTATGCCGCTCGCCACGTGGACACGGTTGCCCTGATGAAGTGCATGGGCGCCTCGCAAGCCTTCGTGCTCGCGATCTCGGCGATCGAGCTCATCTTGCTCGCGGTGGGTGCGGTCGCCATCGGCACCGCCCTCGGCTATGTCGCGCAGGAAGGCCTGGCCTGGGTGCTGCGCGACTTCATCCGCACCGAGCTGCCGCCGGCGTCGCTCGCGCCGTTGCCCGTCGCCTTGGCGACGGTCATCGCGATGCTGCTGGGCTTCGCGCTCCCGCCCCTGCTCCAGCTCAAGAACACCCCGCCGGCGCGGGTATTGCGCAAGACCGTGAGTGCACCGCCGCTCAAGGGCGGCTCGAGCTATCTGCTCGCGCTTGCCGCGCTCACCGCCATCCTCTGGGTCCTGGTGCGCGACACGGAGCTCGTCCTGTCGATGCTCGCGGGGGTGCTCGGCGTGGGTCTGGTGCTGACGATCGCGGGCTACGGCCTGGTCCGGCTCACCGGACGCCTGCGCGGCGGCGTCGGCATCGCGTGGCGTTACGGACTTGCCAACGTGTCGCGCCGGGGCCTGGGCAGCGTGGTTCAGATCGTCGCCTTCGGGTTGGGGCTGATGCTGCTGTTGCTGCTCGCAGTCGTGCGTGGCGACCTGCTCGCCGACTGGCGCAAGAGCCTGCCGGCGGATGCGCCCAACAATTTCCTCATCAACATCACGCCGGCCGAGCGCCCCGCGGTGCAGAGCTTCCTCGCGGCTCACGGCATGGGCGAGCCCGCGATGTTTCCCATGGTCCGCGCACGCATCACGGCCATCAACGGCGTGCCGAGCGCGTCCATCGAGCTGCCCAAGGACCAGGGCCGCGGCTTCCTGGAGCGCGAGCAGAACCTGACCTGGTCGGCCGGGCTCATGGAGGACAATCAGCTCATCGCCGGGCACTGGTGGACCCCGGACGAGAGGGGCAAGGCGCTGGTATCGATCTCCACCGAGTATCAGGAGGCCTTACGACTGCACATGGGCGATCGGCTGACCTTCGACGTCGCCGGCGAGAGCCTGACCGTCAAGGTGGCCAGCATCCGCAAGATACGCTGGGACAGCTTCCGCCCGAACTTCTTCCTGGTGTTTCCGCCCGGACTGCTGGACGGCGCCGCGGGCACCTACATGACCAGCATCTATCTGACGCCGGAGCAGCGGCCGGCACTCGTGGATCTGGTGCGGACGTTCCCGACCGTCTCCGTGTTCGACGTCGATGCGATTTTGAGGCAGATCCGCGAGATCATGGATCGCGCATCGCTGGCGGTGCAGTACGTGTTCCTGTTCACCCTGGCGGCGGGCGTCGTGGTGCTGCTGGCCGCCGTTCAATCCACCCGCGACGAGCGGCGCTACGAGAGCGCCATGCTGCGCACGCTCGGGGCGCGGCGCGGCACGGTGCTGCAAGGGGTTGCCGCCGAGTTTTCCGCGCTCGGTTTCCTTGCGGGCACGCTGGCGTCGTTCGGGGCGACCGGTATCGGCTGGGTGCTGGCGCGGCGCGTGTTCTCGCTGCAATTCACTCTGGATCCCGCGGTGTGGCTGATCGGCATCGTCTGCGGGACCCTGCTCGTCGGCCTCTCCGGTACGCTCGCGACGCGCCGGGTCGTCAACACCCCGCCGATCGCTACACTACGTGACGAATGACCATACCCACTTTCACCGCACACAACATCCGCCTCGACGACGGCACCTACACCAGGCCGGACGCCGAGCTTCCCATGGAGCGGCATCCGTGGTTCCTGGCCGCCAAGCGCATCATCGATGCGGTGTTTCCAGGCGACAAGCGCGGCCTGACGCTGATCGATCTCGGTTGCCTCGAGGGAGGCTACACGGTCGAGTTCGCGCGGCTGGGCCTCGATGCGCTGGGCCTCGACGTGCGGGAATCGAACATCGAGGCTTGCCGCTACGTGCAGTCGCGGGTGTCGCTGCCAAATCTGGATTTCGTGCGCGACGATGTCTGGAACACGGCGAAGTACGGGCGCTTCGACATCGCCTTCTGCTGCGGCCTCTTCTATCACGTCGACAAGCCGCGCGAGCTGCTCGATCTCCTGTCGCGCGTGACCGAGCGCCTGCTCATCCTGCAAACGCACTTCTCCGAGGCGGGCGACGCGCCGAGTCTCATTCATCCCCGCCGCCTGCGGCGCGCCCTGTCGAGATTTCTTCCGCTGAAGAACACCGCAACGACCACCCACAAGCTGTCGTATCTCGCGTCGAACGAAGGCCTGCCGGGCCGCTGGTTTCCAGAATTCCGCAGCGAGCGGGCGTTCAAGGATCGCGAAAACCGCCGCTGGGCATCGTGGGACAACCGCCGGTCCTTCTGGGTGCAGCGTGAATATCTGCTGCAGGCCATCCGTGATGCAGGCTTCGACCTCGTGCTCGAGCAGTTCGATGCATTGGGCAAGGACCTCGCCCTCGAGATGACGCGCGGCGTCTATCGAACCTCCGGCCGCAGCACTTTCATCGGCATCAAGACCGGCTACGCCGCCAGCGACGCCCTCTCCGGCGCGGCGCCCGGCGTCCGCCGCGAGTGACGCCAGAGGCCCCCCGTCTCAGGCTGGGTAAGAGTTATTCGGGCACTGCTACCCGAAGTATCGGCCGCTCGACCGCAGCACGCCCGGGTAAGGCTCGACGCGCGCAACAGGCCGTTAGACCCTTCCACGGGTAGCAGTGCCCGAATAACTCTTACCCAGCCTGAGACGGGGGGCCCCGGAGCGTTACTCGCGGCGGACGCCGGGCGCGGCGCCGGAGAGGGTGTCGCTGGCGGCGTAGCCGGTCTTGATGCCGATGAGACGCTAACGGACTTCGAGGATCAGCCAACCGATCGGGACGGAGTTGCCACCCATGAAGGGTGACGCCTCGATACGGGCGGTGTAGATGCCGGCTGCGAGGCCGGTCGAGTTCAAGGTCAGGCGCAGCTCTCCGTTCGAGTCCTTGAGCAGGTTGTTCAGGATCAGCGCGCGGCCTTGATCCTGCTTGTCGACGATCACGCGATATTGCATGAGATGCAGATTGGCCCCGTAGCCGAGATCCGTCTTGCCGGTGTAGCTCAAATCGATGTGCACGTCGATGAGCTGCGGTGCGCTGCGGGTCACGACGATCCTGGCGCGATCGATGCCCTGTGCGCGGTCCGGTGTGATGCGCACGGTCGTCTCGGTCGCGGGCTGGACCAGCGATCCTTTCTCGGCGGTCGCGCGCGCGTCATCCAGCTCGCCCAGCACGTGCGCGTATTTCCCGGAGAAGACCAGCGTGGCGACGAGGAGCACGAAGCTCGCCGCCGCGAGGCCGATCAAGAGATAGGGGGATTTCCACCATGGCGGCTTCGGCTCGCCGAGATCATGAGGCTGCGCCGCAGCCTCGAGGAGTTTCAAGCTCATTTGCGTGCGGTCGGTCAGCTTGAGCTCCTCGAGATACTCGGGGTGGCTCCGGCACCATGCCTCGAAATCCAGCGCGCCTTTCAAGGGCAGCTTGTTCTCGAGATAGCGATCCAGCAGCCGATGCTCCTCGATGAACTTGCGGTCGAACCGCGGCGGGATCTCTTGAGTGGTCGAAATGCGGGCGTTCATGGCGTCGGGGCGTGTTGCGGTTGACCCAAGTGCGAGTCCTGGGACGGATCATCACCCGTCCTATAGGAAGAATATGTGAAATGCTCGGCAAAAGGGCGTGCGGACGGCGTCCGGTGCCGCCCCCCGAGACGTGGGTCACGCTAAAGCGTCATACCCTGCACGCCAGGCGTGCGCTGTCCAAATCGGCGAGCGCCGCCTCGCGCTCGGCGGGCCCGAGGCTGCGCCAATCGACTTTGCCGACGCGGTCCCGGCGCAGCCGCTCGTCGTCGGTGCGGCGGAGCGGGCCCGGCCTCGTGCGCCAACGGGTCGAAAGCGCCCGCGTGCGGGGCCGGGTCACCAGCTCGACGACGGCGCGGATGACGCGGGCGTTGGCGGCAAGATTCGAGTGCAGCTCCTCGACGTAGTAGCAATCGAGACGGGGGAGCACGGCGAGCGCGAGCGGCACGGTCCCATCGCCGCTCTTGCGCACGAGATACTCGAACCCGGCCCGGGTGCGGCGCACGCCAACCACGGTATCCTGATCGACGCCGACGATCTGGACCATGCGGGAATCCGGAGGTGCAAGCAAGGCGCGCGCGGCCGCCACTCCGCTCAGCAGTGCGGTGCGCGGGCGGGGTCCGTCCGCCGGCCAGCTCCGGGAATCGAGCAGATCGAGCCCGTGTCTCGCCCCGCACGGCAGCAGGTGATAGAGGCCCGGAAACGTGCCGAACACCCGTTCGGCGAGATGTCGTGCCGAGTGGTGGCGGTCGAGCGACGCAATCTTGCGCACCGTCGGATAAGTGCCGCGCAGCGCCTGCACGGACGCGAACGAGCCATGGTTGGGCGTTCCGAGCAGGATCAAGCGTCGAATCCAGTGCTTGGGCACGAGGCCCGCCGCCACGCGCGCCACGAGTCCGCCCATGCTGTGGGCCACCAGCACGACCGGCCGGCCGTCCGCGATGATGCGCTGCGCCAGCTCCTTGCCGAGCTCGTCGACGCCGCGGCGCCAGTCATAGGCATGGAGGGCGACGTCGTGGCCGGCGATCTCGAGCGCGAGCTTGAGCCTTGCATAAGAGACCAGCAGCACGCCCGTCGCGCGCAAGCGGCTGCCGGCCGGCAGCCGGAGCCTCGTGAGGAGGCCGTCGGAGATCTTGAGCGGGTCCATCCACAAAAGCCCCGAGGGCGCGCCGCGGGATTTCGTCGTCGCGAGCTTCGAGCCCATGATGCCGGGCAGGATCAGCACCCGCCTATGGCTCGGCCGGCCGTCGCGCGCGGGCGGCCGCGCACGGGCGGCCTTGGCAGGAGCGGCGGCCTTGGCGAGGGCGGCGGCCTTGGCGAGCGCGGACAGCTCGGCGTGGGCCGGCGATCCGAAGTACTCGCGCAGACTGGCCACGTGCCGGCCCCGCGCCAGCGCTTCGAAGACGGCCTCGTCATCCGCGCGAAAGGCCCAGTCGGCGCGCCCGATGTCGCGGGAGCGCGCACGCGCCGACGATTTGCGCGCTCTCGCCGGACGGCGCATCGTCAGGCTCGTTCCATCACTCGATCGACCACGTCGCAGACCGCGGAGATCGCCGCCCGCCGCGTCGTCGACTTGCGCCACACCGCGCCGACGGTCCGCGAGGGCACGGGCTTGCTGAAGCGCCGGACGGTGAGACCACGCTGCGATCCCGAGGGCGCCTCGACGGCGAGCTCGGGCAACAGCGTGATACCGAGCCCGGCGACCACCATCTGGCGCAAAGTCTCGAGACTGGTGGCGCGAAAGTCCTCGGGCTCGCGCACGTCGACCCGGCTGCAGACCTCGAGAGCCTGATCGCGGAGGCAGTGCCCGTCCTCGAGCAGCAGCAGCGTCTGGCCCTTGAGGTCCTGCGTCTTGATGGTGGATTTCGCCCCGAGCGGGTGATCGATCGGCAGCGCGACCGTGAAGTCCTCGACGTACAGCTCGCGCGATTCGATGCCGTCGATCTCGGCCGGCAACGCCATGATCCCGAGATCGATCTCTCCGTCCCTGAGGCGCTTGAGCAGCGGCTCGGTCTGATACTCGTACAGCATCAGGCTCAGGTTGGGCAGCGCCTTGCGAAGCTTGGTCATGACCCGCGGCAGAAGATAGGGCCCGATGGTCGGAATCAGAGCCATCCTGAGCTTGCCCGCGAATGGATCGGTGTTGTGGCGGGCAAGCGCGATGATCTCGTCGCTCTCGCTCAGCATCCGCCGTGCCCGGGCCACCACTTCCTTGCCCACGTCGGTGAGCTGCACGTTCTTCGGCTGGCGCTCCACCAGCTTCACCCCGAGGTAGTCCTCGAGCTTCTTGAGCTGCGCGGAAAGCGTGGGCTGGCTGACGAAAGTCCGCTCGGCCGCCTTGCCGAAATGGCCGGTATCGGCCAGTGCGACCAGATACTTGAGATCCTTGAGGTTCACGCTTCGGCCCCGCACTCCGTAGTCATAGACATAGTCTATCAGAAGGATCATTACAATCAATTTTGGTAATGGATTTCCGCCCTTATGATGTCTCGGAGCCCAATGACACATCGAGGTATCCATGTCTCTCATCAATACTGAAATCAAGCCCTTCAAGGCCATCGCGTTTCACGGCGGCAAGTTCGTGCCGGTGACGCACGAGAGCTTCAAGGGCCGGTGGTCCGTGCTGATGTTCTATCCCGCGGACTTCACCTTCGTATGCCCCACCGAGCTCGGCGATCTCGCCGACCACGAGGCCGAATTCAGCCAGCTGGGCGTCCAGGTCTATGGCGCCTCGACCGACACCCACTTCGCCCACAAGGCGTGGCACGACAGCTCCGACACGATCGCCAAGGTCCGCTATCCGCTCATCGGCGATCCGACGGGTACTCTGGCGCGAAATTTCGGCGTCATGATCGAGGAGGAAGGACTCGCGCTGCGCGGTACCTTCGTCATCGATCCGAACGGCCTGATCAAGATCGTGGAAATCCATGACAACGGCATCGGGCGCGACGCCGCGGAGCTGCTGCGCAAGGTCAAGGCCGCCCAATACGTGGCCTCGCACCCGGGCGAAGTGTGCCCGGCCAAGTGGACGCCCGGCGCGAGCACGCTGTCGCCCTCGCTCGACCTGGTCGGAAGGATCTGACTGCCATGCTGGATGAGACCCTGAAAGCGCAGCTCGGCGGCTATCTCGAGCTGATCTCGCGGCCGGTCGACATCATTGCCAGCCTCGATGGCGGCGAGCCGTCGCGCCAGATGCGGGCGCTGCTCGCCGACATCGAGTCCTTGTCGAACCAGGTCCGCATCGGCGCTGGCGCCTCGGACGGGGCGGGTTTCGGAGGCGCACGCGTGCCTTCGTTCGCCTTGCGTGCCGCGGGGGCCGAGGACCCGCGCATTCGATTCGCGGGCGTGCCGCTCGGTCATGAGCTCACCTCGCTCGTGCTGGCCCTGCTGCAGACCGGCGGCCATCCTCCCAAGGTCGACCCGGCCGTCGCGGCCGAGATCCAGAACCTTCCGGGCGATCTCAGCTTCGAGACCTTCGTGTCGCTCAGCTGTCAGAACTGTCCGGACGTGGTGCAGGCCTTGAACACCATGGCGGTCCTCAACCCGCGCATCCGTCACACCATGATCGATGGAGCGCTGTTCCCCGACGAGGTATCCGAGCGGCAAATCATGGCGGTCCCCGCGGTATTTCTGAACGGCAGGCCGTTTGCGCAGGGACGCATGGAGCTGACCGAGATCCTGGCCAAGCTGGATTCCGGCTCGCGCGAGCACGGTGCCGAGCGCCTCGGCGCCAAGCCGCCCTTCGACGTGCTGGTGATCGGAGCGGGCCCGGCGGGCGCTGCGGCGGCGATCTACGCGGCCCGCAAGGGCATCCGCACCGGCATCGCGGCCGAGCGTGTCGGCGGCCAGCTGCTCGACACCCTGGGGATCGAGAACTTCATCTCGGTGAAGGAGACCCAAGGTCACAAGCTGGCGTACGGACTCGAGCAGCACGTCTCGACCTACGACGTCGACGTCATGAGCACGCAGCGCGCCGAGTCGATCGTTCCGGGCGACCTGATCGAAGTGAAAATGGCCGGCGGCGGCACGCTCAAGGCGCGCTCGCTCATCATCGCGACGGGAGCACGGTGGCGCGAGCTCGATGTGCCCGGGGAGAAGCAGTATCGCAACCGCGGCGTCGCGTACTGTCCGCACTGCGACGGCCCGTTGTTCAAGGGCAGGCGCGTCGCCGTCATCGGCGGCGGCAATTCCGGCGTCGAGGCCGCGATCGATCTCGCCGGACTGGTCAGCCACGTCACGCTGATCGAGTACGACCGGACCTTGCGTGCCGATGCCGTGCTGCAGGCAAAGCTCCGCAGCCTGCGCAACGTGACCGTGATCACGGGCGCCAGGACCACCGAGGTGCTGGGCGACGGCGAACGCGTCACGGGTCTCGTCCATCGGGACCGCGACGGGGGCGCGGGGCAGGTGCTCGAGATCGCAGGGGTGTTCGTGCAGATCGGCCTGAAGCCAAACACCGACTGGCTCGAGGGAATCGTCAAGCTTTCGCCGCGCGGCGAGGTCGAGGTGGACGCGCGCGGACAGACCTCGGTGGCCGGCGTGTTCGCCGCGGGAGACTGCACCGTCGTGCCCTACAAGCAGATCGTGATTGCGGTCGGCGAGGGCGCGAAGGCTTCGTTGAGCGCCTGCGATCATTTAATCCGGACTCCCGCGCGCGCAGCCGCCTGACGGAGGGCCTGCGGGTGTACTCTTGGATGGTGTCGGCGTGATCCCAGCCGGCATCATCCAGGGAGCCATCATGCCTTCTGCGCAACCCTATCATCGCCTGTCGGCGGGCGTCGTGGTTGTGAGCCTGACCCAGCGCAAGCTCAAGTTTCTGCTGCTGCGCGCGTACCGCAACTGGGACTTTCCCAAGGGCCTGGTGGAGCCCCACGAGCAGCCCATCGACGCCGCGCTGCGCGAGGTGCGCGAAGAGACCACCCTCGATGACCTGTCGTTCGACTGGGGCCTCGATTACATGGACACGGGGCCCTACAACAAGGGCAAGATCTCGCGGTATTTCATCGCTCGAAGCAAGGAGACCAAGGTCCTGCTGCCGGTCAATCCCGAGATCGGCATTCCCGAGCACCATGAGGCCTGCTGGGTCGATTACATCCGGGCTCTCGACCTCGTCTCACCGCGCCTCAAGCCCGTGGTCAATTGGGCGCACGCCGTCATCAATCATCAACCGGTCGGGAAGCACTGAGTCCGGCGCCGCCGCTTCGGGCGAGATCGACGGTGCCTCGCCCCAGCTCGATCACGTCGCCGCCGACGAGGATTTCCCGGCGCTGATTCACCTCGAGATGCAAGGTGGAGGGACGGCCGGTCTGCTCGCCCTGGGAGATCTCGATGGACTGAGGCAGCGGCCGCTCGGTGGCGAGACACCAGCCGCCGAAATTCGCGGTGGCCGACCCCGTCGCGGGATCCTCCAGCATCGACGAGCCCTGCGGAAAAAAGAACCGGGCAAGCGCAGAAACGCCGCGGTCATCGAGGACGAAAACGTAGGCCATGCCGATGCCGTCCTCGCTGCGAATCCTGCCGAAGCGCTCCGCGCTGGGCGCAGCTCGGCGCACGGCCTCGGCCGAGGTGAGCGGCACGATCAGCTGCTCCTTGCCCGCCTTGACCCAGAGCGGGCGATCGCCGATGTCTGTGGCGTCGAGTCCAAGGGCCGCGGCGATATCCGCGCGCGATTCGGACAGCTCGCGCCACGTCGGCGGCGGCGCGGTCAAGGTCCAGCGCTCGCCGCTCGCTCGAACCGCGATCAGCCCGGCCTGCATGTCGAGCGCGAGCTGGTCGCCCCCGAGCCCAAGCGCCCGGCACACGTGGGCGCTGCCCAGCGTCGGGTGACCGGCAAAGGGCATCTCATAGCTCGGTGTGAAGATCCGCACCCGCGCATGGGCTCCGGGACGCGTCGGCTTCAGCAGGAACGTGGTTTCCGACAGGTTGAACTGCCGCGCCAACGCTTGCATGAGCTCGGTCGGGAGACCGTCGCCGCGCTCGAACACGCACAGCGGATTTCCGGTCAGCGCACCGCGATCACGGGTGAAGACGTTGACGATACGGAAGGGATGAGAGGTCACGAGACGATCACCGATAGGGATGAACGAAGATCACCGGCGCAGGCACGACGACCGCCGCCCGTGGCCCGTCCCAGCCGCGATGCCAGCCGACCGGGGCGACGACGCATCCGGACAAGGCGGTGGTCAACAAACTCAGAGAGATCAACAACTTGGAAAGCCTAAGCATGGACGTCTCCTCGAAAACCGTCTGCCTGTGATCAACGAGAAAACGCGCTTCGGGATGACAGGCCGAGGTTAAGGATCCTTCACCCCAGCCGGGGCGCCTGCACGGTACGCGGGGTCCTGCGACCCGAAAACGTCAGGCCAACGAGTGAAACACCTTCTGCACGTCGTCGTCCTGCTCGAGCTTGTCGATCAAGCTCAACGCCTCCGCGGCCTGCGGCTCGGGAAGCTCGACCGGCACGGAGCAGATGTATTCGTGCTCCGCGGAGAGCGGGGTGATGCCGCGCTTCTCCAGCGCTTCCTGCAACTTGCCGAAATCGCCGAAGGCGCCGCGGATGACGAGTTGCGGCTCGCCCTTGTCGCCCGTGCTCTCGCCCATCTCCTCGAGTCCATGGTCGATGAGGTCGAGCTCGAGCTCGTCCTGGTCCTTGACGGTCGCCGGGTCCAGGCGGAATACGCCCATCTTCTTGAACAGGAAGCTGACGCTGCCGGTGGTGCCGAGGTTGCCCGCACCCTTGGAGAAGATGTTGCGCACGCTCCCGACCGTGCGGGTCGGGTTGTCGGTCGCGGTCTCCACCAGCAGCGCAACGCCGTGCGGGGCGTAGCCCTCGTAGATGATCTCCTGATAATTCGCCGCCTCCTTGCCCATGGCCCGCCGTATCGCGGCTTCGGTCTTGTCCTTGGGCATGTTGACGGCGCGCGCGTTCTGCAACACGCGGCGGAGCGAAGGATTGGAGGCGGGGTCCGGGCCGCCCGAGTGCACGGCGATGGAGATGTCCTTGGCGATGCGCGTGAACTGCTTCGCCATGCGGTTCCAGCGCGCGAACATGGCGTGCTTTCTGACTTCGAAGATGCGTCCCATGCGCCAATGGTAGCAATACCCCGCCAAACCGCTAGACTTCGGTGTTCCTGCCGCCAACCAAGAGGAGTCAGTCATGAGCAAGGGCATGGAACGAAAGAAGGAGCAGAAGAAGAAACCGGCGAAGAGCCTCGAGGAAAAGCGGGCCGCCAAGCGCGAGAAGAAGCTCGCCCGGGGCTGAGGCGGGGCGAATCGCGTCAGTCCACGCGGGATCGCCGGCCGCCGCGCACGAAGTCCTCGATGTTGGCGGCCATCTCGTCGACGCAGCGCTGTCGCGCCTCCTGCGCCGCCCAGGCCACGTGAGGCGTGAGTATCAGGTTCGGAATCTGCGGATCGAGGAGCGGGTCGTCGTCTCTCGGCGGCTCGGGCGCGAACACGTCCACGCCCGCGCCGCCGAGCTTGCCGGCCTTGAGCGCATCGCGCAGCGCGGCGCCGTCGATCAGTCCTGCTCGCGCCGTGTTGATCAACACGGCATCGCGCTTCATGAGCGCGAGCTCACGGGCGCCGATCAGCAGCCGCGTGCCCTCGGTGAGCGGGCAGTGCAGCGAGACGATGTCCGAGACGGCCAGCAGGTGATCGAGGTCGAGCCGGTCCGGCTGGGGCTTGCCGCCGCGGCGGTTGGCCACGACCACGCGCATGCCGAAAGCCTCGGCGCCGCGCGCGACCGCCCGCCCGAGCTCGCCGAACCCGACGATCCCGAGAGTGTGCCCGTCGAGCTCGCGCATGGGATGTGCGAGCACCGTGTCCACCTCCTTGTCGCTCCACGCGCGCTCGGCGACCATGCGGGAGAATTCGCGCAGCCGGCGCGTGAGAGTCAGGATCAGCGCCCACGTGTGCTGCATGACGGACGCCGTACAGTAGCCGCGCACGTTGCAGACCCCGATGCCGAGCTCACGAGCCGCGGCCACGTCCACGTGGTTGGTGCCCGTGCCGGCGATCGCCACCAGTTTGAGCCGCGGCGCGCCCGCGAGCAGCTCCCGCGTCAACTCGATCTTGTTGACCAACACGATGTCGGCGTCCCGCATGCGTTCGGCCGTCCGCGCGACGTCCCAGTCGCAGAGCTCGAGCGTGCCGACGGCACGCGCCATCGCGGACGTGTCCAGGTCACCGCCCGACACGGTGTCGTAATCCAGAAATACGGCCTTCACGAGAGTTTGCTTTCCATGTTCAGTAGAATGCGCGGGCGCGCATGAAATTCTCCGCCGTCAAGATCCTGATTGCCGCCAACGTCCTGGTGTTCGTGCTGCAGCTCGCCACTCACGGAGCCTGGGACGGTTGGTTCGAGCTGTGGCCGCTGCAGCCCGTACAAGGCGCGGTCAATTTTCGCATCTGGCAGCTCGTCACCTATGCCTTCCTGCATAGTACCCAGAACCTGTCGCATCTGCTGTTCAACATGCTGGGACTCTGGATGTTCGGTCTCGAGGTCGAGCGCTACGTGGGGCCGCGCCGGCTGCTCGCCTGCTACTTCGCGTCCGTCATCACGGCGGCCTTGAGCCAGCTGTTCGTTCCCATGCTGTTCGGCGCGCCGCCCGAGCCGGTGCTCGGAGCTTCCGGCGGCGTCTTCGGCCTGCTGCTGGCCTATGCGGCGTTGTTTCCCAGGCGCAAGGTCATTCCTCTGATTCCCCCCATTCCCATGCCGGCGTGGCTGTTCGCCGCACTCTACGCAGCGGTCGAGCTCTTCCTCGGCGTGACCGGAAGGCTTTCCGGCGTGGCCCACTTCGCACATCTCGGCGGCATGGTCGGAGCCGCGCTCGTGATCTTGCAGTGGCGCCGTGCGCCGCGCCGCCCGTGATCTCGCGGTGACGTCGGGCATTGCGCCGCGCTTGATCCCGCGGCGGCGCCCCATGGCGCCGCGGTTGACTGACCCCTCGAACTCGCTAGGCTAGCCCCATGAACCGCCGCGCTCTTCTCCTCATCGCGCTGACCGCTCTCGCGGCCGCGGCGCCGGCGCACGCCGAATGGGTGCGCCGGATCACGGACGGCATCATGGGCACGCGCATCACGGTCGAGCTCTGGGCCGACGACGGCGACCGCGGCAAGGCCGAGCGCGCGATCGATGCGGTGCTCGCCGAGATGCGGCACATCGACGACACCATGAGCACCTACAAGCCGGCCAGCGAGATCTCGCAGGTGAACGCCAAGGCGGCGGACGGTCCGATGCGCATCAGCAAGGAGCTGTTCGATCTGCTCACGGCCGCGCGCCAATACTCGGAGCTCACCGACGGCGCATTCGACATCACCTATGCCAGCGTCGGCTACATGTATGACTTCCGCAAACACGTGCATCCCGACGAGGCGCAGATCGACAAGGCCCTGCCCGCGATCAACTACCGCCACGTGCTCCTCGATCCCAAGGCGCAGACGGTGCAGTTCTCGCAGCAGGGCGTTCGCATCGATCTCGGCGGAATCGCCAAGGGTTACTCGGTGGACCGCGGCATCGACGTGCTGAAGTCCTACGGCTTCACGCGGATGTACGTCTCCGCGGGCGGCGACAGCCGCATCGTCGGCGACCGGTTCGGCAAGCCCTGGATGGTCGGAATCCGAGATCCCTCCAAGGGGGAGGGCCAGGTGATCACACGGATCCCGCTCGTGGATGCCGCCATCTCCACATCGGGCGACTACGAACGCTACTTCGAGGAGAACGGCGTCCGCTATCACCACATCATCGATCCGCACACGGGCCATTCAGCCAGCAAGGTGCGCAGCGCCACCGTCATCGGGCCGTACGCGACCCGGACCGACGGCCTGTCGAAGACGGCGTTCGTGCTGGGGCCCGAGAAGGCGATGGCGATCTACAACCGCATCGACGACATCGACGCCGTCATCGTCAAGCTCGACGGCAGCGTCATCTATTCCAAGGGACTGGAGCCGGCAAAGGCGGCCGCACCCAAACCCTGAGCGGCCGGGGGCGCCCAAGCCCTGAGCGGGCGGCGGCGCGTCAATCCCGAAAATTGTTGTATTGCAGCGGCACGCCGACATCGGCCTTGCGCAGCAGCGCGATGGCGTCCTGCAGGTCGTCGCGCTTCTTGCCGATGACCCGCACCTTGTCGCCCTGCACCTGCGCCTGGACCTTGAGCTTGGAGTCCTTGATCAGCCGCGACACCTTGCGGCCGGCATCGGCGTCGATCCCGTGCTTCAGGATCACGAGCTGTTTGGCGCGGGCGAGGTTCACCTCGGCATCCTTCACCTCGAGGCACGCGACGTCGATGCCGCGCTTGGCGATGCGGAGCTTCAGGATCTCGAGCATCTGCTTCAGCTGAAACTCCGCGGGCGCGGTCATGATCACCGTCGTCTCCTCCAGCTCGAAGCTCGCGTCGGTGTTCTTGAAGTCGAAGCGCTGCCCGAGCTCGCGCAAGGCCTGATCGACCGCATTGGTCAGCTCGTGGGTGTCGATCTCCGAGACCACGTCGAACGAGGGCATCAGGATTCCCGCAGCAGCGCATCGAGCGTCGCCCGGACCTCGCCCACGAATTGGGTGTAGTGATCGCCGGTGGCCGGCCCGGAGAAGCCGGTATGGATCTTGCGCACCACGCCTTGCTTGTCGACGAACACCGTGGTTGGAAACGCCACGAATTTCTGCAGCATCGGCAGCTTCTTGCCCGCCTCGTCCTTGTCGGAAATACCCGCGATCAGCGTGGTGTACCCGATGCCATAGTGCCTGCGGAAGCGCTGCGTCGCCTCAGCGGCGCGCGGGAAATCGCCGAAGTGCTCGAACATGAGGGACACGACCTCGACGCCCTTGGCGCGGTACTCGCGATACAGCGGCTCGAGGAACGCCGCCTCGTCGTGGCAGTTCGGACACCAGCTCCCGGCCAGCGCCACGATCAGCACCTTGCCGCGGAAGCGCGGGTCCGCCGACGTCACGGTCTTGCCCTCGAGATCGGGAAACGCGAAGTCGAACCGTTTCGCTCCGGGCCGCATGCGGGTGAGCGCATAAGCGTCCGGCAGCGCGGCGCGCGGGTCGCGCTTGCCGGTCCAGTGCTCATGGTGCGCGGTGCCGACCCAGAAGTCGCCGGTGAGCGTGGCGTTGCCGCCGACCGCGGCGTGATACAGAAAGGCATGGGCGCCGTCGAAGGTGGAGAGGTACAGCTCCCGGTTGCGGACCTGGCCGGAGAGATAGCGGTGATCGCCGGTCTCGGCCAGGAAGGTTCCGGTCACCGCGTCCCCCTGCTGGGAGAACTCGCCCACCGCGGCCTCCGGATTGCCCTCATCGTCGGTGAAGGTGACCGACCAGCGGCCGGACACGTCGGCGCTGCCCGCGGTGGGCTCGGCAAAGAAGCGATAGCGATCCCCGAGCTTTGCGTCGAGCGGGATGTGCTGCTCTTTCGCGCCCGGCTTGGACAGCACCACTTCGCCGTGCAGCGCATCGCCGCGGGCCTCGGCGATCAAGCGGTTCTCGTATCCCGGCATGCGCATCTCGAGATGCGCGCCGGCGATGCGGACCTCGGTCACCTCGACGCGTTCCTTGCCGTTCAAGAGATGGCCGAGCGGTGCGCCGCGATCGCCGGCGGCGAGCTCCAGGCCGAAAGGCAGCTCGCCGGACGGCAGGTGCAGGACGGCCCGATACACGCCGAGCCGGACGGCCGGGCGGTCGGGGCCGGCCGCCGGAACACTGACGAGAGCGGCCGGGCTCGCAGAATCGGCTGAGCGCGCAGCTGCGGCGCCGGCGAGAGACGCGGCGAAAAAGAGAGCCGACACGAGAGCGATTCGGGGCGCGTGCATGCGCTAACGATACCCGCGCGCCTGCAGGGTGAACAGCTTGGCGTAGCGGCCATCGGACGCCATCAGGGATTCGTGGCTGCCCCGCTCCACGATCCGGCCCTCCTCCAGCACCAGGATCTGATCCGCCATGCGCACGGTCGAGAAGCGGTGCGAGATCAGGATGGCGATGCGGTTGCGCGCGATGTCGCGGAAGTGCTCGAACACCTCGGCTTCGGCGCCTGCGTCGATGGCGGCGGTGGGCTCGTCGAGGACCAGGATGTCGGCGTCGCGGCGCATGAAGGCGCGCGCCAGCGCGATCTTCTGCCACTGCCCGCCCGACAGCTCACGGCCGTCCTTGAACCACTTGCCGAGCTGGGTTCGATATCCGGACGGCAAGGTATCCACGAAGTCCGCGGCCAATCCCTGCGCGGCGGCGCTCCGCCAGCGGGCCTCGTCCTCGAAAGCCCGCACGTCGCCTGCGCCGATGTTCTCGCCGACCAGCATCTGATAGCGGGCGAAATCCTGGAATATCACGCCGATCCGGCGCTTGAGCACCGCCTCGTCCCACTCGTTCAGGTCGAGTCCGTCGAGACGTATCCGGCCCGACGTCGGTTGATAGAGGCGCGTGAGCAGCTTGATCAGCGTGGTCTTGCCCGAGCCGTTCTGCCCGACGAGCGCCAGGCTCTCCCCCGGCCGCACGTGCATGTCGATCTCGGAGAGCGCGGGCGCCGCCGCGCCGGGATAGCTGAACGTGACGTTCTCGAAGCGGATGCCGTCACCGGGGGACGGTCCGCTCGTTGCGGTTCCGGCGATCGTTTGCACCGGCTGCTCGAGGTACTCGTACAGGTTGGAGAGATAGAGATTGTCCTCGTAGAGTCCGCTGACGGCGGACAGGGCCGCGCTGACCGCGCTCTGTCCCTGACGGAACAGCATGAGATACATGGTCATCTGGCCCACGGTCATCGCGCCGCGCACCGTCTCGATCGCGATCCAGGCGTAGCCCCCGTACAGCACGGCGATGCCGAGCAACCCGAGGCCGAAGCCCCAGGTATCGCGGCGCACCGTGAGGTCCCGGTCCTCGCGATACAGGCGCGTGAAGATGTCGCGGTAGCGATCGAGGAAACGAGGCCCGAGCTCGAAGAGCTTGACCTCCTTGGCGCTGTCCTCGCGCGCCAGCACCGATTCGAGGTAAATCTGCATGCGCGACTCGGGCGCCCGCCAGCGGAACAGGCGGAACGCCTCGCCGGAGAACCTGGCCTCGGCAAGAAAGGCGGGCAATCCCGCGAGCACCAGCACGGCGACCGCCCAGGGTGAGAAGCGCACCAGGAGGCTGCCGAACGACACCAGCGACACGGCGTTCTGCAGCAGGCCGAAGGTGCGCATGACCAGGCTCAAGGGGCGGCTCGACGCCTCGCGCCGCGCGCGCGTCAGCTTGTCGTAGAACTCGGAATCCTCGAATTGCTGCAAGTCCAGCGTCAGCGCCTTCTCGAGGATCATGACGTTGACGCGCTGACCGAGCTGGGCGCGCAGCAGGGACTGCGCCAGCGAGATCCCGCGTTGCGCGACCGACGCCGCCGCCACCAGCATGGCCTCGAGCGACACGAAGCGCAGCACGTCCCAGAGCGGGGCCGCCGCGCCGCGGCGGTGGAGCTCGGCGGCGTGGATCACCGCATCGACGATCTGTGCGCCCACGAACGCGATGCCGGCGGGCAGTACGCCGGAAAGCAGCGTGAGCGCCGCCAGCGCCAGCGAGAGCGTCTTGTTCGTGGTCCACACCAGCCCGAGAGCGCGGCCCCCGTAGGCGAACACGCCGAGAAAGCCGCGTTGCGCGGCATGATCGAGGGACTGATCCGGCGCCTGCGGCGGGTCGCCGAGCTTCGCGGAGAACCCTTTCCTGGACGGACTTGCTGCCAGGGCCACTACTTGACCAGGCGCAGACAGAAGGGATAGCGGTAGGGCGTTCCGTCACTCACGCGGATGGCCGCGATGATCACGAGCACGAGATTGATCACCCCGAGGACCCACAGCATCACGATCCCGATGAGGATGAACACGAAGGGCAGGCAGATGAGCGCGAGCAGCCAGAGCGTGATCTGGAAATTGAGCGACTCCTTGGCCTGCGAGGCGGCAAAGGGCAGCGTATCCCGCTTTGCGACCAGGATGATCAGAGGGCCCAGGAGGGTGAACAGCGCAAGGCCGCCGAACGGAGGGAAGATCAATCCCCCTCCGCCCAGGATCCAGAGCAGTCCGCAAAGATGGGCCGCCATGGCCCAACCGCGCTCTTCACTGGCGATGGTGTCGTTCATGTGCGATTCCCTATAATGCGCCTCCCGATATCCCGGTATGGCGGAGCTGCCGTGAAATTCAAGTCCTTGCTCGATCACTGGAGGAAAGACGCGCAGCCCCTGCGGACCGCCAAGGAATACCCCATCCGCCTCCGGCTCGACGACGCCTCGCGCCTCCACGCGCTCGCGGAGCTCTATCCAGGCCAGCCGGTCGAGACGCTCATCGCGGATCTGCTGCACTCCGCGCTCAACGAGA
>DATAYZ010000077.1:0-16431 GCA_036272295.1 Steroidobacteraceae bacterium
CCTCGTCCATCACCATGACGCGGTCGAAGAACTCATCGACCGGTGCGCGCAGCGCGACCAGCGCACGCAAGGACTCGGCGTAACGCCGGGCGGCGGCCGCGCTCCCAACCGGCCCTTGCAGCGCCCTGACCACACGGTACAGGCTCCTCTCGGCGTTCTCGGTGAGACCTTCCTCATCGACGCGCGCGGCCGGATCGAGCGAGGTCTTCCTGAGGATGTTCGCGATGCGCTTGTTGATCGCGGCCAGCACGGCGGCGTCGGGCAAGGCGAGAAACGCCTCCAGCGCGGTGAGCCGGGTGAGCGCATCGAGCGGAGAGGCGGGGCGGTTCGCGAGCACGGCGTCGAGCATTTCCGGCGTGGTGCCGGCCCGCTCGAGCAGGAGCCCGCGGAGGCGCTCGGCCATGAAATCGTAAACCTCGTCGACCACGCCGGCCTTGGCGACCGGCTGCAGCGCCGCGGCCTCGCCGAGCAGCCGCGTGAGATCGAGATCCAGCTCGCCCTCGATGAGGATGCGCAGCGCACCGAGCGCGGCACGGCGCAAGCCGAACGGGTCCTTCGCGCCGGTCGGACGCTGATCGATGGCGAAGATGCCGACCAGCGTGTCGAGCTTGTCGGCGAGCGCCACCGCTTGCCCGGTCTTGGTCGCGGGCAGCGCATCGCCCGCGAACCTCGGGCGATAGTGCTCCTCGATCGCGCGGCAGAGCTCCTCGGGACGGCCTTCGGCTTCGGCGTAGTAGCGGCCCATGGTTCCCTGCAGCTCCGGGAACTCGCCGACCATCGCGGTCATGAGATCCGCCTTGGCGAGCGCGGCGGCCTCAGCGGTGAGCGCCCCGGCCCCGATGCGCTCGCCGATCGATGCCGCCAGCGTGCGCAGGCGCCGCGCCTTGTCGGCGTAAGTGCCGAGCTTCGCCTGGAACACCATGTCTCCGAGCTTGGCGGCATGGTCCGCGAGCGAGATCCTGCGATCCTGCTCCCAGAAAAACGCTGCGTCGGAGAGGCGGGGGCGCACGACCCGTTCGTTGCCTTCGCGCACCTTGGCGGGATCGCGGCTCTCGATATTGCTGACGGTGATGAACCAGCCGGTGAGGCCGCCATCCGCGCCTTGTACCGGGAAATAGCGCTGATGATCCTGGATGGTGGCGATCACCACCTCGCGCGGCAAAGCCAGGAATCTGCGCTCGAACTGCCCGGCGATGGGTACCGGCCACTCGACCAGCGCGGTCACCTCGTCGAGCAGGGTCTCGCCCATCAGCGCCGTTCCGCCGCAAGCCTCCGCCGTCGCGGCGACGCCGGTGCGGATCAGCTCGCGGCGCTCGGCGAAGTCGGCGACCACCTTGGCGCGCTTGAGCCGGCTCTGGTAGCGCGCCGGCGAGTCGAGCTCGATCGGCTTCGGCGCGTGGAAAGGATGCCCCCGCGTCACGCGTCCGGAAGCGAGTCCCAGCACTTCGGCCGGAACGACGTCCGCGCCGAACAGCAGCACCACGGCATGAACCGGGCGCACGAACTCCGCGTCGCGCGTGCCCCAGCGCATGCGCCGCGCGATCGGCAGGCCCGCAACCGCCTGGGTGACGATGGCGGCGAGCAGGCTGGCCGTCTCCGCGCCCCGTTCCATGCCTCGGTACACCAGCCAGGCGCCCTTCTCCGTGGTCAGGGTGTCGAGCTCGCCGACGGCGATGCCGCAGCTGCGCGCGAAAGCGGCCGCGGCTTGCGTGGGGGCTCCCGCGCCATCGAACGAGGCCTTGAGCGGCGGCCCGCGTCTCTCCACCGTCCGATCGGGCTGGCGCTCCGCGACCTTCGCGATGCGCACGGCCAGCCGCCGTGGAGTCGCGAAGCTCTGCGCGGTGCCGTGCGGGATGCCCGCGGCATCGATGCCCTTCAGCACGCCTTCGGTCAGGGCGCGCGACAGCTGCTCGAGCGTGCGCGGCGGCAGCTCCTCGGTGTTGAGCTCGAACAGCAGATCGCGGGCGGCGCTCATCCGGCGGCCCGCCCGGCGTTCTTGAGCAGCGGAAATCCCAGGGATTCCCGGCTCGCGCGATATCCTTCCGCGACGGCGCGCGCCAGCGTGCGCACCCGCAGGATGAACCTCTGGCGCTCGGTGACCGACACCGCATGGCGCGAGTCGAGCAAATTGAACGCGTGCGATGCGCCGACCATCTGCTCGTAGGCCGGAAGCACCAGCTTGTCCTCGAGCAGGCGCCGGCACGCCGCCTCGTGCGCGTCGAATTGCGCCGCGAGCACGGCGGTATCCGCCTTCTCGAAGTTGTAGATCGATTGCTCGACCTCGTTCTGATGGAATACGTCGCCGTAGGTGACGGTGCCGAACGGGCCGTCCGCCCAGACGATGTCGAAGATGCTCTCCTTGCCCTGGATGTACATTCCCAGCCGCTCGAGACCGTAGGTGATCTCGCCCATCACCGGTCGACAATCGAGGCCGCCGACCTGCTGGAAATAGGTGAACTGCGAAACTTCCATGCCGTTCAGCCAGACCTCCCAGCCGAGACCCCACGCGCCGAGCGTCGGCGACTCCCAGTTGTCCTCGACGAAGCGGATGTCGTGCGTCAGCAGATCGAACCCGAGCGCGCGCAGCGAGCCGAGATAGAGCTCCTGGAAATCGTCCGGCGAGGGCTTGATGGCGACCTGAAATTGATAGTAGTGCTGCAGCCTGAACGGATTGTCGCCGTAGCGGCCGTCGGTCGGCCGTCGAGACGGCTGCACGTAAGCCGCGCTCCAGGGCTCGGGGCCCACGGCGCGCAGAAAGGTGGCGGTGTGAAACGTGCCCGCGCCCATGGGCATGTCGTAGGGCTGGAGAATGACGCAGCCCTGGAGCGACCAGTACTTTTGCAGCGCAAAAATCAGCTCCTGGAAGGTGCGCGGCGGCAGAATGGGCGCCTTGGGCATGGGCTCTCGCACGATAAAGCCCGCAAGTATATGCGAGCCGCCTCCGGCCTGCCCCGGCGCCTCGGTGCACTCTCTTGGAACACGAGACTCCGCCCCCGCAGGACGCAGTGGGATAAAGCGGCCAGGCGCCCCAGGATGGTGCGATCAAGAGCACGCCATGCCCTATTTTGATGCAGAATGGGTGCTGGGTCGCCGGCAAGTGCTTGATTTCGCCCATGCATCAAAATGGCACATCAAATGCATTACCCGCGCAACCGAACCTTTAATCACCGCAACCCGCGAGGAAGCCCATGACTCCCGCCGATGTCTTGTCACTGATCAAAGAGAAGAACGCCAAGTTCGCCGATCTCAGGTTCACGGATACCAACGGCAAGGAGCACCACATCTCGATCCCCACACGCCTGGTGGACGAGGGCTTTTTCAAGGAAGGCAAGATGTTCGACGGCTCTTCCATCGGCGGATGGAAGGGGATCAACGAGTCGGACATGATCCTCATGCCGGACCCTTCCACGGCCGTGATCGATCCCTTCTACGAGGAGACCACGGTCGACCTGCGCTGCGACGTGATCGAGCCGATGACCATGCAGGGCTACGAGCGCGACCCGCGCTCGCTCGCCAAGCGCGCGGAAGCCTATCTCAAGTCGACCGGCATCGCGGACTCCGCGCTGTTTGGACCGGAGAACGAGTTCTTCATCTTCGACCGCATGTCGGTGTCCTCGGGGATGAACGGCTGTGCTTACGAGGTCGATTCGTACGAAGGCGCCTGGAATTCGGGAAAAGCCTACGACGACGGCAACAAGGGACATCGTCCGGGGATCAAGGGCGGTTACTTCCCGGTTCCCCCGGTCGACTCGCAGCAGGACATTCGCACGGCCATGTCGCTCGCCTGCGAGGAGCTGGGGCTCAAGTTCGAGGTGCACCACCACGAGGTGGCGACCGCGGGACAGGGTGAGATCAACGTCGGGGCGAACACGCTGACCAAGAAGGCCGACGAGGTTCAGATCCTGAAATACGCGCTGCAGAACGTCGCCCACGGCTACGGCAAGACGCTGACGTTCATGCCGAAGCCGCTGGTCGGCGACAACGGCAGCGGCATGCACGTGCATCAGTCGCTGCAGAAGGACGGCAAGGCGCTGTTCTCGGGCGACAAGTACGGCGGCCTGTCCGAGATCGCGCTCTTCTACATCGGCGGCATCATCAAGCACGCGCGCGCGATCAACGCCTTCACCAACGCCAGCACCAACAGCTACAAGCGACTGGTGCCCGGATTCGAGGCGCCGGTGAAGCTCGCTTACTCGGCGCGCAATCGATCCGCCTCCATCCGCATTCCCTGGGTCGCGAACCCCAAGGCGCGGCGCATCGAGGTGCGCTTCCCCGACTCCACCGCGAATCCATACTTCGCGTTTGCATCCATGTTGCTCGCGGGCCTCGACGGCATTCAGAACAAGATCCATCCGGGCGATCCCGGCGACAAGGATCTCTACGACCTGGAGCCGGAGGAAGACAAGAAGATTCCGACCGTGTGCCATTCGCTCGACATGGCGCTCGATTATCTCGACAAGGATCGGGGCTTCCTCAAGGTCGGCGGCGTCTTCACCGACGACCTGATCGATGCCTATATCGATCTGAAGATGAAGGAGGTCACGCGCCTGCGCATGACCACCCATCCGATCGAGCTGGAGATGTATTACAGCCTGTGAGGTCACGCTTGGGAGCCACCCTGATCGGCACAGCGCGCCCCGCGGACGGCATTTGCGCGCACGATGCGTCACCCAGGGGTGTGGGGATCACATTCCTCACACCCCCTTTTGTGGGCGGGCGGGGATAGGGCTATGCTCCCGGGCCATGCGCCGTTTCTCCTCATGGATTGCGCTGGCCGCGCTCACCGCCTTCACGGCGCAGTCCGCGGTGGTCTACAAGTGGACCGACGCGGACGGGGTGGTGCATTACTCCGATCAGCCGGTTCCGGGCGCGGAAAAGATCGTGATCGCGGGGCAATCGAGCCGCGGCACGTCCGCGGGGCCCACGGGCGGGCCGCCGCCCCCGGCCAAGAAGCCGCTCCCGGCGCTCGGCTACAGTCAGTTCTCGATCGCTTCGCCCACCCCCGAGCAGACTTTTTTCGGCGACGACCCGATCCCCGTGCACCTCAACCTGGCGCCGGAGCTGAAAGAGGGGCAAACGATCGCCTGGCATCTTTCGGGGCAGGATCTGTCGGACGACGCGAATGCCACCTCGTTCACCCTGCCGCATCTCGATCGCGGTACCTACGCGATCTCGGCGACCCTGTCGGACCCGGCAACCGGCTCGTCGCAAAGCACGGAGAGCGTGACCTTCTACGTGCATCAACCCTCGGTGCTCTCGCCTCAGCACAAGCACTGAAGCGGGAAGTCCGGCGCATCGCCGCGCTGGAGCCGCCGATGCGCCGCCTGGTTGCAGGCTCGACACAAGCCTGGCCCGACACGACTCTTTCGCCGGGATGCGCGCGCCGTGGCTGCTGAGCTCGCGCTCAATCCGATACGGATCGCAGGCACCGAGATCCTCGACAACCTGGTGACCGGCGTCTTCCTCATGGACGCGGCACTGCGCGTGGATTACCTCAACGCCGCCGCCGAAACCTTGTTCGGGATCGGGCTGAACCAGGCGCTCGGCCGGGCCATCACCGAGCTTACGCGCGGCGCCGAGACGCTGCTGCCGCTCATCGAGCGTGCGCGCCAGGGCGCCGACGGCATCGTGCAGCGCGAGCTCGCGTGGCCCACCTCGAGCGGAGTCGATCGAATTCTCGACTGCGCGGTGACCCGGGTGGCGATCGGCGGCGGCGAGCAGAGGATCCTGCTCGAGATCGAGGACATCACGCAGCACCGGCGCCTGACGCGGGAGAACGCGCTGCTTGCCCAGCTCGGCGGCAGCCGGCTCATGGTTCGGCAGCTCGCGCACGAGATCAAAAATCCGCTCGGCGGCTTGCGCGGGGCGGCGCAGCTGCTCGAGCGTGAGCTGCTCGATCCGGCGCTGCGTGAATACACCCGCGTCATCATCAGCGAGGCGGATCGGCTCACCCATCTGCTCGACTCCATGCTGGGGCCCGGCCGTCCTCCCGCGAAGCAGCTGACCAACCTGCACGAGCTCCTCGAGCGCGTGTACCACCTGCTGCGCAGCGAGGCCCCTGAGGGCGTGGTGGTGGAGCGCGACTACGACCCGAGCCTGCCTTCGCTCACCGTGGATCCGAATCACATCATCCAGGCCATGCTGAATCTCGGCCGCAACGCGATGCAGGCGCTCTCGGACGGGCGGGTGCTCTCGCCCCGCCTCATCCTGCGCACGCGCGCGGCGGGCAACGTCAGCGTCGGCGCACAGCGCCATCGCCAGGCGGCATCCATCCAATTCGAGGACAACGGGCCGGGCGTCCCCTCCGACATCCGCGACACGATCTTCTATCCGCTCGTGTCGGGGCGCGCCGACGGCACCGGACTCGGGCTTGGCATTGCGCAGGACCTCGTCACCCGCCACGGCGGCCTGATCGAGTTCGACAGCGCGCCGGGGAGAACCATTTTCGTCATCTCCCTTCCGCTGGATCCCTCATGAGCTCGAAACCTCTGCAAGTCTGGTTGGTCGACGACGACGCCTCGATCCGTTGGGTGCTCGAGAAGGCGCTCAAGGGATCGGGCATGCAGGCCAGGAGCTTCGACCAGGCGGACAACGTGCTCACCGCGCTGCGCTCCGATTCCCCCGACATCCTCATGACCGACATCCGCATGCCGGGCAAGAGCGGACTCGACCTCTTGAAGGAGATCCAGACCTCGCGCCCCGGCCTTCCCGTGATCGTCATGACCGCGCACTCGGATCTCGACGCGGCGGTCGCCGCCTATCAGGGCGGCGCCTTCGAGTATCTGCCGAAGCCCTTCGATATCGACAAGGCCGTCGACCTCGTGCGCAGGGCCGCTCAGCAAGCCACGGCGCCGATCGACGTCGACGCCACCCGGCGCAGCATGCCGGAGCTGCTCGGGCAGGCCGCCTCCATGCAACAGGTGTTTCGCGCCATCGGCCGCCTGTCGCGCTCCAGCATGACCGTGCTGATCACGGGCGAATCCGGCACGGGCAAGGAGCTGGTCGCGCGCGCGCTGCACCGGCACAGCCCGCGCTCCAACAAGGCATTCGTCGCGCTGAACACGGCCGCCTTCACCGCCGACCTGCTGGAATCCGAGCTGTTCGGCCACGAGAAGGGGGCGTTCACCGGTGCCGATGCGCAGCGCCGCGGCCGCTTCGAGCAAGCGGACGGCGGCACGCTGTTCCTCGACGAGATCGGGGACATGTCTCCGGCCCTGCAGACCCGGCTCCTGCGCGTGCTCGCGGAAGGCGAGTTCTACCGGGTCGGCGGCCAGACCCCGGTCAAGGTGGACGTGCGGGTGATCGCCGCCACCCACCAGGACCTCGAGGCGCGGGTGAAGTCCAGCCACTTCCGCGAGGACCTCCTGCACCGGCTCAACGTGATTCGGATCGAGATTCCGCCGCTGCGCGAGCGGCGCGAGGACATTCACGAGCTGCTGCGCCACTATCTCGCCCTCGCCGCCAAAGAGCTCGGCGTCGACCCGAAGCTGCTGACGCCTCCCGCGCAGACCGCACTCGTCGCGTTCGACTGGCCGGGGAACGTGCGCCAGCTCGTCAATGCCTGCCGGCGCTTGACGGTGACCGCGCCCGGAAGAGAGATCCGGGCCGAGGACATTCCGTCGGACCTCGGGGGCGCGCCGGCGGGCCAGGCGGCAACGCACGATTGGACCGTCAAGCTCTCGCACTGGGCGGAGCAGGAGCTCGAGTCCGGCACGCAGCGCCTGCTCGACCAGGCGGTGCCGGAGGTCGAGCGCATCTTGATTCGCGTCGCTCTGCGCAAGGCCGACGGCTTGAAGCAGGATGCGGCCAAGCTCCTCGGTTGGGGTCGCAACACCCTGACCCGCAAGATGAAGGAGCTGGGGATGCAGGACATCGCCTGAGGGCCGGCCGCGGCGAGCGGCGGCTATAATCGTCGTCACTCATGAACGACTACTTCGCGCGCAAGATCGATGCCGTCGAGCGGCTCTTCCACACCAACTCGCTGACCGACTGGCTGATCGCGGGCATCGTCGCCGCGGCGGTGTGGTTCGCGCTCGTCATCCTTCGGCACCTCGTCTCCTCGCGCTACGAGAAGTATTCGGTGGCGGAGCAGCGGCTGCCGCTGCGCCTCCTTGCGTATCTGTCGGGCAACACCCGGCAATTCCTGTTCTTCGCCCTCGCGCTCTACGCCGGCGAGGAGTGCCTGACGCTGCCTGCGCGGGTCGAGCACGGGGTCTCGAGCGTCGTATCCCTGCTGATCCTCCTCCAGGTGGGGCTGTGGGCGGTGCGGGCGGTCAAGTTCTATCTCGAGATGAAGCAGCTCGAGCGCGGCGCCGATCAGGTGTTCGCGGGCTCCCTCGACATCATCAACTTCGTGACGCGGGTGCTGATCTGGTCGCTCGTGATCCTGGTCGCGCTCGACAACCTCGGCGTCAACATCACCGCGCTCCTCGCGGGCCTGGGTGTCGGCGGCGTCGCGGTCGCCCTGGCGCTGCAGAACGTGCTCGGCGACCTGTTCGCCTCCCTGTCGATCGCGCTCGACAAGCCCTTCGTCGTCGGCGACAGCCTGACCATCGACACCCTCGTCGGCAAGGTGGAGCACATCGGCATCAAGACCACGCGCCTGCGCAGCGAGAGCGGCGAGCAGATCATTCTCTCCAACGCCGACATCCTGAAGAGCCGCGTGCGCAATTACGCCCGGGCACAGGAGCAGCGTGCCCTCGCGACGCTGCGCATCGCCTACGGCACGCCTCCCGACCGGCTCGCGCAGGTCCCCGCGCTGCTCGAGGGCATCGTGCGCGCGCAGAAGAATGCGCGCTTCGAGCGCTGTCACTTGAAGACCCTGGGGGAAGCGGGTCTCCTGTTCGAGCTGTCGTATTTCATCCAGCAGCCCGCCGTGAACTCCCTCCTCGACCTGCAGCATGCGGTGAACCTGCATATCCTCGAGGAGTTTCACCGGATCGGCGTCGAGTTCGATTATCCGACGCAGCGGGTGCTGCTGGGCCGCGTCAATGCGGGCGCAGGCGCGTCGCCGGAGCATGCGCAGGAACGCCAAGAGGGGCGTGACGCCTGAGATGCCGATGTTCCATATCGTCCTGCACGAGCCAGAGATCCCGCCGAACACCGGCAATGTGATCCGCCTCTGCGCGAACACCGGTGCGACGCTGCACCTCGTCAAGCCGCTCGGGTTCCGTCTGGACGACAAGAGCCTGCGCCGCTCGGGTCTCGACTATCACGACCTGGCTGCGGTCAAAGTGCACGCGAATCTCGCTGCCTGCCTCGCCGCGCTCGCCGGCGCACGGCTCTTTGCCGTCGAGACGGGTGCCCCCAGGCGCTACAGCGACGTGGCCTATCGACCCGGAGATGCGCTCCTGTTCGGACCCGAGACGCGCGGATTGGCGGCGGACGTGGTCGAACGCATGAGCCCAGACCACGTGCTTTCCATTCCGATGCAGCCCGGGAGCCGGAGCTTGAACCTGTCGAACGCGGTGGCGCTGGTGGCCTACGAGGCGTGGCGGCAACAGGCGTTTCGACCACCGATCTAGTCGGTCTCGGATCGTACCTCGCGCCCCATCAGCGCCCGCACGGCGGCGCCGACCGGCCTGCCTTCGTGCAGGATGCCGTAGATCTCCCGGCAGATCGGCATGTCGACGTGCAGCTTGCCGGCGACCTCGTGCACGGCACGCGCGGCGGAAACGCCCTCGACGACCTGTTGGATGGCGGCTTGCGCGTGCTCGACGCTCGCGCCGCGGCCCAACGCCAGGCCCAGGCGCCGATTGCGCGACTGGTCGTCGGTGCAGGTCAGCACGAGGTCGCCGAGCCCGGCGAGCCCCATGAAGGTCTCGCGCCGCGCCCCGAGCTTCACGCCGAGCCGCATCATCTCGGCAAGGCCCCGGGCGATGAGCGCGACGCGCGTGTTGGCGCCGAATCCCATGCCATCCGCGATGCCGGAGCCGATTGCGATCACGTTCTTGACCGCGCCGCCGACCTCGACTCCCATGATGTCGCTCTGCGTGTAGGCGCGAAAGGCAGGCCCCGAGAGGCTGCGTGCGAGCTCTTCGGCGAAGCGGGCGTCCGTCGAGGCCACCGTCATGGCGGTGGGCAGCCCCGCGCCGACCTCGCGTGCGAACGTCGGGCCGGACAGCACGGCGCCCGGCCGCGTGCCGAGCACCTGATGCGCGACCTGATGAGGAAGGAGGCCGGTCGCGATCTCGAACCCCTTGGTGGCCCACGCGACGCGCGTGTCCAATTTCAGGTGCGGCTCGATGCGCTCCAGGGTTTCGCGGAACCCGTGCGAGGGCACCGCGATGAGCGCATCGCTCGCCCGCCCGAGCGCCTCCTCGAGCTGGGTGCACACCGTCAGGCTGACGGGAAACTCGGCGTCGGGAAGATAACGCGCGTTTTGGCGCGCCTTGCGCATGGCGATGAGCTGCTCGCGGTCCCGGCCCCAGAGCTCGGTGGGATGGCCCTCGCGGGCGAGCTGGATCGCGAGCGCGGTTCCCCACGAGCCCGCGCCGATGACGGCCATCGGTTCGGAGCGCGGGCCAGGCTTCAGTTGACGAGCCCGGTCTGCGGAGCTGTCTCCGATGCCTGCTGGAACAGCGCGTCGAAATTCACGAGCGGCAGCAGGAAGTTCGGGAAGCCGCCCTTGGTGATGAGGTCGGAGACCACCTCACGCGCGTAGGGAAACAGCACGCTCGGGCAGAAGCTGCCGATCAAGCGCTTCAGGTCGTCGGGCGAGGCGCCCGCGATCGCGAATATTCCTGCCTGCTTCACCTCGACCAGGTACAGCGTCGCCTCGCCCTGCTTGGCCTCGAGCGTGATGGTCAGCAGCACCTCGCGCACCTCGGGAGTGAGCTCCTCGGCCGAGGTGTTCATGTTGAGCTGGAACTTCGGCTCCCAGTTCTGGTTGTTCGGCAGCCTCGGCCCGTTCGGAGACTCGTACGAGCTGTCCTTCAAGTAGACGCTCTGCAGCGCGACCTGGACGCCCCCGACGATGGTCTCGGGTCTCTGTGGTGTAACCTCGTTCATCAAGCCCCCTGAAGTAATCGATCCAACTCGCCGCTGCGCTCGAGCTCGAAGAGATCATCGCTGCCGCCGACGTGCCTTTCGCCGATGAAGATCTGAGGAACCGTGCGCCGGCCGCTCCGCGAGACCATCTGCTCGCGCAGCGCGGGATCGTCCTCGATGTCGATCTCCTCCACCGTGACGCTCTTGCGCGCGAGCAGGCCGCGCGCCCGCTCGCAATAAGGGCACCACTCGGACAGATACATGGTGACCGTGGGCGCGCTCACTTCGAGCCGCCCTTGCCTCCGGACGTCTTGACCAGCGGCATGTTGTCCTTGACCCAGGCTCCAACGCCGCCCTGCAGATTGAAGACCTTCGTGAATCCCAGCTTCACGAGGGCACGCGCGCCGCCGGCGCCGCTCACCCCGCTGTCGCAATAGGTGATCACGTTCTTGTCGCGCCACTTTTTCAGCGATTCGGCCTGCGACTCGAGCTCGGACAGGGGCACGTTGCGCGCATCGCCGATATGTCCGGCGTCGTATGCCTCCTTGCCGCGCAGGTCGAGCACCAGCGCGCCGTGATTCATGAGGCGCACCGCTTCGGCAGAAGACAGAGCCGCAAAGGCCTGGATGCGCTCGCGAATCTCGTAGACGGCGACGACGATCGCCGCAACCACCGCCGCGGCCACGAGGTAGGGGTGGTTGCTCGTGTATTCGAACAGTCGCTGCATCGAGGAAAAACCGCTTTTTCGGGCGGGCAAGTATAGCAGCGGGCAGGAGGCTTGTATGCTTGCGGTCCAGCATGCGAGCCAGCGGTCATCTTTGCATCACATATGTGTGCCTGGCGGCTCTGGCCGCGGCCTCGGGCGCGGACGCGCGCGCTCCGGGCGATTCGGCGCAGGCCAAGGCCAAGCTCGCGGCCGTGCGCGCGCGCATCAGCACGCTCACCAACCGGCTCGGCGATGAGCTCAAGCAGCGCGATGCCGAGAGCGCACGCCTGCGCCAGGCCGAGCTCGGCGTCACCGCCAAGCGCCAGAATCTCGACACGATCCGTGCGGCGGAAAGCGCCGCCCAGCGACATCGGGCCGAGCTGGAGAGCGAGGAGGAGCGGGGGCGGCACGAGCTCGACGCCGAGCGGACGTTCCTCGCCGGAGAGGTGCGCGCCGCCTACGAGATCGGCCGGCAGCAGGATTTCAAGCTGTTGCTGAGCCAGAGCAACCCGGCGACCTTCGGGCGCACGCTCGCCTATTACGCCTATTTCGCGCAGGAGCGCAGCGCCAGGATCGAGGAGATCCAGCGCAACGTACAGCGAGTCGCGCAGCTGGTCGGCGACATCGAGCAGGAAACCGCGAAGCTCCGGGCGCTCGAGGGCGACGCCGCGCGGGAGATGACGGCCCTCGAGGCGGCGCGAACGGAGCGCGCGGATGCCGTGGCGGCGCTCACCAAGCGCGTCGCCAGCGGCAGCCACGAGCTCGCGGACTTGAAGCGCGAGGAACAGGCGGTGGAGTCGCTGGTCGCGGATCTCGAGCGGGTGCTGCAGGACTATCCGGTGGACTCCAAGCAGAGTTTCGCTGCCATGCGCGGGAAGCTGCCCTGGCCGATCGCAGGCCGTGTGGTCGGGCGGTATCAGGAAGGGATGTCGAGCGGGGGGGCGGGCCCCAAGCTCCCCGGCGAGACCATCGAAGGCACGCGCGGCGCCAAGGTGCGCGCACCCTATTTCGGCCGGGTGGTCTATGCCGACTGGCTGCAGGGACTCGGTCTTCTGATGATCATCGCGCACAGCGGGGGATACATGACGTTGTACGGTCACGCCGAGGTGCTCTACAAATCCGTCGGTGACTCGGTCGCGCCCGGCGATGTCATCGCGGGCCTGAGCGAGACGGCCGCTGCTGCTCCGCAGCTATATTTCGAGATCCGCGAGGGCCGAAAGACCGTCGACCCGCGCCTCTGGCTGCGCCCGAGCCCTTGAGCTGAGACCCAATCCATAAGTCGGCGCGCTCCCGGTAGCGGCGCGCCGCAGCGGCACGTATGCTCAAGCCGATGACACGACCCCTCCTGCTGCTCGGTGCCGGTGTGCTCGGCGCATCTCTAGCCCTCCTCCCGGCCATCGCAGCTCCGCCGGAAGCAGACCACAGCGACATGCCCTGGGCCGACGCGCGCCTGCTCGCGGAAGTGCTGGAGCGGGTCAAGCACGATTATGTGAATCCGGTCGACGATCATCAGCTGCTGCAGTCCGCCATCCGCGGCATGGTCTCCTCGCTCGATCCCTATTCGGCGTTTCTCGACGGCGACGAATACGACGAGGTCAAGATCTCGAGCTCCGGCGAGTACTCCGGCGTCGGCATCGAGGTATCCATGGAGGACGATGAGGTCGTGGTCGTCTCCCCCCTCGAGGGATCGCCGGCGGCGCTCGCGGGGATTCGCTCGGGCGACATCATCGCGACCATCGACGGCGTCCCGGTCAATACCACCACCTTGTCCGACACCATCGGGCGCATGCGCGGCAAGGAGGGCACGACGGTCAAGATCGGCATCCTGCGCCAGGGCAACACCGAGCCGCTGCAGTTCACCCTGAAGCGCTCGCGAGTCGAGCTGAAGAGTGTCCGCAGCGAGATGCTCGAGCCGGGCATGGCCTATCTCAGGATCTCGGAGTTCAGCGAGACCACGGGCGATGACGTGGAGGCCGCGCTCAAGGACCTGCGCAAGCACAATGGCGCGCCGCTCAAGGGGCTGGTGCTCGATCTGCGCAACAATCCGGGCGGCGTTCTCGAGGCCGCGGTCGCGGTGTCGGACACCTTCCTGACCTCGGGCGTCATCGTCACGGCGAAGGGGCGGACGCCGGAGTCCAAATTCGAGATGGACGCCACCCCGGGAGACGCGCTGAACGGCGCCCCCATCGTGATCCTGGCGAACGGCGGCTCGGCGTCGGCCGCCGAGATCGTGGCGGGCGCCTTGCACGACAATCATCGCGCCAGGCTCATGGGACGCACCACGTTCGGCAAGGGCTCCGTGCAGACGGTCATCCCGCTGTCCGGCGATCGCGCCATCAAGCTCACCACCTCGCTCTATTACACACCTTCCGGCGTGTCCATCAATCATCGCGGCATCACTCCGGACATCGAGCTGCCGCGCGATCAGAAGCCGCCCGACGTTCCCGCGAATGCGCCGCTCGTGCAACGGGACCCCGAGGTCAAGCGTGCGCTCGAGGAGCTGAAGGTGCCCTCGTCCGGCGGCGGCAGCGTCACCGCCGCGTCGCGCTAGGATTTCTGCGCCATGGACCGCCGCAGCCCGCCGCGTCGACGCCGCAACGAGCCTTGAGATGCGCAGCACCCGCTCCATCGAGATCCTCTGTCTCGCGCTGACGGCGTTGGTGCTGCTCTGGTCGCATGCGCTCACCCTGCATCCGTGGCCGGCGCTCGCGCTGCTCGCCGTCTTCCTGGCCGCGATCCTGACCTTCCGGGTACGGCTGTTTCGCGGCCATACGCGCGCACGGCTCATGGTGGAATCGTGGTCGATGGTGCTGTTCATCGCCTGCGCGATGTGGCTGAGCGGCCGGAGCCAGAGCCCGCTGTTCAACCTCTTCCTGCTGCCGATGATGCTCTCGGCGCTCACCCTGGGACGCGTGGTGACGCTGGCGCAGGTCGGCGTGATCGCGCTCTGCCACGTCACGCTCGCGGCGGCCACGCCCGGCACCGAGATCCTCTCGCTCGCTTACGCCGGCCAGGCCGTCGGACAGCTCGCGCCGTTCCTGCTGATCGGCTATCTCACCTCGACGTTGTCCGCGGACATCACCGAAGCACGCGAGCGAATCGAGAATCTGGCGCAGACCGATCCCCTCACCGGGCTGCTCAATCAGCGCATGTTCAACGAGACGTGGCAGCGCGAGCACGCGGCGAGCGAGCGCGGCCGCGGCGTCTACGCATTGCTGATGGTGGACATGGACAAGCTCAAGGACATCAACGAGAGCTTCGGGCACGAAGCCGGCAACAGCGCCATCACGCTGGTCGCACGCTGTCTGCAGAGGAGCATTCGCAGCAGCGATCACGCCGCGCGCTTCGGCGGAGACGAGTTCGCCGTGCTCCTGCCCGGGGCGACGCCCGAGATCGCCGAGGCCGTGGTCAAGCGCGTGCGCCACAACGTGTACAAGACGACGCTGGACCTGCGCTCGCGCATGATCCGATGCTCGGTCAGCATCGGCGCCGTCAACTATCCCAAGGATGGCCGCGACATGCGCGAGCTCCGGGCGATCGCGGATCGCAAGATGTACCGGGACAAGGAGCTGCGCCGGGCGCCGGGAGCCGAGGCAGGAGGCTGAGAACATACGCACAACCGGCTGAATGTGCTGGACTTTCCCAAAAATAATGGCAAAGTTAGCGCTGCATCACGGGCGGCGGGTGGTCCTTGTGTCACTTTGCCGGTCTTACAGGCTCCGGACCCAGAGATCGTTCATGTCCTTTCATCGCAAGGCCTCCCTGCTCAAGATGTCGGCAGCGGTCTTGAGCCTCACCCTGTTGGCCTTCGACGCCGGCGCGAAGATGATGCCGGAACCCCGGCTCCGGTCGAGCTCGGTGCTCATCATCGACCCGAACGATTCCTCGGTGCTCTATTCCCGGCACGCGGATGCGCCGATGCCGATCGCTTCCATCACCAAGTTGATGACCTCTCTCGTCGTGCTGGAGGCGAAGCAGCCGCTCGACCAGCCGCTCAGCATCACCAATGCCGAGCGCGACTACCCCAAGGGCGGGTTCTCGCGGCTCGCCGTGGGCACCGTCCTGACGCGGGGTGACCTGATGCACCTCGCCTTGATGTCGTCCGAGAACCGGGCGGCGCATGCGCTCGGCAACAACTACCCCGGCGGAATGACCGCGCTGGTCGCCGCCATGAACGCCAAGGCCGGGGCGCTCGGCATGACGAGCGCACACTTCGTCGACGCGACCGGTCTGTCCAGCGAGAACGTCGCGAGCCCGGCCGATCTCGCCAAGCTGGTGGTCGCCGCCTCGCGCAGCGCCACCATTCGCAACTACTCGACCGACCGGAGCTACAGCGTGAAGGTGCACCGGCACCTGGTCGAGTTCCGCAACACGGACAACCTGGTTGCAAATCCGTCCTGGAACATCATCGTGCAGAAGACCGGCTACATCGCCGAGGCGGGCCGGTGCCTGGTGATGGATGCCGTCATCGACCGCCGCCCCGTCGTGATCGTGCTGCTCGACTCGTTCGGCAAGTACACCCGGGTCGCGGACGCGCAGCGGGTCAAGCTCTGGATGGAGGCGGCGACCGCCCATCAGCGGCTCTCCGCCTCGATGCGTTAGGCCGCGCGGCACAGGCTCCAGGCAGGGCGGGCCGGCTCCTCCGGGTAAGAGCTGGTCGGTGACTGCTAACGGTAGGGGGCCCGACGGACGATGTCCGGCCGTCCAATGACGCGCGGCCTAAATGCGGTGATTAG
>DATAYZ010000078.1:0-99609 GCA_036272295.1 Steroidobacteraceae bacterium
GCCGATGATCTTGCGCTTCTTCTCGGGATCGCTCTCGCCGGCGAGCGCCGCGAGAAACCTCTGCTCGGCGTCGACGCGGATGACGCGCACGCCCATGTGCTCGGCGAACGTCGCCATCACCTGATCGCCCTCGCCGAGCCGGAGCAGTCCGTGATCCACGAACACGCACGTCAGTTGATCGCCGATCGCCTTGTGCAACAGCGCGGCGAGCACCGACGAGTCGACGCCGCCGGACAGCCCGAGGAGCACCTTGTCGGCCCCGACCGTCGCGCGCACCCGCACGACCGCGTCCTCGATGATGTTGCCGGTGTCCCAGGTCGCGGCACAGCCCGCGATCTCCCGCACGAACCGCCGGAGAATCTCCCGTCCCTGCAGCGTGTGGGTCACCTCGGGATGGAACTGAACGCCGTAGTAGCGCCGCGCCTCGTCGGCCATCGCGGCGAGCGGCGCGTTGTCGCTCGAGCCGATTGCCGCGAAACCGGGCGGGAGCTTCACGACGTGATCGCCGTGGCTCATCCATACGTCGAGCAGGGGCCGGCCGCCGGCATCGCGGTTGTCCTCGAGCCCGTCGAGCAGCCGGGAGGTGCCGCTCGGCCGCACCTGGGCGGCGCCGAACTCGCGATGGCTGGCCGACTCGACCTGACCGCCGAGCTGCGCGGCCATGGTCTGCATGCCATAGCAGATGCCGAGCACCGGCACGCCGGAGTCGAACACCTCGCGCGGCGCGGTGTGGCCCTTGGTGTCGTAGACGGATTCCGGACCGCCGGACAGAATGACGGCCTTGGGTGCGAAGCGTCTGACGGCCTCGCCGTCGACGTCGCAGGAGTAGATCTCGGAATAGACACCGAGCTCGCGCACCCGGCGCGCGATGAGCTGCGTGTACTGCGCGCCGAAATCCAGGATCAGCACGCGATCGGCGTGAATGTCCAAATCAGCTCACTCGGTAGTTCGGCGCTTCCTTGGTGATGGTCACGTCGTGCACGTGGCTCTCGCGCACGCCCGCCGTGGTGATGCGCACGAAGTACGGCCGCGTGCGCATCTCCTCGATGCTGCTCGACCCCGTGTAGCCCATGGCGGCGCGCAGGCCGCCGGAGAGCTGGTGCAGGATCGAGACCAGGCTGCCCTTGTAGGGCACGCGCCCCTCGATGCCCTCGGGCACGAGCTTCTCGAGCTCCGTGGTCGTGTCCTGGAAATACCGGTCGCTCGACCCGTGCGCCTGCGCCATCGCACCGAGCGAGCCCATGCCGCGGTAAGCCTTGTACGAGGCGCCCTGATACAACTCCACTTCGCCGGGCGATTCCTCGGTGCCGGCGAACATGCCGCCGATCATCACGCAGTGGGCGCCCGCCGCCACCGCCTTGGCGATGTCGCCGGAGTAGCGGATTCCGCCGTCGCCGATGAGAGGCACGCCGGTGTTCTCGAGCGCCTTGGAGACGCGCGCGATCGCGCTGATCTGCGGCACCCCGACGCCCGCAACGACCCGCGTCGTGCAGATCGAGCCCGGCCCGATGCCGACCTTGACCCCGTCGGCGCCGTGCTTGACCAGGTCGAGCGCCGCCTCGGCGGTGACGATGTTGCCGCCGATCACCTGCAGGTCGCCGAACCGGGCCTTGATCTTCGACACGGTCTCGAGCACGCCGCGCGAGTGCCCGTGCGAGGTGTCGACCACGACCACGTCGACGCCGGCCTCGTGCAGCGCCGCGACCCGGTCGAGGGTGTCGGGCGCGGTGCCGACCGCCGCGCCCACGCGCAGCCGGCCGCTCTCGTCCTTGCACGCGGTGGGAAACTCGGTGGCCTTCTGGAAGTCCTTGACCGTGATCATCCCCTTCAACTCGTGATCGCCGGCGACGACCAGGACCTTCTCGATGCGATGCTTGTGCAGCAGGGCGAGGACTTCGTCCTTGGGCGCGTTCTCCCGCACCGTGACCAGGCGCTCCTTGGGGGTCATCACCGAGGAGACGGGCGAGTCGAGCTTGGTCTCGAAGCGCAGATCCCGGTGCGTGACGATGCCGACCACCTTGGTCCCCATCACCACGGGCACGCCCGAGATGTTCTTGGCCCGGGTGAGCTCGATCACCTGGCGGATGGTCATGTCCGGGCGCACGGTGATCGGATCGCTGATCACGCCGCTCTCGAATTTTTTGACGCGCAACACCTGACGGGCCTGGTTGTTGATCGACATGTTCTTGTGAATGATGCCGATGCCGCCTTCCTGGGCGATGGTGATGGCAAGCCGGGCTTCGGTCACCGTGTCCATGGCGGCCGAGACCACCGGAAGGTTCACGCGGATCTTGCGGGTCAGCTGCGTGGACAGCGACACCTCGCGCGGCAGCACCTCGGAGTAGGCCGGCACGAGCAGAACGTCGTCGAAAGTGAGGGCCTCTTCTAGGATACGCATAGGGAGCGTCACGGGTTCATCTAAGAGGCGGCGCATTGTACCTTGCGCTGGGGGTTCGGTAAACCGCTATCATCCCCGCATGGAAGCCGTGGAATTCCCCGCAGCGCCCGGCCGCCCGGAGCGCGACATTTACAGTGTTTCGCGGCTCAACCGCGAGGTGCGGGTGCTGCTCGAGCGGGGCTTCGGGGCGCTCTGGCTGGAGGCCGAGATCTCGAACCTCTCGCGGCCCGGATCGGGCCACTGGTACTTTTCGCTCAAGGATGCGAACGCCCAGGTGCGCTGCGCGATGTTCCGGCAGCGGAACATGCTCTGCGTCTTCGCCCCGCGGGACGGCCAGAAAGTGCTGGTGCGGGCGCGCATCGGCCTCTATGAGCCCCGCGGCGAATACCAGCTCATCGTCGACCACATGGAGGACTCGGGGCTCGGCGCCCTGAAGCGCCAGTTCGAGGAGCTGCGCGCGAAGCTCATGGCCGAGGGACTGTTCGCCCAGGAGCGCAAGCGCGCGCTGCCGAAGCTGCCGAGGCGGATCGGCGTCATCACCTCGCCGACCGGCGCGGCGGTCCGCGACATACTGCACGTGCTGGCGAGGCGCTTTCCGGCGGCTGCCGTGCTGATCCATCCTGTGTCCGTCCAGGGCGCGACGGCCGCGGCGGAGATCATCGCCGCCCTCGGGCTCGCGGCCCGGCGCGGCGAGTGCGACGTGCTCATCCTCGCGCGCGGCGGCGGGTCGCTCGAGGATCTCTGGGCGTTCAACGACGAGCGCCTCGCCCGCGCAATCGCCGCCTCGCCGATTCCCATCGTCACCGGCGTCGGCCACGAGGTGGATTTCACCATCGCCGACTTCGCGGCGGACGTTCGGGCGCCGACGCCCTCCGCCGCGGCCGAGCTGGTGGTGCCTCACGCGGACGAATGGCACACCGCCCTCGAGCGGCTGTCCTCGCGCCTGTGGCGCGACATGCGCCACAGGCTGGAGCAGCACCGCGAGCGTCTCAAGTGGCTCGCCGGGCGCGCGGCGCTGGCCGGCCCCCGCGCGCAGCTGGATGGGCAGATTCAGCGGGTCGATGAGCTGGAGGAGTGCCTGGTGCGAGCGATCCGCCAGATTCTGCACTCGCACCGGGCGACGCTCGCCGACGAGCAGAGCCGGCTCTGGCAGGCGAGCCCGGCGGCCGCATTGCGCGACACGGCGGCCCACTACCGAGCCTTGCTCGCACGGCTGCGCATCGCGGGTCCTGAAGCCACGCGCCGCGCCCAGGCGCGCCTGCAGCCGCTCTCGACGCGTCTCACGGTGATCGGGCCCGAAAGCGCCCGCCGCGCGCGCGAGCGCTTCGCGCCGATCTCCAGCAAGCTCGACGCCCTCAGCCCCTTGAAGACCCTCGCCCGCGGCTACGCCATCGTCAAGCTCGAAAGCGGCGAGATCCTGCGCGACTCCGGCAAAGCGAACGCTGGAACGATGATCGAGGCACAACTCGAGCATGGGAGCGTGCGGGCGCGGGTCGAGCGTTCGTCATGAAACCGTGGCTTCGCCGCGAGCTTGCCTTCTGCTCCGCCTTCGCTATGAGCGCAACCGTCGCCGTGACCTCAACCCTCGTCGTCGGCGCAGCCTTCGCCGCCAGCACGACCAGCCGCACCAGCGCCGGCAGCGCCGGCGCCAGAGCGGCGGCGACGGCCGCCCCGGGCCACCCGTTCGCGCTCCCTGAGGAGAGCGCAGTGCCCGGCGGCGTGAAGCTCGTGCGCCTGCCGTCGCAAGGGACGACCGCACCTTACGTGGAAGCGAACGACCATCGCGCACTGGTCGTCCCGGAAGGCGAAGGCTGGGTGGCGGTGGTCGGAATTCCCCTGTCCGCGACCCCGGGAACGGAGGAGGTCGTGCTGCACGACTCGAGCGGCCGCCGAGCTCTCGACTTCCCGATCATCGACAAGCATTACCTGACCCAATCGCTGAAAGTGGCGCCGCGGCAGGTGAATCCTTCGCCCGCGGACCTGGCCCGGATCAAGCTCGAGCGCGTGCGCATCGATCATGCGCTCGACCGGTGGAGCGACGAGGCGCCGCAGTCCCTGCGCTTCCCGCCGCCCATACCCGGCGTCCGCTCGAGCTCGTTCGGCATGCGCCGGGTGTTCAACGGGGAGTCGCGCAATCCGCACACCGGCATGGACATCGCGGCCGCGAGCGGCACGCCCGTTCTCGCCCCCCTCGCAGGCACGGTGGTCGACACCGGCAATTTTTTCTTCAATGGCAACACGGTGCTCATCGATCACGGCCGCGGGCTCATCAGCATGTACTGCCATCTGAGCGCGATCGACGTGAAGCCGGGCGAGCGCGTCGCCGCCGGCGCCCGGATCGGCGCCGTCGGAATGACCGGCCGCGCAACCGGCCCTCATCTGCATTGGGGCCTGAGCTTGAACCGGGCCTGGGTCGATCCGGAGCTATTCCTGCCGGGAGCCTGAGCCCGCCGGGGCATCGGCCGGTGCGCCGCCGAGCTGGCGTATGCGTACGGTCTGGTCCTGGACCGGTGCAGCGGCAGGCTGCATGTCCACCTGACCGTTGAGGTATGCGCCCTCCGCCACCGAGATCCGCGGCGCGAAGACGTTGCCGCGGACCTTGGCCGTCGCGCGGATGCTGACCGACTCCGTCGCGTGCAGGTCGCCCTCCACCTTGCCGTCGACGATGATGACCCGGGCGCGGATGTTGCCCTTCATCGAGCCGTCGGTTCCGATGGTGAGAGTCTGCGTATGCGTGATCGTGCCCTCGACGCTGCCCTGGACGATCAGATCCTCCTGGGCGGAGAGCTCGCCGCGAAACCGCAAAGTCGGGCCGAGCACGGACGGACGCGATGCCGGCTCCGCAGCGCGCGGCTCGGGGCGAGCCTCGCTCTGCCGCGGCTCGGCGGAGCGTGCCTCCGCGGAGCGCGCCTCAACCGCCCTTGCCTCGGCTGCTCTCGACTCGGCCCCCTTCGATTCGGCCGGCCCTCTCTCGAGGCTCCGGGGGTCGGCAGTCCTCGACTCGGGCGCTCGCGGCTCGGACGCACGGAGCTCCGGAGAGCGCGGCTCCGGCGAACGGGGCTCGGGTCTGCGGGCTTCCGGCGCGCGCGACTCGACGCGCTCGATGCGCGGGGCCGGTGTTCTCGGCTCCGGACGCGGCTCGCGCGGCTCGGGACGCCGCGGCGAAGACTCGGGGTGCGACCCACGCCCGCTCGATGCGGGGTTGGGCATGAGGTCATCGTCCTTCTTGAACCAGGACATCACGCTGCTCCCGCGGGCTTGACCGTCGCTGCCGCCGGGCCCTTGCGCCCACCCATGTCGATGCTGCCGCTGAAGTTCGCGCCCTCGGCGATGCTGACCGAGGGTGCCACGATGTTGCCGCACACGGTCGCGGTGGATTTGACCAATACGGACTTCTCGGCGCGCAGGTCCCCGTCGACCGTCCCCTCGACGATGATGAGCTGGGCGTGGATGTTCGCCTTGACGTTGCCCTGCGGGCCGACCGTCAAGCGCTGGGTGTGGGCGATGGACCCTTCGATGCGGCCCTGGATCAGCAGGTCCTCATCGGCCTCGAGGTCGCCTTTGAAGGAGAGGGTCGGCCCGAGGATCGAGGTTCGATCCTTCGCCGTGTCGTAGGGATTGCTCATTCGTTTGCTCCGGTCGAATACGCAAGACTACCCGCCGAAATCGCGGCCTCGATGAGACCTGGATCACGTATCCTTGCTTTTGGCCTCCGGCTTTCTTTGCGGCGGCCCGGTCCGGGTGAGCGATTTCAGCGGACAGCGCTGGTCGCCCACCTGGAGCGCGCTCATCTTGTCGAAGCTGCCGTCGGGATTCGCAACGAAGCCGACGCGTTGCTTGAACGTGAGGCCCTGGCAGGAAAACAGCAAGGTGGCCCTGTACCACCGATTGTCGCGATCCTGGAGCAGCATCGTCCGGTCGTCGATGACCTCCCAGTTGTAGATGCCGCCGTGATCGGCGAACGGGATCGACGCCTCCGCGGGGGGCGCCGCGCCGCTCGATCCCGGCGCCGAGTCCTTGGGCGCCGGCGTGTCCGCACCCGCAGCCGCGAGCGTCGCCGGGAGCGCGAGCACCGCGCAAACCGCCAGACGCGCCAGCGCAGCGCCTGCCGGGACCTGCCGGTGCGCGCGGGGCTGCAGGGCCTGCCTGCCGTGCCCGCGGGAGATCACGGCTTTTGTTCCGTATGCGCCTGCCGCTGCAGGAAGTCGCTCAGATTGTGCGCCAGCGAGACGAAGTCCGAGGGGATCATGATGACCGTGGTGCTGTTGTTCTCGGCGCCGACCTCGGAGATCATCTGCATGCGCCGCAGCTCGAGCGCCGCCGGATTCGCGGTGATCTGGTGCGCCGCGGCCGAAAGCTTGAGCGACGCCTCGAGCTCGGCCTCAGCCTTGATGATGCGGGCGCGCTTCTCGCGGATCGCCTCGGCCTGCATGGCCATCACCTGTTGCATCGCGACCGGCAGCTCCACGTCCTTCATCTCGAAGCGCTGCACCTCGAGACCCCATTCGCTGGTCGAGCCGCTGATGTTGTCGCTGAGCAGGGCGTTGATCTTGTTGCGCTCCTGCAGGATCTCATCGAGATCGTGCTGGCCGATGATGTTGCGCAGACTGGTCAAGGCGAGCTGGTACACCGCGGCCGGTGCATCCGCCACCGCGATCACCGCCTTCGCCGCATCCACGATGCGATACCAGAGCACGGCGTTCACCTTGATGGTGACGCTGTCGCGGGTGATGGTCTCCTGCTGCTCAGCGGACACGGTGCGCGTGCGGATGTCGATGCGCACCGCGCGCTCGATGCCGAGCGGGATGATCCAGTAGAGCCCGGGACCGCGCAGCCCTCTGAAGCGGCCGAGGCGGAATACCACGCCGCGCTCGTACTCCTGCGCCACACGGAACCCGGACAGGAGCACCAGGCCCGCGACCACCACGATCAGATCGAGGATCGGCATGGCGCCATTTTACCCTACTCGATGCTCTCCCCGTGCAGCGAGATGTCGAGGCCCTCCCGCTCCTGCTCCTCGCTGACGCGCAGCCCCAGGGTCTTGTCGATGACGATCAGGATCACATAGCTGACCGCAAACCCGTACACCAGGGTCACGAGCACCCCCTTCAACTGGACCAGCACCGAGCCCTCCATGCCGCTGATTTCCTTGCTGGCGAACACCCCGGTGAGCAATGCGCCGACGATGCCGCCGATGCCATGGACGCCGAAGGCATCCAGCGAGTCGTCATACTTGAATACGTGCTTCAACGAGGTTGCCGCAACGAAGCACAGCACCCCGGCGGCGGCCCCGATCACCACGGCCGCCGATGGACCGACGAACCCGGATGCCGGAGTCACGGCGACGAGCCCGGCCACGGCGCCCGACGCGATGCCGAGCACGCTGGGCTTTCCGCGGCCTATCCACTCCGCGATCATCCACGAGAACGCCGCGGCCGCGGTCGCCATCTGGGTCACCAGCATGGCGAGCCCCGCGCGCCCGTCCGCGGCGCCGGCCGACCCGGCGTTGAAGCCGAACCAGCCCACCCAGAGAAGCGACGCGCCGATGAGGGTCAAGGTGAGATTGTGCGGCGCCATGGCCTCCCGCCCGTAGCCCAGGCGCTTGCCGAGCACCAGGCAGCTCGCGAGCCCGGCGACCCCCGCGTTGATGTGCACCACCGTGCCTCCGGCGTAGTCGAGCACGTGGGCCTTGTTGAGCCAGCCCGTGGGCTCCCACACCATGTGCGCGATCGGCACGTAGACCAGGAGCGACCACGCCGCCATGAACACCAGCATGGCCGAGAACTTCATCCGGTCGGCGAACGCACCCGCGATCAGCGCCGGCGTGATCGCGGCAAACGTCATCTGGAACATGGCGTAGACGGTCTCGGGAATCGTGGGGGCGAGGTGCGATACGGACAGCCTCGGCGTCGTGCCCTGGATGAACGTCATGCCGTTGAAGAACGCGCGGCCGGCGCCGCCGTACATGGCACCGCCGGGCGTGAACGCCCAGGAATAGCCGACCAGCCACCAGAGCAGGGTGACGAGGCACACGATGGCGAAGGTCTGCATCAGCGTCGCGAGCACGTTCTTCTTGCGGACCATTCCTCCATAGAACAGCGCCAGGCCGGGAATCGACATGAGCAGGACCAGGGCCGTGGAGACCAGCATCCACGCGGTGTCCCCGGAATTCAGCGACGATGCGGCGACGATTGTGGGCTCGGCGGGCGCAGCGGCGCAAGCGCTTGCACAAAACAGGGCCAAAACGCCCAATAGCACCGATCTCGGCGGCTTGCTCATCGAACACTCCCCATGGGTCAAATGGCGCCCGCGTCCCGCTCGCCCGTGCGGATGCGAACGACCTGCTCCAGGTCGAACACGAAAATCTTGCCGTCGCCCACCTTGCCGGTGTGAGCGGCCTTGGCCACCGCTTCGATCACCGGGTCGACCAGCTCGTCGACCACGGCGATCTCGAGCTTGGTCTTGGGCACGAACTCGATCAGATACTCGGCGCCGCGATAGATCTCGGTGTGCCCCCGCTGCCGCCCGAAGCCGCGCACCTCGGTGACGGTGATGCCTTGCACTCCAACCTCGCCCACCGCACGGCGCACATCGTCCAGCTTGAACGGTTTGATGATGGCGGTGATGAGCTTCATGGCGGTACCGATCGCGGGATGCAAGCACCGCTCATGCCACGCGCAAAGAGTGGAGCGCGATCAGAGAGTTAGCGGGACGGCGGATCCGCCGCACGCGCGCCTTGCACCGAAGCAGGGCGCCCCGCGGGCGGGCGTGCCTTCAAGTGAGGCGCGGCGGCCGACCTCTAGTGCTTGTGGCGTTGAATCAGCCGGCGCCGCTTGCGCACCTGGCGCGGGGTCAAGGGGTTGCGTTTGCCGGCAAACGGGTTCTCATCGCCCCGGAACGTGATCCGGACCGGCGTGCCGGCGAGATCGAACGCCTTGCGATACACGTTCACGAGGTAGCGGCGATAGGCGTCCGGAACGTGGTCGATCTGGTTGCCGTGGATCACCACCACGGGCGGGTTGCGGCCGCCCTGGTGGGCGTAGCGCAGCTTGATGCGCCGACCGCTCACGAGCGGCGGCTGGTGACTCTCGATGGCCGCCTCGAGCACCCGCGTGAGCTCGGGGGTGCTCATCTCCCGCGTCGCCGCCGCGTACACCTGGCGCACGGCATCGAACAGCCCGCCGACGCCGCTGCCGTGGCGCGCAGAGATGAAATGCAACGGGGCGAAATCCGCGAATTTCAGCCGCTCGACGATCTGGCCGCGGATGGCGTCGCGCTGCTCCGTGGGAATGTTGTCCCATTTGTTGACTGCGAGCACCAGAGCCCGGCCCTGCTCGATCACCGTGCCGAGGAGGCTCGCGTCCTGCTCCGCGACCGTGTCGTGCGCGTCCATCACCACGATCACGACGTTCGCGCTCTCGATCGCCTGCAGCGTCTTGATGACGCTGAACTTCTCGATCGACTCCTCGACGCGGGCGCGGCGGCGTACGCCCGCGGTGTCGATGAGCGTATAGCGCTTGCCGTCGCGCTCGAAGGGCACCAGCACGGCATCGCGGGTCGTGCCGGGCTCATCGAACGTCACCACGCGATTCTCACCGAGGAGCCGGTTGATCAACGTGCTCTTGCCGACATTCGGCCGGCCGATCACGGCCACCTTGATGCTTTCGTTCTCCGGCCCATCGCCCGGATCGGGCTCGAGGCCGTCGAGCGCCGCATCGAGCAGCGAAATCACGCCCTGGTCATGGGCCGCGGAAATCGCGAGCGGCTCGCCCATGCCGAGCTGATGGAATTCCGCGACCGCCACGTCCCGATCGTGGCCTTCGGTCTTGTTGACGGCCAGCATGATGGGCTTGCCGCTGCGGCGGGCGAGGTCGGCCACGAAGCGATCCTGCGGGGTGATTCCCGCACGGCCGTCCACGAGCACGATGAGGCGGTCGGCCTCTGCAATGGCGCGCTCGGTCTGTGCCACCATCAGGCTCTCGATGTGGTCCGCCCTCTCGACCAACCCGCCGGTGTCCACGACGATGCAGGGCACCCTGCCCCGCCGCGCATAGCCATACTGGCGGTCGCGCGTCAGCCCGGGGAGGTCCGCGACCAGCGCGTCCCGCGTGCCCGTCAGGGCGTTGAAGAGCGTCGACTTGCCTACGTTGGGTCGACCGATCAGTGCGACTACCGGAAGCATCCTGCGCGCCCGTGAATCCGACGAAGGCCTCGCCGAGCGCCATTCTGGACGGCAACGAACTGCATATCCATCCGATGTCAGTGCGGCTGCGACGGCGGCGGCGGCGGCGCAGGATTCGAAGGTGCCGGCGCGGGCTCGCTCTGCGGCGCCGGCGCCGGCGCGGGTGACGACGGCGACGATTGCGACGGCGCGGGCGACGATGGCGCTGGCGACGACGGCACCGGCGGCTGCGCTGCCGGTGACGACGGTGCCGCCGGCGAGGGCGGTACCGCCTCGGGCGCGGGCGCAGATGCGGGCGCAGGCGCCGGCGCGGCTTCGGCCGGCGCGGCCGGGGTCGCCGCGGGAGCCGCTGGGGGCGTTCCTTCGGTCGCCGCGGGAGCTGCTTCGGGGCTCGGTGTCGCGGGCGCTGCGGCGGGCGGTGCGCTCGAAGCGGCGGGCGCCGCGGCCGGCGACGCGCGGTAGGCCGCGAGCTTGCCTCGATCGGTCATGACGACGACGATGTCGCCCGAAGCCGCGGGTGCGTTGGACACCCGCTCCTTGGCAATGCGCTCGCGCGCGACCAAGGCGCCGGTGCGCTTGTCCATCCAGTGCAGGTAGCCCTCGAAGTCCGCGACCACCACGGCGGTGCTGGTCAGGACCGGCGTGCTCAGGCGGCGCAGCTTCATCTTCTGGTTGCGCCAGATCTCCGAGCCGTCGCGCTGGCGCAGGGCCACGACGATCCCGTCCGCCTGGGTGACGTAGAGATTTTCCTCATCGACCGCCATGCCGCGGTAGCTCGACATGTCGTGGGCCCACCAGACTTGTCCCGAGTCGAGCGCCAGCATGGCCGAGCGTCCCTGGAAACCGACCGCGAAGACGTTGTCGCCGACGGCGTGCACCTCGCAATCGATGTCCACCAGCCGATCGAGCTCGGTGCGGCCGTGCGGCGAGGCAAGCGCCGAGTCCCACACGGTGTCGCCGGAAGTGAGCGACACCGCCATCACCTTGCCGTTGTCGAAGCCGCTGATCGCCACGTCCTTGACGATGATCGGTGTCGCCGTGCCGCGCAGGCTCAAGCGCGGGACCTGCTGCTCGACCGACCAGAGCTCCTTGCCATTCCCCTTGTCGAACCCATGCAGCCGGCCGTCGACCGAGCGCATCGCGACGACCTTCTCACCGATCGCGGGTGCCGACAGCAGCTCGGAATTTACGTGCGCGCGCCAGAGCTCCTTGCCGGTGGCCTCATCGAGCTCGACCAGCACGCCTTTGCTCGATCCGAGAACGACCACACCCTGGCCGGCGGACGGTCCGGCCGACAGCGGCAACTTCAGCTTCTTGACCCAGGCGTTCTTGCCCGTGTCCAAGGACACGGCGAGCACCTCACCCTTGTGGGAGGCTGCGAACACCATGCCGTTGTCCACGGCGGGACCCAGCCCGAGGCGCAGCTTGGCCTGCTTCTTGCCGCCGCCCACGCCCTCGCCCCAGAGCTTCTTGACGGGAAGCGTCGGGGGGAACTTCACCAGGGTGGCGGGAGGCTCGACGTCCTTGTCCTTGCTGCAGCCCGCCGCGACCAGGAGCGCGGCCAGGGTCAAGGGAAACAGGTGTCGCATCAGGGTTTGGCCTTGGGTTGGCTGTCGGTGGACACGGTCTTCATCTTCATCGCCGGACCCGGGGATCCGCCGAGATCCTGGATCTTGAGGCCCAGCACCGAGGCGACGATGCCGCCCGGATCGGCGCTCGCGAGCGCCGCCTGATATTCGGTCACGGCGGCGGCGGTGTCCTTCTTGGCGGCATAGGCATCGCCGCGCACCTCGCGGTACGGGGTCGCGAAACCCTGCGGAATCGGATCGGCGAGCGTCTTCAGCGCTTCATCGGGCTTGCCCTGGTCGACCTGGATGCGTGCCAGCCGCAGACGCGCCACGTTGCGCAGCTCCGAGTCCTTGGAATCGCTCATGACCTGGGTCAGGGGCGCGACGGCATTCAGGGATTTGCCTTCGTCCACGTCGAGGCGCGCCAGCAGCAGGCGGGCCTGGTCGGCATACGGCGTACCGGAGTGATCCTTGATGATGGTGTCCGCCAGCGTGCGCGACTTGGTGCGATCGTTGGCTTCGAGCGCCGTGGTCGCGGCGCCGAACAGCGTGGAGGCGGCCATGCCTTCCTGGTTGGTATGGTCCCGATAGAAGCGCGATCCGAAAATGATCGCGAGAGCCAGCAGCACTCCGCCGGCGATCCAGGCTCCGTTCTCCTTGAGGAATTGCTTGACGGCTTCCAGCTGCTCGTCGTCGGTCAAATATTCTTCTGCCATGTCCTCTCCGCTAGTCCCCCGTCAGACCCAACAAGACGCCCAGGCGTTCACTGATTCGATCGGCGGGGCATTCTTCCTGGGCGGCTTCCTGGCGCAAATGCTTGATGGCGACCACCCCGCGCGCCACCTCGTCGTCCCCGAGGAGCAAAGCGATCCGGGCGCCGCTCTTGTCCGCGCGCTTGAACTGAGCCTTGAACCCACCCCCGCCGAGATTCATCTGGATGGCGAGACCCGGCCAGGCATCGCGCAGGCGCTCGGCGTACAGGAGCCCGGCCGCCTCACTGCGCTCCCCGGCCATCACCAGGTAAACGTCGGGTTGCCCGCGGGGCGGCGCGAGCTCGAGCTTCTCGAGCAGCATCACCACGCGTTCCTGGCCCATCGCCCAACCGATCCCGGGCGTCGGAGTCCCGCCGAGCTGGGCCACCAGGCCGTCGTACCGGCCGCCCGCGCACACCGCGCTCTGCGAGCCGAGCGCGTCCGTGGTCCATTCGAACACCGTGCGCGTGTAGTAGTCCAGGCCGCGCACCAGGTGCGGCTCGACATCATACTCGATGCCCGCGCCCTTGAGATCCGCGCACAGCGCGTCGAAGTGCGCGCGCGATTCCGCGTCGAGCACCTCGAGAAGCACGGGTGCCCCGGCGATCAGGCGCTGCATCTCCGGATTCTTGCTGTCGAGGATGCGCAGCGGATTGCCCTGGAGACGCCGCCGGCTGTCCTCGTCCAGAGAGGCCTCGTGAGAGCCGAAGTATTCGGCCAGCTTGTCGCGATACGCGGCGCGGACCGCGGGTGTTCCCAGGGAGTTGACCTTGAGCTTGGTGCGCATGAGTCCGAGGCGCTTCAGCAGCCGCGCGGACAACAAGATGATCTCCGCATCGACATCCGGACCCTCGAAGCCGAAGGCTTCCGCGTCGATCTGCGAGAACTGACGATAGCGGCCCGCCTGGGGCCGCTCGCGCCGGAACATCGGTCCCATGCACCAGACCCGCAGGCGTCCCTCGCGCAACAGGCCGTTGGAGATGACCGCGCGCACGATCCCGGCGGTGGCCTCGGGCCTCAACGTGATGTGGTCCTCGCCTTGATCGACGAAGCTGAACATCTCCTTCTCGACGATGTCGGTGAAGTCGCCGATCGAGCGCTTGAAGAGCTGGGTCTGCTCGATCACCGGCACGCGGAATTCCTCGTAGCCGTAGGACGAGAACACCTCGCGGGTGGTGCGCTCGAGATGCTGCCAGGCTGCGATTTGCGCGGGCAGCACGTCATGGACGCCGCGCAAGGGCTCGATGATCTTGCTCAGAACGCCTCCAGGTCAGCCGCTGGGACGTTCGTCGCGGGTCTGCGCGACCGGAGGCGCGTCCGCGGCGCGCAGCTCGCGGCGCAGGACGCCGTCGGCCCCCGCCTCGAAACGCGCCACGTCGCCCGCCATGAACTGACGGCCGATCGCCACGGCTCGATCGTTGATCTCGAGCTGGACACCGCTCGCATAGCGCAGGTAGACGTGCATGGGCGCCGCGCCGGACAGGGTCTTGACGCTGTTCGCGCGCCCATTGCCGGCGAACACACGCCGCCCCGCCGCATCGTGCACGTCGACCCACGAGTCCGCCGAGAAGCTCAGCCGCAGGCGCGCGTGACCCGTGCCCTGCACGGCGTCGAGCGAGTCGCCGGCGGGCGCGAGCGCCGCCGCCGCGGGCGCCGCGGCGGGCATCAGCACGCCGGACCGCGCAGCCTGCGGGTGCAAGGCAGACGCCGCAGCCGCGGCCGGCGCGGGCGGGCGCGGCTCGGCGGCGGCCATGAGCGCCGGCGGGGACACGAGCGCGCCGCCGGATGACGCCTCGGTGCGGTTCACGGCGTGCGGGGCATCGGATCCCGGGGTGCGCCACGGCTTGACCCAGTACGTGCCGATGCCGATCACGATCAATGCCGCGAGCGCGCCCACCGAAGGCCACGCCAGGCTCACGGCGGCCTTGAGCTCGTGCGCTTGCGTCGCGGGAGGGGTCGGCTCCGCCGCCGCCTTGCGCGCCGGCCTGTGCGCCTCGTAAGCACCGATGACGTCGGCGACGGGCAGCCCCAGCAAGCCGGCGTACCGGCGCAGGTGCCCCCTGACGAACACCTCGGGCCCGATCCGGCCGTGATCGTCGGCTTCGAGCGCGTCCACCACCCACGCATCCAGGTGCATGGCGTCCGCCGCCCGGGCCACGGAGAGGCCCTTTGCGATGCGCTCGGCCTTGAGACGCGGACCGACCTCGAGCGCCGCGCTCATCGGTCGATGCCGGAACGCAGCATTTGCGCCTGCTCGGAGCTCGGGAATTCGGACTGCACCCGCCGCGCATAGGCCGCGGCTGCCGAGTTGTCGCCGAGCTTGCGCGAGGCCCGGAAGCCGAGCCAGAGGATCTCCGGCGACGGGGGATTCACGGCGAGATAGCGCAGCACCATGTCGCGTGCGTCGCCGGCATCGCCGCGCTGCAGCTCGATGCTGCCGAGCTGCAGCATGGCCTCGGGAAAATTCGGATGGATGGCTAGAGCCCGGTTGAAGTAGCGCTCCGCATCGACGAGGTCGCCCGTGGTGCTCACGCACACTCCGGCGTTGGTAAATGCCACTTCCGGCGTCTGGTAGAGAGCGCTCTTCGCGACCGCCTCGAACAGCTTCTCACCCTCGGCCGTCTTGCCGCTCCTGCACAGGAAGCCGGCATAGGTGTTGCCGATGTTGGGATCGTCCTTGCGCAGCCGGTACATCGCGGAGTACGCGCGCTCCGCCTTCGGCATGTCGTTGATGCGCTCGTAGACGATGCCCGCGGTCATCTGCACCTCCGCGTTGCCGGGGTCCTGCGTCAGCGCGCGCTCGATGGCGTCGCGCGAGTCGGACATCTTGTTCAGCCTCATGTACTCGATCGCGAGCTGCACGTTCGTCTTGGCCTGCACTTCGGGCGAGGCCTTCTTGAAGTGGTTCTCGTGCGAGCAAGCCGCGACCAGCAGGGTCAGCGACAGCAGAACCAGCTTGAGCGGTGCGGCTTTCATCGAATCTCCAACGTCGCGGGTGCGGGTGCGAGCTTGGCACCGAGGCGGACCAGGGTGCGGTCGTGAACGCGGCCCGCGAGCTGGCCGCAGGCCGCGTCGATGTCGTCGCCGCGCGTCCTGCGGATCGTGGCGATCACGCCGTGCTCGTTGAGGATGTCGCGAAAATTCACCATGGCCGCCGCGGGCGAGCGCCGGTAGCGCGCGCCGGGGAACGGATTGAACGGGATCAGGTTGAGCTTGGCCGGTCTGCCCTGCATCAGGCGCGCGAGCTCGCGGGCCTGCGCGGCACCGTCGTTGACGCCTGCCAGCATCACATACTCGAAGGTGATGCTCCGCCCGTTCTGGGCGTCGATGTAGTGCCAGCACGCGCGCAGCAGCTCCTCGATCGGGTGCCTGCGATTGATGGGGACGAGCTCGTTGCGCAAGGCGTCGTTCGGCGCATGCAGCGACACCGCCAGCGCGACGTTGCACTCCTCGGCCAGCTTGTAGATCTGCGGCACCAGGCCGGAGGTGCTGAGGGTCACGCGGCGCCGCGAGAGGTCGTAGCCCAGGTCATCGAGCAGGATGCGCATCGCCGGCACGACGTTGCGGTAGTTCGCGAGCGGCTCGCCCATGCCCATGAACACGACGTTGGTGATGGCGCGCGGCGCGCCCGGCCCTGCTGCGCCGAGCTCCCGATGCGCGAGCCACACCTGGCCGACGATCTCGGCCACGCTCAGGTTCCGATTGAATCCCTGCTGCGCCGTCGAGCAAAAGGTGCAATCCATCGCGCAGCCCACCTGGCTGGAGATGCAAAGCGTGCCGCGGTCCGGCTCCGGAATGAACACCGTCTCGATGCCCTGCGTCTCGTCCATGCGCAGCATCCACTTGCGCGTGCCGTCCCGCGAGCGCTGCTCGGTGACGATGTCCGGAACCGAGATGTGCGCGACCTCCGCGAGCTGGGTGCGAAAATCGCGTGCGAGATCCGTCATGAGCGCGAAGTCCGCTGCGCCGCGCCGGTAGATCCACTTCATGAGCTGGCGGGCGCGGAACGGCTTGGCGCCGAGGCTCGCGGCGACGAACGCCTCGAGCTCCGCGCGCGCAAGCCCCAGCAGATTGACGCCCTTCCCGGCCACTCCAGTCTCCTCTCGTTACGCTACCGCGTGCGCGGGCAGAGCTCAATTTCCCTGAAGAAATACCCGATCTCGCGCGCGGCGGTGTCGGCCGCATCCGATCCGTGCACCACGTTCTCATCGATGCTCTTGGCGAGGTCCGCCCGAATCGTGCCCTTGTCGGCTTTCTTCGGATCCGTGGCGCCCATGATCTCGCGATTCTTCGCGATGGCGCCCTCGCCCTCCAGAACCTGAACCATCGCCGGACCCGAGGTCATGAATCGCACCAGATCCTTGAAAAAGGGACGCTCCCGATGCACCGCGTAGAACCCCTCGGCCTCGGCCTGCGACAAGTGCACCATCCGCGCGGCAACGATGCGCAGCCCCGCCTGCTCGAAACGGCGATAGACGTCGCCGATCAGATTGCGGCTCACGCCGTCGGGTTTGACGATGGAAAGGGTACGCTCGATTGCCATAGGACCTCGGGTGCTGATCAATGTGCCCGCCCGGGACGAGGCCCCGCGCAGAAAGACCGCGAAGTGTACTGGAGCAGAGGGCCCTAAGGCAACGTAGCTTGGTGCCGAAGTGTCTGTATTACTTGGAAAAACCGGCTGCGGGCCGGGCAGCGCAGCAGGCGGGGCGGGTCACGCCGGAGCGAGGGCTTGCGCGATCAGACGTTGAAGCTCTCGCCGCAGCCGCACTCGCCCTTGGCCTTGGGGTTCTGGAACTTGAAGGCCTCGTTCAACCCCTGTTTGACGAAATCGACCAGGGTGCCGTCGATCAGCGGCAGACTGGCGGGATCGACCACCACCTTGACGCCGCGCGCCTCGAAAACGGCGTCGTCCGGGCGGATCTCATCGGCGTAATTGACGACGTAGGCGAACCCCGAGCAGCCGGTCTTCTTGATGCCCACGCGCAGGCCGAGGCCCGTGCCGCGCTGCGCCAAATGCGTCCGGACCCGATCAGCCGCCGATTCCGTCAACGATATCGCCATATCCGTCCTCGCCTCGGTGCGTTGCGCTATACATAACACGGGACCGCCGCAGACGCACGGAACCAGCCCGCGTTTTCGCTAGGCCGCGTGCGCCGCCGCCATCGTCGCGACCCACGCATCTTCGACCACCAGCAGCCGCCCGCGTTTCTCGGTCGGCACCGCGAACAGAGCGCTGAGCTCGGCCACGGGCTTCGGCAACGCCGCACCGCGGGGAAGCCCCACCGCATGGGCGGCCACCCAGGCTGCCGCCGCGATGGTGTGCGGGCAGCCGAACGCCGTGAAGCGGGCCTCCCGCACGACCCCCTCCAGGATCCGCAGATCGAACTCCACCAGGGCGCCCTGCGTCCGGCTGCCGGCGCGGCCGCGAGCCACCCCCGGCCCCTCCAGCCGCCCCGCGAACGGCGGATTCTCGAAATAACGTGCGGTCTCGGGGTTGTAGTTCAAGGGCCTCCCGCGTCACGGGCGCGCGGGATTCAACTGCCGGAGCCTCGGGACCGCCCGCGCGATCACCTCGATCGCGCCGTCGATGTCCGCTTCCGTGGTCAGCCGCCCGAGGCTGAGCCGCAGGCTGCTCTCGCAGAGAACGTCATCGCGCCCGAGCGCACGCAGCACGTACGAGGGTTGCGCAGCGGCGGATGCACAGGCGGAGCCGCTCGACACCGCAATCCGGCCCTGGACGGAGGCCATGAGGCTCTCGCCTTCGACACCCTCGAAGGAGACGTTGAGGATCTGCGGCACGGAGTGTTCGGCATCGCCGTTGCGGATCACGCCGCCGATGGCCGCGAGGCCCAGCCACAGGCGCTCGCGCAACGCGCCGACCCTCACCCGCTCCGAGTTGAGCGCTGCGGCCGCGAGCGAGGCCGCGCGTCCCATGCCGACGACCTGGTGGGTCGCGATGGTGCCGGGGCGGATGTTGCGCTCCTGGCCGCCCCCGAATTGCAGCGCGCGAAGCTGCACGCCGCTGCCGTCGGCGCCGCGCGCCATCACCAGGGCGCCCGCGCCCTTCGGACCGTACGCCTTGTGCGCCGACAACGAGAGCAGGTCGACCCCCCATTCGTCGAAGCGGATGACGCACTTGCCGAGGCTCTGCGCGGCATCGACGTGCAGGCGCGCGCCGTGACGCTTGCAGACGCCCGCGATGCCTGCGATGTCCTGTATCACGCCGATCTCGTTGTTCACCTGCATGATCGACACCAGCACCGTGTCGGGGCGCAGCGCCGCGGCAACCTGCTCGGGATGGATCAGTCCGCGCGCATCCGGCTCCAGGTAGGTGGCCTGCCATCCGCCGCGCTCCAGCTCGCGGATCGGATCGAGCACCGCCTTGTGCTCGATGCGCGAGGTCACGAGGTGCCGCCCGGAATCGCGGTAATAGTGCGCGGCCCCAAAGATGGCGAGATTGTCGGCCTCGGTCGCTCCCGACGTCCAGATCACCTCACGCGGCGCGGCGCCGACGCTGGCGGCCACCTCCGCGCGTGCCGCCTCGACCCGCGCGCTCGCGACCCCGCCGTAGCGATGGCTGGCGGAGGACGGATTGCCGAATTCACCGTCCACGGTCAGGCACTCCGCCATCAGCGCCGCAACCTCCCGATCGACCGGTGTGGTCGCGGCGTTGTCGAGATAGATGGGCCGCATCGGGTTGCTCATCGGTTCTTCCCCTGCACTGCGCTCAAGAATCCGCGCAGGATCTTGAGCTCGTTGCCATCGAGCTGCGCGCGGTTGAACAGCCGCCGCACGCGCTCCATCAGATAGCCCGTGCGATCCTCGAACGCAACCTGGTCCATCACCTGCTGCAGGTGGGTGTACAAGTGCTCGAGGTCGCCCGAGGTCGCGAGCGGCTGCTCGAGCTGGGTGTGCGAGCCCGGCTGCTCGCGCGCGAGAAACATCTCGTAGGAGAGGAGCTGCACGGACATGGCGAGATTCAGCGAACAGTACTGCGGATTCGCCGGGATGCGCACCAGCACGTTGCAGTGATTCAAGTCCTCGGTGCCGAGACCGTAGCGCTCCGACCCGAACAGAAGAGCCGCGCGCGTCTCGGCCGGGAGCGCGGCCAGTCGCCCGGCGACATCCCTCGGCGTGGTGAATTCCCAATAGTACGAGCGCGGCCGCGAGGTGGTGCCGGCGATGAACGCACAGTCGGCGATGGCCTCGGGCACGCTCGAGACCACCCGGGCACGCTCGAGCACATCCTCCGCGCCCGCGGCCAGCGCGACCGATTCCGCGTGCGGGAACGCCCGAGGCCGCACCAGCACCAGATCCGAGAGCGCCATGTTCTTCATGGCCCGCGCCACCGACCCGATATTGCCGGGATGGCTGGGGTCGATGAGCACGATGCGAACCCGGTTGGTCATGCTCTGATATTCTAGGGAAGCTTCACACAGGTTTCACGACCCACCGATCTTATGCAGCCACTGCTCAACATCGCCATGCGCGCCGCGCGGCGCGCCGGCGACATCATCGTGCGCAGCCTCTCCCGGCTCGACTCCCTGAAGATCGACAGCAAGGGGCGCAACGACTTCGTCACCGACATCGACCGGCGCTCAGAGGCGGACATCATCGCCACCATCCGCCGCACGCACCCCGACCACGCCTTTCTCGGCGAGGAAGGCGGCCGCAGCGGCAACAGCGAGTTCGTCTGGATCATCGATCCGCTCGACGGCACGACGAACTTCCTGCACGGTTTTCCCACCTTTGCGGTCTCGATCGCCCTGCAGCACAAGGACCGGCTGCAGCACGGGGTGGTGTACGACCCGATGCGCCAGGAGTTCTTCACCGCCTCGCGCGGCGACGGCGCGCAGCTCGAGGGCAAGAAGATCCGGGTCAGCACGCAGCGCACCCTGGAGGGCGCGTTGATCGGCACGGGCTTCCCGTTTCGCGCGGGCGATCACGTCGACGCCTATCTCTCCATGCTGAAGGCCGTCATGCTGACCGCGGCGGGCGTACGCCGGCCGGGCGCCGCGTCGCTCGATCTCGCCTATGTCGCGGCCGGCCGCATCGACGGGTTCTGGGAATTCGGCCTGTCGCCGTGGGACACGGCGGCCGGCACGCTGCTGATCCAGGAGGCCGGCGGCCGCGTCGGCACGCCGACCGGCGGCGATTACACCCTGGGGCGCAACATCGTCGCCGGCAATCCCAAGGTGTACGAGGAGCTCATCGCGGCCTTCGCGCCGCTCGTGCCGGAGCCGCTGCGCAGCTAGCAGCCTGTCCGAGTAATGATCGCCGGACTCCTAGGAACGGTCCGCGGCCGGCGCCGGCGCGGATCCCGGCATCCGCAGGCGGCTGTGGCGGTAGCCGTACGCGAAGTAGATCAGGAAGCCGGCCAGGCTCCAAACGAGCAGCCGCCACCACGTGGCGTTCGGCAGCGAAAGCGCCATGCCCGAGCAGAACACGACCCCCATGGGTGCCGTGAACCAGACCATTTTGACGCGGAAAGGCCGCGGCAGGTCGGGCCGGGTATAGCGCAAGACCAGCACGCCGATGCACACCACGATGAAGGCGATCAGGGTGCCGATGGACACCAGCTCGCCGAGAATGCCGATGGGCAGGAGTCCCCCGAACGTCGCGGCCACCACGCCGGTGATCACGGTCGCGATGTGCGGCGTGCGAAACCTGGGGTGGACCGCGCCGAAGAACCGCGGCAACAGCCCGTCGTGCGACATGGTGAACCAGATGCGCGCCTGCGGAATGATCATGGTGAGGATCACCGAGGTGAGCCCGAACAGCGCGCCCCAGAGCACCCAGCTCGACAGCCAGCGCAGCTCCGGATGCGCCTCGACGGCCACGGCGACGGGCGCGGCGTCGTTGAGCTGCGGGTAGGGCACGAGCCCGGTCAGCACGCTCGACATCAGGATGTAGAGCAGCGTGCAGATGGCGAGACTTCCGAGCATGCCGATCGGCATGCCGCGCTGCGGATTCTTGGCCTCCTGCGCCACCGTCGACACGGCATCGAAGCCGATGTAGGCGAAGAAAATGATGGCCGCGGCCTGCAGGATGCCGCTCCAGCCGAAGTCGCCGAAATTCCCGGTGATGTTCTTCGGAATGAAGGGATGCCAATGGGCGGTGTTCACGTAGGCAGCGCCGAACACGATCACGGCGACCACGATGCTCACCTTGATTGCGACGATGACGGTGTTGACGACCGCCGACTCCTTGATGCCCTTGTAGCAGAGCGCCGTGGCGGCGGCGACGATGACCACCGCCGGCAGGTTCAGATAAGCGCCGGTCGAATGCACGGAGAAGCCGACGCCCGAGGCCTCGAAGGGCGCGGAGCTCAACGAGGCGGGGATGAAATTGATGCCGTAGTGATCGAGGAGCTTGGTGAAGTAGCGGCTCCATCCCACCGCAACGGTCGAAGCCGCCATCATGTATTCGAGTATCAGGTTCCAGCCGACGAACCACGCCACGAACTCGCCGAGCGTCGCGTAGCTGTAGGCGTAGGCGCTGCCCGCGACCGGCACCATCGCCGCGAATTCGGAGTAGCACATGCCGGCGAACATGCAGCCGATGCCGGCGATCACGAAGGAGATGACGATGGCGGGCCCGGCATGCTGCGCGGCCGCCAGGCCGGTGAGCACGAAGATGCCGGTGCCGATGATCGCGCCGATGCCGAAGGCGATGAGCGCCGGGACGCCGAGGGCGCGGTTCAGGGATTTTTCCGAGGCTTCCTGCTGGTACGCGGCGATCGGCTTGGTGGCGAATATCCCGTTTGTGCTCATGTTTCACCGTTTGCCGTAGCGATGGCGGACTGTAGCGGCTTTTACCTGGGGCCTCAATGCTTCAGGCGCTTCCGCAGCCTTATGTTGACCGCTTCGACCGCGGCGGCGAATGCCATCGCGCAGTAGAGGTAGCCGCTCGGAATCTCCAGGTCCAGCGACTCGGCGATCAACTGAGCGCCGACCAGGACCAGCGAGGCCAGTCCCAGCACCTTGACGGTCGGGTAGCGCTCGATGAACCCGCTCACCGTCGCGGAGACCTGCATCATGATCAGCACCGCGACGACGATGGCGGCGATCATCACCTCGATGTGGTTGGAGAGGCCGACCGCGGTGAACACCGAATCCAGCGAGAACACGATGTCCAGGATGCCGATCTGCAGGACGATCAGCCAGAAGCTCGAGAACAGGCCGCGCCGGCGGGCGGACTCCTTGCCGCGGAGCATGTCGACGATCTCCTTGGGCCCCGAGATCACCAGGAACGCGCCGCCGCCGAACAGGATCAGGTCGCGCCCGGAGATCTCATTGCCGAGGACCGTGAACAGCGTCGCGCGCAGCGTCGCCATCCAGGTGACGGCGAACAGGAGCCCGATGCGCGTCAGCATCGCGAAGGACAGGCCCAGCAAGCGTGCGCTCTGCCGCCGCGCCGCGGGCAGTCGGTCCACCAGGATCGCGAGGAACAGGATGTTGTCGATCCCCAGAACGATTTCCAGGACCGTCAGTGTCGAGAAGGAGAGCCACGCCTGCGGGTCTCGAAGCAGCTCCACGGCTAGGAGCCCGTCCGAGTAATGAGGCGCCTGCTGCGGGTGACGAGAAGGACCGCCGTCGCCGCCATGCCGTGGACAGGCCGTGCCCTAGGGCAGCCCGTCGACCTCTTCGGGCTTCGCCTGCTTGCGCACCAGCAGATCGTCGGTGCGCAGCCCGAAGTCGAGCGCGAGCGCGGCGGAGATGTAGATCGAGGAATAGGTGCCGGCGACGATGCCGATGACCAGCGCCGCGGAGAATGCGCGCAAGGTCTCGCCGCCGAAGATGAGCAGCGCCACCACGACCAACAGGGTCACGAGCTTGGTCATCAGGGTTCGGGACAGCGTCTGATTGATGGACTCGTCGATCACCTGGGCGACGGTCAGCTTGCGCGCGGTGCGCGCGCGCTCGCGGATCCGGTCGAACACGATCACCGTGTCGTTCAGGGAATAGCCGATGACCGCGAGGATCGCGGCGATGGCCGTGAGGTCGAAGGTCATCTGGGTGAGCGCGAAGAACCCGATCACGCAGATCGGGTCGTGCAGCACGGCGAGGATGGCGCCGAACGCGAGCTTCGGCGTGAAGCGGAACAGCACGTACACCAGGATGCAGAGCAAGGTGCCGCCGAGCGCCGCACCGCCCTTGGCGAACAGCTCCTGCCCCACCTGCGGCCCGACGACCTCGGTGTTCTGCAGCTTCACGCCCGGCGAGACGGTCTCGAATATGGACGAGATGCGCTCTCCGATCTGGTCGCCCTTGGCGCTGGGATCGGGGGGCAGGCGCACGCGCACGTCGCGCGAGCTGCCGAAGAGCTGCACCTGCGCATTGGCGACGCCGGCCTTGCCGAGCGCCGAGCGCAGCGCATCGACGTCCGGGATCTTCTCGAAGTGGGTGTCGACGACGATGCCGCCCGTGAAATCCACTCCGAGGTTGAAGCCGCGCACGAACAACAGCACGAACGAGCCGATGATCAGGAAGGCCGACAGGCCGTACCACACCTTGCGGGTGTGCATGAACGGAAAGGTCGTGACCTTGTGGAAGAATTCCATGTTGCTGTCGTCCCTAGATCGAGAGGTGGTCGAGCTTGCGCTTGCCGCCGTAGATGAGCTGGACCACGACGCGGCTGCCCATCACCGCCGTGAACATGGACGTGCCGATGCCGAGGATCAACACCTCCGCAAAACCGCGGACGGCACCGGTGCCGAACAGCCAGAGCACGAGGCCGGCGATGGCGGCGGTCACGTTGGAGTCGAAGATCGCCGAGTACGCGCGGTCGAAGCCCGCGGTGATCGCGGCGCGCGGCGAGACGCCCACGCGCAGCTCCTCGCGGATACGCTCGTAAATCAGGATGTTCGCATCGACCGCCATGCCGACGGTGAGCACCACCGCGGCGATGCCGGGCAGGGTGAGCGCGGCGCCGAGCAGCGAGAGCAGCGCGGTCAGCATCACGACGTTGGCGGCAAGGGTCAGGTCCGCGATCAGCCCGAACACCTTGTAGTAGATGGCCATGAAGACGAACGCGGCCAGCATGCCGAACACCATGGCATCGACGCCCTTGTTGATGTTCTCCTGACCGAGGGTGGGGCCGATCGCGCGCTCCTCGACCGGCGCGAGCGGAGCCGCCAGACCGCCGGCGCGCAGCAGCAGCGCGAGCTCGCGGCCCTCGATGGGGTTCACGCCGGTGATTTGGAAATTGTTGCCGAACACGCCGCGGATGGTCGCCTGGTTGATCACTTCCTCGGTGGTCTTGTCGACGATGACGCCTTCGGCGTTCTTCTCGCGCGACCGGTCGATGAACACCACCGCCATCAGATGCCCGAGATTCTCCTGCGTGTTGCGCAGCATCCTCGAGGCGCCCCGGCTGTCCAGGCTCACGGACACCGCCGGCCCTTCCTGGGAATTCGGCTGGAAGGACGCGTCCGTCAGCTGATCGCCCGTCACCACGACGTCGCGCTTCAGGAGCACCGGCCGCTTGTCGCGCGTGTAGTAGAGCTTCGAGCCCAAGGGCACGTGGCCGGTCGATGCCGCTTCGATCGGGTTGTTGGACTCATCCACCATGCGAAATTCCAGGGTCGCGGTCTTGCCCAGGATCTTCTTGACCTCGGCGGAGTTCTGCAGGCCCGGCAGCTGGATCGCGATCCGGTCGACACCCTGCCGTGCGACCTGCGGCTCCGAAACGGCAAGCTCGGGGCTGTTCAAGCGGTTGCGCAGGATCACGATGTTCTGCTGCAGGGCGGAGTCCTGACGGTCCTTCACTTCCTGCGGGGTGAGCCGCATCTCGACGGCGGGCGCGCCGCCGACGGTGGCGTCGGTGAGCGGCAAATTGCGGTTGTCGGCCTGGATCGCCGCCTTGCCCCTGGCGAGGTTGTCCGCGTCGCGGAACAGGACATCCACCCGGTTCTGGGCGTAGTCGACCTTCACGTCCTGATACGGAACCCGGGCGGCCCGCAGCGACGCGCGGAAGTCCTGCTCGCGGTGATCGAGGAGCTGCTTCACCGCCGCCTGGATGTCGACCTGATACACGAGATACACGCCGCCGCGCAGGTCCAATCCGAGCTTCACGGGGTTGAGGCCGAGATTGCGCATCCACTCCGGCACGCGCGAGGCCCGGGTGAGGGCGATGGTGAACTGACCGGGCCGGCCCTCCGCGATGGCGTCGCGCGCCCGCAGCTGATCCGGGGTGCTCGCGAACCGCAAGGTCAGGCGGCCTTGATCGAGGAACACGCCGGCAAGCGCGATGCCCTTGTCCTTCAGCAGCTGCTCGACCGAGGTGCGGTCCGATTCGGTGACCTGCGCGCGGTCGCGCGCGAGCTGCAGCGCATTCTGCTCGCCGAAAAGATTGGGTATCGCGAGCAGAATCCCCAGCACCAGAACGATCGCGACGGTCACGATCTTCCAACGCGGATACGTCATCATGCGTTCTTGACCGTCCCCTTCGGGAGGATCTGCGAGACCTGGAATCGCTGCAGTTTGACGCTCACACCGCTCGCGATCTCGACCGTGAGGAACTGGTCGCCGGCCTCGGTGACCTTGCCGAGGATGCCCCCGGTGGTGGCGACCTCGTCTCCCACCGCGAGCTTGGAGATCATCTCCTGCTGCTGCTTGGCGCGCTTGTTCTGCGGCCGGATCAGGAGCAGGTACAGCGCGACGAAGAAGATCGGCAGCATCAGGATGCTGAAGAGCCCCTGGCCGCCGGTCGCGCTCGCGCCGGCTTGTGCATGGGCCGTATTGATGAGGAAATCCATAGAGTTACACCCGCATTTTACGGCTCGGGGCCGTTTGGCAAGGCCGGGTAGTATACAGGAGGCACGCCGAAACCTAAGTCCCGCGCGCAGGTACCGTGCTCACCGCGCCGGCTCCGCACCATTCCCCGGCCCCGTCTCCACGCTCTTCGCGGCCGCAACCTCCGCGGCGTAGGCCTCGAACCGTCCCGCTTCGATCGCGGCCCGGATCTCCCGCATCAGCCGCAGGTAGAAATGCAGGTTGTGGATGGTGTTGAGGTGTGCGCCCAGGATCTCGTTGCACCGGTCCAGGTGACGCAGGTAGCTCCTGCTGTAGTTTCGGCAGGTGTAGCACGCGCAGCCCTCCTCGATGGGGCCGGTATCCCGCTGGTGCGCGGCATTGCGGATGTTCACGACGCCGCGGCGGGTGAAGAGGTGCGCGTTGCGCGCGTGGCGCGTCGGCATGACGCAGTCGAACATGTCGATGCCGCGCCGTACCGCCTCGATGATGTCCTCCGGCCGCCCGACACCCATGAGGTAGCGGGGCTTGGCCGCCGGCATGTGGGGCATCAGCGCGTCGAGCACGAGATTTCGCTCGGCCTCGCTCTCGCCGACCGCGAGGCCCCCGACCGCGAGGCCCTCGAAGCCGATCTGCTCCAGCGCCCCGAGCGAGGCCAGCCGCAGCGGCGGATGCACCCCGCCCTGCACGATGCCGAACAGCGTGCCCGGCGGCTCGCTGCGGTAATACTCGCGATGGCCGCGCGCCGCCCAGCGCATCGAGAGCTCCATCGACGCGCGCGCCTCCGCTTCGGTCGCGGGATACGGCGTGCACTCGTCGAAGCTCATGGCGACGTCGGAGGCCAGCGTCCTTTGGATGCGCATGGACTCCTCCGGCGACAGGAACACCGGCGCGCCGTCGATCGGCGAGCGGAAGCGCGCGCCCTCCTCGGTGATCTTGCGCATCTCCTTCAGGCTCCATACCTGGAAGCCGCCCGAGTCGGTCAGGATCGGCCGCTGCCAGTGCATGAACCGGTGCAGGCCCTCGTGCGCCGCGACGACCTCGAGGCCCGGACGCAGATAGAGGTGGAAGGTGTTGCCGAGAATGATCTGCGCCCCGACGGACTCCAGATCCTCGGGCGTCATTGCCTTGACGGTGCCGTAGGTGCCCACCGGCATGAAAGCCGGCGTCTCGATGCTGCCGCGCGCGAACTTCAGCCGGCCGCGCCGGGCGGCGCCGTCTCGTGAGAGGACCTCGAACCGCATCTTGGAGATCGTGCTCATCGGTGCGTTGGGCTCGTATCGTTCACGCGCGCGACGATCCGGCGGTCATCGCCCGCGCCGCGGCCTTCGGCGCAGGCGTGAGGAACATCGCATCGCCGTAGCTGAAGAACCGGTAGCGCGAGTCGACGGCATGGCGGTATGCGTTCAGCAGCGCCTCCCGCCCGACGAAGGCCGAGCACAGCATGAGGAGCGTCGATTCCGGCAGATGGAAGTTCGTGACCATCGCGTCGACCGCGCGAAACTCGTGCCCCGGCTTGATGAAAATGCGCGTCGCGCCGCGATACGGACGCAGGGGCTCGAGCGGCGCCGGGTGCGGCGGCGCCGCAGCGTTCTGAGCCTCGGCGGGGTTCCGAGGCGCGCTGGCGTTCCGCGACGCCGCGGCGTTCTGCGCCGCCGCCGCGCTTTGGGCGGCGGCGGTCTCGAGGCTGCGGACCACGGTCGTGCCCACGGCGATGACCCGGCCGCCCGCCGCGCGCGCCGCGTTGATCTCGGAGCAGGTCGCGGCCGGCACCTCCAGGATCTCCTCGTGCATCTGGTGATTCTCGATGTAATCTTCCCGCACCGGCTGAAAGGTACCCGCCCCCACGTGCAAGGTCACGAAGGCGTGCCGCACGCGCAGGTCCGCGAGCGCCGAGAAGATCTCGGCGTCGAAGTGCAAGCCCGCGGTCGGTGCGGCCACGGCACCAGGAGCTCGCGCGAACACGGTTTGATAGCGCGCGCGGTCCGCCTCGTCCGGCGCGCGGTCGATGTAGGGCGGCAGCGGCGTCTTGCCGAACGCCTCGAAATACGGCACGACCTCGCTCGAGAAGCGCAGGCAGTACAGATCGCCCGAGCGCCCCAGCATGCGGGCGGTCCGGCCGCCGGGCAGCGTCACCGCCGCACCCTGCCGCAGCCCCTTGCTCGCCCGCAGGTGCACCAGCGCGGTATGCGAATCGACCGCGCGCTCGAGCAGGATCTCGACGCGCCCGCCGCTCTCCTTGACCCCGTGAATGCGCGCCGGGATCACCCGCGTGTCGTTGAACACCAGCAGATCCAGCGGGCTCAGCAAGGAGGGAAAGTCCCGGAAGCGAAGATCGCGCAGCGAGCCGCTGGTGCCGTCGAGCGCCAGGAGGCGGCTCTCCGAGCGCGTAACCGCGGGCCGTTGCGCAATCAGCTCCGGCGGGAGGTCGAAGTGGAAATCGGAGCGGCGCATGCGGGCGGGATTCTACAAGTATGTACCGGCGCGCCCTATCGCATATACTTCGCGGCCTGTTGCCCGGATGGCGGAACTGGTAGACGCGCCGGACTCAAAATCCGGTGGTGGTGACACCGTGTGGGTTCGATTCCCTCTCCGGGCACAGAACCGAGCCGCAGATTTCAAAGATGGGTATCGTCGCCGGGCGGGCGCTCCTCTTCCCCCAGGTCTTGGACCGAACCCTTTACCTCGCAATTGTCATTGTTGCGGCTACTACACCATCCCGAGAACCGCCGAGCAAACCGCCGCCTGCGGATGCTAAAGTATCGATAAACGTCTCACCTGGACCGCGCTTGAACTTCTGCTCCAACTGCGCCTCGCCCGTCGAGTTCAAGACCCCGCCCGGAGACCACCTGCCGCGCTTCGTATGCCCGAGCTGCGGCATGATCCACTACAAGAATCCGCTGCTGGTCCTCGGCTGCGTGCCCGAGTGGGAGCGCAAGGTGCTGCTCTGCAAGCGCGCCATCGAGCCGCGCCTCGGGTATTGGACCGTGCCGGCGGGATTCATGGAGAACGGCGAGACGCTCGAGGCGGCAGCGGCACGCGAATGCTACGAAGAGGCGCTCGCGAAGGTCACGATCGGCTCGCTGCTCGCGCTGGTGAGCGTCACGGGGGCGGGCCAGGTGCACGTCATGTTCCGCGCCAGGCTGGACGAGCCCAAATTCGCGCCCGGGCCGGAGAGCCTCGAGGTCAGGCTGTTCGACGAGGCTGAGATTCCCTGGGCGGAGCTGGCGTTCCCGAGCGGGGAGTTCACGCTTCGCAAGTATTTCGAGGATCGCGCCGCGGGACGCGAGGGGCATCATTCCACCGAGCTCGCGAGCCGCCTCAAGTCCTGACGGCCGGCTGCCGCGCCCGAATGGCGGCGGGGTTGGCCCCCTGAATCGCGGGTAGGGCTATGGCACAATAGCCGTCCGGAACATCATCGATCCAAATCCGTCTTGGACGCGGGAACAGAAGGGTAAGTCATGGCATTCGTGGTCACCGAGAGCTGCATCAAGTGCAAGTACATGGATTGCGTCGAGGTCTGTCCCGTTGACTGCTTCCACGAGGGCCCGAACTTCCTGGTGATCGATCCGGACGAGTGCATCGACTGCACGCTTTGCGAGCCCGAGTGCCCGGTCGAGGCGATCTTCTCCGAGGAAGAGATCCCCGAGGGTCAGCAGAGCTTCCTGAAGCTGAACGCCGAGCTCGCCAAGAAGTGGCCGGTGATCAGCGAGAAAAAGCCCGCGCCCGCCGACGCCAAGCAGTGGGAAGGCGTGCCTGACAAGCTGAAGATGCTGGAGCGCTGAGCCGGGCCGATCTCGCCTGCCGCCAGCCCTCAGCGCTGGGCGACCTGAAAATCCTTGATCTGCTGCAGGAGCTCCCGCGGCGGCATGTACCCCGCGATGTAATCGCCCCTCTCCGTCACGATCGCCGGGGTGCCGTGCACGCCGATGTTCTGGCCGAGCGCGTACTCCCGCGCGACGGGGTTCGGCTCGCAGATCTTCGAGGTGTCGACCTGGCCGCCGGCCTTGGCGCGGGTGAGCGCGTCGTTGCGGTCGGCCGAGCACCACACCGCTTCGGCCTTCTTCCAGCTCTCCGTGTTCGGGCCGGTGCGGGGGAAGGAAACGTAGCGGACGCGGATGCCGAGCTTGTTGATCTCCGCGATCTCGCTGTGAAGCTTCCGGCAATAGGCGCAGTCCACGTCCGTGAATACCGTGATCGTGTACTGGGGGTTCTTGGGGCTGAAGATCACCATTTGCGACTCGGGCACCGCGTTGATGAGCGCGAGGCGGGCATGCGTGCGCAGCTCCTCGGTGAGGTTGGCGCGCGTGCTCATGTCGTACAGGTTGCCGTCGATGAAGTACTTGCCGTCGGCCGTCAGGTAGCTCACGTCGGCGCCCTGCGCGAACTCGTAGATGCCAGGGATGGGCGAGGGGTGCAGATCCTCGAGCTTGGCGCCGGCCGGCAGCTCCTTGAGGAGCGCGGCGCGCGGATCGGCGGCATCTCCTGCGGCCGGCGCTGCGGCGGCCGGCGCTGCGGCGGCCTGGGACGGGGCCGTCGTATGGTCGGCTGCGAACGCGGCGGCGCCGATTGCGGTCAACGCAAGGGTGGCGAGAATTCTGAACATGGGAGGCGCTCCGGGATTGCGTTCTTCGACCTCGCGGCCGGCTCGAGGTTCAGGAATTCTAGCAGAGCCGGCAATGGCGCCGAAACGACGGCCGGCGGCCACGGAGCATTGGGACCCGCCAGGGACCCCCGGCGGCAGGCTCAGCCGCGCGGATGATGCGTGGCGTGCAGCTCTTTGAGACGCTCGCGCGCCACGTGCGTGTAGATCTGGGTGGTCGACAGGTCGCTGTGGCCGAGCAGCATCTGCACGACGCGCAGGTCCGCGCCGTGATTCAGGAGGTGCGTGGCGAAGGCATGGCGCAGCGTGTGCGGCGAGAGCTCCTTTTGGACCCCGGCCTTCTTGGAATAGCGCTTGATGATGTGCCAGAACGCCTGGCGCGTCATACGGTCGCCGCGGCGCGTCGGAAACAGATAGTCGGTCTGCCGCTCGAGCAGGATCTCGACGCGCGGTCCCTGCATGAACTGTTGCAGCCAGCGTACGGCTTCCTCGCCGAGCGGAATCAGGCGCTCGCGGTTGCCCTTGCCGATGATGCGCATCACGCCTTGATTGAGGTTGACCTGGTCGTGCTTGAGGCTCACGAGCTCCGACACGCGCAAGCCCGTGGCGTACAGGACCTCGAGCATGGTGCGGTCGCGGTGACCCAGGGGATCGGCCACGGTCGGGGCCTCGAGCAGCGACTCGACCTCGGCCTCGCTGAGAGACTTCGGCAGCGAGCGCCCGATCTTGGGCATCGCGATCTGCGCGGTGGGATCCTGCTCGATCAGGCCCTCGCGCATCATGAAGCGGAAAAATCGGCGGAAGCTCGAGAGCTGCCGCGCCGTCGAGCGAGGACGCGAGCCGCCCTCGACACGCGCCGCAATGAAGCCCAGCAGCTCGATGCGCGAGGCCTTGAGCAGCGCGCTGTCGCGCTCCTCGAGCCAGCGCGCGAGCGCCGTGAGATCGGCGCGGTAGGCGGCCAGCGTGTTCGCAGACAGCCCGCGCTCGAGCCACACGGCATCGAGGAATCGTTGGAGGGCGGGATCCGACGCTTCGCGACTTGGCGGTACCGCCGCGCCCGAGCTGCGTGTATAAACCGTCCGTTTCAGAGCCGTCGCCATAGTGTCCCAGGTGGAAAAAATCTAGTGCTTACGCACTGTCGGCAGTCAGTATGCGAGGGGGACTGGCGGGTGGACGTGACCAGTCTCACAGTACGTCCAAGTATTAACATAAGGAGAACCAGATCACAGAAAAGGCGGACATAAGCGTGCGGCGCCTGCGGATCCGGCCGCTGTACTCCTTCTACTGCCTGACGCTGTTCACGGCGCTCGGGTTGGTCACCCTGGGGGTCAATCTGTTCGTGCCCACCTTGCGCGGCCGCCGCCGCGTGGCGGGCGTCTGCTCGCGCATTTTCCTGCAGGGCGCCGGAATTCCCTTCTCCGTCCGCGGTCTCGAGTCGTTGCCGAAGGTTCCCTGCGTGGTGGTGGCCAACCATGCGAGCTACATCGACGGGCTGGTCGCCGCCGCCGCGCTGCCGCCGGACTTCGCCTTCGTCATCAAGCGCGAGATGGTGCGCGTGCCCCTCGCCAGCCTGCTGCTGCGGCGGCTGGGATCGCAGTTCGTGGAGCGCTTCGATCGCCACAAGGGCGGCGTGGATACCCGCCGGGTATTGAAACTGGCCGCGACGGGCCAATCCTTGGTGTTCTTCCCCGAAGGAACCTTCGATGAGAAGGCACGGATCGGAAAATTTCTCGGCGGTGCGTTCACCACCGCATCGCGGACCGGGATGCCCGTGGTCGCCATGGCGATTCGCGGCAGCCGGGCGGTGCTCCCGTGCGGCGGACGGTCGATCCAGCGGCTGCCGATCGATGTGGAGATCCTGGGCGTGATGAGCGCGGCCGATGCGAGATTGCACAGCCGCGAGTTGATCGCGCAGGCCGTCGGCGAGCCTCTGGCATAATGTGTTGATTCCCCGCACAACCACGGAAACTGACCATGAGCTCTGATCCCGTCGTCATCCTCGCCGCCCGCCGCACCCCCATCGGCGCGTTCCAGGGCGCGTTCGCCTCGACCACCGCGCCGCAGCTCGGAGCGGCGGCCATCAAGGCGGCGCTCGCCGACTCGAAAATCGCGGCCGCCGAGGTCGACGAGGTCATCATGGGCAACGTGCTCTCCGCCGGCATCGGCCAGGCGCCCGCGCGGCAAGCGGCCCTCGGCGCCGGCATCCCGGCCGGCACGCCGACCACCACCGTCAACAAGATGTGCGGCTCGGCGATGCGGGCCGTGATGCTGGGGTGCGATCAGCTGCTCGCGGGCTCCGCCAAGATCGTGGTCGCCGGCGGCCTCGAGTCGATGACCAACGCCCCCTATCTGCTGCCCAAGGCGCGCTCCGGCTACCGCATGGGCAATCAGGAAGTGCTCGACCACATGTTCTACGACGGGCTGCAGAGCCCCTGGGACGGCAAGCTCATGGGGTGCTTCGCCGAGGCCACCGCGGAGAAGTATCAGCTCACCCGTCAGGCCCAGGACGAATTCGCCGCCGAATCGCTGCGCCGCTCGCTTGCCGCCATCGAGCAGGGCAGCTTTGCCGCCGAGATCGCGCCGGTCACCACCAAGACCCGCAAGGGCGAGACCGTGGTGGACAAGGACGAGACTCCGTTCACCCTGGATCTTGCGAAGATTCCGACCTTGAAGCCGGCGTTCAAGAAGGACGGCACCGTCACGGCCGCCAGCTCCTCCGGGATCTCCGACGGTGCGGCGGCGCTCGTGCTGGCGCGCGAATCCACGGCGGCCGCACACCATGTGAAGCCGCTGGCGCGGATCCTGGCCTATGCGAGCGCCGCGCGCGAGCCCGAGTGGTTCACCATCGCGCCCGTGGACGCCATCGGCAAGGTGCTGAAGCAGACCGGCTGGAAGCCGGGCGATGTCGAGCTCTACGAGATCAACGAGGCCTTCGCCGCCGTGCCCATGGCCGCGATCAAGGACCTCGGGCTCGATCCTCAGAAGGTGAACGTCAACGGCGGCGCCTGCGCGCTGGGTCACCCCATCGGCGCGACCGGCGCGCGGATCATGACCACGCTGATCTATGCGCTCAAGGCTCGGGGCAAGAAGCGCGGGATCGCGAGCCTCTGCATCGGCGGCGGCGAAGCCACGGCCGTCGCCCTCGAGCTCGTGTGACCTCGACCGCCTCCGTCTTGAATTCGACCGTCGCGGGGGTCGCGCACGTCACGATCAATCGTCCCGAGAAGCGCAACGCGCTCGACCGCGCCACCATCGCGGCGCTGACGCGGGAGCTCGGGCGCTGCGGCGCCGATGCATCGGTGCGCGCGGTGCTGCTCACCGGCGCCGGCGATGCGTTCTGCGCGGGCGCAGACCTCGCCGAGATGCAGGCTCAGGCGCACGCCAGCCAGGCCGACAATCTCGGCGACGCCGAGGCGCTGGCCTCGATGCTCGCCACCCTGGACGCACTGCCCAAGCCGACGGTCGCGCGGGTGAATGGCGACGGCTACGGCGGCGCTCTCGGACTGCTCGCCTGCTGCGACGTCGTGGTCGTTGCGGATCACGCGAAATTTGCCTTCACCGAGGTGCGTCTGGGAATCATCCCCGCGGTGATCTCGCCGTTCGTTCTCGGCAAGATCGGCGAGCGCGCGGCGCGGCGCTACTTCCTCACGGCGGAGACCCTGACCGCGGCGAGCCTCGCCGAGATGGGGCTCGCGCACGAGGTCGTGCCCGCGGCTGTGCTGGAGGAGCGCTGCAACGTGATCCTCGATGCGCTCAAGCGCGGCGCCCCGGCCGCCCAGGCGGAAGCCAAGCGCCTGGTGCGGGACATGACCCGGGTGGCTCCCGAAAGCCGCGGCGCGGCCTCACGAGAAGCCGCCGGCCGCCTGGCGAGGCTCCGGGTGCAGAGCGAGGCCCAGGAAGGGTTCTCCGCCTTCTTCGGCAAGCGCAAGGCAAGCTGGCGACAGGACTGACCCGTCCGCGCCCGAACGCTCCTACGAGCCCAAACGGGGCGGGCGTCCCTGCCCAAACCATGCCCAAATCCCTTGGCCATCCTGGAAGTCGGCGTCCGTGGCCTATGTACATGGGTGTCCCCATGAGCTAAAGCGACGGCTGTCGGCACATCCCCTCACGGCTTGTCCGCCTGGTGGTCATTCCCGAGGCCGGCCGGTTTATGGTCTAATCCGCCGTTTTTCCAATAACGTCACCGGCCCGCCGAGGCCCCGATCCAGTCCAGGTGTCCCGATGAGCGAAACCCCCCGCGATGTCATGGAATACGAGGTAGCCATCGTGGGCGCAGGGCCCGCGGGGCTGTCCGCCGCGATCCGGCTGAAGCAGCTGAAGCCCGACCTCAACATCTGTGTCCTGGAAAAGGCGGCGAGCCTCGGCGCGCACTCGCTTTCCGGCGCGGTGCTCGAGCCCGGGCCCCTGGAGGAGCTCCTGCCCGACTGGCGATCGCGCGCCCCGGCCATTTGCGTGCCGGCGACCCGCGATGAGTTCCTGCTCATGACCCGGCGCAAACGCTATCGGCTCCCGACCCCGCCGCAAATGGCCAACCACGGCAACTACATCATTTCCCTGGGTCAGCTCACCCCCATCCTCGGGCAAGAGGCGGAAAAGCTGGGAGTCGACGTGTTTCCGGGTTTCGCGGCCGCCGAGGCCCTGTTCGACGAGAGCGGCGCCGTCAAGGGCGTGCGCATCGGCGACATGGGCGTCGAGAAGAACGGCGAGCCGGGGCCGAACTTCGCACTGGGTCCCGAGATTCACGCCAAGGTCACCCTGCTCTGCGAGGGGTGCCGCGGCAACGTGTCCAAGACCTTGATCGAGCGCTTCGGCCTCGACGCGGGCAAGTCCCCGCAAACCTACGGGCTCGGCTTCAAGGAGCTGTGGCAGCTCCCGGCCGGCCGGGTCCAGCCCGGCCTCATCCAGCACACGCTCGGCTGGCCTCTCGACAATCGCACCTACGGCGGCAGCTTCCTCTATCACCTCGACCATGACCGGGTGTACGTGGGCTTCGTGGTGGGACTGGACTACGAAGACCCGCGCCTGAAGCCCTTCGAGGCGTTCCAGCAGTTCAAGAATCATCCCGACATCAAGCAGCTCCTCCAGGGCGGCGAGATCCTCGCCGGAGGGGCGCGCACCCTGATCGAGGGCGGCTATCAATCCATGCCGAAGCTGGAAATGCCGGGCGCGATGCTCGTGGGCGATGCCGGCGGCACCCTCAACACCCCCAAGATCAAGGGCATCCATCAGGCCATCCGCTCGGGCATGACCGCGGCGGCTCACTACGTCGAGCGGGGCACGAGCGAGGGATTCGATCGACGCTGGCGCGAGTCGAAGGGCGGTCGGGAGCTGCACAAGGTGCGCAACATACGCCCCGGGTTCCGCGGCGGAATGTGGGTCGGTCTCGCCAACGCCGCGCTCGAGACGGCGACCTTCGGCAAGCTGCCCTGGACGCTCGCGAATCACGCTGACGACAAGGCGCTGAAGCACCTCGATGAATACGCTTCGCCCGACCGCGATTGGGGCGATCGCGAGCTGCCGCCGCGCGACCGTGTCGCGTTCGTCTTCTTCGCCGCGACGACGCACGATGAGAACCAGCCCGTGCACCTGAAGGTCGCGGACACCTCGATCTGCGCGAGCCGCTGCATCAAGGATTTCGGCAATCCGTGCACCAATTTCTGTCCCGCCAATGTGTACGAGATGATCGATGACGGCGCCGGCGGCAAGAAGCTGCAGATCAACGCCTCGAACTGCGTGCACTGCAAGGCCTGCGACATCAAGGAGCCGTACGCCGGCCAGATCACCTGGGTGACGCCCGAGGGCGGCTCGGGGCCGAACTACCAGAGCTTGTAGCGTAGGGAGGCCGGTCCAACCGATGGGTCAACCGCTGCGGCCCGCCTCCGTGGAGGCTCGGCTCGAGGCCGAGGTGGCCGCACGGCGGCTCGAGCCGGACGCGGCCCAGCGCGGCGCCGCCGAGCGCCTGGACGCTCTCGCTGCCGCGCTCGCCGCGGCCGAGCACGGCTTCGGCGCGCGGTTGCGGGCGGCGCTTCCCGGCTGGGCTCATCGCACGCTGCCGCCGCCGCGCCGTCGATCGGACGGGGCCGCTCTGCGCGGGCTCTACCTGTGGGGCGGCGTAGGCCGCGGCAAGACGCTGTTGATGGACTGGTTCTATCAATCGCTCGCGATTCCCGACCGCAAGCGCACGCACTTCTATCGCTTCATGCGCGAGGTGCACGCCGAGCTCGCCCGCGTGCAGCGGCGCGAGAGCCCTCTCGAGGTGGTCGCACGGCGCCTCGCCGCGGCGCGGGTCATTTGCCTCGATGAGTTCTTCGTCTGCGACATCGGCGATGCGATGATTCTCTCGGGCTTGCTCGAGAGCCTGTTCCGGGAGGGCGTGACGCTGGTCGCCACGTCGAACACGCCGCCGCGCGAGCTGTACCAGGACGGCTTGCAGCGGCAGCGCTTCCTGCCCGCGATCGAGCTCATCGAGACGCGCCTCGATGTCTTACATCTGGACGGCGGCGTCGACTACCGCCTGCGGCGGCTGGAGCGATCGTCGACCTACCTCGAGTCGGGCGACCCCGGCACGGACGGCAAGCTGCGGCAGTTGTTCGCCGCGCTCGCCGGAGAACCGGCCGCGGGACCCGCGCAGATCGAGATCGAGGGACGTCCGATCGCCGCGGTCGCGACGGCGGCCGGGCTCGCGTGGTTCGAGTTCGCGGCGCTCTGCGCAGGACCGCGCAGCCAGAACGACTACATCGAGCTCGCGCGCCTCTATCACACGTTGTTCATATCGCACGTTCCGGTGCTCACCGCCGACGATGAGGACGCGGCGCGACGCTTCGTCATGCTGATCGACGAGCTGTATGACCGCGGTGTGAAGGTCGTGCTGTCGGCTGCCGCGCCGCCGAGCGGGCTCTACCGCGGCGAGCGCCTGGTATTCGAGTTCCAGCGCGCGGCGAGCCGCCTGATCGAGATGCAGACGCAAAGCTATCTCGCCGGCCGGCATCGACCCTGAGTGCCTGGCATAATTCGCACATGAGGACGGTCGCGGAATTCAAGATCGAGTACCGGCAGATCCTGAACGCCGGCGGCGACATCGTCGCGCCGCCACCCGGCTTCGCCCGCGACCCCGGCGCGCTGCTCGACATGTACCGGGCCATGACGCGGGCGCGCGTGTTCGACTCCAAGGCGGTGAATCTGCAGCGCACCGGCCTGCTCGGCACCTATCCCTCGTGCGTGGGCCACGAGGCGGTGCACGTGGGCGTCGGTGCCGCGATGCGTCCCGAGGACGTGCTGGCCCCGGTGTACCGCGAGGTCGGCACGCAGCTCTGGCGCGGCGTGACCATGACCGAGATTCTGACCTACTGGGGCGGCGATGAGCGCGGCAACCATTTTGCCGGTCCGCGCCATGACTTCCCCTGGTGCGTACCGATCGCGACCCAGACGCTGCATGCCGCCGGGGCGGCGATGGCGTTCAAGCTGCGCAAGGAGCCGCGCTGCGCCCTGGCTTACATCGGCGACGGCGGCACGTCGGAGGGCGCGTTCTACGAGGCGCTGAACGTCGCAGGCGCGCGCCATCTTCCGGTGGTGTTCGTGATCGTCAACAACGGGTGGGCGATCTCGGTTCCGGTCGCGGCGCAGACCGCGGCGCGGACGCTGGCGCAAAAAGCCGTTGCCGCCGGCGTGCGCGGCGTGCAGATCGACGGCAACGACGTGCTCGGCGTCCGCGCGACCGTTGCCGAGGCGCTCGAGGCCGCGCGTCGCGGCGAGGGACCCTGCGTGATCGAGGCTCTCACCTACCGCCTGGGCGACCACACCACCGCGGACGACGCCGGCCGCTACCGCAACGCCGGCGACGTGCAGGCGGCCTGGAAGATCGAGCCTTTGCTCCGGCTGCGCGAGCTCCTGAAGAGGTCCCGCGTCTGGGACGACGCGAGGGAGGCGGCGCTCAACGCCGAGTGCGCGGCCGAGGTGGACGGCGCGGTGCGCGAATATCTCGCCGGCACGAAGCCCCGCACGGACGCGATGTTCGATCATCTGTTCGCGACGCTGCCCGCGCACCTGCACGAGCAGCGCGACCTCGCCCGCAAGTACGGCACGAGCTCCGGCGGCGGCTGATCTTGCCGAAGATAACCATGGTCGAGGCCATCGCGCTCGCGCATGGCTGGGAAATGCAGCACGACGCAGCGGTCGTCGTGCTCGGGCAGGATGTCGGGCTCAACGGCGGCGTGTTTCGCGCGACCGCGGGACTGCAGGAGCGCTTCGGCAAGGACCGCGTGCAGGACACCCCGCTCGCCGAGGCGACCATCGCCGGCATGGCCGTGGGCATGGCCGCGCAGGGCTTGAAGCCCGTGGCCGAGATCCAGTTCATGGGCTTTCTGTATCCGGCGCTCGATCAGATCGTGAATCACATGTCGCGGATGCGCAATCGAACCCGCGGCCGCTTGACCTGCCCGGTGGTCGTGCGCATGCCGCATGGCGGCGGCATTCGCGCCCCCGAGCACCACTCGGAGAGCACGGAGACCATGCTGTGCCACATCCCCGGGATTCGCGTCGTGTGCCCGTCGTCGCCCTCGCGCGCCTACGGACTCTTGCTGGCGGCGATCCGCGATCCCGATCCGGTGATGTTCCTGGAGCCGGTGCGCCTGTACCGCGCCCTTCGCCAGGAGGTGGCCGATGACGGCCGCGCCATGCCTCTCGATGCATGCTTCACGTTGCGCGAGGGCACCGACCTCACGCTCGTCACCTGGGGTGCAATGACGATCGAGACCCTGAAGGCGGCGGCGCTGCTCGAGGAGCGGGGCATCAGCGCCGCGGTCATCGACGTCGCGACATTGAGTCCGATCGACTTCGAGACGATACTCGCGTCCGTGACGAAGACGGGAAGGCTGGTGATCGTGCACGAAGCGGCGCGCAACGTGGGCGTCGGCGCGGAGATCGCTGCGCAGGTTGCCGAGCACGCGCTCTTCGACCTGCTCGCCCCCATCCGGCGCGTCGCGGGCTTCGATACCGTGATGCCGCTGCTCAAGCTGGAGTACGACTACATCCCGAGCGTCCAGCGCATCGTCGACGCGGCCGAGCTGGCGTGCGCGGAATGAGGCGCACATGAGCACCTTCAGGCTCCCCGACCTCGGCGAGGGACTGGCCGAAGCCGAGATCATCGAATGGCACGTCAAGGTCGGCGACCCATTGCGCGTCGACCAGCCCATGGTGTCGGTCGAGACCGCGAAGGCCGTGGTTGAGGTGCCCGCGCCGTTCACGGGAACGGTGACGGCCTTGCATGGCGCTCCCGGCGACATCATTCCGACCGGAGCGCCGCTGATCGAATTCGATTCCGGCACCGTGGTCGGGCACATGCCTCCGACCGCCGACGAGGATGCGATCGAGCCGGCGGCGCCGGTGCGCCCGCGCGCCGCGGATTCCCCGGGCGCCGTGCGCGCCCGCGCGGTCCCGGCGGCACGCGGGCTCGCGAAGCGCCTGAGCGTCGATCTGGCCTCGCTTCGCGGCAGCGGGCGCGGCGGCCTGATCACGGTGGACGACGTGCTGAATCGGGTGCAGGCGGCTCCGGCCAAGGCCGGGAACGGGTCATTCGACCCCGCGGCCGCCGGCGGGCGGGTCGAGCCGCTGCGCGGCATGCGTCGCGCGATGGCCCAGAGCATGACGCTGTCGCAGGCCGAGATCGCGGGCAGCACCGTGTGCGACGATGCGGACCTGCACGACTGGACGCGGCGCGGCGACTACATGTGGCGCTTGATGCGCGCCATGATCCATGCATGGCGCGGTGAGCCCGCCTTGAATGCATGGTACGACGCACGCTCCCAGTCCCGCGTGCTCTTTCCGTACGTGCATCTCGCGGTCGCGGTCGACACTCCGGAAGGACTGATCGTTCCCGTGGTCCGCAACGTCGAAGGCCTGTCGCGCGAGGACCTGCTGCAGGGCCTCGCGCTGCGCAGGCAGGCTGCGCACGACCGCAGCCTGACGCCCGAGGAGCTGCGCGGGTTCACGCTCATGCTCTCGAATTTCGGCACCCTCGCGGGCCGTTACGGCACCCCCCGGGTCGTGCCGCCCGCGGTCGCGATCCTCGGCGCCGGCAAGGTGCGCGAGGATGCGGTCGCCGCCGCCGGCAAGGTCGAGGCGCACCTGCGCATGCCGCTCTCCTTGAGCTTCGATCATCGCTGCATCACGGGCGGAGAAGCGTGCCGCTTCCTGGCCCTGGTCATCGCCGATCTCGAAAGGCCGGAATAGCTTCCAAAGGAATTCCCATGCATCAGGCGTCACAGGAACAGCACCGCAAGATCGTCGCGAGCGTCGTCCGCTCCCGGACGCGGCCGCCCAAGACGATGCGCAATCTCGACTGGCCGCGGTTCCTGCGGGCCTACTACGCCAACGTCGACGCGCGGGATCTCGAGGCGCGCGATCCGGCCGAGCTCGCCGGCATCGCGCTCGCGCACCTGGAGTTCGCGCGGCGCCGGCGGCGCTCGGCGCTCGTGCGGGTCTTCAACCCGACGTTGCGGGAGGACGGCTACACCTCCCCTCACACCGTCATCGAGATGGTGAACGACGACATGCCGTTCCTGGTGGATTCGATCAATCTCGCCCTCTCGCAGCGCTCCCTGACCCTGCACCTGCTCGCGCACCCGGTCTTCGCGGTGTCGCGCGATGCGCGCGGCAATCTCACCTCGCTGCGCGAGCGCGGCGAGGCCTCGAAGGACGACGGGAGCGCGCAACGCAAGCCGCGCCTCGAATCGTTCCAGCACATCGAGGTCGACCGCATCGTCGACCCGGCCGCTCTCGTGGCGCTGGCGGCGCAGATCGAGCGCGGCATGCGCGACGTGCGCGTCGCCTGCGCGGACTGGCAGCGCATGCGATCCGCGGCGCGCGAGTGCGCCGTGGCGCTCGCCGCGTCGTCCGCCCGCCTGGACCCGAGCGATCTCGACGAGGCCGCCGCGCTGCTCTCGTGGATGGAGGGCCGGCATTTCACGTTCGTGGGCTACCGCGAGTACCGGCTGCAAGGCCGCAAGAATCACCAGTCGCTGCAGGCGGTCCCGACGACCGGCCTCGGCATCCTGCGCGACGGTCACAAGCACGCGGAGAGCACGCATCGCATCTCCGCGGAGGACATCCGGCGCCAGAGCCGCTCGAGCGACATCATCCTGGTCACCAAGGCCAACATGGAGTCGACCGTGCACAAGCCGGGATTCCTGGACTACGTCGGCGTCAAGCAGTTCGATGCGCGCGGCCGGCTGGTCGGTGAGAAGCGATTCCTGGGGCTCTGGACCTCGTCCGCCTACAGCAGCAGCCCGCGGGAGATCCCGCTGCTCCGGCGCAAGGTCGCTCAGGTGGTCGACACGTTCGCGCTCGCGCCGGACAGCCATGACGGCAAGGCGCTGATGCAGATCCTCGATTCGTTTCCCCGCGACGAGCTCTTCCAGTCGACCGTGGCCGAGCTGACCCGCACCGTCACCGGCGTGTTCGGCCTGCAGGACCGTCCGCGCGTGCGCCTGCTCATGCGCCGCGACCCGTTCCGCCGCTTCTACTCGTGCCTCATCTACGTGCCGCGCGAGAAGTACAACACCCAGGTCCGGCAGCGCATCGAGAAGGTGATCGGCGAGGCGTTGTCGGCCGGACGGATGGAGTCCCAGGTGCAGATCGCGGAGTCGAACCTGGCGCGCGTGCATCTCGTGGCACAGACTTCGCCGGCCAACGACACCCGCGTCGACCCGGATGGGCTCGAGCGGCGCGTCGCCGCGGCCGTGCGCTCGTGGCTCGATGCGTTCAGAGCCTCGCTCCTCGCGCGGCTCGACGAGGCGTACGCGCTGCAGGTCTACGAGAAATACGCGCCGGCCTTTCCGGCCGCCTACACCGAGGACTTCAACGGCGACGCGGCCGCGCACGACGTTTCCTTCCTCGAGGCGGTCGAGAAGGACCCGAAGCGCCTGCACCTCGACATCTACCGTCCTGAGCCGCGCCGCAAGGACAAGTTCTTCCTCAAGATCTTCCGCCTGCAGGACGCCATACCCATTTCGGACCTCCTGCCGATGCTCGAGAACATGGGGCTCAAGGTGATCGCCGAGCGGCCCTACGAGCTCGAGTTCCCGGGCGGACGGCGCGCGTGGATCCAGGACCTCGAGCTGCTGACGCAATCGGTCGCCATGAGCCAGTTCGAGGCGCTCGAACGGGACATCAAGAGCGCGTTCACCGCCGTGTGGACCGGGCGCATGGACTCGGACAGCTTCAATCAGCTCACGCTGTCCGCAGGCATTCCCTGGCGCCTGGTGATCGTGATGCGCGCCTATTGCCGCTATCTGCTGCAGACCGGTCTGCCGTTCAGCCAGGGATACATCGCGCAGGTGCTCGTCAACAATCCGCCGATTGCGCGCGCGCTCGCCGACCTGTTCGTCGCGCGCTTCGATCCGGACGTGAAGCCGGCCGCGCGCACTGCGGCTCAGGGGCGGCTCGACCGCCGCATCCAGGAGGCGCTCGAGGAGGTGGTCCGCTCGGACGAGGACCGCATTCTCCGGGCGTTGTGGAACGCCGTGACCGCGACCGTCCGCACCAACGTCTACCAGCCCGGGCGCGACGGCCAGGAGAAGGAGTACCTGTCGCTCAAGCTCGAGAGCCAGCAGCTGCGCGAGCTGCCGCTGCCGAAGCCCTTGTTCGAGATCTTCGTGTTCTCGCCGCGCATGGAGGGCGTGCACCTGCGCATGGGCTACGTCGCGCGCGGCGGCATCCGCTGGTCCGACCGGCGCGAGGACTTCCGTACCGAGATCCTCGGTCTCATGAAGGCCCAGCACGTCAAGAACACCGTGATCGTCCCGGTCGGCGCGAAGGGCGGCTTCGTGGTCAAGCGCCTGCCGGCCGAGCGCGATGAGCAGCTGGCCGAGGTCATCGCCTGCTATCAGACGCTCATCCGCGGAATGCTGGACATCACCGACAACATCGTCGACGACGAGATGGCGCCCCCGGCCCGGGTCGTCCGCCACGACAAGGACGATGCGTACCTGGTGGTCGCGGCGGACAAGGGGACCGCGACCTTCTCGGACATCGCCAACGCCATTTCCGAGGAGTACGGCTTCTGGCTGGGCGATGCGTTCGCCTCCGGCGGCTCCGCCGGCTATGACCACAAGAAGATGGCGATCACCGCGCGCGGCGCATGGGAGCTGGTGAAACGGCACTTCCGCGAGACGGGCGTCGACATCCAGAGCCAGGACTTCAGCGTGACCGGCATCGGCGACATGGCGGGCGACGTGTTCGGCAACGGCATGCTGCAATCGCGGCACATCCGTCTGGTCGCGGCCTTCAATCACATGCACATCTTCATCGACCCGCAGCCCGACATCGGCAAGTCGTTCGCCGAGCGGCAACGCCTGTTCAAGCTGCCGCGCTCCACCTGGGAAGATTATTCGAAGAGCGCCATCTCGAAGGGCGGCGGCGTGTATTCGCGCTCGGCGAAATCGATCACCCTGCCAAAGGAGGCGCAGGCTCTGCTCGAGCTGCAGGCGGTGGTCACGCCGAACGAGGTCATTCGCGCGATCTTGAAGGCGCACGTCGATCTCTTCTGGAACGGCGGCATCGGCACCTACGTGAAATCGACGTTCGAGAGCCACAGCGATGTCGGCGACCGCAGCAACGACGCGCTCCGCGTCGATGCGCGCGAGCTCAATTGCAAGGTGATCGGCGAGGGCGGCAACCTGGGCGTGTCGCAGCTGGGACGCATCGAATTCGCGCGGCGCGGCGGCCGGCTGAACACGGACTTCATCGACAACTCGGCCGGCGTGAATTGCTCGGACGTCGAGGTCAACCTCAAGATCCTGCTGAACGGCGCGATGCGCGCGGGGGAGATCACGCGCTCTGCGCGCGACCGGCTGCTGGTCAAGATGACGGACGAGGTCGCCGGGCTCGTGCTGCGCAACAACTACCTGCAAGGCCAGGCAATCAGCGTCAGCGAGCTCCAGGCCAAGGCGCGCCTCGGCGAGAGCGCCTACGTCATCCGCACGCTGGAGCGCCTCGGGGACCTGAATCGGGGCCTCGAGTACCTGCCGACCGACGAGGAGATCGCCGAGCGGCGCAAGGCCGGCGAGGGTCTCACCCGGCCGGAGCTCGCCATCGTGCTCTCCTACGGCAAGATCTGGCTGAACAAGGCGCTGGTTCACTCGGACGTGCCCGAGGACCCGTACCTGTCGGCCGAGCTCGCGCGCTACTTCCCCGTGCCGGTCCAGAAACGCTTCGCACGGCGCTTGAAGCGGCATCGCCTGCGCCGCGAGATCATCGCGACCCAGATCACCAACAGCTTGATCAACCGCATGGGCCCCGCGTTCCCGATCCGGGCTCAGGACGATACGGGCGCCGACCCCGCGTCGAGCGCCCGCGCCTACAGCATCGCCCGGGAGGTCTTCGCGGTACGCGACATCTGGGCGCAGATCGAGGGCTTGGACAACACCGTCCCCGCGGCCGCGCAGTACTCGGCGATGCTGCAAACGACGCACCTCCTGCGCCATACCAGCTACTGGCTGCTCGAGCATCGCCGCCGTGAGCTCGGCATCGAGCGCGCGGTGCTGCGCTATTCGGCCAAGGTGGCGCAGCTCTTCCACGGCCTGCACTCCGTGCTCTCGGTCACCGAGCAATCGCGTCTCGGCGTGCTCAGGTCGCAGTTGATCGAGCAGAACATGCCGGAGCACCTCGCGACGCGCGTCGCCTCGCTCGAGGCGCTGTACGCCGCGCTCGATCTCGTCGAGGTTTCGATGGCCACCGGAGTCGACATCCTGTACGCCGCCAAGGCGTACTTCGACGTGAGCGAGCGCATCGGCCTGACCTGGATCCGCGAGCAGATCGAGAGCCTGTCGATCGAGGGCCACTGGCAATCGGTGGCGCGCGGAACGCTGCGCGACAACCTCTACCAGCTCCAGCGCCAGGTGAGCGTGGCCGTGCTCGCGTGCAAGGGGCGCGCCCCCGGAGCACGTGTCGACCAGTGGATGTCACGTCATGCGGTGCAGGTCGACGCCCTGAAGCGCATCGTCGTGGATCTGCGCACCGGCTCGCCTCCGGACTTCGCCACGCTGTCGGTGGCCCTGCAGGCCTTGCGCCGCCTCACGAGGGACTGAGCGATGACTTCGAGGCAGGACACCTGCGAGGCCGGCATCATCACGGCGACGGACGCCCCCGAGGCCCGCTTCGGCCGGGCGTATCTGGAGCGCCGCATCATCGGAGAATTTCCGATCGGCAAGCACCTGGGCATCTGCGTCGAGTCCGCGGACGATCATGGGGTCGCGCTGCGCGCGCCGCTCGCGGCCAACGCCAACGACAAGGGCACCGCCTTCGGCGGCAGCCTTTACTCAGTGGCGGTGCTGGCGGGATGGGGATGGGTCACGTGCTATCTCGCGGCGCGCGACCGGGACAGCGAGGTCGTGATCCAGGAGTCGACCATGCGCTTCGTGGCCCCCTGCGAGGGCGAGCTGCGGGCCCGCGCGGTTGCGCCGGGCGAGGCGCAGGTGGACAAGCTGCTCAAAATGTTGAACCGTGCCGGCCGCGGACGCGTCCCGGTACGCGTCGAGGTGGGCCGAGCCCACGCCCTCAACGCCACGTTCGAGGGTGTCTTCGCGGTGGCCAAGCGTAGCTGAGGAGGAATTGTGCGCGGAGTTGTCCCCGGAAAACTGCTCCTGGTCCGTCATGGACAGAGCATCTGGAACGTCGAGAATCTGTTCACCGGTTGGTATGACATCGACTTGAGCGAGCTCGGCCTCGCGGAGGCCAGGCAGGCCGGCGTCGAGCTGCAACGCGCGAACCTCTGGCCCGATGTGGCGTTCACTTCGGTGCTGAAGCGCGCGATCCGCACGCTCTGGCTGATCCTCGACGCCACCGACCGCATGTGGCTGCCGGTCGAGCGCAGCTGGCGCCTCAACGAGCGCCACTACGGGGCGCTGCAAGGCCTCGACAAGGCACAGACGGTCGCACAGCACGGCGAGGCCCAGGTGAAGATCTGGCGCCGCAGCTACGACGTGCCTCCTCCGCCTCTCGCGCCCGATGACCCGCGCCACCCCCGGTTCGACGTGCGCTACGCGGACGTCGATCCCTCGCTGCTGCCCGCGTCCGAGTCGCTCAAGGATACCTTGGCGCGGGTGCTGCCCTACTGGGAGCAACGCATCGTTCCCGAGCTGCGCGGCGGAAAGCACGTCCTCATCGTGGCCCACGGCAACTCGCTGCGCGCGCTGGTCAAAATGCTCGACCACATGTCCGAGAGCGACATCGTCGAGTTCAACATCCCGACCGGCGTGCCCATCGTCTACGAGCTCGATGACCAGCTGCAATCACTCGGCCGACGCTTTCTCGGCGATCCCGCCGCCATCGCCGCGGCCCAGGAGGCCGTCAAGCGCCAGACCGAGAAGAAATAACATCGGACGGGGTCGCTTCGACCCCGTCAATCCGGCGCGCAAGCGCCTGATCAGGTGTCCGGCGCGATCGCCACCTTCAGCCCCGACAGGGAATCGGTGAAATCGACCTGGCACGAAAGCCGCGACGTGCCGTCCTTGAAATCCGGCAGCTCCTTGAGCAGATCCAGCTCATCGCTCTGGGGTTTCGGCAGCTTGTCGGTCCAAGCGGTATCGACGAAGACGTGGCAGGTGGCGCAGGAGCAAAGCCCTCCGCAGATGGCGGCCACCCCGTAGTCCAGCTCGCGCAGGATCTCCATGACCTTCAAGCCGGGCTTGGCCTCGATATCGTGCTCCTTGCCGTCCCGGTCCACCACGATCATCCGCGCCATTCTGCTCTCCGTTGACTGCCGCTCTGGGGTTATTTGGGGGCGTTAGTGTGCCGGAAGTTGGCCGGCTCGACTACCCGAGGGCGGCGGTGAGGCGGCCCTCGATCACCCGCGCCCGCGCCCCGATTTCCGGGTCCGGCTCGCGGCGCAGATAGAGCGCGCTCCATAGCAGGCAGACGTAGTCGTACAGCCAGCCGAGCAGCTCGAGCCGCGCGCGCTCGCTCGCAGTCGGCGGCCGGCCCCGATAAGCTTCGGCCAGCGCGCCGGTGAGCTCCGGCCCGAAGTCGTTGTTCGCGCTCCAGCCGGCGAGATCCCAGAATGGGTCGGTCACGTGGGCGTACTCAAAATCGAGCAGCACCAGCGGGCCGCCGGCCGCCGGCGCAGGGTCGACCACGTTGAGGACGTGCAGGTCGCTGTGGCACAGCACTCTCTCGCCCCGGCCGAGAACCGCCGCCTCGGCGGCGCGCTCGGCAGCGGCTCGCTCGAGCGCGCCGCTGCGAAGCACCCCGCCCGCCGCGCCGGCACCTCCCTGGTCGGCTCCCCGAGCACCCGCCTCCCTCGCGCCGGCGCCACGCTCACCGCCTCCGCCTGCCGCAAGCGCGGCCGAGTAGAGCTCGATCCATTGCGCGGGGCTCACGGTGCGGGCCGGATGGGGCGCGGGCAAGGCGTGCAGGCGGCTCAAGGTGGCGGCCATCCTCGAGATGTGGCCGGGAAGCCGCGTCTCGGCGGGGGTCCAGGGACGCCCCTCGATCCAATCGAGGACGAGGACGCCCTGCTCCTGGCCCCAATACCTCATGGGCGGCGCGAGCCCGGCGGCCGCCGCGCGCTCGAGCACGCGAGCCTCCCAGGCCCGGTCCAGGCCGAGGTCGACGGACTCCTCGGCGGGCACGCGCAGCGCATAACACGAGTCCCCACGCCGCACCCGGTAGGTCTCATGAGCCAATCCGGCGCGAAGCGGCTCCATGAGCGGCGCTCCACTGCCCGGCACGTGGCGCGAGGCCAGCGTCTCGATGTCAAGCGGCCGCATGCGCGGTCGCCGGGCGGCGCCATTGCCGCATCCCGATGATGATCAGGCCGAGATACACCAGGAACAGGAGCGTGGTCAGGAACAACCGGCGCGTGATGTAGAGATAGACGCAGACCGAATCGATCACCAAAAACCAGTGCCAGTTCTCGTACACCTTGCGTGCGGCCAGGAAGGTGGCGAACACGCTGGACCAGGTGACCATGGAATCGACCCACGGCGAGGCGGCGGGCGTATAACGCCTCAGGAAATAGGCGGTGACCGTCGAGAGCGCGACGATCACGGCGAAGGCGCCCGCGTGACGCGGCAGGGACCAGCGCGACACCTCGAGCAGGCCGCCGCCCAGGCCGTGCCGCCACTGCCAGAATCCGTAGACGGCCACGACCGCGTAAAACGCGTTCAGCGCCGACTCCATGTACAGGTGCGCCCCGAACATCACCCAGATGTAGAGGCAGGAGCTCACGAAAGCCGCCACCCAGCACTCGATTCGCTGCCAGATCGCGAGGACCGTGTACGCCACCGCGAGGAGCGCGGCGGCGAGCTCGATGCCGGTCGTGCCCTGCCACGCGGTCGTGGCCTGGGCCAGGAGCTCGTGAATCACGGACCGGTCGGGCCTAGGGGGCCGCGTCCGGCGGCGTGATGCCGGGCAGCACCTTCATGGGCCCGCGTCGGGCGGCGCGATGCCGGGCAGCACCTTCATGACGAAGATCAGCTGAGGCGCGCCCGCGGACTTGGCGGACCGTTCCATTTCCTCGGCGAGCACGGCCATGATCCGGTCCAGGGGCCCCCAGATCTGGGTCGAAAGTGCGTTGGTCGATACCTTCAAGCCCGTGTGAGTGTTCACGCGGTCGATGAACGCTTGAATGGGAGGCCGATAATCGCCGGCCAGCGGATACATGCTGATTTCGACAGCAGCGCGCATGATGCACCTACTCCCTACGCCGGCATTAACCGGGTCAGGTTCAACGGGTTCGCGGAGCCATCGAGGATTCGATATCCCGCGTCTCAGGCCTCGTTGGAGACCACCCCTTCGGTTCAACGGAAGTGTAGCTTGGCGCGCCGATGCGTGCAAAACTCGCGCCTGGGATGCGGAGAGATCTTTGCGCATATTTCAAGTAGACGCGTTCACCGACACGCGCTTCACGGGGAATCCCGCCACCGTCGTGCTCGACGCCGACGGTCTCGGCGATGGTGTCCTGCAATCGGTGGCCCGCGAGTTCTCGCACGCCGAGGTCGCCTTCATATGCGCCGCGACCGGACCAGACCACGATGTGCGTGTCCGATTTTTCACGCCGCGCAAGGAGACGCCTTTCATCGGCCACGCGACCCTGGGCGCGCACGCCGTGCTGCTCGAGCTCGGCCGCCGGGGGACGGGCGCGTGCCGCCAGCACTCGGGCACCGGAGTCATCGAGGTGACCGCCGCGGAAGCGACGGGCGATTCGCAGAGCCTGATCGAATTTCGCCAGACGGTTCCTGAGCTCGAGGCACCGCTGCCCTTCAAGACCACGCTGCGCGTGGCGGAAGCGCTGCGCCTTCCGGCGACTCAGCTCGACGAGGTCATGCCCGCACGGATCAGCCGCAAGGGAAGCACGCGCCTCCTGATTCCGGTCGCCGACCCGCGTCACCTGGAAAACATCTCGCCGAACGGCGACACGCTCACCGCGCTCGGCACCGAGCTCGGTGCCGAAGGCTTCTTTGCGTTCGCCCTGGACCGGAGCTCGGAGGACCTGTCGGTCGAGTCGCGCATGTTCTGTCCCGCGCTCGGCATCCCGGAAGATCCGGTCAGCGGCAATGCACACGCCATGCTCGCGGCCTACCTGTGGGACCTGGGACAGATCCGCAAGAGCACCGCTTCGTTCGTCGGGCATCAGGGCCGCCACGTCGGCCGCCCCGGCGAAGTGCAGGTCAGGCTCGAGGTCGAGCAGGGCCACCTGAAAGCGGTGCGCATCGGCGGCCACGCCGTCATCGTCAGCGAGGGCACCCTCGCGCTCTAGCCGACGGCCCCGCGGCAGCCGCTTCTAGGGCGACGACCCCGCGGCGGGCGCGCCGGCAGCCGGCAAATCCACCTTGAGCTCGCCGGCCAGCGCCTGAACCTTGGCCTTCACGTCCTTGGCGGTGCTCACGGCTTCATCCAGGTTGTTCGCGGCGAACGCGGCCTGCGCCTTGGACCAGAGCGCGTTCACGTCGGCGAGGCCGCTCTTGGCGGCGTCGCGGTCGATGCCCCTGGCCTGCTTCTTGTTGCTTTTCTTGCCGAGGAACTCGAGCCGATTCTGCAAGGCGGCAACGTCGGCGGGCAGCTCGCCGGAGAGCGCCGTCCAGTTGTCGTTGAGCGTCTTCAGCACCGCGTCCTTCTTGGCCGCCGCCGCCGTCGCGAGCGACTGTGCCGCCGTCAGCACGGCCGGGCCGTTCGCGACCACGGCGTCATAGTTTTTCTGGTCGAACGATGCCTTCAGGGTGCCGAGCTTGGACTGCACATCCGCAAGCTGATCGGGAACGTACTTCTCCGCCTCGGCGGACGCGGCGGCGACGGTCGATTGAATGTCCGAGATGAGCTTCTGCGCGGGCTCTTTCTGTCCTGCGCACGCGACGAACATCAGGGACAGCACGGACAATAGGACGAAGCGGCTGATACTCTTGACCGATGACATGGAATGCCTCGAGCTGATGGGGAAGATAGGGTGTCCCATCTTAGCTCAACTCCCGCCGTGCGCGCTCCAGCCACTCCGCCTGCGCCTTGCGATAGTGCCCCGGGCCCAGTTTGGCACCGTCCAGCAGGTCCTTGAGCACGGCCTGGGCCTCGGCCAGCTTGCCGCGGCGCTTCAGCAGCAATCCATAGCGCAGACGCGCCTCGGCGCCCGGAAAGACCGGCGCGACGCGCTCGTAGGCGTGCTCGGCCTGCTCCAGAGCGTCCTCGGCCTCCAGGGTGCGCGCGTACAGGAGGTCCGCATCGGGTGACTTGAAGTCCGGCTCCTCGCGCGCCAGGCGCTCGAGCGTCGCACGCGCCGCCGCGAAATCACCCTTGCCGAAGCAGGCGTGCGCCAGGCCGAGCAGCAGCGTCGGGTCGTGCTCGAAGATTCCCCTGAGCCCGCCCCGGTATACCTCGATTGCCTGGTCGAACTGACCGCGCTCGAAGAGCTCCTCGGCCAAACGGCGTCTGGCATCGACGTTGCCTGAGATCTCGACCTCCGCGCTCGCGCGGCGCAGGTCCCGATCGGGATCGATCATGCGCTGCACGCCGGACCGGGCGCGCCGCGCGGTACCGCCGCTGAGCAGCTGGGGCAGTATCTCCGCGATCACATAGGCGAGGGAGCCGACACCCGGCAGGAACGCGATCGCCACGATCCAGAGCATGTTGCGGCCGGTCTTCACGACGTGAACGATCAGCGCGACCTGGATCGCGAGCAGGACAATGGTCGGGAGAAGGTACATCGGCAGAGGTCGAAGGGCGCCCGGCAGGGCTGGAGCTCGATTGTAGCGCGGCGCGGGGCTACCCTTCCGCCGTACGCGGCGCGCGGCAATCCTTGCGCCTCCCGGCGGGCGGCCCAGCGTCCCGCCAAGCGCGCCCCGCGGCTTATCCTTCCGTCACGCGAATCTTGCGCTCGACCTCGCGGCAGCTCGACCAGCCGATGTTCGAAAGCGAATAGCCGAGAACACGCTGTGAGCGGGCGTCGACGGTCACCTCGATCTCGCACCCATGGAAGCCGGCCGGAGCGCCGGGGGGGCTCTCCGCCAGGAACCACACGTAGACCCACTTCGAGGACGCCTCGTCGATCTTGCGCGGCTCGCCGAGCGCCTCCTGCAGACGGCTGACGGGCTTGCCGACGTTGTCGGCGGCGATGCTCGACACGGGTCGGGCGACGAAACCGGAGTGTGCGCAACCGGCCAGGATCGAGGCCGCGAGCACGGCGGACAGCGGGGTGATGCGCGACATGAGAACACCTCGGCGGTTACGCTCGTTCGGAGCGCGGCTAGTCTTGCCCGCCGGGACGGCCCGTGACCCGACTCAAGTCGCAGAATGGAGAGCGGCTCCATGCGCGCGTCGATTATGTAAATGCAGCGCATGGGTCACGCCGCGCGGCAAGTCCTCCGCGTGATGCACGGCGATGACCAGAGTCACCTTCGGCATCAACTTGCGCAGCATTTGCTTGAGGCGCGCGCGCTGCCCGGGATCGAGGCCCGTCAGCGGCTCATCGAGCAGCAGCAGTCGAGGATTGGCCGCCATGGCGCGCGCGATCAGCGCGCGGCGCAGCTCGCCGTATGACAGCTCGCGCGGGCGCCGCGCCGCCGCCGCCGACAGGCCGAAGAACCGCAGCCAGCGAGCCGCGACCCGCCGATCGGCGGGTGTCGCCGGGTCGTTGAGCCCGATGCTGGCGTGCCGTCCGCTCGCGACCAGCTCGCGCACGCTGACATCGACCGCATAATCGCTCTGCAGCTCCGCCGAGACGAAACCGATGCGCCGCTTCCACGACGAAATCGGGGTCCCCGCGGCGATCCCGCGGCGCGCGATGCGGCCGCCGAGCGCGGGAGAAAGGTCGCCATAGAGGAGCTTCAGGAAGCTGGATTTCCCCGCGCCGTTGGCACCGAACACCGCCCAGTGCTCGCCCTCGTGGAGCTCCCATTCGATCTGCCGCAGCACGCGCCGATACTCGACGAACAGATCGACGCGGGAGATCTTCACCAGGGGCTGCGCACGGGGCGGGCCGGCCTGCCGCGTACGGCGGGACCCCTCCGTCGGCGGCGAGCGGCGCAGTCGCGCCGCTCCGGCCTCGCCGGCCTTGCTCGCCAGGCGCTCGAGCGTGCCGCCCTCGAGCGGCCGTATCGAGCGCACCCGCCCGCCGGCGAGCTCGAGCACGCGCTGCGTCCCGGCCGGAACATCGGCGGCGCGATGCGCGGTTGCGATCCAGGATATACCGCGCGCGCGCGCCGCAGCCAGCAGGCGATCCACGCGGCGGCGATATCCGGCGTCGAGACCGTTGTAGAGCTCGTCGAGGAGCAGCCAGTCCGGCTGCTGCACGAGCGCACGCGCGAGCAGCGCGATGCGCTTCTGCCCGTACGACAGGCCGAGAAACCTGCGTCCGCCGTGCGGTCCGAGACCGCAGGCGCGCAGTGCGGCGGCGACGCCCGTGCGCTCGCGCGCAGTCGCCGGCCGCAACAACAGATCGGTGCGATGCAGTCCGGTCGCGATCAGGTCGCGCACCTCGAGATTCCAGCCGTAGCGCGCGTATTTGTCCTGCTGCTCTGCGCCGACGTAGGCGATGCGCGGCTTGGCGTCGATCAGCTCGATCGGTCGACGCCCCAGCCGGTAGCTCCTGCCGTGCGCAGCCGCGGCGGCCGGCGCGGGATCGCGCGCCGTCGGAGGCGATCGCGATCCGGCCCGCGGCGCGCGGGCCGGCGTCGGCCAGACGTCGCCCGCGAGCAGCTTCAGCAATTGCGTCTTGCCGGCGCCGTTCTCGCCGAGGAGCGCCCAGCGCTCGCCGGGCATCAGATCCCAGCTCACCTCGCGCAGCGCCCATCGGCTCCCACGCCGCACGCTCACCGAGCGCAGCGCGATCGAGAGCCGCGGGAGGCTCCGCGCGGGCTTCACCAAGCGCTCACCGTCCCGACGCCTGCCAACGTCCGTCGCGCTCGATGGCGCGCTGCTCCGCGGCCAGCTTGATGAGGTGAGCCTCGAGCGTCAGGCGCGCCCACACGTGCCGTGCGGGATCCACATCGTCATACACCGCCGGCGTGAGCTCATCGAGCGATGCCGCGCCGAGCCTCGCCAGAGCCTGCATCACCTTGGCCTCGCGCGCCAGGCGGTGCGCGCGCAAGGCCGCAACCACCTTCTTGCCCTCGCCCATGACGCGGCCATGACCGGGAGCGATGCGCTCGAAGTCCTGCGCGATGAGCTTCTCCAGCGAATCGAGATAGGCGGCCATGTCGCCGTCGGGCGCCAGGATGACCGGCGACACGCCCTCGAGCACGTGATCGCCCGTGAACATCAGGCGCTCGCGCTCGAGCAGATAGCATATGCAGTTCGACGCGTGCCCCGGAGTGTGGATGGCGATCAGCTCGAGCCCGCCGATCGGGATCCGCTCGCCGTCGGCGGGCGTGTGATCCGGCACGAAGCCCTCATCCTGCCGGCCATCCGCCGGCGGTCTTGCTCCGATCACCCGCGCACCGGTCCGCGCGGCGAGGCGGTGCGCCAGCGGCGAGTGGTCGCGGTGCGTGTGCGTCACGATGATCCAGCGGATGACCGGCGCGGCGGCCAATATCGCTTCCAGATGCCGTGCGTCATCGGGACCCGGATCGATCACCGCCACCTCGTCCATGCCGAGAAGGTAGGTGTTCGTGCCGGGGCCGGTCATGAGCCCCGCGTTGCCCGCCACGATCCGGCGCACGTGGCCGCTTACACGATTGCACCGTTCCGAAGCAAGCTCTGCGGTATCGGCCGAAGTCGCGCTCATGGTTGGGCGTTCAGGCGTGGAAAGATCGACCCCGGCGCGCGGGCGGCGCCATTGTACGTAAGCGGCACGGCTCGAGCTTAAGTCGCATTCTGACATAGTTGCGGAGAGCGGCGGAGCAGCTACACTTGAGGCCATGTCCAAGTCACCGAACGCCCGGCGGATCGGCGGTCCACTCTCCTGGGACCAGCTGGCTCGTCCGGATTCGGAGCAGTGTCAGCGCTTCTTGGCGGAATCCCTCTCCCTCCTGCTTGCGGACCTGTTGCGCTCGGTGTTGTCGGATGCGAGCCCCGCATTGCCGGCCGACGAGTCCCAGGTGGAGCGCTACCGTAATCTCGCCGACTCCCTCGCCGACGGTGAATCGCGCCGCCGCACGAATGTCGGAATCACGCGGGCGGGTCTCGCCAAGCGATGTGTCACCTGGTTGAAGCTGCTGCTGACGCCGCCGCCGAATGCCCCGTCCTCGGCGCCGATGCGCGAATTCGTCGATGCGCTGGGCTTGTTCCCGGCACTTTTCGACAGCGAGCCGTCGGCTCGATCGCGCCGAGCCCGCCTGACGTGGTTGTTAACCCATGATAGGCGGCTGGATGCCAGCACCCGCGAGGCGGCCACGGCGCTGATCGAGGCGTGTGAGCATTTGGGGGTTCTGCTGTGGCCGGACGCCGAGACCGCCTGAATACCCGACACAGGTCCGTGCCAAGCGCCTGAACGGGCGTATAATACGAAATTCACCGCGGCCGCCGTTGGCCGGAGAAACCGAATGCAAGCAACCGCCCAGAGGCCTGTCGAGAGCGCCGCTCCGGCCGCCGACAAGTCCCGTTTCTGGTTTCAAAAGCTGCTGCAGCCCTTCACCGTCGAGCGCGCAGTCGCGACTCCCATCATCTGGTTCGTGCTCGACTGCCTGGTGTTCGGCGCGGCGATCACCAGTCTCCTGGTCCTCGAGGGCTGGTGGGTCAAGATTTTCACCTGCGCGGTGGCGGGCCTCTGGATCGCACGCTTGTTCGTGATCGGTCATGACGCGTGTCACGGCTCGTACACACCCAGCAAGACCCTGAACCAATGGATCGGGCGGATCGCGTTCCTGCCCTCGCTCACGCCCTACAGCCTCTGGGAGGTCGGCCACAATCTGGCGCACCACGGCTTCACCAATCTCAAGGGGCGTGACTACGTCTGGACGCCGTACTCGCCGGAGGAGTTCGCGCGCCTGCCGGCCATGCGGCGCGGCCTCGAGCACATCTATCGCAGCGGCTTCGGCCAGGGCGTCTACTACATGGTCGAGCTCTGGTGGAAAAAGCTCTACTTCCCCGCCAGCAAGCATGTGGGATCGCGCCGCAGGGAGCACCTCTGGGACGGGCTGCTGGTGACGGCGTTCGGCCTGGTCTGGATCGGGGGACTCGTCGCGTGGGGCATCCACAGCGGCCGCTCGATCGGCGCTCTGCTGCTCTGTGGATTCGTCGTGCCCTTTTTCGTGTGGAACTGCCTGATGGGCTTCGTCATCTATGTGCAGCACACCCACCCGCGGGTGGCCTGGTACGAGCGCCGGGACGAATGGTCGGCCAACGCCGGATATGCCACGACCACGGTGCACGTCAAGCTGATGCGGCCGCTCGATGGCCTGATCCACTACATCCTGGAGCACGGCGCGCACCATGTGAACATGGGCATCCCCCTATACCGGCTGAAGGAGGCGCAGGCACGCCTGGCTGCGACCCTGGATGAAAGGCTGAACTCCGAAGTGTTCACCTGGCGCTACTACTGGAATACCGTGCGGCGCTGCAAGCTGTACGATTTCGCCCGCCACGTCTGGACCGACTTCGACGGGCGCATCACCTCCGAGCCGCTGGTTCAGACCCGATAGCGCGCCGTGAGGCCGACGAGCCGCGTCACCTGGGCGGGCTCGAGCGCCCGCAGCCGCACCCATCCCGGCCGCCCGAACGAAGTCGCATCGCGCACCTTGATGCCCTGCGATCGCAAGTGGCTTAGCCAGCCGATCAGTCCTCCCTCGGCCAGCGGCGGGCGATAGAGCCCATAGTGCAGCTCGCTCGGCTGGCGCTGCCAGCCGGCGGCATCGAGGGCACGGTCCAGCTCGCGCTTCCAGGCCAAGAGCGTTTCGCTGCTTTGCCGCAAGAAATCCTGGGCACCCGGATCCGTGTGCGCCTCGAGCAGCTTCACCCCCTCCGCGCCGAGGACCCAGCTCGGCGCCAGCGCGCGCAGCGCCGATGCGCAGATCACGGGGTGCGGCCGGTCCGGCAGGATCGCGTAGGCCCCGCGTACGCCGGCCAGCCCGTGCAGCTTGTTCGGTGACCAGAGCTGGATCACCTCGCCCGCCCAGGAGGCCCCGATCGAGCCCGGCGTCTCCGCAGAGCCGCAGAGCAGCGCACGAAACGGCTGATAGGCAAGGTCGACCACGACGAGACCGCCCTCGCCGGCCGCGCGCCGACCGGATGGGCCGCGCGACTCCCCGCTCGGATTGTCCGGATCGCACACCCAGTGCAGCGCGGGCACCGGTGGCGAGGCACTCGTGACCACGAGACCCAGGGCGAGCGCGGCGCGGCGGTACTCGCCGAACGTGCGCTCGTCGGTCTCGACCCGGGTGCCCCCGCCGCGCTGCCAGGCGTGGGTCAGCCGCCAGATCAGCTCGCTGGCACTCGCGCCGACGGCGATTCGATCCGGCGAGACCCCATGGAACGAGCCCAGCGCCGCGTGCAGCGCCGTATAGCTCGGGTCCGGATAGCGCGATCGATCCGCCGCCTCGACGGCGGCGCGCACGAAAGGATTGGGCCCGAGCGGGTGCGCATTGGTCGAGAAGTCGACCCGGATGTCCGGACCGCCGTCGGGTCCGCCGTGCGGGACGTCGGTCACCGCCATCGCGCCGCGCTCCGCCATAGCAGCACCGCGACGCAGAGCCCCACCGCAAGCCACGCCGCCCGGGCCGCGACCGTGATGCCGCGCTCGAGATCGCGCGTTTCGGGCGCGCGCGCCGTCGCGTTCAGCGCATACACGCCGGGCTTGGAAAGATGCACGCCCAGCGCGAGCGCCATCATGGCCATGGGCCAGCCGCTGTTCGGCGAGGGCGTGATCGCGGCCTCGCGCCCGAGCCCGCGGGTCGATGCGGGCGCCGCAGCGGCGATCAGCAGCGCGGTGATCCGCGCCGGCACGTAGGACAGCACGTCGTCGGCGCGCGCCGCCCACTTACCCGCCCATTCGAAGCGCCCCCGATAGCCCCACATGGCGTCCGCGGTATTTGCGAAGCGATACAGCGCCGCCGCCGGGAGCCCGCCGAGCGCGAACCAGAACAGCGGCGCCACGAACGCATCGTTGAGGTTCTCGGCCAGGCTCTCGATGGCGCTCTCGCGGATCACGCTCTCGCTCAAGGCCGAGGTATCGCGGCTCACCAGCCGGCGCAGCTGCGCCCTGGCCGGCTCGATGCCCGCGGCGGTCGCGCGCTCCACCGCGAGGACTTCGTCGCGCAGCATGCGCAGGGAGAGCGTCGGCTTCAGCACGAGGCCGAGCAGCACGCCGGGCAGGATCACCGCCGAGTCGAGCCGGCCCGCCGAGCGCAGCGCGCTCTCGATCGCCACGATCCCGCGCGCCAGCCCGCCCGCGACGATCAGTGATACCGCGGCTCCCCCCAGCCAGCAGAGCGTCCCGAGCAGGAAGGCACGATGCGGAGAAGCGCGGGGCCAAGGTGCGCCCGCGGCCGACAGTGCACGGCCGATCCACGCCACGGGGTGCCATCGATCGCGCGGCTCGCCGGCGAGGCGATCGACGGCGAACGCGACGATGACCGCGACGGGCCCAAGCGCGGCCGGCGCGACGCCCGCGGCCTCGAGCAGCGAGGTCATCCGCCGGTGCTCGGTTCAGGCATCGCTGGGCGGCTCCAGGGCGGGGCGCCACAGGTGTACGCCCGCGTGGTCGATGATTTGCATCGGCGTCTGGAATGCAGCCGAAAGCCAGTCGCCGGCCAGCGCCTCGCGCACCGATCCCTGCCCGATCAGCGCCCGATACCCGAGCACGATCAGTCGATCCGCGGCGAGCGCCACCGAAAGGTCATGGATCGCGCTGAGCACGCACGTGCCGCGCTCGCGCGCCTGCCCGCGCAACAGACGCGCGACGTCCTCCTGGTGGGGCGGATCGAGGTGCGTGGTCGGCTCATCGAGAAGGAGCACCGGCGCCTCCACGGCCAGCGTGCGTGCGAGATGCACCCGCTGGCGCTCGCCGCCGGAAAGCGTCGAGAGCCGCCGCGCGGCGAACGCACCCGTTCCGGTGGCCGTCATCGCGCGCGCGATCGCGGCATCGTCGCTCTCGCGCGAGCGCGCAAGCCAACCGCCGTGCGCGACACGGCCGAGACCGATCACCTCGGCCGCCGTCAGCTCGCTCTGACCCGATGACTGCGAGAGCCAGGCCAGGTGCCGCGCACGCGCCCAGCGAGGCCACTCCCCGAGAGGCCTGCCGCCGAGAAGGATCGACCCCGCATCCGGTTGCGTCAGGCCCGCGAGGGTCCGCAGCAGGGTCGACTTGCCGCACCCGTTCGGACCGACCACCGCCGTCCAGTGTCCCGCCGGAACGTCCAGCGAGACGTCTTTGAGCACCAGGCGGCGTCCGAAGCTCACCGATAGATTGCGGCAGCTGATGGCGCTCACGGCCGCGGACGCCGCCGGGCTCGTTGCCGCGGACGCCGCGGCGCGCGTGCCGGCCGCCGCGCCGCCCTCGCTAGCCGACACGATTGCGCCGCCACAGGAGGATGACGAGATAGGCGCCGCCGACGCACGCCGTCACGGCGCCGACCGGAAGCTCGGCGGGCCGCACCACCCACCGGCTGACGAGATCCGCCGCCTGCAGCAGCACGCCGCCGCAGAGCGGCGCCGCGATCAGGAGCTGCCGATGATTGACCGAGAGCGTCTCGCGCACGAGGTGCGGCGCGACCAGTCCGACGAACCCGACGACGCCGATCTGGCCGACGGCCGCCGCGGTGCCGAGCGCCGTCACGCCGAGGAGCGTCAGGCGCAGCACCGGCAGGGACAGGCCGAGCGATTGCGCGGTGTCCTCGCCGAGCGTGAGGGCGTCGAGGCCGCGGGCCAGCAGGGTCGAGGGAACGATGCAGACGAGGAACACGATCCCGAGCAGGATGACGGACGACCAGCTGAGGAATCCGGTGCTGCCCAGCAGGAAGGTCTGCATCGCGCGCCAGATCTCGGGCTTGGTGAGCAGCAGGAGCGAGGTCACGGCGGTCAGCAGGAACGCGATCACGATGCCGGCGAGCAGCAGGCTCGCCGTCTCGAGGACTCCCCGCGCCAGCGTGATGGTCAGCACGATCGCGCCGGCGGCGCCGATGCACGCCGCTCCCGTCACGCCGAGCTGGCCGGCCCAGGCGAGGCCGCCGATCGACGCATCCGCCGCGAGCAGCGAGAGGGTGACGCCGAGCGCCGCGCCCGACGCCGTTCCGAGGAGATAGGGCTCGGCGAGGGGGTTCCTGAACACGCCTTGCGCGACGGCGCCGGACAGCCCCAGCAACGCGCCCGCGAGCCACGCTCCCACCGCGCGGGGCAGCCGGATGTCCCAGAGGATCACGGCGGACTGCGCGTCCGGCGCGAATATCCAACCGAGCGACGTCTCGGCGCTCGAGGTCCCGACGACCAAGCTCAAGCCCGTGAGCACCAGCGTGATCGCCGCACAGGTCGACACCCAGACGGCCAGCCGCCCCCAGTCGCTGCGCCCGCGGATCGCGTGCCTGAGATCGACCGCCGGCGGAGCGCTCACGATGCGGCCCTCACGGCTCGACCCGCGCGAGACAGTCGGCGATGGCGCGCATGCCCTCGGCGACCCGCGGCCCGGGCCGCACGATGGTGTCGCGGGTGTCCGAATCGAACGAGCAGAGACGATGCTCGCGCACGGCGCGGATACGGTCCCAGCCAGGCCGGTCGGCGAGGTGCGGCACCTCGGGCGCCATCAGGATCACGTCGGGATCGTGCCGTACCACGTATTCGGGATTGAGCCTGGGGAAGGGGCCCAGGTCGTCCGTCACGATGTTGCGCGCGCCGAGGCGCGCCAGCAGCTCGCCGATGAAGGAGGCGGCACCGGCCGCGTAGGGCCCGCGGTCCACCTCGAAGTACACGGTCGGACCCGGGCTCTTGTGCGCCCGGGACGCCGCGCCGATCCTGCGCACGCTTTCCGCGATGCTCGCGTTGAGCCGCGTCGCCTCCGCTTCGAGGCCGAGGAGGCCGCCGACGATGGTCACCGTGCGCGCAATGTCCGAATAGGTCCGTGTCTCGAGCACGAACGAGCGGACCCCGAGCTCGCCGAGACGGTCCGAGATGCGCTGCGAGCGGCTGAGCAGCACGAGGTCGGGCCGCGCGCTCACGATCATCTCCACGGCGGCATCGTCGAGACCGCCGGCCTTCGGCAACGCGCGCACCTGCTCCGGCCAGTTCGAGAATCGATCGGTGGCAACCAGGCGGTCGCATGCGCCGAGCCCGCAGACGGTCTCGGTGAGCGACGGCAGCATGGTCACGAGACGCCTCGGAGGGTCGGGCAGCGTGACCTCGCGCTGCAGATCATCGTGCAAGGTGACGGCAGCCGCCCGCACCTGCCCGGCGTCGGCGAGCAGGAAGCCCAGCAGCAGCGGCACGCACTTCAGCGCGAGGGGCAATCCCGCCGTCATCAGCACCACGCGGTCGCATATCGCGCCGAGCTTCTGGTGCAAGGTGCCGGCGGCATCCGCAAAGCGGCGCGCCAGGGCATTCGCCGGCATGATGCCCAGACCCACCTCGTTGGAGATCAGCACCGTGTCGCCCGGCAGGCGAGGCAGGGACTCGAGCAACGCGGCCTGCTCGCTCGCGAGCAATCCCCCCGCCGCCGGCGTGGTCTCGGCGCGAGCGGCCTCCTCGGCACCGAGCAGATTGCTGAGCCACAGGGTCAAGCAGTCGACGATGACCGTGCGCCCGGGCGCGGCGGCCCGCCCCAGGGCGGCCGCAAGCCGGATCGGCTCCTCGACCACGCGCCAATGCGCCGGACGGCCTGCGCGATGCGCCTCGATACGGGCGGTCATCTCGGCATCGAGCGCCTCGGCGGTGGCGATCAACGTGACGCAGTCCGTGCGGCGCGCGAGCTCGGCGGCGTGGCGGCTCTTGCCGGAGCGGACGCCGCCGAGGATCAAGGTCCTCATGCGGATACCTCGATCGGGTGCACCGATGCGTACTCGATCGGCGCGCGCGGAAATCCTTCCTCGCCGAGGAGGCCGGTACTCACCAGCGCGACGCGGATGAGGCCCGAATGCGTGACCGCGATCATCTCCGGGGCCGGGGGGGCCGCGCGCAGCGAGGCGCAAAAGCGCTGCCAGCGCTCGCGAACCATGGCCGCCGATTCGTCCCCCCCGGCGCGATAGCCCCACACGTCCGCGGCCCATGCATCGATCTCGGCGCGCGGAATGGCATCCCACATCAGGCCTTCCCAGGCGCCGAAGCCCATTTCACGCAGGTTTTCGTCCACGCGCGGCTCGCGCGGTGCGGCCAGCGCACGGGCGAGCTCGAGCGCCCGGGTCGACGGACTGCTGTAGATCGGCGCCGCGTGCAGCACCGCCGGCGGGATCGCCTCGCGCACGGCGCCCGCCGCCTCGACCACCGTCGCGGGCGCCACGGCCACGTCGCGCCGCCCGTAACAGAGGCGGACCGAGTCGCAGGGCCGCGGATGCCTGACGAGATAGAGCCGCATCGTCCTCATCCCGCCGCGGCGCGCAACGTCGCGAGCGCGGCCACGAGGAAGGCGAGCTCGCTGAGCTGCTGTACCGCGCCGAGGCAGTCGCCGGTGCAGCCGCCGATGCGGCGGCGAAAATAGATCGCCGCGACGGCCGTCACGATGCCGGCCGTCAGCGCGCCGGCCGCGACCGCCTGGCTCGCGGCCGCGCCGGGCCAGGCCTGGGCCACCCGCAGCCAGACGGCGATCGCCGCGCCGCCTATGATCCCGCTCGCGACCCAGCTCGACGGATCGAGCGCCTCGGCGACGGGCCGCGCCTTCGAGTCGCCCTCGCGCACGTAGGGAAGGGCCGCGATCAGCGCGCACGCGGCGAACCGGCTCAGCATGTGCGCGCACACCACGAGCAGCGCGAACGATGCGACAGGCAGGGCGGCGAGCGTGAGCCACTTGAGGCCGAGCATCATGAAGATGCCGATCGCGCCATACGCCCCGATGCGCGAATCCTTCATGATCTCGAGCACCCGCTCCCGCGTGACCCCGCCGCCGAAGCCGTCGCAGGCGTCGGCGAAGCCATCCTCGTGGAATGCGCCGGTGACGAGGAGCGATGCAGCCATGGCGATGCCCACCGCGAGCGCAGGCGGCAGCCACATCGCCGCGAGCCGCCACACCAGCACCGTGATGAGCCCGACGAGCACGCCGACCAGCGGGAAGTACAGCGCGGAGCGCGCCAGCAGCTTGGCATCGAACCTGCGCAGCGACGGTACGGGCAGGCGCGTCAGGAAGCCGACGGCCAGCGCCATCAGCGACAGGTGCAGTCGTATGCCGGCGGCCTTCACGCGATCTTTTGGCTGACGCCCGCTCCCTCGAACGTCGCCATCTGCCCGAACAGCGCCAGCGCCGCGCGCACCAGCGGCAGCGCGAGCGCGGCTCCGCTGCCTTCGCCGAGCCGCATGCCGAGGTCGAGCAGCGGACGCACGCCCAGATGCTGCAGCAGCTCGCGATGCGCGTTCTCGGCCGAGCAATGCCCGAACACGCAGTAGCCGAGCACGTTGGCGTCGGCACGCGCGGCGAGCGCGGCGGCGGCCGTGACCGTGAATCCGTCCACCAGGATCAGCTGCCGCCGGGACGCGGCGCCCAGCATCGCGCCGGTCAGCATCGCGATCTCGTAGCCGCCGAACTCGCACAGCAGCTCGAAGGGGTCCTCCGGAGGAGCGGTGCGCGCCGCAGCCTCGGCCAGCACCGCCTGCTTGCGCGCGACGCCGGCATCATCGAGCCCCGTGCCGCGGCCGACGCAGAGCGCGAGCTCCTGCCCGGTCAAGACGTGCATGAGCAGCGCCGAGGAAGCGGTGTTGCCGATGCCCATCTCGCCGAGCACCAGCGCATTGCCGCGCGGGCCCGAGAGTTCCGCGGCGATGCGCCGGCCCGCGGCGAGCGCGGCCCTGCATTCGGCCCGGGTCATGGCCGGCTCCGCGGTGAAATCGCGCGTGCCCGCGCGGATCTTCGCGCCGATCAGGCGCGGATGTGCGGCACACTCTCCGTCGACACCCGCGTCGACGACCCAGAGCTCCATCTCATCGAAGCCCGCGAGCACGTTGATGGCGGCGCCGCCGGCCAGAAAATTCTTGACCATCTCCCGCGTGACCGCGCGCGGATAGGCGCTCACACCCCGATCCGCGACCCCGTGGTCCGCTGCGAATACGATCGCGACGGGATCGATGATCGCGGGCTCGAGCGTCCGCTGCATGGCACAGACCTGCGCCGCGAGCGCTTCCAGCCGGCCCAGGGCGCCCAGGGGTTTCGTCAACGAGTCGAGGCGCCGGCACGACGCCTCGTGAAAGGATGAGTCCGGCGCCCTGATGGCGTCGAATCCGAGCTCGGCAAGATCGATCACACTTCCCCCTCTCGCGCACCCGCCGTGCGCTCACTGGAACCACGGCAGGTCGGTATACGGGCTCGCGAGCGGGAACGTCCCGGCCGAAGTCGCCTTCCCACGCAGCATGGCGCAGTGGCATCCGACTTCGAGGCACATCTAGCTTACCGTTGCGGGGGCAGCGCCGGACTCGACGATGAGCGCTGTTGGCAACAGCGATCACGTCCCACCGGCTTCCCGTTTCACCCGCCGGCGCTCGCCGGCGGACTCCTGCACGCAAATGAGTGTGCCCGCGAAGCCCACGCCGGTCAATTTGACCCTCGCGGCGAATTGCGGCAACGTAGCGCCCTCGACAAGTTCCCCTCGCGGGGATTGAAAGGGAACTCGGGTTCAAGACCCGGGCTGCCCTCGCAACTGTAAGCGGTGTGCCCAGCATCGAAGACCACTGGATGTCGATCCGGGAAGGTGATGCAGGGACTTCGAGCCGCAAGCCAGGAGACCTGCTTGTCGTTGTCGCCCTTCGATTAGCCGGGGTGTGCTGATCGAGCGGAATTCCCGAGTGGCGACGGAGTGGCCGTGTTTGCGGACCCTTGCCTCATGCTCCTTCGCGGGAGCGCAGGCGGGTCGGCGGATGCGGCATGGCGTCATCACGATGGGAGAAAGACCTTGAAACCTGCTGTATTGCTCGCGCTCACGATGCTGGGCGCGTTCGGCGTTGCGCATGCCGTTACCTCCGATGAATCGATCGACGAAGTGGTCGTGGTTGCCACCCGGGCGCCCGAGCCGCTCTCCAAGATCGGCAGCTCGGTCACCGTTCTCGATGAGAGCGCGATCAAGGACAGCCAGGCCACCCTGCTCGCCGACCTGCTGGCGCAGACGCCGGGTGTCACGGTGGCGCGCATCGGCGGCGTCGGGTCGCAGACCTCGGTGTTCATCCGCGGCGCCGACAGCGACCACACGCTGGTGGTGATCGACGGTGTGCAGATCAACGATCCATCGCGCACCGACGGCGGCTTCGACTTCCAGGACCTCCTCACCAGCGACGTGTCGCGCATCGAGATCCTGCGCGGCTCGCACTCCACGCTGTACGGCAGCCAGGCGATCGGGGGCGTGATCAACATCGTCAATCCCGAGCCGTCGAGCCTGTTCGAGGCGCGCGCGCAGGCCGAGGGCGGCTCGCACGACACCGGCTATTTCAACGGCAGCGTCGGCGGCAAGGACGATGCGCTGCTCTGGCGGCTGACGGCGAACTGGCTCGGCACCAGCGGCATTCCCGCCTTCGACGAGCGCTACGGCGGCAGGCGTCTCGACGCCAGCCAGATCGGCGGCGGCTCTGGCGAGCTGCGCTACGACTTCACGCCGGACGTGCAGTGGGACACCCGCGCCTACTACACGATCGCGCGGACCGGCTTCGACGGCTACGACACGCCCACCGGCGCGTTCGGCGACGACAACGAGTACGGGCGCACCAGCCAGCTCATCGGCTACAGCGGCTTGACGTTGCAAGCGCCCGACGCGCACCTGACCAACCGGGTCGCGGTGCAGTTCACCGGCTCGCAGACGCGCAACTACGATCCCGACGCGCCCTTGAGCTACGGCAGTCCGTCGATCGAGACGTTCTACGGCATCGGCAAGAACGTACGCGAGGAGTACCAGGGAACATGGGATCTGCCGCCGGGATACCAGCTCGTCTTCGGAGCGCAGCATGAGCGCTCCACCATCGACACGGACTCTCCGGCGTTCGACTACTCGGGGCCGATGCCGCTCGAGCATTCTGCCACCATGAATTCCGGCTATGCGCAACTGCAGGCAGAGGCGATCCCGGGCCTCACGCTGACCGCCGGCGGCCGCTACGATCGGCACTCCGCATTCGGCGGGCACTCCACGGGCCAGCTCGCGGCGGCATGGGACTTGGACGACGGCCGCACGATCCTGCGCGCGAGCCTCGGACAGGGGTTCAGGGCGCCGTCGCTCTACCAGCTCTACAGCAACTACGGCGATTCCTCGCTGAACCCCGAGCTCGCCACCAGTTGGGACGCCGGCGTGGAGCAGCATGGGTGGGACGACCGCGTGACGCTGTCCGCGACCTACTTCCATCGCAACAGCCGCAACTTGATCGAATTCATCGACTGCTTCAGCGCGCCCGGTCCGCTCTGCTCCACCAGGCCCGACGGCTACTACGCCAACGTCGACCGCGCCACCGCGCAAGGCGCCGAGCTGCAGGCGACGCTGCACGCCACCGACGCGCTCTCCTTGTCGGCGAACTACACGCTCACCGACACCGAGGACCGCTCGCCGGGCTCGCCCACCTTCGGCAACGAGCTCGCCCGGCGCCCGAAGAACGCCGCCAACGCCTCGGCCGCCTATCAGTGGCCCCTGGGGCTCAAGACCCTCGTCGACGTCCGCTACGCGTCCCGCAGTTTCGACGACGCCGAGAACCTCATCGCCATGGGCGGTTACGTGCTCTACGACCTGAAGGCGTCCTACGCGCTCGACGAGCGTCTCGAGCTCTATGCGCGCGTGGAGAACCTCTCCGACAAGCACTACGAGACGGCATACCAATATGGAATGCTGGGGCGCTCGGCCTACGCCGGAGCGCGGCTGAACTTTTGACGAGCTTCGCGCCGCTGCTGGCGTTCCCTCCGAGGCGGCACGCGCGCGGCCGACTCTGGCCGCGCGCTCGGGCCTCAACCGCTCCCGAGCTGCTTGGCGTGGTGCCTCAAGTGATCCGCCATGAACGTCTGGATGAAGTAGTACCCGTGATCATAGCCCGGCTGCATGCGCAGGTTGAGCGCCTGGCCGGACTTCGCGGCCGCGGCTGAGAATTTCTCGGGCAGCAGCTGCTCGACCAGGAACTGGTCCGCGGTGCCCTGATCGATGAGAATGTGCTTGCCGAAGGGCTTCTTCGCCACGAGCTCGCTCGCGTCGTACTCGCGCCACGCGTTGGTGTCGCTGCCGAGATAGTTGCTGAGCGCCTTCTTGCCCCAAGGGCACTGCATCGGCGCCGCGATCGGCGCGAACGCGGACACCGACTTGTACCGCTCGGGATTGCGCAGCGCGCAGACCAGCGCGCCGTGCCCGCCCATGGAGTGCCCGAAGATCCCCGTCGCGCCCTCCTTGATGGGCAGCTCGGCACCGACCACCTCGGGCAGCTCGCGCGTCACGTAGCTGTACATGCGGTAGTACTGCGACCACGGCGCCTGGGTCGCGTCCACGTAGAAGCCGGCCGACCAGCCGAAGTCCCAGCTGTCGGCGTCACCCGGAAGCCTCGGCTCGCGGGGGCTCGTGTCGGGTGCGATCAACATGATTCCGAGCTCGGCCGCGGCCTGTTGGGCGTGCGCCTTCATGGGGAAGGTCTCTTCGGTGCAGGTGAGACCCGACAGGTAGAAGAGCACGGGCACCTTCCCTCCGCTCCTCGCCTGCGGCGGCAGATAGGCGGAGAACTTCATCGGCCCGCGCACCTCGCGCGACTCGTGCTTGTAGAAGCGCTGGACTCCCCCGAAACAACCGTGCTCGGAGACCAGGGTCAATGCACCCATCAGTACACCACGACGCCGCGGATCGACTCGCCCGCGTGCATCAGGTCGAAGCCCTTGTTGATGTCGTTGAGCGGCATCGTGTGAGTGATGAGGTCGTCGATGTTGATCTTCTTGTCCATGTACCAGTCGACGATCTTCGGCACGTCGGTGCGGCCGCGGGCTCCGCCGAACGCGGTGCCCTTCCACACGCGTCCCGTGACGAGCTGGAACGGGCGGGTCGCGATCTCCTGCCCCGAGCCCGCGACGCCGATGACGACCGACACGCCCCAGCCGCGGTGGCAGCACTCGAGCGCCTGACGCATCAGGTTCACGTTGCCCACGCATTCGAAGCTGTAGTCCGCGCCGCCGTCGGTGATCGACACGAGATGCGCGACGAGATCGCCGCCAACCTCCTTGGGATTCACGAAGTGCGTCATGCCGAACCTCTCTGCTAGCGCCTTGCGCTTCGGATTCAGATCGACGCCCACGATCTTGTTCGCGCCCACCATGCGCGCGCCCTGGATCACGTTGAGGCCGATGCCGCCGAGACCGAAGACCACGACGTTCGCTCCCGCCTCGACCTTGGCGGTGTTGATCACGGCGCCGATGCCGGTGGTGACCCCGCAGCCGATGTAGCACACCTTGTCGAACGGCGCGTCCTCGCGGATCTTGGCGACCGCGATCTCCGGCAACACCGTGAAGTTCGAGAACGTGGAGCAGCCCATGTAGTGATGGACCATCTCCTTGCCCATGGAGAATCGGCTGGTGCCGTCCGGCATCACGCCCTTGCCCTGCGTCGCGCGAATCGCGGTGCAGAGATTGGTCTTGCGCGAGGTGCAGGACTTGCATTGACGGCACTCCGGCGTGTAGAGCGGAATGACGTGATCGCCCTTCTTCACGCTGGTCACGCCGGGTCCGACGTCGACCACGATGCCGGCGCCCTCGTGTCCCAGGATCGCGGGAAACAAGCCCTCGGGATCGGCGCCCGACCGCGTGAATTCGTCGGTGTGGCACAGGCCGGTGGCCTTGATCTCGACCAGCACCTCGCCGGCCTTCGGTCCCTCCAGATCGACGGTCATGATCTCCAGGGGCTTGTTGGCGGCGACGGCGACGGCGGCTTTGGTCTTCATGGAAATGTCCTTCTGCTGCGAGATTCGATACGGTCCCGGGCCGAGCGGGCCCGGCCGAGGTGGCTACCCTAAATCAACCCGCGCCGACTTGGAAGCGAGCGCTCGCGCACTGCATTTCGAGCGCAAAAGCTGCACCATTTTTGAAACATGAGTCAGTTAGGCAACATCGGCCCGGGGGGTCCGAGTCAGTGCGCGGGCGGCACCGCGGACGCGGTTTGCTTGGCGATCGCATCGTGCTCGCCCAGCCACTTGCCAAAGGTGTCGACGTCCGCGGCGCGCACGCCGCCCGGCGCGGCGCGGTGAACATCCAGCCACTTCTGCATCGCAGCCATGAGCTGGTCCGCCAGCGGCCGCGCATGATTGAACAGATCCATGTACGACGCTTCGGCATCTTCGAGACGGCCGACCGCCATGAAGGCTTCGCCGCGGTGCTCGACGGCGTCGAGCAGGTCCGGCTTCAACTCCAGCACATGGTTGTAGTCGTCGACCGCCTCCTTGTAGGCCCCGAGCTTCAGGTGCACGTACCCCACGTCGTTCCACGCATCGAGCATGTCGCCCTTGTTGGCCAACGTCTCGGTCAGCTGATCCAGCGCGCGACTGTAGTCGTCGCCGACCTTGTCCATCTCCGCCGCCTTCTTGTCGGGATTGGTTGCCTTGGCGGCCGCCTCCTCGTGCTCGTGCGCCTTTGCCAAGGACTTGAGAGCCGCCTTGTACGCCTTCTTGGCCGCGGCATCCGGCTTTTCCGTCATCGGCGTGCTGCTCGGGATGTCGTCCGGCGGCCCGCCGCCGGGCTGACCCATGCCGCGCGCCCCGGACATCGGACCGTTGGGATATCCCTGCCCGAGGGCCATGGCCACGGGAAGGAAGCCCGCCAGGAGCAGCAGCAACACCTTTGCTGCGAGCGGCCGGCCGATCCGGCGGTCCTGCGGTTTGTGCAATACTGGGTGCATGGGGAGCAATTTTAGGTATTTCATCGCCGGTACGCTGGTATTTTTGACCGCCGCAACAATTCCTTCCACCCGGGCCGCGCAACCGCCCGCACGCTCCATGCCGGAGATCCTGGCCGCCGCGCCCGCCGCCGACTGGCGCACCGTCGATCCGGAAAACACCCTGTACGTCGAGCTGCCCACCGGACGCGTGGTGATCGAGCTCGCACCGCGCTTCGCGCCGCTGCACGTCGCGAACATCAAGAAGCTGGCGCGGGCGCGCTACTTCGACTCGCTCGGCGTCATCCGGGTTCAAGATGATTATGTCTCGCAGTGGGGCGACCCCACCGGCCGCCATCCCCTGCCCCCGGGAGTAGGCAAGGTGGCGCCCGAGTTCGACCGGCCGCTCGGCGCCGACCTGCCCTTCACCCCCCTTCCCGACGGCGACGTATACGCGCCCGAGGTCGGCTTCACCGACGGCTTCCCGGCCGCGCGCGCCCCGGCGCTGCATCGCACCTGGTTGGCTCATTGCTACGGGATGGTGGGCGTGGGGCGCGATGTGGACGCCGAGAGCGGCAGCGGCGCGGAGATGTACGTGGTCATCGGCCATGCGCCGCGGCATCTCGATCGCAACGTGGCGCTCGTCGGGCGGGTCCTCGAGGGGGTCGAGCTGCTCTCGTCGCTGCCGCGCGGCACGAAGGCCATGGGGTTCTACGCGGACGACCAGAGGCCCCTTCCCTTGAAGTCGGTACGCGTCGCCTCCGACGTGCCCGCCGCGCAGCGCACCCCGCTCGAGGTGCTGCGCACCGACACCGCGACCTTCGCGGCGGTGATCGAATCGCGCCGCAATCGCCGCGAGGACTGGTTCAAGGTTCCCGCCGGGAAGATCGACCTCTGCAACGCGCCGATCCCGGTGCGGGACGCCGCCGGGGGCCGCTGATCGCGGCGCCTCGCGGCCGGCCCGCGCCCGCGCCCGGTTCACCGCCCGCGCCGCGCCCTCGCGCTCAGTTCTCCCGCGCGGTGCGCTCGAGACCGATCTGCAGGGTTCGCGTGGCGATGCGCACCTCGATCAGGAACGAGAGCAGCGCCGCGGCGAGCGAAACCATCGACAGGATGAACATGCCCGCGATGAACGTGGACAGCTCCCATCGCACGAAGGCGTTGACGAACAGCATCACGACCACGAGCGAGATGAACAGCGCCGAGACGGTGATGAGCGTGATGGCCGCGTTGATGTAGCGGGCGCGGCGCGCCAGCACCGCGAGGTTGGCGTGCAGGTCCCGCCCCTCCGGATGTGCCTCGCCCCGCATCAGCATGCTTTCCATGGAGCGCGCCCGGTCGACGACGCGGGCCAGGCGGCTGGTCAGGACATTGAGCGTCACGCCGATGGCCGAGATCAGGAAGATGGGCGTGAGCGCCACCTGGATCAGGTGCGCGATGTCGCCCGCCTGCGCCGAGCTCGACAACAGCCCCGAGCCGCTCATGGGGGCGATGCGACCTCGACCGGTACCGTGATCGCGCCGGCGTCGCGGAACTTCAGGGTGATCGGGAACCGGGCGCCCGCGACCAGCGGTGCATCGAGGCCCACCAGCATCAGGTGCAGCCCCTCCGGCGAGATCCGGATGGTCGCGCCGGCGGGAATGTCGATGAATGCAACCGGCCGCATTTGCATGATTCCCTGCACCGATCGGCTCTCATGGATCTCCACCCGTCCCGCGCGCGGTGTCGTCGCGCCGAGCAGCCGATCGGCATGGGCCCCATGATTGACGACCGAAAGATACACCACACCGACGGAGATCGCGGGCGGCGTCGGCCGCGACCAGGCATGCTGCACCTCGAGCCCGGCGGCGCCCCACGCGGCCGAGGCCGCCGCCAGCGCCAGCAGTGCGGCCCTCACCCCCACTTGACCCAACCGAAGTGCCAGGTGGCGAGGATCAACAGGCCGAACGCGATGCGATACCAGGCGAAGACCTTGAAGTCATGGGCGCTGATGTAGCGGATGAGGGCGCGTACCGCGAAGGCGGCGCTGACGAAGGATGCGACCGACCCCAGACCGATGACGGACAGATCGTCGAGGCTGAGCTCGTGTCGCGCCTTGAAGAGCTCGTACGCGGTGGCCGCGAACATGGTTGGAATGGCGAGGAAGAACGAGAACTCGGTGGCGGTCTTGCGCGACAGGCCCAGCAGGAGCCCGCCCATGATGGTGGAGCCGGACCGCGAGGTGCCCGGAATCATCGCAAGCGCCTGCGCGAATCCGACGACGACGGCCTCGCCCGGCTTGATCCCGTCGACATTCTCGACCCGCGCGCGGCGCGCGCGGCTCTCGATCCAGAGGATGACGAAGCCGCCGATGATGAAGGCGGAGGCCACCGGGATCGGCGCGAACAGGTACCGCTTGATGACCTTCTCGAACAGGAGCCCGAGCACCGCCGCCGGCAGGAACGCGAGCAGGATGTTGACCGCGAAGCGCCGCGCCTTCGGATCCGACGGCAGGTGCTCGACCACCCCCCAGAGCCGCCGGCGGTAGTCCCAGCACACCGCGAGTATCGCGGCGAACTGGATCACGATCTCGAACAGCTTGCCTTTCTCGTCGTTCCAGTCGAGCAGGCTCCCGACGACGATGAGGTGACCGGTGCTCGACACCGGCAGAAATTCGGTGAGACCCTCGACCACGCCGAGAATCAGGGCCTTGATCGCGATTACGACGTCCACTTGTCACCCTCGATGAGATCTTGCCCGCACCGGGCCCCCGGCCGGCCGCGCCCGCGCCCTGCCGGACCCCGCTCGGCGGGCGCCGCAAATAAAAACGCCCCGGCCGCCATTTCGACGGCCGGGGCGTTATACCAAATAATTACTTGCTGGACGACGGAGCGGTGCTCGTCTTCTTGCCGTGCTTCTTGCCGTGCTTCTTGGCCGGCTTGGTCGTGGTGTCGGATGCGGGGGCGCCGGCGGCGGGCGCATCGGCGGCCATCGGCGCGGCAGTCTTCGGCATGTCGGCAGCCATCGCAGCGGCAGCCAGGCCGAGGCTCAGCAACGCAGAGGTAATCAGGGTTCCGGACTTGCTCATCGAGATCTCCAAAGGGTGGTGGTGACGGCGCCACGAAGAATACCGCTATCCTCAACCTTTCAGCCGAGATGAAGATCATTTCACAAAGGCGAAAGATCGCATCGCGCCGCGCGGCCGACCGTCTCCACGCGGCGACTTTCGCCCTCGAGCGCGTCCCGGAGTGACGACGTCCGCCGCCGCGCCGGGCTCACTCGCCGAGAGGCTTGGCCCGCAGCGGCGAGTGGTGACGGACGTGCCAGACCAGATACGCCACGATGGCGACGTTGGCCAGCACGACCAGGACCTTGCCGATGTTGGGGCGGTAGAAGAGCTCCCAGAGCTCGAAGGGAATGAGCGATGCGGTCACGATGGTGGTGAGCCATTCCGCCCAGCGCTGCTCCATCCAGAGCCCCATGCCTTCCACTGCGAAGACGCAGGCATAGGACAGGGTGAGGATGCGCAGCTTGTGGATGCTGGAGGTGGACAGGCCCGTGAACCAGGCGAGGAGCTGCGTGACCATGTGCTGCTCCATGCCGGTCGGGCGCGCCGAGGCCCAGTTCACGATCTTCGCGGTCAGCGATGCATCGCGCAGCCGTACCTCTCCGTAAGCGATGGCGAGCAGCAGCAGGACCTTGATCAATTTGTAGATCGCAATGGTCTTGAGAACGTCGATGCGCGGCTTGTGCGCCGCCGGAGCCGGAGTGCTCATGGCGCCTTAGGCCTGCCCTGCCGGCGGCTGAAACTCCAACGTGGCATCGAGGAGCGCGGGAATGTCGAAGACGGCACGCTCGTTGTCCAGCACCAGAGGCGCGATCCCCGCGGCCGCGACCAGCGCGGCAGGCACCTGAATGCGATCCTGCTCGCGCGAGACGGTCCAGGTCTCGAGACGCTTGTCCTGAAACGCGAGGTTCAGCGCTCCCCAGCGGAGCAGCGCCGCCCGCGCCAGCGGTGTATCGCCCTGAAAGTGCCGCTGCGCCAGCGTCATCGCGGAGCTGGCGGCGATCTCGCCGTGCGGCAACGTCATGAGATCCTGGATGTACTTCACCATCTCATCGGGCGGCACATGCAGGTTCATGTAGGGCACGGAGTCGCTCATGGATGCCCATTCTAGTCTAAGTCGGATTCTCCAGGCTCAATACGGCGCTTTCGTCGTCGTAGGCGAAGGCCTCGGCGTAGCGCGCCCAGCGCACCACCGCACGCAGGGTCTGGTCCGCGGCCTCCTCGCTCATGTAGTCCTCGAGCTCGTCGATGAAACGGCTCTTGCGCGCCGAATGGGAGGCGCGCTCATCCAGCACCCGGCGGATGTGCGCGGCCAGCGGCACGTAGGTGAGCAGGTGCCGCAGGAAAATGCGCTTGCGCTCGTCGAGGGCCGAATGGGCGAAGGCCATGCCGTCGGCAGTGAGCTTGATGTCGCCGCCCTCGACCTCGGCAAAACGCAGCATCTGCAAGGTCTCGGCCACCGGGAACAGCTCGTCGATCTCCATCTGCAGATCCGAGGCGATCTTCGGCAGGTCGGCGTTGCCGTTGAACGGCGGCGCGGCCACCGCCTCCATGAGGCCCGACAAGAGGTTGGTGCCGACCTGCGGGAGCTGGCTGCCGATGCCGAGACCCGGGAATCGCTCCTGCCGCGCGGGCGCGCTCTGCGGGCGGGCGGTCATCTCCACGTAGATCTTCTCCACGAGCTCACGGAAGCTCGGATCGAGGCGGTTGCGCGGCTGCGGCAGCGTCACCTTGATCTCGCTGAGGATGCGCCCAGGATTGCTGCCGAACACCAGGATGCGGTCGCACATCAGCACCGCCTCCTCGATGTTGTGCGTGACCAGGATCACGCCGCGGATGGGCATGCGTCCCTCGGACCAGAGATCGAGGAAGTCGGTGCGCAAGGTCTCCGCGGTGAGGACATCGAGCGCCGAGAACGGCTCGTCCATCAGCAGGATGTTCGGGTGCGTGACCAGCGCGCGCGCAAAGCCGACGCGCTGCCGCATGCCGCCCGAGAGCTCGCGCGGATACGCGGACTCGAATCCATCGAGGCCGATCAGGTCGATCGCGGCGAGCGAGCGCTTGCGGATCTCCGCCCGCGGCATGCGCTGCGCCTCGAGCCCGAGGGCCACGTTCTCGAACACCGACAGCCAGGGAAACAGCGCGAAGCTCTGGAACACCATGGCGATGCCCGGAGCCGGGCCGGAGATGGGCTGGCCCAGATACCGCAGGTGTCCCGCCGTCGGCTCGGACAGGCCGGCGATGAGGCGCAGCAATGTCGATTTGCCGGAGCCCGAGCGCCCGAGCAATCCCACGATCTGACCCTCGCGCAATTCCAGGTTCATGCCCTCGAGCACGAGCAGCTCGGCCCCGTCGGGCTTCGGGAAAGCCTTGCGCACTTCGGTGCATTGCAGGAGCGGTGCAGCGGTGTCCATGAGCGAACCTCCTCGGCTCAGGTCAATCGATATTTGCGCTCGGCGTAGAAGTACAAGGGACGCCAGAACAGCCGGTTGATGACCACGACGAACAAGCTCATGGTACCGATCCCGAGCACGATGCGGTGAAAGTCGCCGGCCGTGGTCGCCTCCGCGATGTAGGACCCGAGTCCGCGGGCCTTGACCTCGGTGGTTCCCCAGCTGGCCAGCTCCGCGACGATGGCCGCGTTCCAGGAGCCGCCGGACGCGGTGATCGCACCGGTGACATAAAACGGCAACACGGCCGGAAGCGCGACCTTGCGCCACCACAGCCAGCCGGTGACGCCGAAATTCGCGGCGACATAGCGCATCTCGGCCGGGATCGACGAGGCGCCCGCGATCACGTTGAAGAGGATGTACCACTGCGTGCCGAGGATCATCAGCGGGCTCAGGAAGATGTCCGGGTTCAGCTTCCAGGTGACGATGCCGTAGACGGCGAGGGGAAAGAGCAGATTGGCGGGAAACGCCGCCATGAACTGGGCGATCGGCTGGACGATCTGCGCGGCGCGCGGCCGCATGCCCACCCATACGCCGATCGGCACCCAGATGAGACTCGCGAGCGCGATCAGGATGAACACGCGCAGCATGGTGAGCAGCGCGAGGCCGCTCACCGAGAGCGCCTCGCTCAGGGGCGTGTTCTTGATCAGCACCCAGACGATGTGCCAGAGGCCGAGCACCACGGCGGCGGCCACCAGCGAGACCCAGAGGAGATCGTAGCTGCGCCGCCGCGGCGCCGCCGCGGCCTCCTCGATCACCGGCCGGTCCTTGCGCTTGCCGGCGCGGCTGGTCCAGAGCACCGCCGCGTGAAACGCCACCGTGGCGGCATGGATGAGCCGCGACCGCCGCATCATGGTGAGCGCCCACGAATCGGCCATGCGCGCCCCCGGCTCCTGCTCGACCCGAAACCGGTCCACCCAGGCGACCAGCGGCCGGAACAGGAGCTGGTCGTAGAGCAGGATGACGACCAGCATGGTGCCGATCGCCCAGCCGATGGCCGCGAGGTTCTTCTGCGCGATCGCCAGCGCGATGTAGGAGCCGACGCCGGGCAGCGCCACCGTGGTGTGCCCGACGCTGATGGACTCCGAGGCGACCACGAAGAACCAGCCGCCCGACATGGACATCATCATGTTCCAGATGAGCGCCGGCAGCCCGAAGGGCACCTCGAGCTGCCAGAAGCGCATCCAGGGCGAGAGACGGAACGACTCGGCCGCCTCGGTCAGCTCCGTCGGGATCGTGCGCAGCGACTGGTAGAAGCTGAACGCCATGTTCCAGGCCTGGCTGGTGAATATGGCAAAGATGGCCGCGAATTCGGCGCCCAGCACCCGGCCGGGGGCGAGCGACATGAAGAACACCACCGTCACGGAGATGAAGCCGAGGATCGGGACCGACTGCAGGATGTCGAGAATGGGCACCAGGAGCTTCCCCGCGCGGTCGCTCTTGGCCGCCCAGGTCGCGTATGTCAAAGTGAACGCCAGTGAGAGAACCAGGCCCGCCAGCATCCGGAACGTGGTCCGCGCGGCGTACTCCGGCAAATGGATCGGATCGAGCGACAGGGGCACCGCCTCGAGCTGCGAGAGCGGCGCGAACAGCCCGCGCGAGGTCTCGCCGAGGAACGCGATCAGCCCGATCACGACGATGAACGCCAGCACATCCCACCGGGACACGATGTCGCGTAGGAACACGGACGGCGCGAAGCGATTCATCCGGCCATTCTCTCAGGACGAGCGACGAACTAGCTAGTAGGGTACGGGCATGAGAGCAGTGGAAGTGGTCACGAAATGAGCGCGGCGGCGGAAACCAGCACGGAGATGTCGGCGGCGCGGACGCGTTTCAACGTGCTCGGCGCGATCAGCTTCTCGCACTATTTGAACGACATGATGCAGTCGCTGGTGGTCGCGATCTACCCGCTGCTCAAGCCCGAGTTCCACCTGTCTTTCGTGCAGGTCGGCCTCATCACGCTGACCTATCAGATCTGCGCCTCGGTGCTGCAGCCCCTGATCGGCATCTACACGGACAAGCACCCGAAGCCCTATTCGCTCGCCCTGGGGATGGGCTCCACCTTCGTCGGCATCCTGACCCTGGCGCTGGCGCCGACCTACACGGTGCTGCTCGTCGGTGCGGCGTTGATCGGTGCGGGCTCGTCGATCTTTCATCCCGAGTCCTCCCGCATCGCGCGCCTGGCCTCCGGCGGACGGCACGGGCTCGCGCAGTCGATATTCCAGGTCGGCGGCAATGCCGGCGGCGCCACCGGGCCGCTGCTCGCCGCCTGGTTCATCCTGCCGCACGGGAGGCCGAGCCTCGCCTGGTGCTCCCTGGCGGCCCTGCTCGCCATCGCCGTGCTGATCCGCGTCGGCTCCTGGTACCAGCGTCATCACCTCGACCGCGCCCGCAGCGCCCGCAAGCCGGCGCCGGCCGCGAGCCCGGTCTCCCAGCGCCGCGTGGCCTGGTCGATCGGCATTCTCGTGCTGTTGATCTTCTCGAAATTCTTCTACACCGCCAGCATCTCGAGCTACTACGCCTTCTACTTGATGGAGAAATTCAACCTGTCCGCGCAGTCGGCGCAGCTGCGCCTGTCCGTGTTCCTGATCGCCATGGCGGCGGGCACGCTGGTGGGCGGCCCCATGGGCGACCGCATCGGCCGCAAGCGCATCATCTGGATCTCCATTCTCGGAGTCGCGCCCTTCAGCATCCTGCTGCCCTACGTGGGGCTGACCGCCACCACGATCCTCACCTTCGTGATCGGATTCATCCTGTCCTCGGCGTTCTCGGCCATCGTGGTGTTCGCCCAGGAGCTCATGCCCGGACGCGTCGGGGCGGTCTCGGGTCTGTTCTTCGGGTTCGCCTTCGGCATCGGCGGCATCGGCGCGGCGGTGCTCGGCGGCGTGGCCGATGTCCACGGCATCGAATTCGTGTACCGGCTGTGCTCCTTCCTGCCGCTGCTCGGCATCGTCGCCGCGGGCCTGCCGCACATCGAGCACCGCGCCGAGCTCAGGGCTTCGCAGAGCGGACACGCGCACGTGCTTCCGCCGCGCCGCTCACGCGATTGAGGGCGGGCGCGCCATGCCGCAAGACCTCTTGGGGCTGGTCGCCGAATACGGGGTCGGCATCGTCGTGGCGAACGTCCTGCTCGACCAGATCGGCCTGCCGGTCCCGGCGGTTCCCGCGCTGATCGTGGCGGGCGCGGTCGCCGCCTCCGGGCAGATGCCGTTCGCGAGCCTGTTCACGCTGTCGATCCTCGCCTGTCTCGTCGCGGATTGCGGCTGGTACTGGATCGGCCAGCGGTTCGGCATCCGGGTGCTCAAGACCCTGTGCCGGATCTCGCTCGAGCCGGACTCGTGCGTGAGCCAGACGCAGTCGAGGTTCGAGCGCTGGGGCGTCAATTCGATCGTGATCGCGAAGTTCATCCCCGGGCTCGCCATCATCGCGCCGCCGATGGCCGGCGCGTTGCGCATCGGCTGGCTGCGTTTCGTGCTGCTGAGCACGTGCTCCGCGCTGCTCTGGGTGGGCTCCGCCCTCCTGGCCGGCGTCGTGTTTCGGCACCAGATCGAGGGCCTGCTCGAGCACGTCGGCGAAATCGGCAGCGCGGCGGCCGAGATCGTGCTCGTCGCGCTCGCCTGCTACATCGCCTACAAGTGGTGGGAGCGCCGCCGCTTCTACCGCATGCTGCGGATGGCGCGCATCAGCGTCGCCGATCTGTATTCGCTCATCCAGGCGGGTGCTGCGCCGGCGATCGTCGACGTGCGCTCCGAGACCGCGCGCGAGCTCGAGCCGCGCTGGATCCCGGGCGCGCTGCACGTGCCGTTGGGCGACGTCGCGCATCGCTTGAAGGAGCTGCCGCGCGATCGGGAGATCATCCTGTACTGCACCTGTCCGAGCGAAGCCTCGGCCGCGCGCGTGGCCAAGCTCCTCATGAACCACGGCTTCAAGCGCGTCAGGCCCCTGCACGGCGGCCTCGATGCCTGGATCGCCGCCGGCCATCCCGTCAGCACCGGGACCGCGGCGGCGCGCGACGCGCCACCCTCCGCGCCGCCCGCCCAAGCGGCCACATGACACATCACGTCGTCATCGTCGGAGCGGGCTTCGGCGGGCTCGCGGCGGCTCAGGGGCTCGCCGGCGCCGACGTGCGCATCACTCTCATCGACCGGCGCAATCACCACCTGTTTCAGCCGTTGCTCTACCAGGTGGGCACGGCCTCGCTCGCGACCTCGGAGATCGCCTGGCCGATCCGCCATCTGATGCGCCGTCGCAAGGAAGTCACGACGCTGCTCGGCGGTGTTTGCGGGATCGATCCCGGCGAGCGCCGCGTCCGGCTCGATGACGGTGCCACGCTCTCTTATGACACGCTGGTGCTCGCGACCGGCGCACAGCACGCCTACTTCGGCCACGACGAATGGGAGCCATATGCCCCCGGGCTGAAGACCCTGGAGGACGCGACCACCATCCGCCGCCGCATCCTGCTCTCCTTCGAGCGCGCCGAGCGCGAGACCGATGCGGCGGCGCGCGACGCGCTGCTCACCTTCGTGATCGTGGGCGGCGGACCGACGGGCGTCGAGCTGGCCGGAGCGATCGCCGAGCTTGCGAAGCAGAACTTGCCGCGGGAGTACCGCCGCATCGACACCCGCAAGGCCCGGGTGGTCCTGATCGAGGCGGGTCCGCGGGTCCTCCCGAGTTTCACGCCGGCCCTGTCGGACTATGCTCGCCGGGCGCTCGAGCGGCTGGGGGTCGAGGTGCACCTCGGTCAGCCGGTGCGCGAATGCACCGAGTCCGGCGTGGTCTATGGCGGGGAGACGCTCGCGGCCAAGGTGATCCTCTGGGCGGCCGGAGTTCGCGCCTCGGGCGCCGCTGCCTGGGTCAGCTCACCCGCGGATGGCGCCGGGCGCGCCCGGGTGCAGCCCGATCTCACGGCTCCGGCGTTTCCGGAGATCTTCATCGTCGGCGATACCGCCACCCTCGATGCATGGGAGGGCAAGCCGGTCCCGGGCATCGCGCCCGCGGCCAAGCAGCAGGGAGCACACGTCGCGCGCACGATCCGCGCGCGTCTGCGCGGCGACGGCGCGCCACGGCCCTTCCGCTACCGGCACGCCGGCAGCCTCGCCACCATCGGCCGGCGCGCCGCGGTCATCGACTTCGGCTGGATCCGCCTGCGCGGCTGGCTCGCCTGGTGGATCTGGGGTCTCGCGCACATCTATTTTCTGATCGGGGTCCGCAACCGCCTCATCGTCGCGTTGAGCTGGCTGTGGATCTACGCCACCGGCAGCCGCAACGCCTGCCTGATCACGCAGGGCGAGCGCGCGGACCCTCGCCGCTGACCGCGGTGCGCAAGGACCTCCGATGAGCGACCCGGCCTGGATCAGCGCGGCCTTGACCGCCGCCCGCCCGCAGGCCATGGCGGCACTGCTGCGCCACTTCCGCGACCTGGACGTGGCCGAGGGCGCCTATCAGGACGCGGCCCGGCGCGCGCTGCGGCACTGGACCCGCAGCGGTCCGCCGCGCGACCCCACCGCGTGGCTGATCCTGGTCGGCCGCCATGCCGCGCCGGACGGAACGCGGCGCCGCGAGCCCCCGGAGGAGCGCCTGTCGAACGTCGAGGATGCCAAGGGCCCGCTCCTCGCCGAGCTCGACAGCGAGGGTTACCGTGACGATCTTCTGCGGCTTCTGTTCATCTGCTGCCACCCGGACCTGCCCGCCGCGGAGCAGATCGCGCTGGCCCTGCGCGTCGTCTGCGGCCTCGGCGTCGGGCAGATCGCGCGCGCCTTTCTGGTGAGCGAAGCGGCGATGGAACAGCACATCACCCGCGCCAAGGCCTGCATCTCCCGGGCCAACGTCCCCGTCGAGACGCCCGGTCCCGCGGAGCGCAGCGCGCGGCTCGAGGCGGTGTCCGCCATGATCTATCTCCTCTTCAACGAAGGGTACTCCGCGCTCGGGCCCGACGCGTCCCGCCGTCATGGTCTCTGCGACGAGGCCATACGCCTCGCGCGCCTGCTGCTGCGCTTGTTTCGCGGCGAGCCCGAGATCATGGCGCTCACGGCGCTGCTCTTGCTGCAACATTCCCGCTCGGAGGCGCGGCTCGATGCCGCAGGCCACATCGTGCTCCTCGAGGATCAGGATCGCGGCCGGTGGAACCGCGCGATGATCGAGGAAGGGCTCGCGCTCTCCGAGAGGGCCGTGCAGCTGGGGCGGCCGGGGCCGTATCAGATCCAGGCGGCGATCGCGTCGCTGCACGCCGCCGCGCCCACCCCCATGGACACGGACTGGACGCAGATCGAGCGGCTGTATGCCTCGCTCGAGCGGCTGCAACCCTCGCCGGTGGTCACGCTCAACCGCGCGGTGGCGCTTGCCAGGACGCAAGGCCCGGCGCCGGCGCTCGAGCTGATCGAGACGCTCGCCGGCCCCCTTGGGAGCTACTTCTACTTCCACGGCGTGCGGGGTGCGCTGCTCAAGGACCTGGGACGCGCCGGCGAGGCCCGCGAGGCCTTCAATCGCGCCATCGCCGTCGCGGGCAACCCCGCGGAGGCGGCGCACATTCGGACGCAGCTCGATCGGCTGACGCCGGTATCGACGACCTGAGTGATCCATGCGATGCCCGCGGGACGTGCAGCAGGCCGCCAAAAACTTCGACCCGCTTCAAAGAAAATGACATCCAACCGGCGTGTGTCCGCCTGGCGGCCCCGCTGCGACGGGGTCGGCAGACCCACGCGCGGCCCGGATTGCATAATGCGGCCGTGCAATACCCGCTGCAAAAGGACCTGCGTGCGCCTTCGGCACGTGCGCTTCGCGCCCCTCCGGCGCGGCGTGCCTTGCGGGCGGGCATGGTGCTGCTCTCCTGCTGGTCCGGCCTCGCGTGCGCGAGCGACTGGACGCTCGGCGCCGGGGCGGGCGTGCTCCACGACAGCAACGTCGGCAATGCCGAGCCCTATGACGACATCGTCGGGGACACCATCATCGGTGCACACCTGTCGGCGGCGCAGCTCCTTCCGCTCGGCACCGCCTACAGCCTCACGGTCGGCGGCGAGGTCGCCGGCGCGGTCTATCACCGCATCACCGGCTTGAACGATGCGTCCGCGGACGCCTCGATCCTGCTCAAGCACAAGTGGGGACTCGGCGCCTACGTGCCGTGGGCGACGCTCGGATTCTCGGCAGGCCGCACGAGCTACGACGCCTCGTATCGCAACACCTGGGACTATCACGCCGCGCTCGCAGCCGGACAGCGGGTCGAGCGCTGGAGCTTCTGGGCAGAGTACGCATTCGATCAGCACGCCGCACGCGCGCAGGAGGATGAGGTCCCCGGGATCTCGGGCGATGCCTTCAGCACGACGGGCCGCACGCTGAGCGCACACGCCGGGTATGCGCTGACCGAGCGCGTCTTTTTGACGCTCGCGCTGTCGGCACGGCACGGCGAGGTGATCTCGACCACCGAGGAAAACGACCGCGTCTACGATGCGTCGCGCGCGGTCGCCGAGGACCCGGCGTTCGGGGACGAGTACTACGCCTACAAGATCACCGGCAATACCTACGGCGCCTCGGCGGGCGTCGAGCTCGCCTTGGGCCCGCACAACGCCCTCAGGCTGGGCTGCTCACGCTTCGAGACCCACGCCTACGGCGGCAACGACTACGTCAAATCGCTTCCCGAAATCACCTGGAGCTACAGCTTCTGATGGATATGCCACGCAACGCGCTCGCGGGATTGCTCGGCGGCCTCGCGCTCGCTCTCGGCCATGCGGCGGCAGGCGCCGCGCTCGAAGCCGTCGTCAAGGATCAACACGGCAAACCGCTCGCCGACGCCGTGGTGCTCGCGGTCCCCGTCGATCCCAAGGCGGCCGCCCACGCCAGGCCGGCGGCGGACGCCGTGGACCAGGTCGACAAGCAGTTCGTTCCGTACGTGAAGGTCGTGCTCGTGGGATCGAGCGTGCGCTTCCCGAACAGCGACAAGATCCGCCATCAGGTGTATTCCTTCTCGCCCGCGAAGCGCTTCGAGCTGCCCCTTTACGCCGGCACCGAAGCTCCGCCCGTGCTGTTCGACACCACGGGCATCGTGGTGCTCGGCTGCAACATCCACGACTGGATGGTGGGATACGTCTACGTGGCGGAGACGCCGTTCTTCGCGACCACCGGCCGCGCCGGGACCGCGTCCATCGGCGACCTGCCGCCGGGCGATTACACCGTGCGCCTCTGGCATCCCGGCATGGCGCAGCCCGAGGCGGCGACCGCAAAGCACGTCGTCGTCGGCGCCGACGCACCGGCCCCGCTGGAATGGCAGCTCGAGATCAAGCCGACCTACCGGGTGCCGCGCGTTTCCGGGTCCGGCTCGCCCGGCTACCCGTAGGCGCTAGCTGAACGCCTGAATCCCGGTCTGCGCCCGTCCGAGGATGAGGGCGTGGATGTCATGAGTGCCCTCGTAGGTGTTCACCACCTCGAGATTCACGACGTGGCGGATCACCCCGAACTCGTCCGAGATGCCGTTGCCGCCCAGCATGTCGCGTGCGGTGCGCGCCACCTCGAGCGCCTTGCCGCAGGAATTGCGCTTCATGATGGAGGTGATCTCCACCGAAGCGGTGCCGTCATCCTTCATGCGGCCGAGCCGCAGGCACCCCTGCAGCGCGAGCGTGATCTCGGTCTGCATGTCGGCCAGCTTCTTCTGGATGAGCTGGTTCGCCGCCAGCGGCCGCCCGAACTGTTTGCGGTCGAGCACGTACTGCCGCGCGGTGTGCCAGCAGCTCTCGGCGGCGCCGAGCGCGCCCCAGGCGATGCCGTAGCGCGCCGAGTCCAGGCAGGTGAACGGGCCTTTCAACCCCGTGACGCCCGGCAGCAGGTTCTCCTCCGGCACGAACACCTCGTCCATCAGGATCTGTCCGGTGGTCGAGGCGCGCAGCCCTACCTTGCCGTGGATGGCCGGCGCCGTCAGGCCCTTCCAGCCCTTCTCGAGCACGAAGCCGCGGATCACGTCGTCCTCCGTCTTCGCCCACACGACGAACACGTCCGCGATCGGGCTGTTGGAGATCCAGGTCTTGGCGCCCGACACCTTGTAGCCGCCCGAGGCGCGCCGCGCGCGGGTCACCATGCTGCCGGGATCGGACCCGTGGTCAGGCTCGGTCAATCCAAAGCAGCCGATGGACTCCCCTCGGGCCAGCTTCGGCAGGTATTTGTGCTTCACCGCGTCGGTGCCGAACCGGTCGATCGGCAGCATCACCAGCGAGGACTGCACGCTCATCATGGAGCGGTAGCCGGAGTCGACCCGCTCCACCTCGCGCGCGATCAGCCCGTAGCTCACGTAATTGAGCCCGCCGCCGCCGAACTCGGTCGAGGTCGTCGCACCGAGGAGCCCGAGCTCGCCCATCTCCTTGAAGATGGCCGGATCGGTGTGCTCGCGGCGGAACGCCTCGACGATGCGGGGGGCCAGCCGGCCCTGCGCGTAGTCGCGCGCCGCATCGCGGATCATTCTCTCCTCGTCCGTGAGCTGATCCTCGAGCAGCAATGGATCGTCCCAGTGGAAGCTTGCCCGCGCCATATTCAGCCTTTGGTTTCCTGCGACACCGAAGCATCGCATAATCCGCGCCTTTCATGCCAAGTGAAGGGGGCTGGCGGCCGGCGTCGCGCCCCGTGGCAATTTTCCGCGGGATAAGGGGCTACGTTGAGCGGTGCACTCTCACATTTGACCGTGCTCGATCTGTCGCGGGTCCTGGCCGGCCCCTGGTGCGGCCAGATCCTCGCCGATCTCGGCGCCGACGTGATCAAGGTCGAGCGGCCGGGCGCGGGCGACGACACCCGCGGCTGGGGTCCTCCCTTTCTGCGCGACCCTGAGGGCCGGGAGAGCGCCGACGCGGCGTACTACCTCTGCGCGAACCGCAACAAGCGCTCGCTCACGGTGGATTTCACCACCCCCGAAGGGCAGTCGATCATCAAGTCCCTGGCGCGCCAATCGGACGTGGTGCTGGAGAACTTCAAGGTCGGCGGACTCGCCGCTTACGGGCTGGACTACGAGTCGTTGCGCGCCGATCACCCGGAGCTCGTGTATTGCTCGATCACGGGCTTCGGTCAAACCGGCCCCTACGCGCCGCGCGCGGGATACGACCTGCTGGTGCAGGCGATGGGCGGCATGATGAGCGTCACCGGGCGCGGCGATGATGAGCCGGGCGGTGGTCCGCAGCGGGCCGGCGTCGCGGTCACCGACCTCTTTACCGGGTTCTATGCGACCATCGGGATACTCGCGGCGCTCGCGCATCGGGACCGGACCCAGGTCGGCCAGCACATCGACATCGGGCTCCTGGACGTGCAGGTCGCGTGTCTCGCCAATCAGGCGATGAACTATCTGGTGAGCGGCACCCCGCCGCGGCGGCACGGCAACGCGCACCCGAACCTCGTGCCGTACCAGGACTTCCCCACCAGCGACGGCTACGTGCTGGTCGCGGTCGGGAACGACGGGCAGTTCGCGCGCTTCTGCGCCGTCCTCCGTCTGCCCGAGCTCGTCGCGGACCCTCGATTCGCGACCAACCGGGATCGGGTGACGAACCGCGCCGAGCTGATCCCGATGCTCTGCGCGGTCACGGTGACGAACACCACGGGCCACTGGGCGGCGGCGCTCGAGCGTGTCGGCGTTCCCGCCGGACCGATCAACAGCCTCGATGCCGTGTTCGCCGACCCCCAGGTCCGTGCCCGGCACATGCGCATCGAGCTGCCGCATCCGGTCGCGGGCAGCGTGCCCCTGGTCGCAAGCCCCCTCAATCTGTCGGAGACGCCGGTCGCCTACCGGCGCGCGCCGCCGACCCTCGGCGCCGATTCGGCCGCGATCCTGCGCGAGCGGCTCGAGATGAGCGATGCAGCCATCGCCGCGCTGAAAGCCAAAGGCATCATTTGAGCGCTCACCGACGACCCCGCGCCGACGGCCCGACGCCGACCGGTTGGCCCAGCAGGTTCGTTTGAGCACAGGCAAGGTTTGTTCCATCATGCCGGTCCGGCAAGACCCAGGGAGAGCTCGATGCGCAATTGGAAGATGACTCGGTGGATCGCAACGGCGGCAGGCGTGCTCGCCGTGACGACGATCCTCGGCGGCCCCCCGGCCGTGGCAAAGCCGCATGGAGATTCGCTGCTCCCGCCGCAGGCGGACCTCGATCTCGCGCACGACATCTTCAAGGGACTGATCGAGATCAACACGACGCACGCCGTGGGCACGACCGACGCGGCCAAGGCCATCCAGGGGTGGCTGTCGAGCGCCGGCTTCCGTCCGGAGGATGTCACCTTCGTGGCGCCAGCCGATCATCCGAACAAGGGCAACATCGTGGTGCACTACCGCGGCAAGCATCCCGGCAACGCGGTGCTGTTCCTCGGCCATCTCGATGTCGTGGAAGCGAAGCCCGAGGACTGGACCGTGGACCCGTTCCGGCTGACCGAGCGGGACGGATGGTTCTACGGCCGCGGCACCATCGACATGAAGGACGGCGATGCCGCGCTGGTCGAGTCGCTGATCCGCTTGAAGCGCGCCAAGTTCGTGCCGGACCGGGACATCATCGTCGCCTTCACCGCCGATGAGGAAGCCGGCGGCGACTCCAACGGCCCCGCGTTCCTGCTCAAGGAGCATCGCGACCTCATCGACGCGGCGCTCGTCATCAACCTGGACGGCGGCGGCGGCGACACCAAGAATGGTCAGCCGCTTTACTTCGAAGTCGGCACCAGCGAGAAGAACTACCTGACCTTCACGCTCGAGACCACGAGCCCCGGCGGTCACGGGTCCCTGCCCGGTCCCGACAATGCCATCTATCATCTCGCCGCGGGCCTCGGCCGCCTCGAAGCATTCAAGTTCCCGGTCATGATGACGGCCACCACCCGGGCCAGCTTCGCGAAATTCGCCGACTTCGAGACCGGGCAGACCGCCGCCGACATGCGGGCGGTGGCGCAGGCCGTGCCCGACCCCGAAGCGGCCGAGCGGCTGAGCCGCGTGGTGCGGCAAAATGCCGAGCTGCGCACCACCTGCGTGCCCACGCTGATCTCCGGCGGACACGCGGAGAATGCCCTGCCCCAGAGGGCCCGCGCGACCATCCAGTGCCGCATGATGCCCGGCGACACCGCCGCGAACGTGCAGGGCCTGCTCACGGCGCATCTCGCCGATCCCTCCATCCGCATCACGGAGGACGCGCCGCCGATCATCAGCCCGGAATCGCCGCCGACGCCGCAGATCATGGGCAAGGTGGAGGCGCTCGCCCATTCGATGTGGCCGGGGGTGCCGGTCATCCCCACCATGGCGACCGGCTTCAGCGACGATCGCCAGACGCGCAACGCCGGCATCCCGAGCTATGACGTGAGCGGCGTGTGGATGGACGTCGACGAGAACCGCGCCCATGGACGCGACGAGCGCATCGGCGTGCATTCGTTCGACGAGAGCGTCGAGTTCACCTATCGACTGCTGAAAGCCATGAGCAACGGCAAGTAGCCGGCGGAACCGCCTCCGCAAGCGAGGGCGGCATCGCCTCCGCAGGCGATATGCGAGCTTGGCGCTATGCCGGGTCGCCGCGGTGCGAGCCGTGCTGGTACGCGTAGCAGTGCGTGAACTCCGCGCCCAGCAGGAAAATCTGCGCCGAGTAGTACACCCACAGCATCAGCACGAGGAACGAGCCCGCGGCACCATAGGCCGAGGTCACGCTCGCTCTTCCCAGGTAGACGATGATCAGGATCTTGCCGACGGTGAACAGCCCGGCGGTCACCAGCGCGCCAACCCACACGTCGCGCCAGTAGATCGTCTCACGCGGCAGGTACTTGAAGATCAATGCGAACAGTCCCGTGGCGGCCACGAAGCCCAGGATCATGTCGAGCACGAACACCACGTCCTGGCCGTGACCGAATACGTCGCCGAGCCAGCCGCCGAATCCCTCGAGCGCGGCGCTGAACATGAGCGAAACCAGCAGCAGGAATCCCACGCCGAGCACCAGGCCGAACGACAGCAGGCGATCGCGGATCGCCGGCCATATGCCGCCGCCCGACGTGCGGCTCTTGGTATGCCAGATGCGGGCGAGCGCATTCTGCAGCTCGGCGAACACGCTGGTGGCGCCGATCAGCAGCGTCAATATGCCGACCGCCGTGGACAGGCCGTTGCGGCCCAGATAGCGGGTGCTCACGAGCAGCGAGTGTACGGCCTCGGCGCCCGAAGTGCCGAGCAGCAGCTGCATCTGCGCAAAAACGCGCTCCTGGACCGCATTGGCGGCGATGAACGCGCTCGCAATCCACATCACGAACAGCAGGATGGGCGCGATCGAGAACAGTGTATAGAAGGCGATCGTCGCGCCGGTGCTCGATGAGCCGTTCTCGACCCAGGCGACCACCGAGCCGCGCACCACCCGCGCGAAATCGGCGAGCTTCATGTGACGGCCGGGCGCGTCAATCGTACGATGTGCCTGTTCCATGCGGCGACTCCATCATTGCATCGGCATCAGTCCGATCGCATCGCCGAATTATGGCGCGCTCCGCCGCGAGCCATGGGCGCGCTTGATGTCGGTCCCCTCTGACATACGCCAAGGTACGCCAAAGTCCGGCCGAACGGTATTTACCTACATCTGGGACCGTGCCCGCTTCGTAACCTGAGAGCGCATCCCACTTTCGGGCTGCATCCCTTGGACGACCCACCATCGAGGAGCTTATATGTCGAACAATACGCAGAAACCGGACGTGAACAAAAGCGATGACCGTGACAGCAGCTCGCGCGGCAGCCAGCAACAGCAAGGCGGCCAGCAACAGCAAGGCAGCCAAAAGAGCGGCCAACAGGGCGGACAGCACGGAGGCGCCGGCCAGCAGAGCGGCGGGCAGCATTCCGGCGGCAGCGGACAGTCGAGCCATTCCGGCGGCAGCCAGCAGAATCAGAGCAACCGTCCTGGCGGGCAGCAGAGCGGCGGCTCGCAGCAGAGCGGAGGTCACGGAAAGGATGATCGCGGCACGAGCCAGGGCGGACAGAAGGACGGATCGAGGGACGGATCGAAGTAGCGCCCGTATCGAGCTGGCGCGAGAACTCGCGCCAGCTCGTGCGCTCGGTCGAGCGCACGAGCTCAATTCAACCTTGGGTTAGATTCGGTTTTCGCTCAATTGAGGGTGGGGGGCGGCGCGCCTGGAGCCGTCAGCTCATTCAGCTGTGCCGGCGGCGAGCCCAGGCTGCTCCAGCGCCCGTGATGACGGGCCGGGTCGAGATCCCGGGCGCGCAAGTTCTCGCTGCTGTAGCTGATGATCTTCTGCCCCGCCACGTCGAAGACGTCGATGCGCCAGCGGGTCTCGTTCGAGAGCAGGTCGGAGGCGACGCTCAGGAGCTGTTCGGGATCGCGATAGGGCCCCTCGGCGATGCTGCGTCCGGCACCGATGTACCAGTACCCGTCCGCATCGCCGTGGACGGCAAGAATCGTTTCGGGCCTGTCGGGGGGAGGCTGGAGTTCCGGGGAAGTCTTGCTGTCCATGCGGACATTTTCCATATTTTCGGGCCGGCGGTTGTAGGCAGACCGCGGAAGTTTCTGTCAGCAGCGCTTCCACGTCGCCGGAGGTAAGCACTAGACTTGCCTCTTTGCGCCGGAGCGTCCTTGAGCAACTCGCAAACGACGGCCTCCCCGTCCACCGGTCCGCGCGGCGGCGAGCCGCCCTATCAAAGCGGCTTCGGCAACGAATTCGCGACCGAGGCGCTGCCGGGCGCGTTGCCGGTGGGCCGCAATTCGCCGCAACGCTGCCCCTACGGCTTGTACGCCGAGCAGTTCTCGGGGACCGCTTTCACCGCGCCGCGCCACGCGAACCGGCGCTCATGGCTGTACCGGATCCGTCCATCCGTCACTCATCGGAGCTTCCAGCGCCTGGCGCACGCGGGGCTCGACGAGGCCTCGAGCCCCGGAGAGGCGACCCCGAACCAGCTGCGCTGGGATCCGCCGCCGATTCCGGACGGACCGGTCGACTTCATCGACGGACTCCTGCCCATGGCGGGCAACGGCTCGCCGGATCTGCACGTCGGTTGCGCCATCTCGATGTATACGGCGACGCAATCCATGCAGCGCAGGTTCTTCTACAGCGCGGACGGCGAGATGCTCATCGTGCCGCAGCAAGGCACCTTGCAGATCGACACCGAGCTCGGACGCCTCCGCATCGAGCCGCAGGAAATCGCCGTGCTGCCGCGGGGCCTGCGCTTTCGCGTGGACCTTCCGGCCGGCCCGGCCCGCGGATACGTCTGCGAGTCGTTCGGCGCGCCGTTCAAGCTGCCCGACCTCGGTCCCCTCGGGTCGAACGGCCTCGCCAACGCCCGTGATTTCCTCACGCCCTGCGCACATTTCGAGGACATCGATGCTCCGTGCGAGCTGATCGGGAAATTCCTGGGTAGGCTCTGGACCGCATCGATGGACCACTCGCCGCTCGACGTGGTGGCCTGGCACGGCAATTACGCGCCGTACAAGTACGATCTGCGCCGCTTCAACGCCATCGGGTCGATCTCATATGATCACCCCGACCCGTCCATATTCCTGGTGCTGCACTCGCCCAGCGAGATCGCGGGCACCAGCAACATCGACTTCGTCATCTTTCCGCCCCGATGGCTGGTGATGGAGAACACGTTCAGGCCGCCCTGGTTCCACCGCAACGTGGCGAACGAGTTCATGGGGCTCATCACCGGGCTCTACGACGCCAAGAGCACCGGGTTCGTGCCCGGCGGCGCGTCGCTGCACAACTGCATGAGCGGCCATGGGCCGGACGCCGCAACCTTCGAGAAGGCGAGCGCCGCCGACACCCGCGTTCCGCAGCACGTCACGGACACGATGGCCTTCATGTTCGAGTCGCGGCTGGTGCTGAAGCCGACCCGCGGAGCCCTCGGCGGCCGGCCGGCCCTGCAGCCCGACTACATGGCGTACTGGCTCGATCTCGAGAAGCGCTTCGACCCGACGCGGCCATGAGCGCCCTGTCGCTGAACGAGAGCCACGATCCCGACGCCCGCAGCTGGCTGGAATCGGCCAACCGCGAGGGCGGCGATTTCCCCATCCAGAACCTGCCCTTCGGCGTGTTCCGCGGGAGGGGGCGCGCCGAGCCCTTTCGCGGCGGCATCGCCATCGGCGATCAAGTCCTCGACCTCGCCGCTCTCGCGGACTCAGGATTGCTGGCGGGAGCCGCCGCCCAAGGCGCACGCGCCGGGGCCGAGTCGACGCTCAACGCGCTCATGGCGCTCGGACCGCACGGGTCGAGCGCGCTGCGGCATGCCCTGTTCACGGGCCTGCTCCGCGGGTCGCCGTCCGAGCCGAAGCTGCGCGCCTGCCTCATCGCGCAGGTCGACGCCGAGCATGCGGTGCCGGCGCACATCGGCGACTACACCGACTTCTACGCCTCGATCCATCATGCCACCGCCGTCGGCAAGATGATGCGCCCCGACAATCCGTTGCTGCCGAACTACCGATGGGTGCCGATCGGCTACCACGGCCGAAGCTCGTCAATCGGGGTCTCCGGCCAGTCGTTCCCGAGACCGCGCGGGCAGCGGCTGCCGCCGGGAGCGGACCAGCCCGTGGTCGGACCCAGCAGGCGCCTGGACTACGAGCTCGAGCTCGGCGTCTTCATCGGCCGCGGCAATCCCTCCGGCACGTCAATTCCGATCGCCGCGGCCGAGTCGCACATCTTCGGGCTGTGCCTGCTCAACGATTGGTCGGCGCGCGACCTGCAAGCCTGGGAGTACCAGCCTCTCGGCCCGTTCCTCGCCAAGAACTTCGCGACCACCCTGTCGCCGTGGATCGTGACCCTCGAGGCCCTCGCGCCCTATCGCGCGCCGCTCGCGCGGCCCGAGGGAGCGCCCGCCCCGCTCGATTACCTGAGCGCGCCGCGCGTGCTCGAGGCCGGCGCGATCGACATCCGTCTCGAGGCGTGGCTTCGAACCGCGGCGATGCGCACGCGCGCCGCGCCACCGCAACGCCTGTCGTCGACCAGCTTCAAGCACTCGTTCTGGACCATCGCGCAGCTCGTGGCGCACCACACCGTCAACGGCTGCGACCTGCGGAGCGGCGACCTGCTCGGCACGGGCACCCAGTCCGGGCCGACGCCCGCCGAGGCGGGATCGCTGCTCGAGCTCAGCGCCGGGGGCAAGCAGCCGATCGCGGTTGGCGACGAGCAACGAACCTTTCTCGAGGATGGGGACGAGGTGATCTTGCGGGCGTGGTGCGAGCGGGAGGGAGCGGCGCGGATTGGGTTTGGGGAGGCGTGTGGGAGGGTGATGCCGGCGTTATAGGAGGAGAATTTTGGGAGTTCCGAAGGTCGGACTCTCACGCTGCGGCAACTTGCAGCAAACAGCACACGCTTCATCCGACTTGAGGCGAAGACGCATCCGCGCCGGCCTGTCATTGCAATACCTACGTAGTCTGCGCGCATCGTTAGCTACACGCCAGCCGGGCATCGCCTTGAAATTTTGAAACACAATGCACCGTACAGGGTCGGTAAGGATTGGATTTGAGGCGGCTTGTTAGGAAGGTATAGCCGGCCATCTAGAACAAGTTAAATGCTTCGCCTGGGCGTCCGAATGTCGGTAAGCAAGTGCGCGGTTCATTGGGACCTGTACCTTTGGTGTACGTAGAAATCATGCCAAAAGTGGATGGCGCGAAGATCATGGGCTAAGAAGTCTCCTGCCGCGATTGGATCGCCCAACCTCATGATGTGTTGCTGATCGGCGGTGAAGCGGGGCCAATCGGGAAGCCCGGCGCCATTTGGATTGCCGGATTTCGCAAAGTTCGTCTAGATCTCGATCTGCCTCGCAATCTCCACCACGTTCTCCGGCGGCAGATTGAATCGATCCACCGTCTTCACCGCATTCCGATACAGAAACGCGAACAGCGCCGAGCGCCAGCGGCCGAAGGTCGCGCCGACTCCGCGGCGGACGATGAGATCGCGCGTTCCGACGAACATGGCCGAGTCGAAGTTGATTTCGGGATCGAGCCCGTGCGTGTGGCGGAGGGCGCGCGTGAGGTCCGGGATCTCGAAGAAGCCGAAGCGTGCCATCAGGTGCCACAAACCCGCCCCCACGTTCTCCACGACGGTGCAGTTGGGCCCGGAGATGCGCGGCACGTTCTCGAACACGACGCTGAGGGCGATCGCGTGCTTGGGCAGCACGCCGACGAAGCGCGCGTGATCCATGACGAGCCGCGACACCTTCTGGCGGCTGCGCGTGAGGAATACGGTCGTGCCGGGCACGCGCGGGATGGCGCCCTGCTCGAGCGCCGCCAGGAACTTGTCCGCCGAGTGCGGCGGCTGCGCCAAGGTCGCGCGGATCGCCTCGGTGCCGGATCGCCAGGTGACCATCACCAGGAACAACGCGGCGGCGAGACTGAGCGGCAGCCACCCGCCGTCGGCGATCTTGACCAGGTTGGCGACGAAGAAGCTCGTGTCGACGATCACGAACACGGCCGCCACGCTCGAGGCGGCCGCGATCGGCCACCGCCATGTATCACGCATGGCACGAAACAGCAGGATGGTCGTCAGCAGCATGGTGGTGGACACCGCGGTTCCGTAGGCTCCGGCGAGCCGATCCGAGCTGCCGAACGCGATGGTCGTCGCCACGGTTGCGGTCATGAGCAGCCAGTTGACCACGGGCACGTAGATCTGTCCGTAGATGCGGTCCGACGTCTGGCGGATGGCGACCCCGGGCAACCAGCCGAGCTGCATGGCCTGGCGCGTCATCGAGAACGAGCCGGTGATGATGGCCTGGCTGGCGATGATGGTCGCGAGCGTCGCGAGCCCGACCAAGGGATAGATCGACCATGACGGTGCGATCTGAAAGAACGGATTGCCGCTCACGGTGCGCTGATCGATCAGGAACGCGGTCTGGCCGGCATAGCTCAGGAGCAGCGACGGCAGCACGATGAGGTACCACGCGCGCCGCACCGGCCCCTTGCCGAAGTGTCCCATGTCCGCGTACAGAGCCTCTCCGCCGGTGATGCACAGGAACACGCCGCCGAGCACCAGGAAGCCGAGACTGCGGGAATGCGCCATGAACCGGATCGCGTAGAACGGATTGAGCGCGAGCACCACGGCGGGATGGCGGGCGATCGACACGGCGCCGAGGCCGCCGATGACGACGAACCAGAGCAGCATGATCGGTCCGAACGCGCGTCCGATCTTGGCCGTGCCGAATCGCTGCGCGGCGAACAAGCCGAGCAGGACGACCACCGCGGCGGGCATCACGAAGGGGCGGAAGGCGGCGTCGACGACGTTGACGCCCTCGAGCGCGCTCAGCACCGAGATGGCGGGCGTGATGACGCCATCGCCGTAGATGAGTGCCGCGCCGAGGAGCCCGAAGGCCGTGAGCAGCTTGAAACCCGGCCGGAATCCGTTGGCGCCGATGAGCGACATGAGCGCGAGAATGCCGCCCTCGCCGCGGTTGTCCGCGCGCATGACGAACAGGCAATACTTGATCGAGATGGTGATGATGAGGGTCCACACGATCATCGAGAGGACGCCGAGCGCGGTCGAGTGCGTGAACGCGCCGCCGGTGGCCTGCACGACCGCCTGCAAGGAGTAGAGAGGACTCGTCCCGAGGTCGCCGAACACGACGCCGAGGGCCGCCAGCGCCCATTCGCCCTTATGTGCCTCGGCAGATTTCCGTGTCGCCGCTTCGACCGCCATTTCACGTCCCGTAGCCACCCGCGATGAAGTTATCAGAAAAGCGCCGGCAACGGCCGCGCTCTGCAACCTCGTAGGCCGGCTCCCACACCGGAAGCCTGTAGGGGTCGATGCCGCCGGTCGGCCTGCACGAGTATCGTTACGTCGTAAGGCGGCCCGTCAGGCCGCCAGGAGCGAAGACATGCGTAGCACAACGATCGCTGCGTTTCTGACTTGCTCGGCACTCACGGTGGGCGGCACGGCGCTGGGCGGCGAAGGCGTCCAGGTGAACATCACGAACGATGGAATCCAGGACGTGATGGTGACGGTGTACGACATGAACGTGCATCCGCGGCGCATGGTGCTCACGAACGCCCGCATCAACGGCTTCACCTCCGTGCCGCTGTCACTGATCGCGGATGAATCCGGCCAGGCGAAGCTCGCGTGGACCGCGACGAGCTTGGACCCGAAGGCGCGCAAGTGCGGGCAGGCCTCGGCGGTCGCGGGTAACGATGCCACGGTGAACGTTCACGCGGACTCGAGCTGCGGCAGCGCGTAACGCCAACGATGACTGGGAGGCTCGGCAGCGGCGCATGGCGCCGGCGCCAGATCTGGCGCGAGTCATGACCGCAGCGGCGACGGCGGTCGGCTAGTGTTGCGGCGGGTTCGCCGGCGGGGGCGACCCGGCCGTGGACCGAGCCGGAGCGGAGGCTGCGGGAGTGGCCGCGGCATCGGGTGACGTGCCATTGGGCGACGGGGCGGCCGGCGGCGCAGCCATGGCGGGCGGAGCAGCCGTGACAGGCGGCGCAGCTGACACAGCAGCAGCGGATGGCTCGGCAGCGGACGCTGCGGGAGTCGCCGACGGCGCTGCCGGCGACGAGGCCGTCGTGGTCGCGCTGGCGGCGGCATCCGGCGCGTTTGGATCATCCGCCTCGAGCGCCACCGTCGCGATCACGCCATCCGCCTTCTGCAGCACCTCACGTGCGTAGTCCCAGTGAATTGCGACCGTCGTGTCGCCGACCGCGGCCTGCAGCAGCTGCGAGAACTGATCGAGATTGGGCTCGAAGCTCTGCCCCTCCGCATCGACGGGAGGATGCGCCTCGAGCAGGAGCTCGCCATCGACCCAGGCCACCTTGACCGGGTCGTTGATGAGTCGGACCGGCGTGCCTACCGGAATCAGGGGAAAGAGCGCCGCCACGTCATCCGGGTACATGCGAATGCAGCCGTGGGTCACGGCGAGGCCGACGGCGATCGGATTGTTGGTCCCGTGAATCAGATAGGTGCCGTTGCCCGCGGCGAGACGCATGGCGAAGGCACCGAGCGGATTGTCCGGGCCGGGCGGCACGGTCGGCGGCAGGGGGTCGCCGGCCGCCAGATGCTCCTTGCGCACCGACTCGGGCGGATACCAGGTCGGATTCTTTTGCTTGGCGATGACGTGCGTGGTGCCGAGCGGCGTGCGCCAGTCCATCTTGCCGATGCTCACGGGATAGGTGATCACCTCGATGGGGCCGCCGCGCCTGGGCTTGGGGAAATAGTACAGGCGGTGCTCGGGCAGATTGACCACGATCCCCTCGCGGGGACCCGGCGGTATGATGTGGCGGCCGGGAATGATCAGCTGCTTGCCCGCCCCCGGCAGCCACGGATCGACGCCCGGATTGACGCGGATCAGCTCCTCGGACCCCAGGCTGAACTTGCGCGCGAGATCGTAGAGCGTGTCCTCGTACACGGTCACCACGGTCTGATCCTCGCCGACCACCGTCGCGTCCTTGTTCGGCAGCGTGTACGTGGTCGCGTTGGAGGGTCGCGCCAGCAACGACGCGACCAGGCCGACGGCGGCCAAAGCCGCGGCGCGGTGCGCCACCAGGCGTCGTGATTCGGTCATGCTCACGGCTGCTAGGGTATCACGCGCCTCGCCGCCTCATCACGTGCGGGCGTCGCACAACGGGCGGACTCGAGCGCCTTTACCGCGCCTCGACGTGCCGCTCGCGCCGCGCCGCGAACCCCACGCAGACGACCCCCGCGAGGCCGAGGAGCAGCCACGGGTCGAGCGCGCCGCCGCCGCCCCCGCCCCCGCCGCCTCCCGTAGCGGTGGCGTTGGATGCCGCCGTGACCGTGAGCGTCGCCGACGCCGCCGGCGATGCGCCCGCGGAGTTGGAGCAGGTCAGCGTGTAAGTGTCGGTCCCGACCGCCGACGGACCCACGCTCTGCGTTCCGCTGTTTGCCTCCGAGCCGCTCCAGCTTCCGGACGCGGTGCAGGCGGTGGCGTCCGACGCGGACCAGGTCAGGGTCGCCGCGCTTCCGGCCGCGATGGACGTCGAGCTCAGGGTCAGCGTGGGCTGCGGCGGGGCCACTTGCGGCAGCAGCGCAAACGCGGCATCCGCCTGCACGAATCCGTATCCCGACTCGAAATTGGGCGTGGGCGACCCCATCGCAAGCGCGCTGGTGCGCAGGGCCTGGTAGATCTGTGCCGGCGTCATCGCGGAGTTCGCCTGCAGCATGAGCGCGGCGACGGCCGCCGCGTGCGGCGTCGCCGCCGAGGTGCCGAAGAAGTTCGGATACTTGGGGTCGTTCTGGCACGCGCTGATGTTGGTGCTCAGCAGTCCGTTGCTGCCGGTCGCTCCCGCTTGCGCGAGCGTGAACCCGAGAAACGTGTTGTTGACCCCGTCCGCGTCGACGAAGTCCGGCTTGTTGCGTATCACCGGCGACATGAGCCGCGCGCCGGACGTGTCGAACAGGATCGGTGCGCCGCCGAGCGACGAGTATGATTCGAGCGCCGCCGGGCTCGTGCCGCACGCGGGCGACTGGAAGTAGAACGCGGCGCCGACGGCCGCGGCGCCGACGGCGCCGGGATGACCCTGGAGCGTGGCTGTGGCGCTCGCGCTCGGAAAGGCGTTGATGGTGCTGCCGGCGCCGTCGTCCTCCACCGCCACCTTGATGCGTCCCGGCGTGGTGCCGGACACGAGGCCGACCTGGATGTCGAGTGTCTCGGGCGAGCTGTTGCCGCTCGCGGTCGCGGGAATCCCGATCATGATGATCTGCACGGGATCGCTGCCCGCCGCATTCGCGCCGGTGCAGCTCACCGGATTGCCGTTCTCATCCACGATTTGATCGTTGCCGCCCGCGCCGGTGATGCACACGTCGATCAGGCTGGTCGCGCCGCCGCTGTTCGGCGAGCCGGTGACATAAGGCTGGTCCCATTCGACCACGATGGCCACGTACTGGCCGGGGATGAGCGCGGCAATGGTCACCGGCAGCGACGTCACCGTCGTCGCGCCGGTCGCGTCGAAGTTGAGCAGATGCTCGCCCACGTTGGGCTGCGCGCTAGACACCGTGGAAAAGCCCGGCGTCGTGTTCTCATAGGCCAGGCTGCCGTCGTTGCCCGCCGCGGCGAAATAAGCAACGCCGTAAGGCGAGCCGTTCACCTCGTCGACCGCCTGCGCCACGAGGCCGTCCTGATAGAACGGCTCGTCGTAGTAGCCAACGTCATCGGCGATGACTTTCGCGCCGGACTTGGCGAGCGCGACGATGCCATTGGCGAAGTCCGCCTCGCCGTTCTCCGCCGTGTAGAACGCGAGCGACGCGCCCGGCGCCACATCGTGCACCACCTGCAGCATGGCGCGGCCCTCGTCGCCGAACGGCAGCTCGTCGGGATAGCCGTTGTATTCGTTGCCATCCATGCAGGGCGCCTCCTGAAGGACCTTGACGCCGGAGGGCAGATCGCCGGTCGAGACGTCCGTCTCGGCGGTGGCGAGGAATCCGTTCGACGCATAACCCGCATTGCCGGAGGCGGCGACACCGTCGGCCTGGAACACGGAGTAGCAATCGAAGCTGTCGGAGAGAACGCCCACGGTCACGCCCGCGCCGCTGAGCGCGTTGGCCGAGCGCAGGGTGTCGCTGTGCTGTACGAAGTCGCCCTGCGAGGTCACCGCACCCGCGCGAGTGCGCGACA
>DATAYZ010000079.1:0-61714 GCA_036272295.1 Steroidobacteraceae bacterium
GCCTCGTGGAAGGCGCCGATGTTCACCGCACCGTCGCCGAAGAAGGTCGCCGACACCTGCCCGGCGCCGGCGAGCTGCGCGGCGAGCCCGGCGCCCGCGGCCACCGGCAGGCCCGCTCCGACGATGCCGAATGCGCCGAGCAGGCCGCGAGACACGTCGGTGAAATGCATGGAACCACCGAGACCCGCGCAGAGGCCGGTGGCGCGCCCGAACAGCTCGGCGAACGCGGCCTCCATGTCCATGCCGCGGGCGAGGCAATGACCGTGACCCCGGTACGTGTTGGTGACGAAGTCATCTTCTCGAAGCGCGAGACATGCCCCTGCGCACACGGCCTCCTGGCCCTGGCACAAATGAGTGGTGCCCTGTATCAGTCCCTCGAGGAAGCTCCGCTGCACCTGATCCTCGAATTCGCGGATCTGCACCATGCTGCCGTACAGATTGAGCTGCATCGACTTCGGAATCTTGTCGCTCGGCATTGCGGCCTCATGCATTCGAAGGGCGGAACGCACCGGATGCCCCGGGCACCCTGGTAGGAGGCGCCCATGCTAGAGCGGGTGCCGCGGCCCAGGAAGGAAAAACACGCCGATGTGAGACGAACAATAGTGAAAACTCGCGTTTTCCGAGCGCTTTTCCACTATTTCATCAACCGCCCTCGCTGGCGAGATGTGCGATGAGTCGATGCACTTTCGGCGTCATGACCCGGCGCGATACGGGCCACGTCTCGTAGTCGACGCCGAGCGCGACGAACGGCGCCATGATCGCGTGGTAATGCTGGGTGCTTCGCGCATAGACGCGCAGGATGTAGTCGATGGATCCGAACAAGGCATCCGCGGAGACGATGTACGGGCTCGCCAGCATGAGCGCCTCGAGCTTGCGCGCCAGCTCGGCGGAATAAGGGTTGGCCGCAATGGTCACGAAATAGGGGCTCAGATCGGCGATGCCTTCGATGTCCACGTCCGCGTGGTAGCCGAGAATGACTTTGTGCGCCTCCAAATGCTCGACGCGCGCGCCGCAAGGAGTGGCCGAAAGGCCCACGGTCTTCGACAACTCCGTCAGCGTCTGACGGCCCCGCTCGGAGAGCGCGGTCAGGATTCGCATGTCCAGTCGATCGGTCGGCTTGCTTTTCTTCGACGCTTTGCTCATTACTACGGCCCATCCTGCCGGATTGTTTCGCCGCGGTCGCAACCGATGGACGCGCGTTTGCGATCGACGGCATAGTGATACTGCGGTGTCCGCCGTGCAAGCAATTATGCCGGGATGGAACGACGATTCAGGCGAATCTGCTGCGGAGCCGCCCAACTTGAGTTGTTTTCCCTGCGATTTCCCACAGCGGTACGGTTAAATACCAACCTGTCGAGAAGCGGCGTGTTTGATGTCAGGGAGATTGGGCTTGAGCGGCACCATTGTCGAGTTCGCGGTCCCCTATGTCGTTTTTCTGGGAGATGCCAAGGACGAGGCCTTCACCAAAACGGGTCTCGGCCTCATCCAGTGGCGTCGTGAGAGTTGCGCCGGACAAATCCGCCTGCAGGGCTGCAAGGTCGATGCCGGAGTCGCCGATTTGTCGGTATCGCAGGCGAAGGCCGCGGGAGTTCGCAGCCTGATCATCGGCTCCGCAGCCGTCGGCGGCGCGATACCGGCTCATTGGGTCGACACGCTATGTCAAGCGGCCTCGCAGGGGATCGACATCGTGGCCGGGCTGCACGGGCGTCTCGCCGACCTGCCGAATTTGTCGAACGCAGCCGCCGCCGGCGGCGCCAGGCTGGTCGACGTGCGCGTACCGCCGGCCGGACTGCCGGTGGGCTCGGGCCGCAAGCGGACGGGCTTGCGCCTGCTGACCGTCGGCACCGATTGCGCCTGCGGCAAGAAATACACGGCGCTGGCGCTGGAGCGCGAAATGCGCTCGCGCGCGATGAAATGCGACTTCCGCGCTTCGGGGCAAACGGGGATCATGATCGCCGGCAAGGGAGTGCCCATGGATGCCGTGGTCGCCGACTTCGTCACCGGCGCCGCGGAAGTGCTGTCGCCGGACAATGATGCGGATCATTGGGACCTGATCGAGGGACAGGGCAGCATATTTCACCCGGGATTCCTCCAGGTCACGATCGGACTCCTCGTGGGCTCGCAACCCGACGCATTCGTGGTGTGCAGCGACCCGCTTCGCAAGGAGATGTTCGGCTACCCGGGCCTCAAGCCCCCGTCGGTCTCCGCTGTGATCGAGCGGACGATTCTCATCGGCCGCTTGACCAACCCGGCGATCCGATGCGTGGGCGTCGCCGTGAACTCCTCCAAGATGACGGACGATGCGCGCGCCCGGCTGCGGCAGCAGTACTCGGGCGAGCTCGGCCTTCCGTGCGTCGATCCGTTGATCGACGGCGTCTCCGCCATCGTCGATGAGGTACGCCGCGGATCCTCATGAGACTCGGTCTGCACATCGAGCGGTGGCCGGCGATCCGCCCATTTCGAATCACGGACACCACATGGACGAGCTTCGATTCGGTCGTCGTGGAGCTTGCCGCGAACGGCCGCGTGGGCCGGGGCGAGGCGTTGGGAGTGTACTACCTCCATGAGACCGCCGACCGGCTCGCGAGCCAGATCGAGTCGGTGGCCGGCAGGATCGGCGAGGCCGGTTTCGATCGGGCTGCGCTGCAGGAGCTCATGCCGCCCGGCGGCGCCAGGAACGCGATCGATTGCGCGCTCTGGGATCTCGAGGCGAAGCTGGCCGGCCGAACGATCTGGGATCTTACCCATATCGCGCCGAAGTCCCTCGAGACCGTTTTCACCATCGGACTCGAGCCGACACCCGAGGAGATGGCCGCCAAGGCGGCGGCCGCGGCGCGCCATCCGCTGCTGAAGATAAAGCTCAACGGCGACAGGCCGCTCGAGCGACTGCAGGCGATCCGCGCGGCGCGTCCCGACGTACGGATCGTGGTCGACGCGAATCAAGGTTGGACCTTCCCCATGCTGCGGGAGCTCGCGCCCGAGTTCGCGGCCATGGGCGTGCAACTGATCGAGCAGCCGTTGCGGCGCGGTGAAGACGCGGAGCTCGAGGGCTATCGGGCGCCGGTGCCGTTGTGCGCCGACGAATCCTGCCTGCATCTCGGCGAGCTCCCGCAGGCGGCCCGGCGCTATCAGCTGATCAACATCAAATTGGACAAGACCGGCGGCCTGACGCATGCCTTGCAGCTCGCTCATGCCGCTCGCGCCTGCAGGCTCGGCGTGATGGTCGGCTGCATGGGCGGCAGCTCCCTCGCGATGGCGCCGTCCTTCGTCATCGGCTGCCTGTCCGACTTCGTCGACATCGACGGTCCGCTCCTGCAGAAGTCGGACCGGCTCCCGGGACTTCACTACGACGGCGGACGCGTCTCGGTCTTCGGGCCGGAGCTCTGGGGCTGACGCGATCGATCGGGCGTCGGCGCCTCGGGGTCGATCAATCCCCTGGCCTTGAGCGCCGCCCAGAATGCTTCGGGTATCGCCGCGCAGAGCGCCGCGACGTTCTGCGCGATCTCGGAAGCACGGGCGGCGCCCGGCACGATCGAAACGACGGAGGAGTGGGCGAGGGGGAACTGCAGCGCGGCGGCCGGCAGGCTGACGCCGTGCTCGCGGCAAACCTCCTGAAGCGCGAGGACCTTGGCCTGCACCTCGGCGGACGCCACCGCGTAATCGTATCTCGCCTTGCCTCCCGGACCCGTCGCAAGAATGCCCGAAGCGAACGGCGCGCCGATGATGACACCGATGCCCCGCGCCGCGCACGCAGCCATTCCCGTGTGCAAGCTCGACTGATTCAGCAACGTGTAGGGCATCGCCACGAGGACGAAATCGAGATCGACGGTCGGTGCGATCGCCTCGAGCGCATGGCCGGTGTTGATGCCCATGCCGATCGCCTGGATGTCTCCGGAAGCCTTCAGCTCCGCGAGCGCCCTCATGCCCGAGTCGCGCAAGTCGGCCAGGTGGGACTTGTAGCGCTCTCCAAAGTACGCCTCGTCGAGGTCGTGGATCAGCAACGCATCGACGGTGTCGATCCCCATGCGCTGGAGCGCCTGCTCGTAGGACCGCATGATGCCGCCGTAGCCGTAGTCGAATTTCACCTCGAAGCTCAAGCCTCCGACCCAGGGCGAGCGATCGAAGGTGAGCGGATCGCGCGGCCGATGCAGCGTCCGGCCGACCTTCGTCGTCAGGCGGAACTCGGAGCGCGCCTTGGTGCGCAGAAATGCGCCGACGCGATGCTCGCTGAGGCCGCGCCCGTACCAGGGCGCGGTGTCGTAGTAGCGGACGCCGAGGCTCCACGCGGTATCGAGGGTGGCTCTCGCATCCTCCTCGGCAACCCTGGCGTAGAGCTCGCCCAGGTGCGCGGATCCGAATCCGAATGCCGGCAGCTCGAGCGCCGTGTTGCCGACGCGCCGACGGCTGGAGAGTAAGGTGGTCACGTTCGATCCCCCCGAATGCTTTGGATACCGATTCAACGAAACGCCGCCCAGGGCAGGTGCGCTCGCGCGCGGATCGCCCACCCCATCAACAGCAGTCCGAGCGCAGCGAGCCAACTCCCGGTGACGCGCACCGCGATTCGCAGCCACAGGAGGCGCAGAGGCACGATGGACGACGCCGTGAGCGCCATCAGCGCAAACACGGCCGCGCTGCTCCCAACGATCGCGGCGAGACCGGCCGCCGTTCCCGCCGCCGCCGCACTCATTGCGCCATCCAGCAATCCAATGAGCGCCGCGAGGACGACGGTGAGCACGATGGGCGCTTCGAAGTCCGCGGCCGCCAGGATGCCCAGGATGAGGCACATGGCGGCGGTCGACAACGATGCCGCCACGCCGGGCGGAGCGAGCGCAAGCCCGAGCACGCTGCCGCACGACCACGCGCCCGTTGCCGTGAAGAGCGCCCATCTTCCGTGATCCGGGCCGCGCAGCCCCGTCCACAGAGCGAGCCCCAGCAGTGGCGCGAGACTCGGCGGGCTCAGCAGGAAATGCGACATGCCGTCGTACACCGGGCCCATGCCCGTCGACACGAGATGCGCCCCCGCCGGCGATACGGCGAGCAGCAACGCCGCCGCGCAAACGGCCGTGCGCCGCATCCTCACAGCGCCTTCCAGAGAAACATGCTGCCGGTCGCGAGCACGCCGGCGCCGGTCACCCGGAGCAGCCGTCGGCCCCAAGGCCATCGATGCATCAACCCTACGGTTATGCCGCAGCCGTGCAGTAGGCCCGTCGCCACGATGAAACCGAGGCTGTACAGAAGCGCGCTGTCCCCCGGAGGCAGCTCCGCGCCGTGCGCATAACCGTGGAAGATCGCGAAGACCCCGACCAATGCGGCGGCGAGCGGCAGCGGCGGCCGTGCTTCGCATAGGACCGCCGCCCCGAGGAGGATGGCGGAAGCGGCGATGCCGATCTCCACGCCCGGCAGCGGTACGCCGACGAGGCCGAGGAAGCCGCCCACAGCCATGACCAGCGGAAACGTCACGGGCAATGCCCAGATCGCGGGTTTTCCGAGCTGCGCGCCCCAAAGGCCGACGGACACCATCGCGACGATGTGATCGAGCCCGGACACGGGATGCCTGAAGCCGCTCCAGAATCCGATCGTCTCGCCCGCGAGAATGTGCGCCTGGGCGCACGACGCATATCCGAGCGTCAGAATCCAAGAAACCGGCGTGATGCGCGGACGCGTGCGCCCGGGCGGCGTCGAGCGCGGATCGATGCGCCCCCTCATGCGCCGCCTCCCCACAGCATGAGCACCCGTTGAATCGTCCAAAAGGCTCCGACCGCGCCGACGCCATAGCCCGGAAGCGCCTGCATAGGCCTCGGCCAGCGGATCGCGAGCACGCGAAAGGCGTGCGCGAGCCAGAGCACCAGGCCCACGAACGCCAGCTGTCCGATCTCGACGCCGATGTTGAACAAGAGCAGCGCCCAGGGCAGGTCCTGCGAAGGGAGGCCGACGCCCGACAAGCCGCTCGCAAATCCGAAGCCGTGCAGGAGCCCGAACGCGAACGCCACGATCCAGGGACGGCGCAGCGTCAACGAGGTTTGTCCGCGTCGGCGGCGCACGATCTCCGGCGCCAGGAACAGAATGGACAGCGCAATCGCCGCGTTCACCACCGGCACGGGCACGTGAGCGTGGCCCAGGGTGGCGGCGGCGAGCGTGATGCTGTGAGCCATCGTGAAGGCCGTGATCGTCTTCAACAACATTCCGCGGCTCTCGATCATGAGCAGCAGGCCCAGGACGAAGAGCAAATGGTCGACGCCGGTCAGGATATGCTCGATCCCGAGCGGCAGAAACGAGGACAAGCCGCTCGAGGATCGCGATCCGAAGGAGACCTGCGCCTCGGCATCAAGCGGCGTCAGAATGCGCTGCCATGTCGATCCATCGGCCATCCGCATGGTCACGAGCGCATCCGTGATCGTGGCGGACAGACCCTCGATCGATACCGTCTGGCCGTCGAGCGCGGGCCGCGCGCCGGGCGCGATCCTCCAGGTAGCGAGCGAGTAGCCCGGTGCGGCCGCGAGGGTCGTCGGCGCGCCTTCGAGCCAACCGCCGGATAGATGCGGCACGAGGTGCACCAGGACATCACCCATCGCGGGCCGCTTCCACAGGACCTCATAGCCTTGATCGGGATCCTCCGTGATCTGAAGGTACGCAGGGCGCACCTCGTGGGCACTCGCCGGCCCGGTACAGAGCACCACCCAGCACAGCATCCACCGGAGCGAGTGCCTCATGGGCGCTCGATGGTGAACTGCGCGCGCAAGCTTGCGAGCGCGCGGGCATTGCGCATCGTACGCATGCTCTCGATGTAGTCACGTTCGACCTGGTCGCGGACTTCCGCGAAGGCGGCCTGCCGGTCCGGCTCGCGCGCGGTGACGTACACCGTGTGCCATCCATAGCCGGATCGCAGCGGCGCCGACCACCGCCCGGCCTGCACGTCGAAGATGCCGCGTGTGAGAGTGCCTTCGCCGAAAACGCGCAGCAGCTCTTCGGCGGAGAGCGCGGTGAAATCGTCCGGACCGGGAAATCGATCTCCCTGCTCGACCGCGCGCGTGATGCCGCGCCGGTTGAGCCTCGAGGCGAGCGCCTGGGCGGCGCGGCGAGCGCCCTGGTCCCCGCGCAAGTCGGTCGAAAAATACGTCTGCGTGAAGGTCACTCGCGCGGGAACCCGATAGCGCGCGGCATGCTCGCGGTAGTGATCCTCGAGCTCGGCATCGGTCGGCCTCTGCGGCGCCGACAGGTCCTGCTGCAGGAACTCGTATTTCTGCACCAGCCGCCGGCGCACGATCTCGTCCTCGCGATCGAGGCCCAGCTTCAGCGCCTCGCGATAGAGGATCTCCTCGTCGATGTACTTGTCCACGAGCGCCTGGAGCTGCGGCGATGAGGGCGAGTCGCCGAATTGCCGGCGGTAGTTGTCCGCGATCCGGTCGATCCGATCCTGGGTGATGGCGATGCGGCTGAATCGCGCGTGCTCCTCGACGGCGCGGTCGAGCGCGAACAGCATGGCGCCGAGCAGAACGAAATGAGCCAGCGGCTCGCTCAGCACGCGCCGCAGGGGGCCGAGCCGCAGAGGGGCGCGCTGCGGAAGAGGGCGCTCGGCGCCTCCAGCGGGCGGCCGGCGGTCCATCATGGCCACGTCTCCAGAGGAACGGCATCCGGTCCCCGCGCCGCGTACCAGATGGGGGACGACCAGCCGCGTTGCTGCACGGTCGCCGGAACGCCGTTCGCCAGCGGCAGGCCATGCTTGATCGCAAGCAGGGTCGACCAGCGCGGGGTGGGAATCTCGAGAATCCGGAGGTAATACGCGCAGAAATGCCGCGAATCGAATTCCGGATCCGCCCAGATGGTCGTCAGCTCCGTCGCGCCGACCGTGTTCGCGTATTTTCCCGTCCCGAGATCGACCGTGTTGCCGATTGCGGGAAGCTTGCCCGTCTTAGGATCCTTGTCGCGGGCGCCCGCCCATGCGACGTCGTAGATCTTCTGCTGTTGCCGGCCATTTTCCTCCCAAACCTTGACGACCTGCGCGCGATCGAGGTTCGCGCCATTGGGATCCTTGACGCTCCAGATGGCGAAGATCGGTGCGTTCGCATCGGCGGGCTTCGCGGGCAGATCGCCCCCCATCGGCACCCCTGCTGCGTACGCCCGGGCGACCCAGTCCGAACGCCGCAGCAGATCTCGGGGCAGGGCCCAGCCCGCGAAGAATCGAAACTTCAACCGTGTTCCGGTCGTCGCGAACGTCTCCCGGCGGCGCAGCGCGCCGTAAATGGAATCCCTCGTGTTGCTCTCCGCCCATACCCCGGTGAGGTTTCCCGAGGTCGTTTTCGGCGTGACTTCCAGGAGTTCCGCGGCCTTGCCGGCGAGACCACGGGCGGCCTGCTCGCGCGACGGCTTTCCGGGCCCCATGTTCGCCGAGAATATGTTGCCGGCGTAGTCCGCCTGCGCGCTGACGGAGAGTCCGCCGTGCAGATCGGAGCCGCCGACGAACCCGTACTTGAACGGATTCGCCCCGACCCGGCGCTGGATGACCAGACCCGCGCTCAGGGCGTCGCGCAGATAAGACCCCTCCGGGCGGCCCTCCTGATGCCGGTCAATGGCGTTGAAGTCGTAGATCTCGAAGTCTGCGAACTCGTCGTTCGGCGAGAGCAACGGGTGCGCTTCCGACGTCCCTTTGGTCTGCGAAATCTCGCTCAGAGGCTCGTTTGCCTGCCGCTCCTCCGCGTAGGCACGGTCTATGTACTTCAGGCCGCCGATCCAGTCGTACATGATTCCATTGCTCGCGTTCGCGTTGTGCGGGATGGCGAGGGCCTCGAAACCCTTTTTGCGGATCGTCTCGAGCCAGTCCCAGAGAGCCTTCGGCTCCTTCGAGTCCAGAGAGGTAAAGGGGTCCGGGGCGGTATCTCCCTTGAAGATCACATTGCGGTGCACGTGCGCGCCGTTCGGCCCCGAAGTCCATTCGTAGGCGACGAACGTGGTGAACTTTCCCGGCTCGTAGTTGCGATTGGCGAAGTCGATCTCCCGCGCCCACGCGGCCCGTGATTCGGCCCTGAAGCCGGCCGGCGATTTGTCGCTCCAGCCGCCGAAGTAGTCGCGCCAGACGGCGGTGAACTCCGCCCACCAGCCGAGGTCGCCGCTGACCCTGGAGAGGTCGCGCCGGCCGTCGGAATTGGTGGCTGCCGCGAGAAAGGCGCGCAGTTTGCCTCCCACGTCGCTGCGCGATACGGCGCTGTCCGGGTCGTCGAGCGCGCGGAGCACGCCGATGCTTTCCGAATGGTCCGTCACCGCCAGAAAATCCAGAGGCTCGCGGCGTTGCACCGGCTGCCCGAGGTAATCGACCACCTCACCCTTGGCGAAGCGGTAGGCTTCGTCCGGATCGACCTTGATCGTGCTGTCGAGATAGGCGTCGAGCGAATAGCTGGTGTGCAGATGAAGGTCGCCGTAGTACGCGTCGCGCAACGGGTTGACCTTCACGGCGGGAGCAGCAGGCTGGGCCGGCGCCGCGGACTGACACGGGCAACAGGCCAGAGCCGAGATCAGCGCTGCCGGCAGGATGACGGTCTTGTTCATTGCTTCCCCCCAAGTCCGTTGCGGCGGGCACGGCCTGCACTGCCGCCCGCTCATGACCGTGGGCCGGCCGCTCACCCCTTCGCGGTGCGGTCGAACGCCTTAGTCAAGGCCGCGGTCCAGGTCGCGCGAAACGACTTGGAGACGGGCGCCTCCGGCACGATGACGTCGAATCCGTGAAACGCGCCGGGAACGACGCAGAGCTCCGTGAGCACGCCCGAATCGATCAGCCGCCTCGCGTAGTCGACATCCTCATCGACGAACAGGTCGATCGCCCCGACACCGATGAACGCGGGCGGCAGGCCGGCGAGATTCTCGGCTCTCGCGGGGACCGCGCCCGCCGGCACGACCCGCGAGCCCGCCGGAACGCCGAGCAAGGAGCTCCAGCCGAAGCGATTCGAGGCCGGCACCCAGACGTACTTGCCGATGAAGGGTGGAACCTGGCGCGAGCTGCCGGTGCGGTCGTCGAGCATCGGATAGATCAACGCCTGGAACATGATCGGGACTTCTCCGCGGTCGCGCGCCGCGATCGCGAGCATCGCGGCGTGACCGCCGCCCGCGCTCTCGCCCATGATGGCGATTCGAGACCCATCCGCGCCGAGCGAGCCGGCCGCGCCGTGCAGCCACTTCAGGGCGGCGTAGTTGTCCTCGAGCGATCCGGGAAAGCGGGTCTCCGGAGCCAGCCGGTAGTCGACGGTCACGATCAGGCAGTCGTGCTCCTGCGATGTCCGCTGCAGCTTGGGCACGACCTCGTCCGCCGTTCCCGCGATGAAGCCGCCGCCGTGGATGTGCAGAATCGCAGGCCGCGGCCGGCCGCCGGGAGCGGCATTGATGACGATCACGCGAACCGGCGGCGAGCCTGCCGCTGCGGGTATCGAGCGCGACTCATAGCGCGGCGCGGGCAACGGGGTCGGCGATCCCACCGAGAGCTTGCGGATCCTGGCCAGATTTCCGGAATCGATGGCGTAGCCGCCCTCGTCCTTGCGAAAGCGCTCCAGCCCGGCACGCAAGTCGGGATCGACCAGGGACATCGGGTCGACGGCGGGGACCGCCGGCGACGCGGAGGGCGCCGCTCGGGGCGTCGTTGGGGATGCCGTTGATGATGTCGTTGACGGTGCCGTCGGAGATGCCGTAGCAGGCCCCGCCCACGCCGCCCAAGGGGTGAGCGTGCTCGCGGCGGCCAGCGTGCCGCCGGCCGCCAGCAACTCTCGTCTGCTGAAAGCTTGGCGCTTGGCCGTCATCCGGGTTCCTCCGACACCAACACGACCGGTCCCATGAGCCCGGAGGAGAGCAGCTTGGCCGGCGCGCCGCGCTTCTTGCGATCCTCGCACTCGGCATCCCACCAGCAGGAGAAATCCGCGGGCAGCTTGCGGTCGTAAGTCCTGACGTTGGTCTTCGTACGGCGCTCGCTCTCGGGCAGCTCGCCGTCGCCGATCAGGCGGTTCGGCCAAAGATTCACGACCTCGATCTCCAGATCGTTGTTGCCCGGGCGCAGGAGCCCTCCGATCTCGACGCGCCAGGGTGCGGTCCACACGATGCCGGCATCCTTGCCGTTGACGCGGACCTGCGCGAGATTTCTCACGTCCCCCAGCTCGAGATGGATCCGCCGCGAGCCCGCCCGCGGAAGCCGGAAGGAATTCCGATACGTGGCAGCGCCGCTGTAGAAGCGGATCGCGGCTTCCGGCCGCTGGGTCCAATCATCGAGATTCTGGAACACCACGCTCTCGGGACCGCCCCAATCCTGGTCGAAGCTCACCGTCCACGGCCCCGTTATCCGGCCGAGCTGTCTCAGCGCGGGAAAATTGCGGGCGCTGCGGCTTGCGCGGATTTTCACCGGCGCACGGAACACCACGAACCAGCTCTGCTTGGCCGCGAAGCGGAGCGGCACGACGGTCCGGCCGTTCTCCTCGCGGAATTCGTCCAGCTCGCGGGTGGCGCCGGTGACGGCATCCCAGAGCTCCGGCGTCCGCCCGGACAGCCGGAACGCCACTTCAACGTCGGCCTCGAGCTCGCTCAGGTTCGCGATAAAATAGAGGTCGGTCTGCCGATCCCGGCGGTGGATCCAGTCGAAATCGAAGCTTCGCGGCGCGCCTCGCAGCTCGAGGTCGGGCGCGAGCCCGTCCAGGGACAGGACATCCTCGATGGGCTTGCCCCAGATCACGCGGCCGGCTCCGACCTGCCGCATGCCGGCGGGCGCTGCGCCGCCCCACAGAGCGTCGACCACGGCGGCCACCTCTTGCTGGGTCCGCGGATAGTTCGTCAAGCCCAGCGAATTCTTCGGCGGCGCCGCGAGCAGCGTCGCTCCGCCCTCGACGAGCTCCTTCAGCTTGCTTGCGACCGCCGGCGAGACGGCATCGGCCACGCCTTGCGGAATGATCAGATATCGATATCTCGTGCCCTCGGGAAGGACGACGTGCCCGTCCTCCGCGCGCGTTCGGGCGAGCAGCGCCTGCGCGTTGATGACGTCGAAGTCATGTCCCGCGACGGGCTTGCGGTCGAGAAGCGCAAAGTTCGGAATCGCCTCGCCGGTGAAATACAGGAGATCCGCGCAGAAGAATCCCTGGCGCAACAGCTGCTGGCAGCGCGCCATGTACGCAAACCAGGCGTGGCTCTTGGACCACCAGGTGACGTTGCGGTCGAAATGCGGACCGATGTGCTCCCATTCGTATCCCGGCTTGTCGGTGAGGCTCGATTGGGAGACGTAGAAATTGAGGACGTTGCGCGTCATCCCGAGGCAAAAGGCGCGATCGCCGAAGGATTTCAAATAATACGGGTCGGCGGTCCAGTCCGAATTGAACGAGGTGAACGCCTCGGCCTGGAAGATCGGCTTGCCATAGACGTGAGCGGCCGATGCCGCCTGCTTGATCGACCCGAAATTCGCCTGCGGCAGCGTGGTCTCCGCGGTCGTGAAGAAGCCCTGAGGGATTCCGTAGATGGTCGGCTTGCGCTCGATGCCGTGGAAGCTGCCGCGGGAGCTCCAGAATTCGGCCATGGGAATGTCGTTCGTGCCCAGGCACTCGAGGGCATCGATGTATTGCGTATACCAGGGGCCGCCGGATTCGGGATGGGTGCCGAGGCCGTGGGCGTGGGCGAGCTGCGCGAGCCGCCCGTAGTAATTGGCGGAGATCAGATCGGCGATCGTCCGCCGGTAGTCCCAGACGAAGCGCGCCGTGATCTCGGCGGACTCGACCGTCTTGCCGGCCAGACCGGGCAGGTAGGGCAGGGGGCTGTAGCGCCTGCGCGCCGCGAATTCCTCGACGAACTTCGGCGTCCAGGTGGGCAGTCCCATCTCCCAGCTGTCGATGTGCAGGTACTTGAACGTCGTGCCGGCGAGCGCGCCCGCATCGCCGATGAGCTTCGCCGCGGTTTCGGCGAAATGCCGGTCCATGGCCGCCGCGCTCATCGGATCGATCTCCCACGCGGGGGGATTCGGCGCCGAGCGCGCTTTCGTGCGGATGGAATCATCGCCGTTCTCGACGTCGTACAGAGGCACGATGAAGCCCATTCTCAGGACCTTCCACGTGCCCTTCGGCACCTTCCAGCGCAGACGGCCGTCGCTCATCTGTGCCGTCAGGTCGCGGATGTTGCCGAGCTTCCAGAGGCCCCCCGGCTCCTCCTCGCAGGCGAGCACCGCGATGTCCCGATACCACGGCGTGGGAGCGTCCACCGCGTGGCTCCCCGCCACCTCGGTCGAGTTCATGCTTTCGGTCGCCTGCCGCGGCGGCTGCTCCACGTAGCGCGGCAGCTCCGCGTCGAAGCTTCGGGGGCCCTCGATCACGGTCTCCTGCCACACGAGATGCTTGATGGCGTCGTCGCGCGTCACCCACGGGCCGCCGGCGTTCCAGCCGCTGCACAGGTTGACGCTCAGCTCGATTCCGAGCCGCGCGGCTTCCGCGACGGCATGGTGAAAGCTCTCGCGCCACTCCGGGCTCATGAACTGCGGCCCCTTGGGTGCGCGAGGGCCGCCAAATCCGCAGTCGAAGACGATGACGCCGACGATGCCTTGCTGCTTCATGGCCTCGAGGTCCGCGGTGAGGCCGGCCTTGGTCACGCCGCCATCGAGCCACCACCAATACGCCCACACCTTGAAGCCGTCCGCCGGCGACCGGAAGGAGAGCACCAGCGGATCGGCGCCGGCCCCCCAGGCGGGTCGAACGCCGAGCGGCAACGCAGGCAGCAGGGTCATCGCGGCGCCGGTCGCGCCCATGCCCGACAGGAAGGAGCGGCGCGTGAGCGGAGCGAGCCGCTCTGCGTCGCTTACGAGCGGAGCGAACTGCTGCGCGTCGCTTACGGGCTGTTCACCGCCGGGAATGTTCGCGGACCGCGGATCGAAAGTCTTCATCGGCTCCCCATGGCAGGCCATTCAATCACAGGAGGATCGCCGGCCAAAGCCGAAACCCTGCGCAATGCCCTCGCCCGACGCGAATAATTCGCGGCCGCGCCGTCAATAACGGTGGGAATCACTGGCTCCCGCGTCGATCTGCGGTGTGCACGCGGTGTAAGCTTCATCGATGACAACCGCCCGATCGATCTTCTCGCTCATCGTTCTCATCGCGCTCTCGTCGGCGGCTTCCCCGTCCTTCGCACGGAGCGCGCCGCCTTCCGACCTCGACTCCTACGTCGCGCACTCGATGCGAACCTTCGGGGTGCCCGGCATCTCGATCGCCATCGTGAAGGACGGCAAGGTCGTCCTGCAGAAGGGCTACGGCGTGCGCAAGGTCGGAGATCCCGCGCCGGTGGACGCGAACACCTTGTTCGCAATCGGCTCGACGACGAAAGCCTTCACCGTCGCGGCGCTCGCGACGCTGGTTGATGCGGGCAAGCTCTCCTGGGACGATCCTGTCTACGAGCGCCTGAAGGGGTTCGAGATGTACGACCCGTACGTCTCGAAGGAAATGCGCATCCGCGACCTCCTCTGCCATCGCGGCGGCCTCGGGGTCGGTGAAGGCGACCTCATGCTGTGGCCGCACAACTCGTACACCCGCGACGACATCGTCTATCGCCTTCGATACCTGAAGCCCGTCTCCAGCTTCCGCAGCCGGTTTGCCTACAACAATCTGATGTTCGTGGCCGCGGGGCAGGTGGTCGCGGAGGCGAGCGGCAGGAGCTGGGACGACTACGTGCGCGAGCAGATCTTCCTGCCGCTGGGTATGAAGGACACGAACACCAAAACCGATGCCCATCCGGAGAGGGGCAACTATGCGTTCCCCCACCAAAAGGCGGGCGACAAGGTCGAGGTGGCGCCGTTCATAAACCTGGACAGCACCGGGTCCGCGGGGGCCATCAACTCCTCCGCCGCGGACATGGCGAAGTGGCTCCTGGTACAGCTCGGTCACGGCAAGATTCCCGGTACCGACCGGCGGCTCTTCAGCGAGGCTGCGTCGACGGAAATGTGGACGCAGCAATCCATCTTCCCCGCGAGTGAATCGGGCCTGGACGGCCTGAAGTCGCTGCAGCCGAATTTCTACGGGTACGGCATGGGATGGTTCCTGCGCGACTACAAGGGACGCAGGCTGGTCGGCCATCCCGGCGGGGTGGGCGGTTTCGTCGCCCGCGTGATGCTGGTCCCCGAGGAGAATCTGGGCGTCGTGATCCTGACCAACGCGGGGGAGGTGTACGCCTACGAGTCGATCCTGTACCACATCCTGGACGCCTACCTCGGAGGACGCACCGAGGACTACGTCGCTTCGTTCAAGGCGCTGGAGGAAAAGCAGCACAAGGATGCCGACGACACGATGCAGAAGGCGAGCCAGACGCGTGCGGCGGATTCCAAGCCGTCGCTGCCGCTCGAGAAATACGCGGGAGACTATTCCGATCCGTGGTACGGCGATGTCCACATCCGCGCCGAGGGCGGCGGGCTGACCATGAGGCTTCCGCTGACCGTCGACAAGATCACGGCGGATCTGCAGCACTGGCAGTACGACACCTTCAAGGCGCATTGGCGCGGTCCGATGGAGGACGCGTTCGTGACCTTCGCGCTGAAGCCGGACGGCTCGATCGATCACTTCACCATGGCGGCCGTGTCGCCCCTGGCGGACTTCAGCTCCGATTACCAGGATCTGTACTTCACACCGGCGGCTGCGGCAGGGACGAAGTAGCCGGTACGATGGTGGTGTCGGACGCGGACGGCGCGCAGGGCGCCTCTCGCCGCCTGCGGGATCGCCACCGAGGCGAGCCGCCGTGCCGCGTTTATTTACATAAAATCAGATATTTATAGAACGAATGTAATAAACTACGCGATGAGTGGCGAGCGGCACGAACTCAGAGAATGGTGCCCAGGAGAGGACTCGAACCTCCACGAATTGCTCCACTGGTACCTGAAACCAGCGCGTCTACCAGTTCCGCCACCTGGGCAAGATGGGCGCTCATGCGAGGCGCTGGAATGTACGCACAGCCTCGAGGCTTGTCAATTCGACGGGCTTTCCCGATGATCCCCGCCATTGTTACGGCATGAACCTCAAGTGCGACCTGAACCTCGATAATGAACGACGCCGAGAGAATGAACGACCCCGACCCCGCCCTGCGCCAGCAGTTTCTCCTCGGCATGAGTCACGCGGCCTGCACCGTCAACGTGGTGACGACGGACGGGGTCGCCGGCCGTCACGGCGTGACGGTCTCGGCCATGGTGTCGGTTTCCGCGGATACGCCGCAGCCGACGCTGCTCGTGTGCATTCACAACATGAGCCCGGTCGCCGACGCGGTGCTCAAGAACGGCGTGTTCTGCGTGAGCGTGCTGCGCGACGATCAGGCGCACATCTCGGAGCACTTCGCCGGGCGCAAGGCGGCACACGGTGCGGAGAAATTCGATTGCACCCGCTGGACCACGCAGGTGACCGGCGCGCCGCGCGTGTTCGATGCGCTGGTGGCGTTCGATTGCCGCGTCACCGCGAGCGAGCGGGTGGGATCGCACTTCGTCGTGTTCGGATCGGTGCAGGACATCCATGTCGCCGGCGGCGGTGCACCGTTGATCTACGCGAATCGCGCCTATGGCGTGCCGCGGCGCTTTCACCCGAGGCAGTCCCCGCGCGACGGCTCGGCACCGATGACCCTCGCGATAGGCTGCTATCGTGTGTTCGCACCCTATATAGTGCCGGCCCTCGTGGCACGTCTCACCAAGCTGCATCCCGACATTGCCCTGCGCCTCGTGGAGGCGGATCAGGAGCACCTGGTGGCGAGCCTGCGGCGCAACGATCTCGAGGTGGCTCTGCTGTTCGACGTGGGGCTCGGCAGCGGCGTCAAGGCGGAGCTCATGGCCGAGCTCAAGCCCTATGTGCTCCTGCCGGAGGGGCATCCGCTCGGCGAGGCGGCCGCCATCGGCCTCGGCGACCTGCGCGAGGAGCCGCTCATCCTCCTGGAAGATGAGCCGAGCTTGAATTACTACCTGTCGCTGTTCCGGGACCAGGGCCTCGAGCCGCAGATCGGCCTGCGCACCAAATCGCCGGAAATGGTGCGCGGCTTCGTCGGCCACGGCCTGGGATACAGCCTGCTCGCCACCAAGCCTGCCAACGCCATGACTTACGACGGGCGCGCGCTCGTCGCGCGGCCGCTCGCCGACTCCGTCAGGAACAGCCGGCTCGTGCTCGCCACGTCCGCCAACCGCGCGCTGTCGCCGATGGCCGCGGAATTCGCCGAGCACTGCCGCGCGTTCTTCGGCGTCGAGCCCACATCATGACGCGGCGCCGCTCCGATCGCGGGCCCGCGGGCCCGCGCACGACCAAGGCCCAGCGCCCGGCGGCGCCTGGCGGCGACTGGCGCCGTGAGGATCCGAACGTCGAGCGCGAGCAGTCCCGCTACGCCGACCCCATCGCCAGCCGCGAGCTCCTCCTCAAGGTCCTCGCCGAGGCGCCCGAGCCGCTGACCGCGGCGCGCATCGCGCGGCGCGTGGGGCTCGACACCGCGGCCCAACGGGCGGCTCTCGACAAGCGGCTCGCCGCCATGGTGCGCGACGGCCAGGCTTCCGAGACCGGCAGGGGATTCGTCGTCGCCAAGACGGAGGAGCGGCTCGCGGGCCGCGTGCGCGGACGAGCCAACGGCGACGTGCTGGTGATTCCGGACGACGGCAGCCCTGCGCTCGTGCTCGTGCGCGGCGATACCGCGGCTCTCATGCACAACGACCGGGTGGAGGTGCGCGCCTCCGGGACGAACGAGCGGGGCCGCCGCGTCGCGCGGCTGATCCGTCTCATCGCCGCGGCGCCGCCGCGCATCGGCGGCATCTGGCTGGGTCATGGGCGCGTCGAGCCCGAAGACCCCGGACACTGGTACTCCGTCGAGGTCCCGGCGCGGGAGGCCCACGCCGCGCACGACGGGGACTACGTGGTCGTCGAGATCACCGAGCGGCCGCACGCGGAGTCGCCCGCCGTCGGCCGCATCGTCGAAGTGCTCGGTGACTTGAAGCCGTCCGACCTCGCGGCGCGCCTTGCCATTCTGCGGCACGACCTTCCCGGCGAGTTCCCGCCCGAGGTGCTGCGTGCCGCGGGCCGATTCCCGCCCGAGGTGCAGCCGGCCGACCGGGAGGGCCGGGAGGACCTGCGCGACCTGCCGCTCGTCACCATCGATGGCGCCGACGCGCGCGATTTCGACGACGCCGTGTATGCGGAGCCCGCCCGCGGCGGCGGCTGGCGCGTGGTGGTGGCCATCGCCGACGTCAGCCACTACGTGCGCCACGGCAGCGAGCTCGATGCCGAGGCGCGCCTGCGTGCGACCTCGGTGTATTTTCCCGACCGCGTCATCCCGATGCTGCCGGAGAACCTGTCCAACCACCTTTGCTCGCTGATGCCGCACGTGGACCGCCTGGCATTCGTGTGCGACATGCGGGTCGGCAAGAGCGGCAAGCCCGGCAAATCCCGCTTCTACGAGGCCGTGATCCGCTCGCACGCACGTCTCACGTATGACGCGGCCTGGGCTTATCTCGAGGCGGCGGCGCAATCCACGCCGCGGCGCGGGCCGCCCGGGGATGCCGCCGTCGCGCGGATCACGACCGACTTGACGCCTGCGGTGCGCGCCTCGCTCGACACGCTGTACTCGGTGTACCACGCCCTCAAGGAGGCGCGCGACATGCGCGGCGCGCTCGACTTTCGCGGCGGCGAGACCAAGGCGCGCATCGGCAGCGACGGCAAGATCGACGGCTTCTACGCGGTGATCCGCAACGACGCCCACCGTCTCATCGAGGAGTGCATGATCGCGGCCAACGTCGAGGCCGCGGTGGCGCTGCGCCTCGCGAAGATCGGCAGCCTCTACCGGGTGCACGATCGGCCCGAAGACAAGCGGGTCACCGAGCTGCAGCGAGTCCTCCGGGCGCTCAAGATCGGCGCCGATTTCTCCGCAGAGCCGACGCCGCGCGAGTTTCGCCGGCTGGTGGAGCGGGTCGCCGCGCGGCCCGACGGGGCGCTGCTCGAGGGTCTGGTCATCCGCTCGCTGGCGCAGGCCGTCTACCAACAGTCCAACATCGGCCACTTCGGGCTCGCGCTCGAGGAGTACGCGCACTTCACCTCGCCGATCCGGCGCTACCCGGATCTGCTCGTGCATCGCGCGATCAAGGCCGCGACGCTGCCGAAGTCCGCTTCCGGCCACCGGTATTCGGTGGCGGAGCTGCAGGCGCTCGGGGCCGAGAGCTCGCAGCGCGAACGGCGCGCGGACGATGCGGGGCGCGACGTCATGGCCTATCTCAAATGCCTGTACATGCAGCCCCGCGTCGGCGAGACCTTCGATGCCACCATCACGAGCGCGCTCGAGTTCGGCTTGTTCGTGCAGCTGAAGGAGATGCCGGTCGACGGCCTGGTGCACATCTCGCAGATACCCGGTGATTACTGGGAGCTGGATTCGGGCGGCATGGGCCTGCGCGGCCGGCGCACCGGCCGGCGCTGGCAGATGGGCGAGGCGGTGCGCGTGAGGCTCGCGCGCGTCGACGTCCCGCAACGGCAGATCGATTTCGAGCTCGCGGACGAGGCGGGCGCGGAGCCGCGGTCCGGGCCGGCGGCCGGCCGGCAGCGCTCGATGCGCTCGCGCCGCGGCGGCGGGCGTCGTTGAGATCGCGCCATCGATGACCGGCCGTCGAAGCTTCGTCTACGGCCTGCATGCCGTGAGCGCGGTGCTCGATCGCGCTCCGGAGCGCGTGCTGGAGCTCTGGATCGCCCAGCCGCGGGATGATGCGCGTGCGCGGGAGCTGCGCGAGCGTGCCAGGCGGGCGGGCGTCAACGTCCAGCCGGCGACCCCCGACGCCCTTCGCAAGCTGGTGGGCGACGTGCGGCATCAGGGGGCCGTCGCGGCGGTGCGGCCGCCGCCGCTCTGGGACGAGACCGAGCTGGTCGCCGCATTGGGTCAAATCCCGGAGGACCCGCTGCTGCTGGTTCTGGACGGCGTCACCGATCCCCACAACCTCGGCGCGTGTCTTCGTACCGCCGAGGCCGCCGGCGCCCACGCCGTGCTGATCCCGAAGGACCGGGCGGCGCCGGTCGATGCCGTGGCGCGCAAGGTGGCGGCCGGCGCGGCCGAGCTCGTGCCGATCGCGAGCGTCACCAACCTGGCCCGCGCGCTCGACAAGCTCAAGGAGAGCGGGATCTGGGTGGTCGGCACCGACGATGAGGCCGAGGGCTCGCTCTACGCGGCGGACCTCGACCGGCCGCTCGCGCTGGTGCTCGGTGCGGAGGGGGCGGGGCTGCGGCGCCTGACCCGGGAGCGCTGCGATTTCCTGGTCCGCATTCCCATGGCGGGGCAGATCGAGTCCTTGAACGTGTCGGTGGCGGCCGGAATCGCCCTGTTCGAGGCGCGGCGGCAGCGGTCCGGTTGAGGCCGCCGCGGGGGTGAATTGAGGCCGGCCGCGGGAGGCCGGCGCAGCGGTTGGTTGAGACCGGCGCAGGCGGCCGGCGCGGGGTGGGTTGAGGCCGGCGCGGCCGCCGGGGCGGTTTGCCATGACCGGCCGGAGGCTGTATCCTTCGCGCTCTTTTTTCGCCGGCTTCGAGCCGGTCAACTCCTTGCCTCACCGCTCGCAACGGGAGGCTACAACCGTAGGGAGACACAATGCGGCATTATGAGATCGTGCTCTTGGTCCATCCGGACCAGAGCGAGCAAGTTCCTGCGATGGTCGATCGCTACAAAGGCATGGTCGCGGCCGGCGGCGGCACGGTGCATCGCTTCGAGGATTGGGGCCGGCGCCAGCTCACCTTTCCGATCGCCAAGGTCCACAAGGCCCACTACATCCTGCTCAACGTCGAGTGCGATCAAAAGACGCTCTCCGAGCTGACCGGCTCGTTCCGCTTCAGCGACGCGGTGCTGCGCAGCCTCGTGGTCAAGATGGACGAGGCGGTCACCGAGCCTTCGCCGATGGCGCGCGCGCCCGACGAGAGCACGCGGCGTCACGACGATTTCGGCGACGATGGGGATGACGACGACATGCCCATGAGCGCACGGTAGAGGAGCAAGACATGGCACGTTTTTTCCGCCGCAAGAAGTTCTGCCGGTTCACCGCCGACGACGTGAAGCAGATCGATTACAAGGATCTCGCCACGCTCAAGAGCTACATCACCGAGACCGGCAAGATCGTTCCGAGCCGCATCACGGGCACGCGCGCGCACTATCAGCGCCAGCTGCAGCTCGCGATCCGCCGCGCGCGTTTCCTCGCGTTGCTGCCCTACACCGATCAGCACTGAGACGCCCATGGAAGTGATACTGCTGCAGAAGGTCGCGAACCTCGGTCAGATCGGCGACCGCGTGAAGGTGAAGTCCGGCTACGCGCGCAATTTCCTGGTGCCGACGGGCAAGGCGACGGTCGCCACCGCGGCCAACATCGCCAAGTTCGAGGCGCAGCGTCACGAGCTCGAGGCGAAAGCCGACGCGGAGCTTGCGGCCGCGCAGGCTCGCGCGGTCAAGTTCGAGAACTTCAAGCTCGAGATCAAGGCGAAGACCGGCGCGGAAGGCAAGCTGTTCGGCTCCATCGGCACCGCGGACATCGCGGAGGCTGCGGAGAAGGCGGGCCAGCCGATCAGCCGCAGCGAGGTGCGCATGCCGACCGGGCCCATCCGGGTGACGGGCGAGCACCAGGTGCAGCTGCATCTGCATACCGACATCGATGTGACCCTCGCGGTCACGATCGTTCCCGAAGAGTAGCGGCCGCAACCGCGGGTTGCTCTTGGCCACCCGGATCGTCAGCGGAGTCACGAGCGCAGGCGACGGGCTGCGTCTGCCGCCGCATTCGGTCGAGGCCGAGCAGTCGGTGCTCGGCGGCCTGATGCTCGACGCCGCGGCCTGGGATCAGGTCGCGGACCGCGTGGTCGCCGAGGATTTCTACCGCAACGACCACAAGCTCATCTTCGAGGCCGCGCGCACGCTGATCGAGCGCAATCAGCCCTGCGATGCCGTGACCCTGTCGGGGCACCTCGAGAGCCAGGGCATGCTCGATCAGGTGGGGGGCCTCGCCTACCTCGGCTCGCTGGTGCGGGACACGCCGACCAGCGCCAACATCCGCGCCTACGCGGACATCGTGCGCGAGCGCTCGACGCTGCGTCACCTCATCACGGCGGGCAATTCCATCGTCGGCCAGGCGCTCGAGCCCGAGGGCCGCGAGGCGCGCGAGATCGTCGATGACGCGGAACGCGCCATATTCGAGATCGCCGAGGCGGGTTTTCGCGGCAAGCTCGGCTTCCGCGCGGTCAAGAGCATCCTGCCGGACGTGGTCAACCGCATCGACGAGATGTACCACTCCGAGGGCAAGATGACCGGGATCTCGACCGGTTTCAAGCAGCTCGACGAGATGACCTCGGGATTGCAGGGCGGCGATCTCATCATCGTCGCCGGCCGCCCCTCGATGGGCAAGACCACGCTCGCGGTCAACATGGCCGAGAACGCGGCGCTCGGCTCGAAGAAGTCCGCCGCGATCTTCAGCATGGAAATGTCGGCCGAATCGCTCACGCTGCGCATGATCTCCTCGCTCGGCCGCATCAACCAGGCCAACCTGCGCTCGGGCCGTCTGAGCGAGGAGGACTGGCCGCGCATCGACTCGGCGATGACCCAGCTCTCCACCGCCAACATCTTCGTCGACGAGACCCCGGGGCTCACGCCGACCGAGATCCGCGCGCGCGCGCGGCGCCTGAAGCGCGAGCGCGGCCTCGACCTGATCGTGGTCGACTACCTTCAGCTCATGCACGTCGCGGGCACCAAGGAAAACCGCGCCACCGAGATCTCCGAGATCTCGCGCTCGCTCAAATCCCTCGCCAAGGAACTGAAGGTGCCGGTGATCGCGCTCTCGCAGCTGAACCGCGGCGTGGAGCAGCGCACCGAGAAAAAGCCGGTGATGTCGGATCTGAGAGAAAGTGGATCATTGGAGCAGGATGCGGACTTGATCCTGCTCATCTACCGCGAAGATGTCTATGACCCCAACACCACGCGCAAGGGCATCGCGGACATCATCATCGCCAAGCAGCGCAACGGCCCGACGGGCGACGTACAGCTCACCTTCCTCGGCCAATACACCAAGTTCGAGAACTTCGCGCCGGAGTCCTACGCCGAGGGCGTCTTTCGGTGACGCCGCTGGTGAGCGCGACCATCGACTCCGGCGCGCTCCGGCACAATCTCGAGGTGGTGCGGCGCTCTGCGCCGGGGTCGCGGGTCATGGCGGTGATCAAGGCCAACGGCTACGGCCACGGGCTCACCACGGTCGCGCGCGCGCTGCAATCCGCGGATGCCTTCGCCGTCGCGCGCGTGGACGAAGGCCTCACGCTGCGGGAGGCGGGCATCCGCACGCGCACGGTGCTGCTCGAGGGCGTCTTCGACGCGGAGCAGCTCGCGGCTGCGGCGGCTGCGGGATTCGAGCTGGTGGTGCACACCGCCGAGCAGATCGAGCTCTTGCGCGCCGCGCCGGCGGGAGCGAGCTTTCGCGTCTGGCTGAAGCTCGACAGCGGCATGAATCGGCTGGGCTTCAAGGGTGAGGCTTTTCGCGCGGCACATTCGGCCCTCTGCGTGCTTCCCGCGGTGCGATCGCCGCTGAGCCTCTTCACCCACCTCGCGTCGGCGGACGACCCGGAGCTGCCGGCCACGGGGGAGCAGCTCGCGCTCTTCGTCTCGATGACCGCGGGCCTCCCGGGCGAGCGGAGCCTGGCCAACTCGGCTGCGCTGCTGGGCTTCGCCGCGGCGCAGGCGGACTGGGTGCGGCCGGGTCTCCTGCTCTATGGGGTCTCGCCGTTCGCGGGGTCGATCGGTGCCGATCACGGCCTGCGTCCCGCGATGACCCTGCGGTCCCGGGTGATTGCGGTGAAGGACCTGGCGCCCGGCGAGCGCGTCGGCTACGGCGGAGCGTGGACTGCGGCGCGGCCCACGCGCCTCGCCGTGGCGGCCGTCGGCTACGGCGACGGCTACCCGCGCAACCTGGGCTCGGGCGCGCCGGTGCTGGTCAACGGCGAGCGCGCGGCGCTGGCGGGGCGCATATCCATGGACATGATCGGCATCGATGCGACCGATCTGGAGCGCCGACCGGCGCTCGGCGATCCCGTGGTGCTCTGGGGCGAGGGGCTGCCGGTCGAGGAGATCGCGGTCTGGGCGGATACGATTCCTTACGAGCTGCTCTGCGGCATCAGCCAGCGGGTCGCGGTAACATTGCGCTAGATTCTCCCAGGGGTGGCAGCCATGGACACCAAGGCAAGCAAGGCATTCGAATCTCTCGCCGCTTGCATGGAGTTCCTCTTCGAAGGATCGACGCGATGACCGCGAGACGCGCGGCGGGGATGGGCGGGCTGGCGGGGATCGGCGCGCTGGCGGCGATGCTGGCACCGGCCGCCGCGTCGGCCGCATCCGGGTGCAAGCTCCAGAAGTTGCTCGATCTGCCCGCGACCATGGTCAACATGAAGCCCGTGGTCACCGCCGGCATCAACGGCCAGGACGTGCACTTCATCGCCGACAGCGGCGCGTTCTACAGCATGCTGACGGAGGCCGCGGCCACGCAGCTCCAGCTCCGCCGCAGGCCCATTCTCTCGAACTTCTACGTGGAGGGCATCGGCGGCGATGTGAGGCCGACGCTCACCACGGTCAAGGACTTCAAGATCGCAGGCATCGTCGTGCACGATGTCGAGTTCCTGGTCGGAGGCAGCGACGTCGGAGGCACCGCCAGCGTGGGGCTCCTGGGACAGAACGTGTTTCGCATCGGCGATGTCGAGTACGATCTTGCAAACGGGGTGATCCGCTTGTGGCACTCCGAGGATTGTCGCCACAGCCTGCTGGCCTACTGGGCCAAGCCCGACCAGCCTTACTCGGCCATGGATCTCGAATGGGCGACCGCCATGCGGCCGCACACCAAGGGCACCGCCTATCTCAATGGCCGGAAGCTCGAGGTCACCTTCGACACCGGCGCATTCGCATCGCTCCTGTCGCTCAAGGTCGCCGAGCGTGCCGGCCTCAAGCCCGATTCGCCGGGAGTCGAGTACGCCGGATACTCGACCGGGATCGGCCGCGGCGCGACCAAGACCTACATCGGCCGATTCGACAGCTTCAAGGTGGGCGATGAGGAGATCCGCAATGCGCGCCTGAGGTTCGGCAACACGGGCGGTGAGGTCGAGATGCTGCTCGGCGCCGATTTCTTCCTTTCGCACCACATCTATGTCGCGAGCCGCGATCACAAGCTGTTCTTCACCTACAACGGCGGGCCGGTATTCAATCTCACGGCGAGGGCGGCGGCGCCGGCGGGCGAGCCCGTCGAGCCGGCGGAGGCGGGCGGGGCCGCCCAACCCCCAGCGGGCGCCGAGTCCGCCAAGAGCACCGAGTCCGCAAAGACCAGCGCCGATCCCGCCGCGGCCGCGGACCACAGCCGCCGCGGCACCGCCTCCGCCTCGCGGCGCGACTACCCGGATGCCATCCGCGAGCTGACGCTCGCCTGCGAGCTCGATCCGGCGAACCCCGAGTACTTCGTCCAGCGCGGCGAGGCATACCGGGCGAGCGGCAGCGTCCGGGAGGCGCGGGCCGACCTCGACCATGCGATCGAGCTCCAGCCTGACCACATCGCCGCACGTGCCGCGAGGGCGAGCCTCGAGATTCGCGCCAATGACTTCGCGGCGGCGCGCGCGGATCTCGACCGCGCCGACGCGGCGGCGCCGAAGGAAGCGGACATTCACTTCCTGCTCGCGCAGGACTACTCGAGCGCGGATGCTCAGGAGGCCGTGATCAGGCAGCTCGATTTCTGGATCGAGGTACACGAGAGCGATGCGCGCATCGCGCGGGCGCTCGACGCGCGCTGCCGCGCGCGCGCCTGGCTGGGGCAGGATCTCGCCAAGGCGCTGGCCGACTGCAACCGGGGTCTCAGGATCGCGGACAAGAAGAGCGACACCGCCTGGCCGCTCTACGACTCGCGCGGGCTGGTGCGGCTGCGCATGGCGGACTTCGACAAGGCGATCGCCGATTACGATGCGTCCCTGCAGGCGCGCCCCCACGCTGCCACGGCGCTGTACGGGCGAGGTCTCGCGAAGCTCAAGAGAAACAAGACCGCGGAGGGCCAGGCCGACATCGCGGAGGCGGTGAAGCTCCGGCCGAAGGTCGCGGAATGGTTCGCGAAGCACGGGATCAGCCCGTGAGCGGACGGGTCGCCTGGCGCGAGCCGATGCCGCGTCGGGGCCGCACCCCGCGGGCGGATCAGGTCTCGAAGAATCCCATCTTGACGCCCGCGAGCTGGATCACGTCATTGTCGTTCATGCGGCGGGCTTGCGGACCGATCGGAACGCCGTTGACCAGCGGATAGTCGCCTTCCTTGCCGCTGTCCACGTGCACGATGAAATAGCCTTCGGCGCGGCGCGTGATGGCCGCGACCTGCACCCCCGGGCGGCCGAGCGTGGTCAACGCCTTGGTGAGCTCGAGCTCACGTCCGGCGAACGCGCCGGAGAGCACCTGCAGCTTCGCCTTGGGCAGGGCATGCGCCGTCTCGGCCGCCGCCGGCCTCTTGGAAGTGGAGGCGACGGCCTTCGCAGCCTGATCGACCGCGACGCCGACGCGCCGGATGCGGTCCCCATCCGCCGAGCTCGGCGTGATCACCATCGTCTTCTCGAACTCGTCCTGCGGGGCCTCCCCGTCCTGGCTGTCGACGAACCGCAGTTGATGATGCCCGACCGTGATCACATCGCCGTTCTGCATGGCGTGCTTCTTGATCAGCTTGCCGTTGACGTACGTTCCGTTGGTGGAATTGAGGTCCTCGAGAAACGAGTCGTTCAGGATGTTGATGATGAGCGAGTGATGGCCGCTGACCGCCGGATTGTCGATACGAATATCGTTGTCCGGCAAGCGCCCGATCGTATAGCGCTCCTTGTTCATGTTGTATTCCGCGAGGATCTGACCATCCAAGCTGAGCATCAGGCGTGCCATTCCGACTCCATATCCCTAGCCGAACCATCCCAAGATTTTGTCAAATATACGCCGGTGCGCGGGGAACGGCTCAATTACGTGAGCCATGATCACTGATACGTTGTCCCGGCCGCCGTTGTCATTGGAGAGTTGAATCAGCTGTTTAGCTACCGTATCAAGATTAGCACTAAAGGTGCTGATTGTTAAATGAATATCCTCGTCCTCGATCATGTCCGAGAGCCCGTCGGAGCAGAGCACGTAGTAGTCGCTCTTCTGCACCGGCTGCTCGTTGATCTCGACCTCGACGTTCTGCTCGACACCGAGCGCACGCGTGACGTAGTTCTTGTTCGTCGCGCGCTGCGCCTCCTGCTGGGAATAGAAGCCGCGGTCGACCAGCTCCTGCAGCAGCGAGTGGTCGAGGGTGAGCTGCTCGAAGCGGTTGTCGCGCAGCCGGTAGAGCCGCGAATCGCCGACGTGCGCGATGGACATCTTGTTGTCGTGGAACAGACAGGACACCACCGTCGTGCCCATGCCTTCACACTGCGGCTGGGTCTTCGAGGTGTGATAAATGATCTTGTTGGCCCTGTGAATCGCGTCACGCAGGATGATGCTCGTGCGGGAAAGTCCGGTCTCCGGATCCGGGACGGACAGATCCTCCCGCTGGATGGCGTCCCGCACCAGGTTGATGATGGTCTTGACGGCGATGCCGCTCGCCACCTCGCCGGCGTTGTAGCCGCCCATGCCGTCGGCGAGGACGAACAGGCCGATGTCGGCCTCGGTGCCGATCATGTCCTCGTTGTGCTCGCGCACCCGCCCGGTGTCGCTCAGCGCCACGCTCGAGATCTTCCCCCTCAAGCTCACGGCGACGGTCCCCTCATGGCAAGCCGCTCGGCATGCGCGCGCGGCAATCCTCGAGAGAGGCCGCCATCTGGGCGCCGGTCTCGTAACGGTCATCGGGGCTCTTGGCCAGCGCCCGATCGATCACGGTCTCGACGCACACGGGGAGGTCGGGCCGGAAGGCGCGCAATCTCGGGTGCGGCGCTTCGGCGATCTGCTGCATCAACCCGGTCATGGAATCGGCGGTGAAGGGGAGCTGGCCGGTCAACAATTGGAACAGGCTAACACCCAGGGAGAACAAGTCCGAGCGACCGGTCACAGTCCGTCCCTCGAGCTGCTCGGGCGACATGAACGACGGGGTGCCGAGCACGATGCCCGTGCGCGTACTGGTCGAGTCGGTGAGACGGGCGATGCCGAAATCCGTGATCTTGAGTATGTCCGTGCTCGGATCGTACATGAGGTTGGCGGGCTTGATGTCGCGATGTACTACTTGTTGTTTGTGTGCGAAGCCGAGCGCGTCAGCCGTCCGGCCCGTGATCTCGAGCACCTTGCGGGGCTCGAGAAGATTATTCGACTTCGCATAATCGCTCAAATGTCGTCCCTTGAGGTACTCCATCGCAATGTAGGCGAGACCCCGTTCCTCGCCCACGTCGTAGATGGTGACGATGTTCGGGTGGTTGAGGCGGCCGGCGGTCTCGGCCTCGCGGAAGAAGCGGGTGCGCGCCTCGGCTAGCTCGGCCTCGCTGAACTCCGCCACCAGCGGAATGGCCTTGATGGCCACCATGCGATTGATGGCGGTATCGCGGCCGAGGTAGACGATGCCCATGGCGCCCCGGCCGATCTCGCGCTCGAGCTGGTATCGGCCGAGCCGCTCGGGGTGCGTGCCCGCCGCGGCGGGGGCGCCCGCCGGAGCAGTGGAGGCCGAGCTCGGAGGCGACGGGAATGGGGCGGTCGGCGGCGCGGGGGCCGGCGACACGGCGGCCGGCCTCGAGGGCTTCGCCGCCGGCGGAGTGGCCGGAGCGGCCGGGGTGATCGCCCGCACGGCGCCGGGAGTCGGCGCTGACGCGGGCTTGGCCGCGGCCTTCTGGGCCGGCAGCTCCGGCCGGGTGCTCGCGCGCTCGGCGTCCATCAGGCGTCTGAGCCGGGTGGCCACGTCGCGGAATCCATTGTCGAAGCGGGCCAGATGCCGGTACACGGCGGTGGCCTGGGTGATGCGGCCGCGCTGCTCGAGCTGGTTGCCGAGGGTGTATAGATCGCCCAGCACGCTGGCGGTGGGCTTACGTCCCTTGAGCTCGGCGAAACGCTGCTCGAAGTTGTCGAGCAGCCGCGTGGTCTCGGTGCCGATGGGCTTGGGGATCCGCGGTGCCGGAGCGGACGCGGAGGCGGCAAAGCGGCACCAGATGACGAGGGCGCTGCCGCCGGTGATCAGGACGATTCCGGGGAGCCACAGCCAGGTGTCGATATTGGCGAAGGTTTTGAGCAACAAGCCCAAAACGAGGGTACAGAGCCCCACAACCGCCGCGATAAGGCCGAATTTGCGCATGCAATGGACATAATCCAAACCCCGAATCGCGGCAGTATAGGGGATCGGGGCGCGTCAGCAGCAATGCTAAGCTCACAAATCGACGCGAAGGAAGCGAATGCCGAGGTCCAAAGAGGTCTTTATTTGCCAGAACTGCGGAGCGTCTTCTCCGAAGTGGCAGGGACAGTGCACGGGCTGCGGCGAGTGGAACACCCTGGTGGCCGAGGTCTCGGCCTCAGGATCGCGCGGGGCGGCCTCGTCCTACAAAGCGCGCGCCACGACCTCCGCGTCGCTGGCCGCGGAGGCTCGCGTCGAGCAACCGCGGCTGAGCACCGGCTCGACGGAGCTGGATCGGGTTTTGGGCGGCGGGCTCGTGGCCGGCTCGGTCACCTTGATCGGCGGCGATCCCGGCATCGGCAAATCCACCCTCATGCTCCAGGCTGCGGCGGCCCTCGAAACCCACGGACCGGTGCTGTACGCGACCGGTGAGGAATCCCTGCAGCAGGTCGCAGATCGCGCGCGCCGCCTGGCCTTGAGCCTCGCCGCGGCACGCCTGGTCACCGAGACCGGCGTCGAGAGCATTGTCGCGGCGGCCAAGGCTCTCGAGGCACGGGTGCTGATCATCGACTCCATCCAGACCATGTATTCGGAGCGCGTCGAATCGGCACCCGGGGCGGTGTCGCAGCTGCGCGAGTGCACCGCCGAGCTCGTGCGCTTCGCGAAGTCCTCCGGCACCGCGGTGCTGCTCGTGGGCCACGTCACCAAGGAAGGCCAGATCGCCGGACCGCGCGTGCTCGAGCACATGGTGGACACGGTTCTCTACTTCGAAAGCGATACCGGCAGCCGCTTCCGCGTGCTGCGCTCGGTCAAGAATCGCTTCGGCGCCGCGAACGAGATCGGCGTGTTTGCGATGGCGGAGCAGGGCCTGCGCGAGGTGACCAATCCGTCCGCGATCTTCCTGTCGCGGCACGAGCAGCCCGTGCCCGGCAGCGTGATCACGGTGATGCGCGAGGGCACCCGCTCGCTGCTGCTCGAGGTCCAGGTGCTCGCGGACGGCAGCCTGGGCGCCAGCCCGCGCCGGGTGGCGGTCGGGATCGAGGGCAACCGGCTCACCATGCTGCTCGCCATCGCGCACCGGCACGGCGGGCTCGAGTTGCACGGCCAGGATGTGTTCGCCAACGTGGTCGGCGGCGTGCGGCTCACGGAGACGGCGGGGGATCTCGCGATCGTGCTGGCGGCGCGCTCGAGTCTCGCCGACGAGCCGATCCCTCATTCGGTGATCGCGTTCGGCGAGCTTGGCCTCGCGGGGGAGATCCGCCCGGTGCCGTTCGGCGAAGAGCGGTTGCGCGAGGCTGCCAAGCACGGCTTCAAGTCTGCGCTGGTGCCGGAGGCGAACGTGCCGAAGCGGCCGCCCGAAGGCATGTCCATACGCGGCGTGACGCGCCTGCGCCAGGCGCTCGACGCGCTGATCAGTCTCCCGTCCTGAACCGCGTCCATTCGCGGATGAGCAGCCGCGTGTAATCGGCGGGCACCGCCTCGTTGGTGTGGAGGCGCCTGCGGGTGGCGGCGTCCGGATAGATGCTCGGGTCGTCCTTCATGGATGCCTGGATCAGCGGCAGCGAGGCGGCGTTGCCGTTCGGATACTTGATGTGGTTGGAGATGGCGGCGATCACCTCGGGCCGCATCAGGTAATTCAGCCAGATCTCGGCGTTGCGCGGATGCGGCGCGTCGGCCGGTATCGCCATCATGTCGACGGTCATGAGTGCGCCCTCGCGCGGGATCAGGTATGCGACCTTCACGCCCTTGGACGCTTCGGCGGCGCGGCTCCGGGCCACGCCCACGTCGCCGGACCAGGCGAGCGCCAGGCAGATGTCCCCGTTCGCGAGATCGGTCATGTACTGCGCGGGATCGATGTAGCGCACGAAGGGACGGATCTTGAGCAGCACCGCGGAAGCCGCGGACAGATCCGCCGGGTCGCGCCGGTTGGGATCCTTGCCGAGGTACAGCAGCACCGACTCGAACACGTCGAGCGGAGAGTCGGTGATCGCGATCCCGCAATCCTGGAGCTTGGCGGCGTTGGCCGGATCGAGCAGCAGCGCCCAGCTGTCCGGCGGCGCGTCGCCGAGCCGCCGGCGCACCGCCTCGACGTTGTACCCCAATCCCGTGGTCGACCACAGGTACGGAACCGCGTAGGCGTTGCCGGGATCGTGCACCGCCATGCGGCGCAGGATCTCGGGGTCCAGGTTCTCGAGGTTCGGCAGCGCGCTCTTGTCGAGCTTGCGATAGACGCCGGCGCGCAGCTGGCGATCGAAGAAGTTCTCGGTGGGAACCACCACGTCGTAATTGGTGTGCCCGGTGAGCAGCTTGGTCTCCAGCACCTCGTTGTTGTCGAAGGTGTCGTAGCGGACCTTGATGCCGGTTTCCTTCTCGAAGTTCGCCACCGTGTCGGGCGCGATGTACTCCATCCATGAGTAGACGTTCACCACCTTGTCGCCGGCGCCGCCCGATCCCGACGAGCCGCAGGACTGAAGCAGCACCGCGAGGGCCGCCGCGGCGAGCACGCAAACCGGCCTGACTCCCGGGCGGACGACGGCCTGGCCTGGCGCGCGCGTCGCCGCGTGCCCGGCTGCCACGGTGTGCCCGGCCGCCACGTTGTGTCCGGCCGTCATGGCGTGGCCGGCCGTCATGGCGTGGCCGGCGGACGAATGCGCACGGTCTTGATGGCGTTGTCGCCGGTCTGCAGCACCTCGATCATGTAGTCGGAGATCTTGAGCGTGGTGCCGGGCTCGGGAATGGTCTCCAGGAATTCGACGATCAGGCCGTTCAAGGTCTTGGGGCCGTCGGTGGGCAGATTCCAGCGCATCGAGCGGTTGAGCGCGCGGATGGTGCTGGTTGCGTTCACCACGAAGCTGCCGTCGGCGTCCGCGTGCACGTCCCGGTGCATCATGGTGGCGGGGTCGGTGGTGAACTCGCCGACGATCTCCTCGAGGATGTCCTCGATGGTGACCAGGCCCTGGATGTCGCCGTACTCGTCCACCACGAAGGCCATGCGGCGCCTGCCGCGCTGGAAGTTGAGCAGCTGCGTGTTGAGCGCCGTTCCCGAGGGTACGAAATAGGCCTCGCGCGCGCTTGCCGCCTGGATCACGGCGTCGCGATCGAGCCGGCCGCGCGCGAGCTCGTGCACGACCTGCTTCATGTGCAAGGTGCCGATGATGCGATCGATCTCGCCCTCGTAGACCGGCAGGCGCGTGTGCTGGCTCTGCCGCAGCTGCTCGATGACCCGGTCCCAGTCGCCGTCGATGTCGATGCCGACGATCTCGTTGCGCGGAACCATGATGTCCTCGACCGTGGCGTTCTCGAGGTCGAGGATGCTGACCAGCATCTGCTGGTGGCGATGCGGGATCATCGCGCCCGCCTCGGCCACCACCGTGCGCAGCTCTTCGCTGCTCAGCGAGTTCGACGCCCGCTGCGGCGATGCGCCGAACGCGCGCAGCACGCCGTTCGCGAGCAGGTTCGTCGCCCACACGAAGGGATACAGGACCCAGAGGAGCGGCGTGTAGATGTAGGCGGCCGGAAGCGCCAGGCTTTCCGGGTGCAGCGCGCCGTAGGTCTTCGGCGCCACCTCGCAGAAGATCAGGATCACGAGGGTGAGCGCGCCGGCGCCGATCGCGACGGTGAGCTGGCCGCCCAGGCGTACCGCAATGAATCCCACGAGCATCGGCGCGGTCACGTTGACCAGCGTGCTCAACAGCAGGATGAGGCCGATCAAGCGGTCCGGATGGGCGAGGAGGTTCTCCGCGAGCCGCGCACCGCGATGCCCCTCGTTGGCGCGGTGACGCAGGCGATAGCGGTTCAGGCTCATGAGCGCGGTCTCGCTGCCGGCAAAGAACGCGGCGAGGATGAGCAGTGCCGCCAGCGCGCCGAAGAGCAGGCCGGGTGAAGGATGGCCCATCTAATGAATCCCTGCGCGGGTCTTGCTGCGGTCCGGGCCGCGTGTCCAACCGATGTGGCGGCGCGCGTCCATCCGCTGCTAGCCCCAGTGACGCCCGAACACGTCCTCGAGCACGAACTTCGAGCCGAAATAGGCGAGGGCCAGGAAGCCGAAGCCGCTCAAGGTCCATCCCACCGCCGAGCGGCCGCGCCAGCCGAAGCGCATGCGGCCGATGAGCAGCGCGCCGAAGATGGCCCAGGCGACGAGCGACAGCACGGTCTTGTGAATGAGGTGCTGGGTGAAGAGGTTGGTCACGAAGACGAAGCCGGTGAACAAGGACAGCGTGAGCAGCGAGAAGCCGATGCCGATGAGCCGGAACATCGCGCGCTCGAGCGCATCGAGCGGCGGCAGGATGCTCGGCAGCCCCGCAATACGCCCGGCGCGCACGCGGTGATCGAGGAAGATGAGCAGCAGGGCGGTGAGCGCCGCCGCGAACAGGAGCGCCGCGGCGGCCATGGACAGAAGGATGTGGGCGGTGAGCTCCCATCCGGGCACGAGCGCCTCGACGTAGGTTCTCGCGGAGCTCGTGGCCGCCGACCCGAGCGCGGCGCTCGCGAGCAGGAGCGCGCCGAGCACGCGATTCTGTCGCTCGACGGACAGGAGCGCGGCGAGGATGGCGACGGTCCAGGCCAGCAGCGAGATGGCCTCGAGCAGGCCGATGGCGAACGGCCCGTTGATGCGCATGGTGCGCACCAGCGCATCGCTGTGCGCGATGATCGCCGCCAGCGTCGCGATCCAGGCGAGCGGCTCGAGCCGTGGCTTGCTCGCGCTCTTAAGCATGACCCAGGCGCCCGCCGCGTACAGTGCGAAAAGAACGATGTCGAGAACCACGTGGCCGGAAGGTCCTTGAGGCCTCAGGTGACGATTCGCGCCGATCATGACACAAGCATCATGGAGGCGCATAGGCGGCGCGCCGGCCGATTTCCCGGCGCGCTTGCCCTATAATGGCCGCACCATGTTCGACCGACTTTCCGGAAGCCTCTCCGCCGCTCTGCAGTCCCTCTCGGGGCGCGGCCGCCTGACCGACGACAACATCGCCGAGACCGTGCGCGAGGTCCGCCTCGCGCTGCTCGACGCGGATGTGGCGCTGAGCGTGGTGAAGAGCTTCACCGATGCGGTCAAGGCGCGGGCGATCGGCGCCGAGGTGGTCAAGAGCCTGACGCCGGGACAGGCATTCATCAAGATCGTCCACGAAGAGCTGACCCGGCTCATGGGCGAGCCTTCGACGGGCCTCAATCTGCGCGCACAGCGGCCGGTCGTGGTGCTGCTCGCGGGACTGCAGGGCGCCGGCAAGACGACGAGCGCCGGCAAGCTGGCACGCTGGCTGATCGAGAAGCAGCGCAAGAAAGTGCTGATGGTCTCGACCGACGTGTACCGCCCTGCGGCCATCCTGCAGCTGCAGACGCTGGCTGCGCAGGTCGGCGCGGGTTTCGCGCCGTCGGCGGCGCACGAGGCGCCCGTCGCCATCGCCTCGCGCGCGCTCACCGAAGCCACGCTGCAGGCGTACGACGTGCTGCTGCTCGATACCGCGGGACGCCTGCACATCGATCAGGAAATGATGGATGAGGTTCGCGCGCTGGAGTCGGCCATCAAGCCGCACGAGCGGCTGTTCGTGGTCGACAGCATGGCGGGCCAGGATGCGGTGAATGCGGCCAAGGCCTTCAACGATGCGCTCAGCCTGACCGGCGTCATCCTGACCAAGGCGGACGGCGATGCCCGCGGGGGCGCGGCGCTGTCGGTGCGCCAGATCACGGGCCAGCCCATCCTGTTCGTGGGCACGGGCGAGAAGTCGGAGGCCCTCGAGCTGTTCCAGCCCGAGCGCATTGCCTCGCGCATCCTCGGCATGGGCGACGTGCTGTCGCTGGTCGAGCAGGTACAGGGCCAGGTCGACCGCGAGAAGGCGGAGAAGCTCGCCAAGAAGATCAGCAAGGGCAAGTCCTTCGATCTCACCGACCTTCGCGACCAGCTGGCCCAGATTCAGGGCATGGGCGGGATGGATTCGCTGCTCGACAAGCTGCCGGCCCAGCTCAAGGCGAACGCGGCCGCCGCGGCGGGCGCGGTCAACCCCAAGGCCCTGAAGCGCCAGATGGGCATCATCGACTCGATGACCCCCCGGGAGCGGCGGCGCCCCGACGTGATCGACGGCTCCCGCAAGCGCCGCATCGCAGCGGGGGCCGGGGTCCCCCTGCCCGAGGTCAACCGGCTGCTCAAGCAGTTCGACCACATGCAAAAAACCATGAAAAAGCTCGCCAAGGGCGGCATGCTCAAAAACATGATGCGGGGCATGTCAGGTCGCCTCCCCCCCGGCTTCGGCCCCTAACCGACAGCACGGAGCCGCCAGCCCCCGCCTCGGTGGTCCCCTCCGGCCGCCCCCGGGTCAAAGCTGTTCGGTGACTGCTTCCGGTAGGGGGTCCGCCGGGCGTTGTCCGGCCGTCGAATGACAGTCGGTCTACCCGCGGTCAAGCGGCCCCTACCGGGAAGCAGTCACCGACCAGCTTTGACCCGGGGGCGGCCGGAGGGGACCACCGAGGCGGCGGAGAGCACCTTCGTGTTGCCGGGGAGGGTGCCTTGTCGATACAATTAGCGGCTGAGTTATGCAAGGTGGATGCGAAATGGTGACGATTCGTTTGACCCGACGCGGCGGCAAGAAGACCCCGTTCTATCACGTGGTGGTAACCGACAGCCGTAAGCGCCAAGGCGGGACCAGCCTGGAGAGCGTGGGCTTGTTCAATCCCGTCGCGCGCGGCGGTGAGACCAAGCTGCGCCTGGACGTGGCTCGAATCGAGCACTGGCTGTCCAAGGGCGCCCACATGTCGGATCGCGTCAAATTCCTTCTGACCAGCTACCGCAAGCAGGCCGCCTGAGGCCGAAAGGCTGTGACAGGGCGTCTGACACGCTCTTAAAGGACGGAACGATGGGCGACGATTCCTCGGCGCTCATTCAACTGGGGTTGGTGGGGGCGCCGTTTGGCGTCAAAGGATGGATCAAGCTACGTTCGGATACCGCCCCTCCGGAGCGCCTGCTGGAGCACCGACTGTGGCGCATCGGACGGGGGCAGAGCTTCCGGGACTTCCAGGTGAAGGACTGCGGGCGGAGCGGCGGCATGCTGACCGCGAAGCTCGCGGGGATAGAGGACCGGGACGGCGCGCTCGCGCTGCGCGGTGCCGAGATCTGCGTGTTGCGGAGCGAGCTGCCGAAGGCGGCGGGATCTGATTTCTACCGCGCCGACTTGATCGGATGCGAGGTGGTGACCGCCGAGGGCGAGACCCTGGGGACGGTGGCGCACTTCATCGAGACGCCGGCGCACGCTCTGATGGTGGTGCGCGGCGCGAAGGAGGCGTGGATCCCGGCGGTGCCCAGGCACCTGCGGCGGATCGATCTCGGGGCGCGCCGGGTGGTGGTTGATTGGCAGGCGCTGGATTGATGCGCATCGCGGTCGTGACGCTGTTTCCGGTCATGGTGCGCGAAGCGCTCACGCACGGCGTGGTCGGCCGGGCGCTGGAGCGCGGCAGCGTCGCGGTCGAATGCTTCGACCCGCGCGATTGGGCCGCCGACGTGCATCGGACCGTCGATGACCGATCGTACGGCGGCGGACCGGGCATGGTGTTGAAGGTGGAGCCGCTGCGCAGCGCGCTGCGCTCCGCGATGGCGACGCTGCCCATGGGCAGCCGCCGCGTGTATCTGGGCGCCGACGGCCGGCGCTTCGAGCAGAGTGTGGCGCGCGAGGCCGTCGCGTGGCCGGGCCTTGCACTCGTGGCGGGACGCTACGAGGGCGTGGATGAGCGGTTCGTCGAGCGAGAGGTCGACGAGACGTGGTCGATCGGCGACTACGTGCTGTCGGGGGGCGAGCTGCCGGCGCTGGTCGTGATCGATGCGATCGCACGGCTCGTGCCGGGAACGCTGGGGTGCGCGGAGTCCGCGGAGCAGGAGTCGTTCAGCGACGGGCTCATCGACTGGCCGCACTACACGCGGCCGGCGGCCCTCGAGGGACAGGCGGTGCCCGAGGCGTTGATGTCGGGCGACCATGCCAGGATCGGCCGCTGGCGGCTCAAGCAGGCGCTGGGGCGCACCTGGCTGCGCCGCCCGGACCTGCTCGAGCGCCGCGGGATGAGCGCCGCGGAGCGGGACTTGTTGGAAGAATTCAGGATCGAGCGTGCCGCGGGCACGGGACGAAGCGACGATAGCGAGAGGTGAGCGATATGAACAAGATCATCCAAGAGCTGAACGGCGAGCGCGCGACGCGCAAGCTGCCGGACTTCAATCCGGGCGACACCGTCGTGGTGCAGGTGAAGGTGGTGGAGGGCGACCGCGAGCGCGTTCAGGCGTACGAGGGCGTGGTCATCGCCAAGAAGAATCGCGGCCTCAACTCCTCGTTCACCGTGCGCAAGATCTCCCACGGCGAAGGGGTGGAGCGTGTGTTCCAGACCTTCAGCCCGTCGATCAGCGAGGTCAGCGTCAAGCGTCGCGGAGCGGTGCGGCGCGCCAAGCTGTATTACTTGCGTGATCTGTCCGGCAAGGCGGCTCGCATCGACGAGAAGATCTAGCGAAGTCCTTCGAGGGTTTCACGAGCGCTGCTCGGGACGGTTCGCCCGAGAAGCCGCGGGCGAGGTTTGAATGGCTGAGAGGTCGGCGCGGTTGGGGTTCTTCGGGCTCGTGTGGCGCATTCTCGACGGAGTACGCCGGGCGCTGCACCTCCTGCTCCTGCTCGTGATCTTCGGCTTCACGCTCGCCGCCCTGCATACCTCGATCCCCAAGGTGCCGCACAACGCGGCGCTGGTGATCACGCCCGAGGGCGAGCTGGTCGAGCAGCTCTCGAGCGACCCCGTCCGGCGGGCTTTCGGCGAGGCCTCCGGGGGTCCGGCTCCCGAGACGCTGCTGCGCGATGTGATCGATGCCATCACCGCTGCGAAGACCGACGAGCGCATCAAGCTGATCGTGCTCGATCTCGGCCAGATGCGGTCCTCCGGGCTGTCCAAGCTCCAGGAGGTCGGGGCCGCGCTGCGGGACTTCCGTGCGTCCGGCAAGCGCGTGGTGGTCGGCGCGGACTCGCTCGATCAGGGGCAGTACTACGTCGCCGCGCAGGCCGGCGAGATCTATCTCGATCCGATGGGCGCCGTCTACCTCGATGGCTTCGGCTATTACCGGTTGTTCTTCAAGGACGCGATCGACAAGCTGAGTGTCGACGTGAACGTGTTCCGTGCGGGCACCTTCAAGAGCTTCACGGATCAGTTCTCGCGCAGCGACATGGCCCCGAGCGAGCGCGAGGAGGCCTCGGTGTGGCTCAACACCTTGTGGAGCGCGTATCAGCAGGACGTGACGCGGGCGCGGTCGCTGCCGGCGGACGCGATCACGCAATTCATCGCCGATGAGCCGGCCGCGCTCGCCGCGGTGAACGGCGATGCCGCGAAGCTCGCGTTGCAACGCGGCCTGGTCACCGCCCTGAAGAGCCGCCGCCAGATGGCCGACGAGCTCAAGGCGCTGGTCGGCGAGGATGAGAGCAACCACTCCTTCAACGGCGTGACGATGAGCCAGTACCTCACCTCGGTGCGCTCGAAGCGGGTGCTGAAATCCAAGTCCGACGCCAAGGTCGGCATCGTCGTGGCCGCGGGGGACATCCTGGACGGCCATCAACCGCCCGGCACGATCGGCGGGGAGAGCACGGCCGACCTCCTGCGCCAGGCGCGCTATGACCGCGCCATCAAGGCGGTGGTCCTGCGCGTCGACAGTCCGGGCGGCAGCATGTTCGCCTCCGAGCAGATCCTGCGCGAGGTGCAGGCGCTGCGCAAAGCGGGCAAGCCGGTGGTCGTCTCGATGAGCTCGTACGCCGCCTCGGGCGGGTACTACATCTCCGCGGCGGCCAACCAGATCTTCGCCTCGCCGACGACACTCACCGGATCGATCGGCGTGTTCTCGGTCTTCCCGACGTTCCAGCACACGCTCGAGAAGATCGGCGTCAAGGTGGACGGGCTCGGCAGCACGCCGCAGGCGGGGAGCATGCAGCCGGAGCGGACGCTGACCCCGGCCACGCGCCAGATCCTGCAGGTCTCGGTCGAGCACGCCTACCACGAATTCCTGCGGCGCGTCGGCGAGGGCCGCAAGAAGTCGGTGGAGGACGTGGAGCGCATCGCCGAGGGCCGCGTGTGGGCCGGCGTGGACGCGGAGCGCATCGGCCTGGTGGATCATCTGGGCGGCCTCAAGGATGCGACCGACGCCGCCGCCAAGCTCGCGGAGCTCGGCACCGATTACGGCACGGACATCATCGAGCCGGAGCTCAACCTGCGCGAGGAGCTGTTGATGCAGCTGCGCTCGGGCGGCGCGTACCTGGCCGGCTGGTTGGGACTGGTGCCGCAGGCGAGCGGGCTGGAGCGGATCCTGGGCCCGGTGCTGGGAGAGGCGCGTACGCTGTCGAAGCTCAACGACCCTAGGAGCCTCTATTCCTATTGCTGGTGCGAGCAGCCGAAGTGACCAGCCCCCAGGGGTGAGGTCGGGCGGCGCCTGCTGGACGCGGTCTGGCAGGCGTCGGAAGAAGGATGCGATCGGGCCGAAAATCCGCGCAGCGGGTCCCGTTGGCTACAGCGAAGCCCAGTCGAGCGTCACTTTTCCCGACTTGCCGGACTTCATGATCTCGAAGCCCTCGCGGTAGTCGTTGATGCCGAGCCGGTGGGTGATCACGGGGCGCACATCGAGCCCGCTTTGCAGCATGCTGGACATCTTGTACCAGGTCTCGAACATCTCGCGGCCGTAGATGCCCTTGATGGTGAGGCCCTTGAAGATCACCTGATTCCAGTCGATCGCCGTCTCGCCCGGCGGGATTCCGAGCATGGAGATGCTGCCGCCGTTGTTCATGGTGCGCAGCATCTCGCGCAGAGCCGCGGCGTTGCCCGACATCTCGAAGCCCACGTCGAATCCCTCCTCCATGCCGAGATCGCGCATGGCGTCGTCGAGCGACTCGCGTGAGATATTGAGCGCCTTGGAGGCGCCGACCTTGGAGGCGAGGCTCAGACGGTAGTCGTTCACGTCGGTGATGACGACGTGCCTGGCGGCGCAGTGGCGCGCGATCGCCACCGCCATGATGCCGATGGGCCCGGCGCCGGTGATGAGCACGTCCTCGCCGACGACGTTGAACGCGAGCGCCGTGTGGGTCGCGTTGCCGAACGGATCGAGAATGGAGGCGATCTCATCGTCGATCGCGTTCGGCAGCTTGAACACGTTGCTCGCGGGGATGGACAGATATTCCGCGAAGGACCCCGGCCGGTTTACGCCGACGCTCGAGGTGTTGCGGCACAAATGCCGCCGGCCGGCGCGGCAGTTGCGGCAGTGCCCGCAGGTGATGTGGCCCTCGCCGGAGACGCGGTCGCCGGTCTTGAAGCCCCGCACCTCGCTGCCGATCTCGACGATCTCCCCTGCGTACTCATGGCCCACCGCCATGGGCACGGGGATGGTCTTCTGGGCCCACGCGTCCCAGTTGTAGATGTGCATGTCGGTGCCGCAGATCGCGGACCGCTTGACCTTGATGAGCACGTCGTTGTGGCCGACCGACGGCTCGGGAACGTCCTCGAGCCAGATGCCGGGCTCGGCGTGCGCTTTGACCAGTGCTTTCATGAAAATCCTCGAGGGCCCGCCGATGCGTCGACCGGCCTCATTGAATGACTCCGAGCTCTCTCCCCCCTGCGGCAAACGCCTGAATAACCCGGTCGAGCTGCTCGGGGGAGTGCGCAGCACTCATTTGGGTGCGAATTCGCGCTTTTCCATGGGGGACCACCGGGAACGAGAACGCCACCACGTAGGCTCCGCGGGCCTGCACCCGCTCGGCGAGGCCCGCGGCGACCTGCGCATCGCCGAGCATCACCGGAATGATCGGATGCTCGCCGGGCAAAAGATCGAAGCGCAACGCCTGCATCCTCTCGCGAAAGTAGCGCGCGTTCGAGTGCAGCCGCTCGCGCAGGCTCCCGGAGCGCTCGAGGAGCTCCAGGACCTTGAGCGTGCCCGCCGCCACCGGCGGGGCGATGCTGTTGGAGAACAGGTAGGGCCGCGAGCGCTGGCGCAGCCAGCCGACGATCTCCCTGCGCGCGGCCACGTAGCCGCCGCTCGCGCCGCCGAGCGCCTTGCCGAGGGTGCCCGTCAGGATGTCGACCCGGTCCATCACGCCCTTGAGCTCGTGGGTGCCGCGTCCGTGGGCGCCGATGAAGCCGGTCGCATGCGAGTCGTCCACCATGACGAGCGCGTCGTGGCGGCGCGCGAGATCGCAGATCTGGTCGAGCCGGGCGATCGAGCCGTCCATGGAGAACACGCCGTCGGTCGCGATCAGCCGCGTGCGGGCATCCTTCGACTCCACGAGCGCCTGCTCGAGCCCGGCCATGTCGTTGTTGGCGTAGCGCAGGCGCCTGGCCTTGCAGAGCCGGATGCCGTCGATGATGCTGGCGTGGTTGAGCGCGTCGCTGATCACCGCGTCCTGCTCGTCGAGCAGGGTCTCGAACAGGCCGCCGTTGGCGTCGAAGCACGAGGAGTAGAGGATCGTGTCCTCCATGCCGAGGTATGCGCTCAGGCGCTCCTCGAGCTCCCGGTGCACGCTCTGCGTGCCGCAGATGAAGCGCACCGAGGCCATCCCGTAGCCATAGCGGTCGAGCCCCCGCTTCGCGGCCTCGACGACCTCCGGATGATCGGCGAGGCCGAGATAGTTGTTGGCGCAGAGATTCACCATCTCGCGGCCGTCGGCGAGCTTGACCAGCGGCCCTTGGGGCGAGCCGATCACGCGCTCGCGCTTCAGGAGCCCCTGGGCCTCGAGCGCCTCGGTGTCGCGCGCGAGCCGTTCACGAAATTGATCGAGCATGGCGGTTATTATAGCGGCATCGGGCGGGGCGCTTGGCATGAAGGAGGGGCTCGCAGGGTGAGTGAACGAACATCCGACGATCATCGCATCGACAAGTGGCTGTGGGAGTCGCGTTTTTACAAGACCCGGAGCCTCGCGTCCGCGGCCATCCAGGGCGGCAAGGTGCACCTGAACGGCGAGCGCGTGAAGCCCGCGCACCGCATCCGGGTCGGCGACCGCATCAGCCTGAACATCGCGGGCGTGGTGGCCGAGTTCGACGTGCTCGGTCTGCCGCTGCGCCGCGGGCCGGCCGCGGAGGCTCAACGGCATTTCGCCGAGACGCCGGCGAGCGCCGCCCGGCGCGAGGTCCTGCGCGAGCAGCACCGGCTTGCCGATGCCTCGAGGCCGCGGCCCGACTCCCGGCCGGACAAGCGCGACCGCCGCCGCCTGATGCGCCTGCAGCGCAACCCTACATAACGCTCCGGCCGGCGATTTTTGACCGGCGGCAGGGTTGAGCGCAAACTTCAGCGGAGCTCGCGCGGGGCACGACCCCAGGCGCGAACGATGAAACAATAAGCGCACGAGCGCACAACCTAAGAACAAGGGGCTTTCCGTCATGCATCCGATCAACACCGTTAAGGGCGCCATCACGGCGGGCGTCGTGCTCGCGATCGTCATCGGCATCGCCCTGACAACTTGGTCAAGCTTTGCCATCTCGTTCCATCCGATTCGCATCGACCGATGGCTGCACATCGTCTCGGGGATCACCTGGATCGGTCTCTTGTACTACTTCAATCTCGTGCAGACCCCGGGCCTTGCGGCGGCCGCCGCCGACAAGGGCGGCCCGGGCGGAGCCGGGGTGAGCAAGTACATTGCGCCCCGGGCGCTCTGGTGGTTCCGCTGGGGCGCGGTCGCTACCTGGCTGACGGGGGCGGCGTCTCTCGTGGTCGGCTACGGGTCCGCCAACGGGATGGAGCGTGCCTTCCTGCTGCAGCCGGGCTTTCGCGCGATCGGCACGGGCGCCTGGCTCGGCACGATCATGCTGCTCAACGTGTGGGTGTTCATCTGGCCGAACCAGAAGAAGATCCTCGGCATCGTGCCGGCGACCGATGAGGAGAAGGCCAAGGCGCGCAAGACCGCGGGCATGGCCTCGCGCATCAATTTCATCCTGTCGCTGCCGCTGATCATGTGCATGGGCGGACAGTCCCACGGGCTGCCGTTCTAGGAGCCGGGCCGGCTCTTCAGGTTTCGTCGTCCTCGGGATCGTGGAGCTCGACGCCGGCGGCGCCTTCCGGCTGCAGGGTGTCCCAGCTTCCGGCGCGCCAGACGGCGCTCACGATTCCCGCGGTCGGCAGCTCGCGCCGCTCGGGGCTCGGCCCCAGGCGGCTCGCGACCTCGCTCAAGCCGGGGTTGTGGCCGCAGATCATGATGTGTCCGAGCGCGTCGTCGCGCCCGGCGAGCACGCGCCAGATCGACTCCGGCGTCCCGAGGTAGAGCTCGCGCGCGCATTGCAGCTGCCGGGTCTCGAGCTCGCAGGCGCGTGCCACGATCTCGGCGGTCGCCCAGGCCCGCTCCGCGGGGCTCACCAGGATCAGGTCGGGGATCAGCCCGTTCTCGACGATCAGCCTGCCGATCTCCTCGGCCTCGATGGTGCCGCGGCGGGTGAGGGCGCGCTCGAAGTCCTCGGCGCGGGCATCGATCGATTCGGCCTTTCCATGGCGCAAGAGCGTCAGTCGGCGCGTACCCATAAGCGGCCATCCTCGATCTTGGTGGAATAAACGCGAATCGGCTCGTACGCCGGCGGCGTCAGCGCCTCGCCCGTGCGCAGGCAGAATCGCGCGCCATGGCGCGGACAGATGATCTCGGCGCCCTCGACCGCGCCGCCGGTCAGCTCGGCCCCGTCGTGCGTACAGACATCGTCGACCGCGAACAGCTCGCCGCCGCTCATGACGAGGGCGATCATGCGCCGTCCGACCGGAACGGAGATCGCCTGCCCCTCGGCGAGGTCCGCGGCGGACCCTGCATCCATCCAGGTCACCGGGAGGGTCACATCATGCCCGTCTGCAGCCGCGCCGCATCCGACATCATGGTTTGATTCCAGGGCGGATCGAAGACCAGCTCGACCCGGGCATGCGCGACCGTCGGGATGATCTCGACCTTGTCGCGCACGTCCTGCACCAGGACCTCGCCCATGCCGCAACCCGGCGCGGTCAGCGTCATCTTGATGTCCACGTCGCGCGTGGCGTCCTCGTTCCTGCTCACCTCGCACTCGTACACCAGCCCGAGATCGACGATGTTGACCGGAATCTCCGGGTCGTAGCAGGTCTTCAACTGCTCCCAGATCACGTTCTTGATGTCCTCTTCCGAGGCACCGGGGGGGAGCTCGGGAGGGATGGCCGGCGTCTTGCCGATGGCGCCGGCGTCCTGACCCGCGATGCGAAACAGATTGCCGTCGATGTACACGGTGAAGCTGCCGCCGAGCGCCTGGGTGATGTAGCCCACCGAGCCCAGCTTCAAATTCACCTCGACGCCGGCCGGAATGGCGACGGCCTTGACGTCACGCTGGACGACGACGGGCTCGTTCTCACGCACGTACATGGGTCACTCCGTGCTGACTGCGGCGGACTGCGCCGCGCCGGTCTCGAGGGCGGAGGCGAGGGTGTGCCAGCAGAGGCTCGCGCACTTGACGCGTGCGGGGTACTCGCGCACGCCCGACAGTGCCGCGAGCTTGCCGAGCCCGTCGGCGCCGGCGCCATCGTCGGTGAGGAGCTGATGCACCCGCTGGAAGAGCTGGAGCGCCTCCTCGCGGCTCTTGCCCTTGACCGCCTCGGTCATGAGCGAGGCCGACGCGGTCGAAATCGCGCACCCCTGGCCCTCGAAGCGGATGTCGCCGATGGCATCGCCGTCGAACCTGACACGCACCGTGAGCCGGTCGCCGCACATGGGGTTGAATCCCTCGACGCTGCGGTCGGGATGCTCCATGCCGCCGAAATTGCGCGGATGGCGGTTGTGATCGAGGATCACGTCCCGGTAGAGGTCATCGAGGTCCATGATTCAGGCGAGCATCGCGCGGGCGCGCACGACGCCTGCGGCGAGCCGGTCGATCTCATCGAAGGTGTTGTAGAAGGCGAACGAGGCGCGTGCCGTCGCCGGCAGCCCGAAGAACTCCATCACCGGCATGGCGCAGTGGTGGCCGGTGCGCACCGCGATGCCGTCCTCGTCGAGGATGGTGCCGAGATCGTGAGGGTGCACGCCGGCCAGCGTGAAGGATACGAGGCTGGCCTTGTCGCGCGCCTGGCCGACGATCGTGAGGCCGGGAATCGCGCTCAGCACGCGCGTGGCATGGTCGAGGAGGGCGGCCTCGTGCGCGTGCGCCGCATCGCGGTCCAGACCCTCGAGGAAATCGACCGCCGCGCCCAGGCCCACGCCGCCCGAGATGTTCGGCGTGCCCGCCTCGAACTTGTTGGGCAGCCCGTTGTAGGTGGTCTTGGCAAAGGTGACCGCGAGGATCATCTCGCCGCCGCCCTGCCAGGGCGGCATCCGCTCGAGCAGCTGCTCGCGCCCGTACAGGACGCCGATGCCCGTGGGGCCGAACATCTTGTGGCCGGAGAACGCATAGAAGTCGCAGTCGATGTCGCGCACGTCGACACGCAGGTGCGATACCGCCTGCGCGCCGTCGATGAGGGTGACGATGCCGCGCTCGCGGGCGGCGGCCACCAGGCGCTTGACCGGCAGCACCGTGCCGAGGGCGTTGGAGACGTGCGCAACGGCCAGCAGGCGGGTGCGCGGCGACATGAGCGCGACCACGGACTCGTAGTGAACCTCGCCGTTCGCATCGATGGGCGCGACCACGAGCCTGGCGCCCGTCTGCTCGCACACCATCTGCCACGGCACGATGTTGGCATGGTGCTCGAGGTGCGTGATCAGGATCTCATCGCCGGGGCGAAGCTCGGGGCGCGCGTAGCTCTGCGCCACCAGGTTGATGGCCTCGGTCGTGCCGCGCACGAAGATGATCTCGCGGCTCGAGCGGGCGCCGATGAACCCGGCGATCCGCGTGCGCGCGCGCTCGTAGAGAGCCGTGGCCTCCTGGCTCAGGGTGTGCACGCCGCGATGGATGTTCGCGTGGTGGCGCCGCTCGTAGTCGTCGACCGCCTCGATCACGGCGAGCGGACGCTGCGCGGAGGCGCCGTTGTCGAGATACGCGAGCGGCTTGCCGCGCACGGTGCGCGAGAGGATCGGAAACTGCCGGCGCAGGGCGTTCACGTCGAACTGCGGCGGCCGGTCGGCGAGTGCAATGGTGCTCATCGGAAATTCCGCAGGGTCTGCGAGTCGGGCAGCTGGGCGATCAGGGCTCCCTCGATCGCGCTCCGGGCCGAAGCCATGGACATGCCGGTGAGCACGTCGGCGAGGAAGGCGTACACCAGGAGCGCCTGCGCGGTCTCCCGATCGAGGCCGCGCGACAGCAGATAGAACAGCATGTCAGGGTCCAGTCGGCCGGTGGTCGCCCCGTGAGCAGCCTTGACCTCGTCGGCGTGGATCTCGAGCTGCGGGCGGGTGTCGATCTCCGCCTGCGCAGACAAGAGCAGGCCGCGGCAGGACTGCCTGGACTCCGAGTGCACCGCGCCTTGATTCACCACCACCTTGCTGTTGAAGATGACCCGGCTGGAATCGCCGGCGATCGCGCGCGCGACCTGGGTGCTCGTGGTGCCGGGCGCGGCATGGGTGACCACGTTGGCACAATCCACGTGCCGCTCGGCGTGGCCGACCAGGAGCGAGTACTGGTTCAGGGACGCGCCGTCCCGCGCCAGCTGCGCCTCGAGGCCGGCGCGCACCAGGCCGCCGCCGAGCGCGATCGTGAACTGCTCGAGGCGGCTCGACTCGAGCTGGCGGATCTGCAGCGAGTCGAGGTGCACCGCGTCGGCCGCGGTCGCGAACACGCGGTAGTGCTCGACGCGCGCGCCTTTGCCCAGCACCAGATGCGTGTGCGAGGCGACGAGCGGCGCGTGCCGCCCCTGCGACACGTGATGCTCGACGATGGTGGCGGCAGAGTCCGGCGCCGCATGGATGATGACGCGCGGATACGCGACGTTGTTCACGCCATCGCCGGTCGCGACGTGCAGGAGGATGAGCGGAACGGCCAGCGGCTCGGTGATCCTGAGATGCAGGCCGTCGACGAAGAGCGCGGTGTTGAGCAGCGCGAAGCGCGACAGCTCGGGGTCGCTCGGCTGCTCCAGATAGCCGCGCAGCATATGAGGATCACGTTTAGATAGATCAGATAAGCTGCTGATCTCCAAGCCTTTAATGAACCCGTCGCCGTTCGGCATGGAGGGGTGGCCATTGACCATCAGCAGCGAGGCCGCGCGGTCCGATTCGCGCACCAGCGAGAGCGAGGCGTTGGGCTCGATCTCGGAGCGATCCCGGCGCGGCGCGTCCACGAAGGTCCGCGACGCGAGGCTGCGCAGGTTGGTGTAGCGCCAGCTCTCGTCGCGCGGCGTGGGCAGGCCGAGCTTGAGGAAGCGCTGCATGGCCTGCTCGCGGAGCGGGGCGAGCGAATCCGGCGTGCGCGTGTGCCACTGGCCGGCGAACGAGCGCAATGCCGGCGACGCGGCTTGCGGCGAGGGCAGCAGCGTGCTCACGCGACCTTGCCTTCGAGCACCCAGTCATAACCCCGGCGCTCGAGCTCGCGCGCCAGCGAGGCGTCGCCCGACCGCACGATGCGCCCGCCCGAGAGCACGTGCACGCGGTCCGGGGCGACGTAGTCGAGGAGCCGCTGATAGTGCGTCACCAGCACGATCGCGCGCTCGGGCGAGCGCAGGCTGTTGACCCCGGCCGACACGATCTTGAGCGCATCGATGTCGAGCCCCGAATCGGTCTCGTCGAGGATCGCGAGCTTCGGCTCGAGCACCAGCATCTGCAGCACCTCGTTGCGCTTCTTCTCGCCGCCCGAGAAGCCTTCGTTCACGCCGCGGGTCAGGAAGGCGTCGCTCATGTGCATGGCCTTCATCTTCTGCCGGATCAGGCTCAGGAACTCGTACGCGTCCACCTCGGCAAGGCCGTCCGCCTTGCGCTTGGCGTTGAGCGCGGCCTTGAGCAGATAGACGTTGTTCACGCCGGGGATCTCGACCGGATACTGGAATCCGAGGAACAACCCGGCGCGGGCGCGCTCCTCCGGCGGCATGGCCAGCAGATCGCGCCCCTCGAAGGCCACCGAGCCGCCGGTGACCTCGTAGTCCTCGCGGCCGGCGAGGACCTGGGCCAGCGTGCTCTTGCCGGATCCGTTCGGGCCCATGATGGCGTGGACCTGCCCGGCCCCGACCTCGAGGTCGAGGCCCTTGAGGATGTCCTTGCCCGCGACACGGGCCTTCAAATCGCTGATCTTGAGTAGAGTCATGGGTTCCTGTGCTAGCCGACGGCACCCTCCAGGCTCACGGAGAGGAGGTTCTGCGCCTCGACGGCGAATTCCATCGGCAGCTCCTTGAAGACGACCTTGCAGAAGCCGCTGACGATCATGTTGACCGCGTCCTCCTCGGAGAGGCCGCGCTGCAGGCAGTAGAAGAGCTGGTCCTCGCCGATCTTCGAGGTGCTGGCCTCGTGCTCGACGGTGGCGGTGGGGTTCTTGACCTCCATGTACGGGAAGGTGTGCGCCGCGCACTTCGGTCCCATGAGCAGCGAGTCGCACTGGGTGAAATTGCGCGCGCCCGCGGCGCTCGGCAGGATCTTCACGAGCCCGCGGTAGGTGTTCTCGGCGTGGCCGGCCGAGATTCCCTTCGACACGATGGTGCTCTTGGTGTTGCGCCCGATGTGGATCATCTTCGTGCCGGTGTCGGCCTGCTGGAAGTGATTGGCCACCGCGACCGAGTAGAACTCGCCGATGGAGTTCTCACCCTTGAGCACGCAGCTGGGATATTTCCAGGTGATCGCGGAGCCGGTCTCCACCTGGGTCCAGGAGATCTTGGAGTTGCGGCCGCGGCACTCGCCGCGCTTGGTGACGAAGTTGTAGATGCCGCCGACCCCGTTCTCGTCGCCCGGATACCAGTTCTGCACCGTCGAGTACTTGATCCGGGCGTCGTCCAGCGCGACCAGCTCGACCACGGCGGCATGCAGCTGGTTCTCGTCGCGCATCGGCGCGGTGCAGCCCTCGAGGTAGCTCACCGAGGCCGCTTCGGCCGCGATGATCAGCGTGCGCTCGAACTGCCCGGTCTTCGCGGCATTGATGCGGAAATAGGTCGACAGCTCCATCGGGCAGCGCACCCCGGGCGGCACGAACACGAACGATCCGTCGGAGAACACGGCCGAGTTCAGCGCCGCGAAGAAGTTGTCGCCGGGCGGCACCACGGTGCCGAGGTATCTCTCGATGAGCTCGGGGTGGTCGCGCACCGCGTCGGAGAACGAGCAGAAGATGACGCCGGCCTTCGCGAGCTTCTCCTTGAAGGTGGTCGCGACCGACACGCTGTCGAACACCGCATCGACGGCGACGCCGGCGAGGCGCGCGCGCTCGTGCAGCGGGATGCCGAGCTTCGCGTAGGTCGCGAGCAGCTTCGGGTCGACCTCGTCGATGCTCTTCGGCGCGTCCTTGGGCGGGCGCGGCGCGGAGTAGTAGGAGATGTCCTGATAGTCGATCGGCTTGTAGTGCACGTGCGCCCAGCGCGGCTCATCCATGGTTTGCCAGTGCCGGAACGCCTTCAGGCGCCAGTCGAGCAGGAACTTCGGCTCGCGCTTCTTGGCCGAGATGGCCGCCACCACGTCCTCGTTGAGGCCCGGGGGCAGGCTGTCCGAATCGATATCGGTGACGAAGCCGTGCCGATACTTCCGGGCGAGCAGCGATTCGACTTCTTGGGACTTGGTGGACACGGTGCGACCTGTTGCGGCTGTTGCGAGCTTATGTATGTACGCGAATCTCGGAGGCAAGGTCCGCCACCCGCATCGCGCTCGAGTCGAGACCCGCGAGCTGGCGCAGCGTGACCTCCTCCAGGGCGCGGCGGATCGCGGCGTTCACGCGCTGCCACGCGCCGCCGACGCGGCACTGGCGCTCGATGCCGCACCGGCTCGAGGCCCCGCTGCACTCGGTGATGGCGATCGGCCCCTCGAAGACGTCCAGGATCTGTGCCGCGGTGATCTGCTCCGGGCCGCGCGCGAGACGATAGCCGCCTTGCGCTCCGCGCGAGGAGATGACGAGGCCCGCCCGCTGCAGCCCTTTCAGCACTTTGCTCACGGTCGGACGGGCGAGGCGGGTGCGCTCCGCCAGCTCCGCGGCGGCGCGATGGCGCGCCGGCTCCTGCGCCAAGCTCGCGAGCACCACCGTGGCGTAATCCGTCAATTTGCCCATTCGCAGCATAGGTTTCCGCCCAGGTCCTGGATGTAGGACTATTTTAGTCCTGATTGGGCCGCGGGTCCACCCTCGCGGCGCGGCCGGGGCGATTTTGCTATTCTTCGCCGTCAACGCATTCAATATCCAGCAGCGAGACCGACACGCATGAACATCGCAGAGCTCAACGCCACGGCGCGCGGCATGGTTGCCAAGAATCGCGGCATTCTGGCCGCCGACGAGAGCACCAGCACCATCAAGAAGCGCTTCGATTCCATCAAGCTCGAATCCACCGAGGAGAATCGGCGCACCTACCGCGAGATGCTGTTCTCCGCCCCCGGTGCGCAGGATTACATCAGCGGCGTCATCATGTACGACGAGACGCTGAAGCAGAAGACGAAGGACGGCACGCCGTTCCCGGCCTACCTCGCGAAGCACGGCATGATCCCGGGCATCAAGGTCGACACCGGCGCGAAGCCGCTCGCGGCATTTCCGGGCGAGACCATCACCGAGGGGCTCGACGGGCTGCGCGAGCGGCTGGCCGACTACGGCAAGCTCGGGGCGAAATTCGCCAAGTGGCGGGCGGTGATCGACATCGGCAACGGCATTCCGACGGCGCACGCCATCCGCGCCAATGCGCAGGCCCTGGCCCGCTACGCGGGGCTCTGCCAGGAGGCCAACATCGTTCCGATCGTCGAGCCCGAGGTCCTCATGGACGGCGGTCACGACATCGCACGCTGCGAGGAAGTCACCAATGCGGTTCTCGACACGGTGTTTCATGAGCTCTTCTGCGCCCGCATCGTGCTCGAGGGCATGGTGCTGAAGCCGAACATGGTGATCTCCGGCAAGAAGTGCGCGCAGCAGGCGAGCCCCGAGCAGGTGGCCGAGGCCACCGTGCGCACGCTGAAGCGCCACGTGCCCACGGCCGTTCCGGGCATCGCGTTCCTGTCGGGCGGACAGAGCTCGGTGGATGCGACGCAGCACCTGAATCTCATGCACGCGGCGGGCCCGCTCCCATGGGCGCTCACGTTCAGCTACGGACGTGCGCTGCAGGATGCGGCGCTCAAGGCCTGGGGCGGACAGGCCGGCGGCTATGCGGGCGGGCAGAAAGCGCTCTCCCAGCGTGCGAAGCTCAACGGACTGGCGGCGGTCGGCCAGTACAAGTCCTCGATGGAAAGTGCCGCAGCCTAAGGATTTGCGGCGACCGTCGAACGCGCGGCGGAAACGCCCGTGAGCACGGTGCGCGGCCTCCCCGGCGAGGGCTCCCCGATCGTCGAGATCCGGGATCTAGGCTATGCCGTGGGCGGCCGGCCGATTTTCTCCGGCCTGGACATGGACATCGCGCGCGGCGGGATCACAGCCGTGATGGGACCGAGCGGGACGGGCAAGACCACGCTTCTCAGGATCATCACGGGCCAGCTCGCGGCGGACGCGGGCAAGATCGTGGTCGCGGGGCAGGACATGCGCACGGCGAGCCAGCGGGATCTCTACCGGCTGCGCCGGCGGATGGGCATGCTGTTCCAGAACGGCGCCCTGCTCACGGACATCTCCGTCTTCGAGAACGTCGCCTTCCCGTTGCGCGAGCACACGGATCTTCCGGAGCGGCTGATCCGGGAGCTGGTCCTGACCAAGCTGCAGGCGGTGGGCCTGCGCGGCGCCGCCGAGCTCATGCCGGCCGAGCTCTCCGGAGGCATGAACCGGCGCGTGGCGCTGGCGCGGGCGATCGTCATGGACCCGGAGCTGCTGATCTACGATGAGCCCTTCGTCGGGCTCGATCCGATCTCCCTGGGAATGATATTGCGGCTGGTGCGGCACCTGAACGATGCCCTCGGCATCACCAGCATCCTGGTGTCGCACGACGTGAAGGAGATCAGCTCCGTGGCGGACGCGATGTTCCTCCTGTCCGGCGGCAAGGTCGTGGCACACGGCACCCCCGCCGAGCTCAAGGCCGATCGCAGCGACATCGTGCGGCAATTCGTCGGCGGGCTGCCCGACGGGCCGGTGCCCTTTCATTTTCCCGCCCCGGATTATTTCGGCGAGCTGTTGTCGCGGGACGGCGCCTCGTGAAGGTCCTGCGCGAGCTCCTGCACAGCCTGTCCGAGTCGCTCGTCGGGCTCGGCGCCGTCGTGCGGTTCTTCTTTCGCACGCTCGCAGCCTGTCCTGGCGCGCTGCTGCGCATCGACCTGGTCTCGCAGCAGGTCTACAACGCCGGCGCGCTGTCGCTGGTCATCATCATGCTGTCGGGCCTGTTCGTCGGCATGGTGCTCGGGCTGCAAGGATTCCAGCTCCTGCAGCGCTTCGGCTCCGAGGAGGCGCTCGGCACCGCCGCGACCATCGGTCTCGTCAAGGAGCTCGGCCCGGTGGTGACCGCGCTCCTGTTCGCGGGCCGGGCGGGCACCGCGCTCGCGTCCGAGCTCGGCTTGATGCGGGCCACGGACCAGATCTCGGCGATGGAGATGATGGCGGTCGATCCGATCCGCCGCATCGTCGCGCCGCGCTTCCTCGGCGGCGTGATCGCGATGCCGCTGCTCGCGGCCATCTTCAGCGTGATCGGCATCTACGGCGCACAGCTCGTCGGCGTGCAGATCATGGGCGTCGACGGCGGCAGCTTCTGGTCGCAGATGCGGTCGGCGGTCGGCTTGCGCGACATCAGCGAAGGCATCGTCAAGAGCTGCGTGTTCGGCGTGACCTGCTCGCTGATCGCGGTGTACGAGGGATTCTTCGCGATCCCGACGGCCGAGGGTGTCGGGCGCGCGACGACGCGCACCGTGGTCACATCGGCCGTGGCGGTGCTGTTCCTGGATTATTTGCTCACCGCGGCGTTCTTGTAGAGCCGGGTGCAAGATGCGCCTCGAGGGCGAGGAACCGCCCCCGGCGCGAACTGTCGAATGGAGGACGAAGGTCATGCGCACATCACGAACCTTGGATCTGGGCACGGGACTGTTCGTGCTGCTGGGCTTTGCGGCACTGTTCTTCCTGACCACGCAGACGACGAGCCACGGCATCTCGTTCGCGAGCCCGCCGCACTATGACGTGACCGCCGAGTTCGACAACATCGGCGATCTCAAGGTGGGCGCTCCCGTTTCCATGTCCGGCGTCGAAATGGGCCGCGTCAGCAACATCGGCTTCGATACCAAGCAATACAAAGCGGTGGTCACCCTGCGCATGGACGCGAAGTACAACCAGATCCCGACCGACAGCGACGCGAGCATCTACACCCAGGGGCTGCTCGGCGGCAAGTTCATCGGCATCACCGCGGGCGGCGCCGACACCTATCTCAAGGACAGGGACCACATCGACTTCACGCAGTCCGCGATCGTGCTCGAGAATCTGATCGGCCAGCTGGTCGCGAACTTCGGGAAAAGCTCTGCGTCGTCGGACAGCGGCGGCGGCTCGGACAATGGCAAGGCCGCGGCGCAGCCGGACACCGGCAAGCCGAAGCCCGGCGCCTCGGAACCCAAAGCCACGGAGAAACCAAAATGATGCGAACTACCATTGCCGCATGTGCCCTCGCGATCCTGACCGTGGCCGGTCCGCTCGGCGCCGCCGCGGCGGCCGACACGCCGGCTGCTCCTGCCGCCGCGGCGAGCAGCGCGGGGCCCCAGGAACTGGTCGAGAACTCCGCGAAGCGCATGCTCACCGAGCTCGATGCGAACCGCGCCGAGTACGCCAAGGATCCCGCGAAGCTCGATGCCCTGGTCGCGAACGTGCTCCTCCCCAATTTCGACACCGATTACGCGGCGCGGCTGGTCATGGGGCAGACGTGGCGCACGGCGACGCCGGAGCAGAAGAAGCGCTTCGTCGACGCGTTCTATCACTCGCTGCTGCGCAATTACGGTTCCGCGCTGGTGAACTTCACCGCGAACCGCTTCCAGGTCCTGCCGTATCGGGGGGATCCGAACGCGACCACCGCCACCGTGCGCACCCAGGTGAAGCGCGATTCCGGCGAGTCCGTTCCGGTCGACTTCACCCTGCACAAGGTCAACGGTGAGTGGAAAGCCTGGGACGTGGTGATCGAGGGCATCTCCTACATCAAGAGCTTCCGCACGGATCTCGGCTCGGAGATCCAGCAGAAGGGACTCGATGAGGTGATCAATCGGCTGGAGACCTCGGGCAAGGCCGGCCCGACGCCCGCGCCCGGAACCACGCATTGAGCGCGCCCGCGGCAAGCCGCTTCGAGATCGAGGGGGAGGGAGGACGTGCCCACGTTCATGGCGCGCTCTCCTTCGCCACCGTCACCGCGCTCCTCGCCGAGAGCTCGGAGGCGATCGCGGGCGGCCGCGCCGCGCTCATCGACCTCACGGGCGTGACCGCGAGCGACAGCGCCGGTCTGGCGCTGCTGATCGAATGGCTCAGCATCGCGCGGGCGGCCGGACGGGAGCTGCGGTACGAGAGTATTCCGGCGCAATTGCTGCAGCTCGCGCGGCTGAGCGACGTCGAGGGATTGCTGACCGCGGCGTAGATTCGCCGCGCGAACCCGCTACGGGTTCTGGTCCGGCGGCTTCTTCGGCGGCTGATCCGGCGGCGGCTTATTGGGCGGCGGCTTGTCCGAGCGCGTCGTATCCGTCGGGGGCTTTTCAGGCGTGTCCGGGTTGTCGGCCTCCGGGTCCACCAGCGGCTCTTCCTCCGTCACCTTGCCGTCCGCGACCAGATAGGCGCGCCGCTGCAGGTAGGCATCGCGGATGACCGCATAGGGGTCGAAGACGTTCTTCAGCGTGTCCTCGAGCGGCAGGAGGCCGGCGCGGGTGTTCAAGGCGGACAGGCCGTACAGTCCGTACTTCAGCGGCTTGTACCCGATGTAGGCCTGGGGACTCGTGTAGGCATCCAGCAGCCGCGCGGGCCCGTCGCGAAGGTCGGAGGGCCCGAAGATGGGCAGCTCGATGAACGGGCCCGGATGCACGCCCCACACGCCGAGCGTCTGGCCGAAATCCTCGTTGTTGTGGGCGAGCCCGGCCGAGGTGGCGGGGTCGAAGATTCCTGCGATGCCGAGCGTCGAGTTCAGGAGGAAGCGCGCGAGGTCGTTCGCCGCGGCCTTGAACTTGCCCTGGAGCGCGTCGTTCAGCATGACCGTGGTCGTGGAGAAGTTGTCGAACACGTTGCTCACGCCGGTGCGAATCGGGCTCGGAACGTAGCGGACGTAGGTGCGTGCGACGGGCTTCGCGAACGCGCGGTCCACCTTGTCGTTCACCTTGTAAACGCCGCGGTTCCAGGACTCCCACGGGTCCTGCGGCGCGCGCGGCGCGTTCGGCGGCAACGTCACGCAGGCGCTCGAGGCCAGCGCGGATGCGAGGACGAGCGCCGTGTGGACACGCGACACGTATGTGCGCCGACCGACGCCGTTTTGGCCCTTGATGCTCGACATGGAAGTCCTTCGTCTCCCCGGGGTGCCGCTACGATACAGGCTGTCGGGCCTGCCTGGGAGGGGCGGGGAGGGTCACGCGGGCGCTGGGGTCAATTGCGGCCGCCGCGCGAATTGTCGTCGGCGACGGTATTCTTGCGTTCTTTCGGCATGGCTTCGCGCACTTCCTCGAGCCGCGCGCTGAAGCGGGCGCGCTGGATGGCGTCGAGGCCGGGCATGCTGAGCCCGAGCTGGAGCTCGCCGAGCGCTCTCTTCGGATCACCGTTCATCAGGTAGAAGAACGACATGTAGTAGTGGGAGTCGGCGTCATCGCCGGCATTGTGCGCGGCCTTGGCGATCAGGCGGGTCTGCTCGGGGGTCGGCTCCACGATGTTGAACAGATCGTCGAGGATGAGCTGTGCGCGCTTGTTGTCGCCGGCCTGCATCAGGGTCTGGGCGAGCCGGACCGTGATCGGCACGTTGCGCGGGAACAGATTCACGGCCTTGTCGAGCACCGCCTGCGATTCCTTCACCTGACCGTTCGCGAGATAGGCTTCGCCGAGCGTCCCATAAAAGGTGTTCACCTTGGGATTCTCGTTGATGAGCGCCTGCAGCTCCGGAATCGCCACGGCGGCATTGCGGGTGGCGATGTCCGCGACGGCCTTGCCGTAGCGATCCTCGATGCTCTTGCCGCCGCCGTTCTTGACGAGGTTCACGTAGTGCTGCCGCGCGACGTCCGGATTGCCCACGAGCGAGCGCAGGCGCTCGCGGATCAATGCGTAGGTGAGCGAGTCGGAATGCCTGATCCGCCCGAGCTGCTCGGCCCTGTTGCGCGCCTCGGCGGTGCGGTCCGCGGACAGCGGGTGGTCGATGAGGAATTCGACGGCACGTATGCGGTCAGGGCTCGGCGAGTTGTGATCCAGCGTCTGGAAGAAGGTCGCCATGCCGAGCGGGTCGTAGCCCGCGGCCGCCATGATGCCGATGCCCACGCGGTCGGCCTCGAACTCGTTCGCGCGGGTGTAGTTGATCTGATGCTGGATGGCGGCGCTCTGCGTGGCGAGGATGGCGCCCTCCATGGCGTCCGGGGAGCCGCGGCCCGCGGTCGCCCCCAGGAGGATCGCGGCGAGCATGGCCGCCGTCGATACGAGGCCGGCATGACTCTGGTCGATGAGCCCGCGCACCAGATGACGCTGCGTGACGTGCGCCGTCTCGTGCGCCATGACGCCTGCCAGCTCGTTCTCATTGGTGGTGGCGAGGATCAGTCCGCTGTTGATGGCGATGAAGCCGCCGGGCATGGCGAACGCGTTCAGCACCGGGTCTTTGACCACGAAGTAGTTGAATTGATGCTGGCCTTCCTCGGCGTGGCTCGAGAGGCTGTGGCCGATCTCCTGGATGTAGTCGCTGACCTCCGGGTCCTCGAGCACGACGCCGCTCTGGCGCATCTGGCCGAACCAGCCGAGACCGGCTCGGTATTCGTCCTCCAGGGAGACCGCTGCCGTCGCGGGGCTGCCGAGATCCGGCAGCTCCTGGTCGGTCGACATCGATCCCGTGGGGTTGTTTCCCGCCGCCCACGCAACGCCGAGCCCGAACGTCAGGAGCAGGGCGGCCAGGCCGGCGAACAGCGATTTCAGCAGGGACCCTATCTCCATGACCTCGGTTGGACTGACCGGCGAAGGGCAAAGTTCGCCTGGAATCCTCGTCAAATCAAAGAACTTCCGATGCGTAGTCTGCCAGACGGGAGCGCTCGCCGCGCACCAAGGTGATATGCCCCGAAAACGCCCATCCATGGAAGCGGTTGACCACGTAGGTGAGCCCTGAGGTCGTCTCCGTGAGGTAGGGGGTGTCTATCTGCGCAATATTGCCCAGGCACACCATTTTAGTCCCGGGGCCCGCGCGCGTCACCAACGCCTTCATCTGCTTCGGGGTGAGGTTCTGGGCCTCATCGATGATGATGAAGCGATTCAAGAAGGTGCGCCCGCGCATGAAGTTCAAGGAGCGGATTTTGATGCGGTGCCGAAGAAGGTCGTTGGTCGCACCCCGTCCCCAGGCGCCCCCGCCCTGGCTCTGGGTCAGCACCTCGAGGTTGTCCATCAGGGCGCCCATCCAGGGCTCCATTTTCTCCTCCTCCGTGCCCGGCAGGAACCCGATGTCCTCACCGAGCGGAATCGTGACCCTCGTCATGATGATTTCGTTGAAGCGATTGTGGTCCAGGGTTTGCGCGAGCCCGGCCGCCAGCGTCAGCAGGGTCTTGCCCGTGCCCGCGGGGCCGAGCACCGTCACGAAATCGATGTCCGGGTCCATGAGCAGGTTGAGCGCGAGGTTCTGCTCGCGATTGCGCGAGGTGACCCCCCAGACGCTGTTGCGCTCGGTACGGTAGTCGACGTTCAGCTCGAGCACCGCCGATTCGTTCTCGATCTTGCGGACGATGGCTTCGACGCCGTTCTCGCCGGGGTCGTAGACGAACTGGTTCGTGTGCCACTCGCGCACCAGCGGCCCGCGCACGCGATAGTACGTGCGGCTCTGCTGCTGCCAGGACTCCATGCCCTTGCCGTGCTTGTCCCAGAAATTGGACGGCAGCGGCTGCGCGCCGCTCGCCAGCAGGTCGGCGTCCTCGATGGTCTTGTCGCTCGAGTAGTCCTCGGCATGAACACCCAGGATGGCCGCCTTGATGCGCAGGTTGATGTCCTTCGACACCAGGGTGACCCGCGCCGTGGGAAAGCTTGTTTGCAGCGCGAGGGTGTTGGCGAGGATGGCGTTGTCGGCGCCGTGGCCGGGGAGGCTGTCCGGCAACACCGACTCGAGCATCTGGGTCTGGAAGAACAGCCGGCCGCCCGGCGGGCGCTTCCCGTGATTGATCGGCACGGCGCTCGGCAGCGCGAGGCCCCGGTCGATCTCGGCCTTCGTTGCGCCCTGCATCAGGCCGTCGAGGAAACGGCTCACCTGCCGCACGTTGCGCGCCGACTCCGACAGGCCCTTCTTGCCGGCGTCCAGCTCCTCGAGCACCGACATCGGGATGTAGACGTCGTGCTCCTCGAAGCGAAAGATCGCCGTCGGATCGTGCATGAGCACGTTCGTGTCGAGCACGAAGATGCGGCGGTCCGGCTTGCCGCGCACACGCTTCGCGGCAGGAGCGCTCTGCGCGGATCTCACGCCGGTGCCTTGACAGGATTGCGCGCGGGGCGCGGCGTCACAGCGCTTTCACCGCCGCCAGCACCTCTGCGGCGTGGCCGTTCACCCTCACCTTGCGCCACTCGTGCCGCAGCACGCCGGCGGCGTCGATCAGAAAGGTGCTGCGCTCGATTCCCATGTACTTCTTGCCGTACATGCTCTTTTCCTGGATCACGTCGTAGAGCTTGCACACCTTCTTGTCGGGATCGCTCAGCAGCTCGAACGGAAAGCCCATCTTCTGCTTGAACTTCTCGTGCGCGGCGACGCTGTCGGCGGAGATGCCGAAGATCGCCGCCTTCGCCCTCTTGAACTGCGCGTGAGCAGCCGCGAAGGCCTCGCCTTCCTGCGTGCAGCCGGGCGTGTTGTCGCGCGGGTAGAAGTAGAGGACGACCGCGGCGCCCGCGCCGTCGGCGGTCGACCAGCCGCCCGCGGTGCCCTCGAGCGTGAAAGCGGGAGCCTTCTTGCCAACTTCGACCTTTGCCATGTTTCCGGCTCCTCAGCTCTTGACGGGCTCGAATATCGCGTCCAGGTTCAGATGGTCGCAGAAGTCCATGAACTCCTCGCGCAACACGCCGATGTGCAGGCGGCTCGGCACGTTCACGATCATCTGCACCGAGAACATCGGTGCGCCGGTATGCGCCGCCGCGTAGGAGCGGGTCGAGAGCTCCGCGATGTCGACGCCGCGCTGGGAGAAGAATCCCGACAAGCCCGCGACGATGCCGGTCTGGTCGAGGCACACGACGTCGATCGAGTAGGGCAGCATGTCGTTGCGCGCGGCCCGCTCCTCGGTCCGGCGCAGCTGAATGCTCATGCCGGTGCCATCGGCGAGCTTCTTGAATTCCCCCTCGAGCTTGGCGAGCGTGTGCCAGTTGCCGTTCACCAGGAGGAGCATCGCGAACTCGTTGCCCAGGGAGGTCATGCGGCTTTCGCTGATGCTGCCGCCGCAGTCCGCGACGACCTTCGAGAGCTCGTGCACCATGCCGACGCGGTCGCTGCCGACCGCGGAAATCACAATATGTTGTTTCATCGGCGCAAATTCTACCGGATGGGCGCTTGCCAGGGGCATGTCCGCAACTTATGGTAGTCACATTTCCCGCCGGAGCCCCCGATGTTGACCGGAAGCTTGGTAGCGATCGTGACGCCGATGGCCGCGGACGGCGGCATCGATTGGCCGGCGTGGGATCGTCTGCTGGATTTTCACGTCCGCGAGGGCACCCAGGGCGTGGTGGTCGCGGGCACCACCGGCGAGTCCCCCACGCTCTCGAGCGACGAGGTGGAGGCCCTTACGGCCCGGGCCGTGGCGCGCTGCAAAGGCAGGATTCGCGTCATCGCGGGCGCCGGGACCAATGCGACCGCGAGCACCGTCGCGCGCACGCGCACGCTGTCGAAGCTCGGCGTCGATGCCGTGATGCTGGTGACTCCGTATTACAACAAGCCCACGCAGGAAGGGTTGTATCGGCACTTTGCCGCGGCCGCGGACGTGTCCGAGGCGCCGATCATCGTCTACAACGTGCCGAGCCGCACGGCCGTCGACCTCCTGCCCGCGACCATCGGCCGGCTCGCGCGGCACGGCCGCATCCAGTCGGTGAAGGATGCCACGGGCTCGGTGACCCGCGCGCGCGAGACGCTCGGCCTCGTGCCCTCGGACTTCACGCTGCTGTCCGGTGACGACGCGACTGCGGTCGAGCTGATGTGCGCCGGTGCGCGGGGCGTGATCTCGGTCACCGCCAACGTCGCGCCCCGGCGGATGCGGGACGCCTGCGATGCCGCCGCCGCCGGCGATCATGCCCGGGCGCGGGCCATCGACCAGACGCTCCGGGCCCTGCACCAGGAGCTGTTCGTGGAGTCGAGCCCCACTCCGGTGAAGTGGGCTGTCGCCCGCATGGGACTCATCGGGAACGCAATCCGCCTGCCGCTGGTCGAACTGTCCGCGGCGCATCAGGACGGGGTGCTTCGCGCCATGAGCGCCGCCGGAGTGAATCTCGAGGATCAAGCAGCATGAGGGGAAGCGGCGTGAGGTGGAGCCCGGATGATTCGGCAGTGAAGGGGGACGAGTTGACAGCGACGAGACACGGGATGGCGGCGATGGTGGGACATGGCGTGATCCGCAGCGCGGTCGGTCTCGCCGCGGCAGCGCTCCTCTGCGGCTGCAGTCATCTGCTCCACGGATTCGAGACCAACTGCCACAAGCCCCAGGAGTATCAGCGCGCCGGCGAGGTTGCGCCGTTGATCGTGCCCGCGGGCCTCGACAACCCGAACACCAAGGAAGCCCTGGTGATCCCCAAGGTCGACGCCGCCGCCGCGGCCCCGCCGCTGGGTCCGAAGGATGCATGCCTGGACGTTCCGCCCAAGTACAAGCCCGCGCCGACCAACAAGGCGGGTACGCAGACCTCCTGACTTCGCCGCTCGAACCGGGGAGGGCCGGCAACGACGCGTCCCTGAGCCCAGGGAATGAGCCGAGGGAGATGGGATTTGCCTATTTGCCGCGAGGGGCCTCCTCCGGTACCCTTGCGCCGCACGGAGAGGTGGCCGAGTGGTCGAAGGCGCTCGCCTGGAAAGTGAGTAACATCCCAAAAGGTGTTCGTGGGTTCGAATCCCACCCTCTCCGCCACTCCCCCCCAATTGCATCAAAGCTTCTGTGCCACCCTGGGATTGGACAAGCGGATCGTTTGGGGTGGGATTACGCCGACGCGCAGCGACGGCGGTCCTCGCGCAGCGAGGACGGAACCCAGCGTGGGTTCGACAAAATCGCCGGGAGGCGATTTTGGACGACGCGCACGCGTCGCCCGAAGGGCGAGGGCCAGGATGGCCCGAGTCAATCCCACCCTCTCCGCCACTCACCCCCAAATACGTCGAGCGCACATTTACTGATCACGGGGGTCACGCATCGGCGAAACATG
>DATAYZ010000080.1:0-25145 GCA_036272295.1 Steroidobacteraceae bacterium
GTAGTTGGGTCTCGAGGCCGCGGCTAGACCGCTGCTCATCAGGCGGCCCCCAGGTGGACGTCGGACCCTATAACGGGTAGCAGTGCCCGCGTAGCTCTGACCCAGACGGGGGCGGGACGCCCGAGCGGAGGTCGAAGGGAACGGGGGGACTGCTTTCTGGCGCCCACACTCCTAGCTCGTGGCGGCGCCGCCGAGGGGCAGCGTGCCGAGGAGCTCGGCCGCGCCGTTCCAGAGCACCTGGATGCCGATACAGACCAGGAGGAATGCGGATAGCCGCACCACGATGGACGTGCCGGTGGCGCCCATGAGCGCCGCGAGCCGCGCCGAGTTCCGGTAGAAGCCGTAGATCAGCAGCGCGAGCAGCAGCGCGGCGGCGAGCGTCTCGATGAAAAACGCGATGGCGCGCAGGCCGCCGGGACGGCCGGCGCCGAGCGAGATAGCGACGGAGATGGTGCCGGGGCCGGTGGTGAGCGGCATGGTGAGCGGGTAGAACGCGAGACGGCTCGCGGACACGTCGACCGTTCGCGGGCTCGGCGTCTCGCTGCGGCGCTGCTCGGTGGCGTCCGGCGCGTTCAGCATCTTCCAGCCGGACATGGCGACGACGAGGCCGCCCGCGACGCGCAGCACGGGTATGGAGATGCCGAAAAAGATGAGCACGTAGGCGCCGACGTACAGCGACGCGGCGACGATGCAGAACGCGTAGATCGCGACCCAGCGCGAGACCGCCGAACGAACCTTGGACTCGAGCTCGCGGGTCGCGCCGAAGAATATGAAGGCGCCGGACAGCGGGTTCACGATCGAGAACAGAGCCCCGAAGGTCAGGAGAAAGGTCGTCACGTCGAATGCATCCCCGGTGGTGGGTCGGCCCGCCGTTGCGCGGGCGCCGGCGCCATCTTATTGGAGGTCCCATGATTCGCATACCCCGCTCGCAAACCGGAACCTTTCGCCTGCCCGCGCCGCTCGCGACGGTGATGCCGCTCTTCACGGCCGAGGGAGAGCGGCGCTGGGCGAAGGGCTGGGAGCCTGAGATCCTGTCAGGCGGCGAGCAGCGCGGCAGCGCGTTCCGCACCCGCAACGACCGCGGCAGCGTCACGACCTGGATCGTGGCGGACTTCCGGCCGGCCGAGGGACGCGCGACCTATGCACGGCTCGCGGCGGGGTCGAACATCGGCCTGGTCGACGTGCATTGCGTGGCAGCCGCGGGCGGCGGCACGGACGTGACCGTCACCTACACGCTGACGCCGCTCGACGCCGAGGCGGAGTCGTTCGTCGAGGCGTTCCTGCGGCCGGAGGCGTTCGCACTCATGATGGGCGAGTGGGCGGAGGCGACCGCGGCGGCGCTCGCCCGCGGTTGAGCCTTGCGGACGCGTGCGCCGTCCCGCAAGCTCCGGGGGTCATTTCAGCGAGACAGCGAACATAATGAGCGAGGCCGCGCGGCCCCTTTCCCGGATTCTCGGCCTCGGCTTTGGACTCGCCATCGTTTTCGGAGGCACGGTCGGCACCGGCATCCTGGTGCTGCCCGGCACATTGGCCGCGGCGCTCGGCGACTCGCGCCTGATCGTGCTGTTCTGGATCCTGGGCGGGGTGTGGGCGCTGCTCGGCGCAGTGTCGGTGGCGGAGCTCGCGGCGATGCTGCCCGAGGCGGGCGGGTTCTACGTGTACGCCAAGCGTGCGTTCGGCGGCGGCCTCGGGTTCATCGTCGGCTGGATCGACTGGCTGAATCAGGTGTGCGCGCTCTCCTACGCGGCCCTCACCGTGGCGCTGTTTCTCGGCCAGTTGCTCCCGGCGGTGGCCGGCGTGCCGAAGTGGGTGGCGTTCGGAACGCTCGCGATGTTCACGACGGTCCATTGGCTCGGCCTCAAGATCGGCAGCACCGTGACCAATCTCATCAGCCTGACCGTCGCGCTGATGCTGCTCTTGCTCGTGGTCGGCTGCTTTGCCTCGCCGGGCATCGGCGGGGGCGGCGTGCCGCCGGCAGGGTCCGCCGTGAATCTGCCGCTGCTCTCGCTCGGGATGCTGTCCGTGGTGGTGACGGCGCTGCGCAACGTGTTCGTCTCGTACGACGGCTGGTACTCGGCGATCTACACGGCGGAGGAGTCCACCGATCCGGCCCGGACCCTGCCGCGCGCGATGATCGGCGGCGCGCTGCTGATCGCCGCGATCTACGTATTGGTCAACGTCGCGATCCTGCGGGTGCTGTCCATCCCGGCGCTGGCCGCCTCGCATCTGCCGGCGGCGGACGCCGCGAGCGTGGTCATGCCTCGCGGCGGCCGGATGCTGGTGACCGTGATCTCCTTGACGGTGGTGTTGAGCCTGGTGAATGCGACCCTGCTCATGACGCCGCGCATCCTGTTCGCCATCGGGCGCGACGGCTTTTTCACGGAGAAGGCCGCGGTCGTCAGCCGCAGCGGCACACCGCGCGTCGCTCTCGGCGTGACCGCCGCCGCGGCCGCCGTGCTCTCGGTGCTGGGCTCGTTCGAGCAGATCGTCGCCATCGCCGCCGTGATGTTCCTGCTCCTGTACCTGTCGTGCTACGCGGCCTTGTTCACGTTGCGGCGGCGCGAGCCGTCCTTGCACCGCCCGTACCGAGCGTGGGGCTACCCCGTCACCACGTCCATCGTGCTCGTGGGCTGCTTCGCGCTCTGGATCGCGGCGATCGCGGCGGACCAGGCGTCGGCGCTGCGGGCCGCCGGACTTTTGGTACTCTGCGTGCCCGTATATCTCTGGCTGAAGCGGCGTAGGCAAGCATGAAGACACTCACTTGGATGGCAATGACGGCGGCGGTGGCGATCTGGACGGCGATCGGGCCGGCGGCCTTGCGCGACGCGAGCGCGGCCCAGGCGTCGGCGGCCGGCCCCGGGGCGGGGTCGGGCCATGACGCGCCGTCCGGCCAGCCGGGCGCGACGCCGGCGTCGGCGCGGCCGGATCAGCTGGCCTTTCGCGACATTTTTCGCGAGCTGGTCGAGACCAACACCAGCCACTCGGTCGGGAGCTGCACGCTCGCCGCGCAGCGAATGGAGGCGCGGCTGCGCGCGGCGGGCTACACGGACGCCGAGCTGCACCCGTTCGCCGTCGCCGAGCATCCCAAGGACGGCGGGCTGGTCGCGATCCTGCCGGGCACCGAACGGAGCGCCAAGGCGATCCTCCTGCTCGCGCACCTGGATGTCGTCGAGGCGCGGCGCGAGGACTGGACGCGCGATCCCTTCAAGCTGATCGAGGAGGGCGGCTACTTCTACGGCCGCGGAACGTTCGACGACAAATCCATGGCCGCAGTCTGGGTGGACACGATGATCCGGCTGCGCCAGGGCCACCGGCCGAAGCACACCGTGAAAATGGCGCTCACCTGCGGCGAGGAGGCGGGCGCCGTCTTCAACGGCGCCGAGTACCTGTCCGCGCACGAGCGCTCCCTGATCGATGCGCAGTTCGCGCTCAACGAATTCGCGTATGGCGTGCTCGATGCGCAGGGCCATCGCGTGGTGATGGAGATCGAGGCGGGCGAGAAGACCGATCAGGACTATGAGCTCAAGGTGACGAATCCGGGCGGCCATAGCTCGCGGCCTTTGCCGAACAACGCCATCTATCATCTCGCGGCGGGGATGACGCGCCTCGGCAACTACGATTTTCCGGTGCAGCTCAATGACACCACGCGCACCTACTTCAGCCGGATGGCGGGCATCGTCGGGGGCGGGCAGGGAGCCGCCATGGAGGCCCTGGTGGCGAACCCGGAGGACGCGCACGCCGCAGCGGTCATCGCCGAGGATCCGCGCCTGAACGCCATGCTGCGCACGACCTGCGTCGCGACCCTGATGAGCGCCGGGCACGCGACCAACGCGCTGCCGCAGCGCGCCGAGGCCAACGTCAACTGCCGCATTTTCCCGGGCGTCGCCGTGGAGGACATCCGCAAGGCGCTGGTGCGCATCGTGGACGATCCCGAGATCTCCGTGACCACGGTGCTGCCGTCGGACCCCGCGGTGGTGCCGCCGCCGCTCACGCCCGCGATCATGAAGCCGATCGAGGAGGTGACGCGGCAGATCTACCCGGGCATCCAGGTGGTGCCGGTGCTGCAGTCGGCGGGCACGGATGCGATCTATCTCGCGCACGCCGGCATTCCGACCTACGGCATCTCGGGCATGTTCGTGGAGCCGAATCTCGGCAACATCCACGGTCTCAACGAGCGCATCGCCGTGCAGTCGCTCTACGACGGGCGGGACTTCCTGTTCTCGCTGGTGAAGCGCTACGCGGCGAGGTGAGGCGCGCCCCCGCGGCCCGTGCACGGCGGATCGAGCCGGGCGGGCCACGCGACGCGGATGACGTGACGCGGATGACGTGACGCCACCGAGGTGGCCGCGGCCGCCCGCGGTTGCGCGGCGCTATTTCGTGGCGTCGAGGATCGACTTGACCAGCGGCTCCGGCACGTAGCGATAGCGCTCGGGCGTCAGTCCCATGCGCAGGATCACCATCTGGCGCGAGCGCATGACGGCCATGCTCTGTCCGTCGTGACCCAGCAGCCAGAACGTGTCCGCGGGGATTCCGTACGCGGCGTCCGGATTCTTGCCGGGCTCGACGGCGTCCTTGGCCCACATCCACGTGAGGCCGTGGCCATATTGGCCGCCGGAGGCGGCGACGGGCGCCGCCATCATGTCGACGAAGCCGGGGGGCAGGACCTCGCGGCCCTGCCACACGCCATTCTGGAGCAGGAACTGCCCGTATCTCGCCCAATCGTGCGCGGTCGCATACATATAAGAGGAGCCGACCATCGTGCCGTGCTCGTCGGTCTCGATGATCGCGCTCTTCATGCCGAGCGGATCGAACAGCGCCTGGCGGGCGTACGTCGAGCCGGTCGAGCCGGTGGTGTCCTGAACGATGCGCGACAGGATGTTGGCGGTGCCGCTCGAGTAGCTCCAGAACGCGCCAACCGGATGCGCGAGCGGCTGATCGTGCGCAAACCGCGCCATGTCGGGCTCGAGGTAGAGCATGCGCGTCACGTCCGACACCGTGCCGTACGCCTCGTTGAAGCGCAGGCCGCTCGACATGTCGAGCAGGTCGGCGATGCGTATCTGGTCGCGGCCATCGCCCGCCGGCCACCCGGCGGGTTGATCGAGCGTGAGCTTGCCTTGTTGGACGAGCGTGCCGACGAGCCCTGCGAGCACGGTCTTGGTCATGGACCAACCGAGGAGCGGGGTGTTCACGTCGATCCCGGATCCGTAGCGCTCGGCGATGATCCGGCCGTGGTCGACCACGACGATGGCCCGGATGCCGGGACCGGCGATGGCCTTGTCCTCGAGCATGCGATCGAGATCGGCGCGGGTCTCGACCGCATCGCCCTCGGGCCAGAGCGGCGCGGCGGCGGATGCCGGGCTCGCGGCCTGCGGCTTGCCGGCTCTCGGCAGGGTTGCCAGGTCGCCGTCGGCGATGACGGTGCAGCCCAGGCCGGGCCGATAGACGGCGAGACCCCGGCCGATGAAGCCCAGCAAGCCGGCGCGCACCTGGCCATCGTTCCGGTCGACGGTGACGAGCATGAGCCGCAGCAGCGCGACACCCGGTGCCTCCACATCCGTGACCAGCACGTCATCGGGATCGCGGCCGGCGAGGAATACGTTCGAGCAGACGATCTTGGCAGAGTAGTTGGCGCCGACGCGCAGCAGGTCGGGCGGCCAGCGCCAGAGCGCGAGCAGCGTGAGCAGCACGAGGACGCCGGCCGTGAGGAGCACGGTGCGAAACAGGCTCGAGGCCCGGGAGCTCATCGCCTCACCAGGTGAGCTCGGCGAGCATGGCGGCGTACGCATCGATGCCGTCCCAGAGGTTCTGCAGGCGCAGGTTCTCGTTGGCGGCGTGCTGGTTGTTGTCGTGGTTCGCGATGGGGAGCCCGATCACCGGGACCGCGACGATCGCGGCGATCTCATGGAGCGGAACGCTGCCGCCCATCATGGGCATGATCACGACGGGGCCGCGTGCGGCCTCGGAGGCGGCGGCGATCACGGCCTTGGCCGAAGGAGCCGCGAGATCGGCGCGGAACGCGGGATAGCCCGGCTCCCATTGCAGGCGGATCAGCCGTGCATGGGCGCGGCGGTCCGCCGGGCTCGGCTCGTCCGCGATGACGGTCCAGCCGTGATCGTGGAGAAACCGCTCGACGGAGGCGCGCACGGCCTCCGGGCGTTGATCCGGCACCAGGCGAAAATCGAGCGAGAAGGCCGCGCTCACGGGAATGGCATTGGCCGCGGACTCGCCGACCTGCCCGGCGCGGATGCCGCGCACATTGAGCGCGGGGCGCATCAGGCTCACCGCCAGGCTCTCGTCGGTCTCGGCGCGCGCGATCCCGAACTCGGCTTTCAGGGCATCGTCGATCGGCGGCAGCCGCGCGAGGGCCGCCTGCTCGGCGTCGCCGAGTGGGCGGATGCCGTCGGCGAAGCCGGGGATGGTGATCATGCCGGTCTCGTCGCGCATTGCGGCGATGAGGCTCGCGGCCATGGCGGCGGGATTCGGGACCCAGTTGCCGTAGTGGCCGTCGTGCAGCGCCCGCACCGGCCCGTAGATCGTGGCGTCGAGGCCGATGACGCCGCGGGCCCCGAAGTAGATCATGGGCTTGCGGCTCTGGTGCACCGGACCGTCGCCGATCAGCATGAGATCGGACTCGAGCTCGGCGCGGTGGGTCCTGAGGATGTCGCCGAGATGCGGCGAACCGGCTTCCTCCTCGCCTTCCCACAGCACCTTGACGTTGATCGACGGGGCACGGTGCGCGGCCTTCAGGGCATCGAAGGCCGAGAGGAAGGCGATGATCGTCGCCTTGTCGTCGCTCACCGCGCGGGCATAGAAGCGCCACTCGGGGTCGAAGGGCCCGTGGATGCTCTTCCAGTCGACCTCGCGCTCGCCCGTGCCGAGGAGGCCGGTGCGCACGACCGGCACGAAGGGATCGGACGACCACTGCGATGGAGTGACCGGCTGGCCGTCATAGTGCGCGTAGAACACGACGGTGCGCTTGGCGCCGCGCACCGGCAGGCTCCCGAACACCGCCGGCGGACCGCCGCTCGCGGACTTCCACTGTGCCGTGACGAAGCCGCGCTCGCGCAACCACCCTTGCAAGCGGTCCGCGGTCGCCTGCAGGCCGGCGGGGTCGGCCGCGATGCTCTTCAGCCGCGTGAGCGTGTCGAGCTCGCCGACGATGGCCGCCTCGTGCCGGCTGCGGTAGGGGTCGATGCGGCTGTCCAGGTCCGCGCCGCGGACCGTGGAACCGAGCACGAGGAGCGAGATCGAGGCCAGCAGGAGCGGCGCGGCACGGGAACGAAGCGATGTCATGTTCGGGTCCTGGCGTGGCGGTGCGCCGCATCTTAGCGCAGCCGCAGGCTTGCGGACGCCTGGACTTTCACGTCCCGCGTGTCGAAGATAAGCCATGGCAAAAATCATCGGGACCGTGCTCGCCGCCGCGCTCGGAGCCTGCCTTGCCGCTAGCGCCGGTGCCGCCGGGCTGCAAGGTGCGAAGACCGCGGGCTCGGCTGCGCTCGCCGCGGCGACCCCAACTGCCGCGTCGGCCCAGACTGCCGCGTCGAGCCGGAGTGGCGCGGCGACCGCGAAGACCGCGGCGCCGAAACGCGCGGTGCCCGCGGCCGGCGCGTTCGATCAGCTGGTCGATGACTTCGTGTTCGGCACCCTGGCGCTGTCGCCGACCACGGCGACCGGCCAGGGGTATCACGAGCAGAAGGGCGTGAACCTGGACGATGAGCTCGACGATTACAGCCCGGCGGGGATTCAGGCTTCGCTCGAGCTGGATCGGGACATCCAGGCGCGCATCGACAAGCTCGATGCCGCCGCGCTCGATCCGGAGCAGCGCGCCGACGCCGACATGATGCGGGACGCACTGGCCGGTTCGCGGCTCGAGCTCGAGGACATCCAGAGCTACCGCCACAACCCGACGATGTACGTGGAGCTGCTCGGCAACGGGCTGTACTCGCCGTACGTGCTCCACTACGCGCCGGCGCCGGAGCGGTTCCGCCACATCGTCAGCCGGCTCGCCAAGGTGCCGGAGCTCATTCGCCAGGCGGAGGCGAATCTCGCGGACGCACCCAAGATCTGGAACGAGGTGGCGCGGGAGGAGAATGCCGGCAACATCGGGCTGATCGACGTGACCCTCCGCGCCGACTGTCCCACCGAGCTGCGCATGCGGTACGACCAGGCCGCGGCGGCCGCGCTCGACGCCCTGAATGCATTCAACCACTGGCTCGAGGATCATCTCGCCGAGCACGTGAGCGACTGGCGCCTCGGCAAGGAGCGCTACGCCAAGAAGTTTCGCTTCACGCTCGCGACCGGCAAGACTCCCGAAGCCCTGCTCGCCGAGGCGGAGGCCGATCTCGTCAAGACCCGCGCGCAAATGGTGCGCCTCGCGGCGCCGAAGTCGGTGGAACAGGCGCTGGCCGACGTGGCGAGCCACCACGCGACGCCGGCGACCTACATGGACTCGGCGCGCCAGGCGCTGCAAGAGGCGACCGCGTTCGTCAAGGCGAAGAGCCTCGTGACCGTGCCGCCCAATGACAACCTGCAGGTGATCGAGACGCCGGAGTTCATGAGGGGCGGCTATTCGGTCGGCGGGTTCAACGGCGCCCCGCCGCTCGAGCCCAAGCTCGGCGCGTTCTTCTGGGTGACGCCGATCCCGAGCTCGTGGCCGCAGGAGCGCATCGACTCCAAGCTGCGCGAGTACAACGACTCCGGCATGCAGCACTTGACGGTGCACGAGGCGATGCCCGGGCATTATCTACAGGGAGAGTACGCGAACGCGGTGCAGCCGCTCTCGCGGCGGCTCCTGCGCAACATCTTCGGCAATGGTCCCTACGTCGAAGGGTGGGCGGTGTACGCGCAGCAGCTCATGGCGGAGCAGGGCTTCGAGTCCGGCTCGCCCGGCTACCGGCTGACGCTCGAGAAGCAGCTCCTGCGGGTGATCGGCAACACCATCCTCGACGTGCGCCTGCAGACCCTGAATATGTCGGATCAGGACGCACTCGACCTCATGACCCGCAGCACCTACCAGGAGAAGGAAGAGGCGATCGAGAAACTGCAGCGGGCCAAGCTGTCATCCTGCCAGCTGCCGACGTACTACGCCGGCTTCAAGGGGTGGCTGGACGTGCGCGAGCACGCCAAGGCGAGGCGGGGTGCGGCGTTCAGCCTCCAGGAGTTCCACGAGAAGGCGCTCGAGGAGGGCGCGGTGCCGATGCCGGTGCTGGATAGATTGCTGCAATAGCCTATACTTGAACGGCCGTCGAACAAGAGAGGCCGTCCTCATGAGCGCCAACGTCAAGCCCCTGCACGCCTCGGCCGATGCGGAGCGCCGCGCGCGCGTGGATCTCGCGGCGTGCTACCGGCTCGCCGATCACTTCGGCCTCAACGAAGGCATCGACAACCACCTGACCATGCTGGTGCCGGGGCACACGGACCGGTTCCTGCTGCCGCCGTTCGGCATGCATTGGTCCGAGATCCGGGCCAGCGACTTCATGGTGGTGGACTTCAAGGGCAACGTGCTTTCCGGCCATGGCCTGGTCGAGCCGACGGCGCTGTACATTCACATGCCCGTGCACCGGCTCTCGCCGCAGGGAGGCTGCGTGCTGCACACCCACATGCCGTACGCGACGGCGCTCTGCATGCTGGACGATCCGCGGCTCCTGATGGCGGTACAGAGCGCGCTCGGCTTCTACGAGGATGTGGCCTACGACCTGGATTACAACGGCCTGGCCTTCGATGAGCACGAGGGCGAGCGCATGGCGCGCGTGCTCGGCGACAAGTCGGTGCTGATGCTCGCGAATCACGGTGTGCTGATCGTCGCCAACAACATGCCGCTGGCGTTCGAGCGGCTGTACTTCCTCGAGCGCGCCGCTCAGGCGCAGGTGCTCGCCGCATCGACAGGCCGGCCCTTGAAGCTCATCCCGGATGCGGTGATCAAGAAGACCCTCGGGCAGTTCAGCGCCGGCGGCCTCGTCGGCGGACGCGATCGCCCCGAGCTGCACTTCGACGCCCTGAAGCGCATGCTCGACCGCAACCACTCGGACTATCAGAGCTGAACATCCGCTCGATCACCCCCCTCGACGCGGCACGCGCCGCGCGCAGCCCGATCGTGTTCCTGCTCGCGACGGTGCTGTTCATCAATTACATCGATCGAGGCACGGTGGCGACCGTGGCGCACTCCCTGCAGCTCGACCTCAAGGTCGACGATGCCCACATGGGCAAGCTGTTCTCGGCGTTCTTCTGGACCTACGCCTTGACGCAAATCCCGGTCGGCTGGCTGGCCGAGCGCTACGGTGCGGGCAAGGTGCTCACCGTGGGCCTGCTCATCTGGGCCTCGGCCACGATCCTCATGGGCTTCGCGCACAGCTTCTCCGTGTTTCTGGGGCTCAGGCTCATGCTCGGGCTCGGGGAAAGCGTGGGGTTCCCCTGCGTGTCGAAGCTGCTCGCGATGGCGGTGCCGGAAAAAGGCCTCGGCACCGCGAACGGCATCGTGGGCTTCGCGTACACCTTTGGACCGGCGGTGGGCCTGTTCGTCGGCGGCCAGATCATGATCCATTTCGGCTGGCGCGCGTCCTTCATGGTGTTCGGCGTGCTGTCCCTGCTCTGGCTCGTGCCCTGGTCGCGCATGAAGGTGCCGACCGAGGCCGCCGCGGTCGCGCGCGCCAAGGAGGCGGAGGCGGGCAATCTCGCGCCGGGCACGGCTGCCGAGCGGGACGATCGCTGGCCGACGTACCGGATGATCCTGAAGCAGCCGTCGCTCTGGGGCACGGGGCTCGGCCTCTTCTCGAGCAACTACGTGTTCTATTTCCTGCTCAACTGGCTGCCCGAGTACCTCGAGCGCGAGCGCGGCTACTCCGCCGACAAGATGACCACGGTCGGCTCCTGGGCCTTCGTCACCATGGCGGTGTCGGCGCTCGTGGCGGGCTGGGCGGTGGATCGCTACATCCGGCGCGGCGGCTCGGCCAACTTCGGCTACAAGTCGATCATGGCGGTGGCGCACGCGGGCTCGCTCGTCTGCATGCTCACGATGGCGGTGGGGTCGGAGACCGTGTCGATCATCGCGCTGTTCGTGTACCAGGCGCTGACCGGCGCGGCATCGCCCGGCGTCTATGCGATGCCGCAGATCCTCGCGGGGCCGCGCGCCTCGGGGCGCTGGGTCGGCATCCACAACTGCCTCGGCAATCTCGCGGGCGTGGCCGCGCCATGGCTGACCGGCGTCATGATCCAGGCCACCGGCCACTTCACCAGTGCCTTCGTGGTCGCGGGCGCGGTCAGCCTGCTCGGGTTGATCGGCTGGTTGTGGATGATACCGACGCTCAAGGAGATCCACTGGGAACGGCCGGCCGGAGCGGTGCCGCAAGCGACCTGAGCGGCCGGCGCGAGCCGCCGCGCGATGTCAGGCAACGGCTCAACGTTGCCGCGAACGTTGAGGTAAAGCCGCCAGTCGCGCGCGAAACCGAGCCGCAATTCCGTGATATTTGCGCCGCGTTGGATTAGATTCCGCGCAGGCGAATTTTTACCCCGGAGGCGCGGTGATCGAAACGGGCGAGGAGCGGAGCTTCCTCCTCTGCCGCATGGGCTCGGTGATCGGGGCGCTCGCTCTCGAGCACGTCCGTGAGACCCTGCGCCCATTGCCGATCGCGCCGCTCGCCGGAGTTCCTGCCTTCGTCCTCGGATGCGCCATTCTTCGCGGCGATCCGGTGCCCGTCATCGATGCGTGCCGACTCCTGGGCCAGGAGGGATCGGGCGCGCCGGCGCGGTTCGTCTCGCTGCGTCTGGAAGGGCGGGCTGCCGTGCTCGCGGTCGATGCCGTGCTCGACGTGCGCCCGCTGCCGCGCGAGGTGCTGGCGCAGGTTCCGGCGCTGCTGCGCGGCTCCGATGCGGATCTGGTGCGCGCGATCGGAGCCGTCGACTCCTCGCTCCTCGTGATGCTCGAGTCCGCGCGGCTGGTGCCCGAGGAGGCGTTCGCGTCGATCGAGCGCGAGCGCAGCGCCGCACGCGGAGGCCCGGGATGAGCGCCGGCGCGCGAGGGGCGGGCGTGACCGCGGCGCGCAAGGCCGCGCCATGATTGCGCCGGCCATCGCGGATCCGGTGCGTTTCCGCAGCTGGATCGCGCGCCGGCTGGGACTCAACTTCGACGACGGCAAGCTCGGGTTCCTCGCCGACATTCTGGTGCGGCGCGCACACGACGCCGGCCGCGATGCTGCGAGCTATCTCGACCGGCTCGAGAGCGTGAGCGCGGAGACCGAGCTGCGCGGCCTCGTCGGCGAGCTCACGGTGCCCGAGACCTACTTCTTTCGGCATGTGGAGCAGTTCCGCGCGTTCTCCGAGGCCGCGCTCGCGGCGGCGAAAGCCCGCGCGGCACCGATCCGGATTCTGTCGGCCGGCTGCGCGTCGGGCGAGGAGCCCTATACGCTCGCCATGTGCGTGCGCGAGCAGGGACTCGATCCGGCTCGCGGGGCTTCGATCGTGGCGGTGGACATCAATCCGGAGGTGCTCGGCAAGGCGCGGCGCGGCTCGTACTCGCCCTGGTCGCTGCGCGAGACGCCGCCGGAGATGCAGCGCCGCTGGTTCCAGGCGTCGGGGCGCGATTTCCAGATCGATCCCGAGATCCGCGCGGCCGTGTCATTCCGAGAGGCCAACTTGACGGACGAGCGCTCGGACCTCTGGGCGGCCGGCAGCTACGACGTCATCTTCTGCCGCAACGTGCTCATGTACTTGACGCCGGACGCGGCGCAGGCCGTGGTGTCGCGCTTCACACGGGCGCTGGTGCCGGGCGGCCACCTCTTTCTCGGCCATGCCGAGACCTTGCGCGGATTGTCGAGCGCCTATCATCTCTGCCATACCCACGGGACGTTCTACTACCAGACCAAGACGGCCGAAGAGGCGGCGGCCGCGAATCCGGCGGCGCGGCCGGAATGGGCGGCCGGCGAGCGGCGCGACGAGCGCGAGGTCGTGCGGCTCCTGGACGTGGCCGCGGCATCGCAGGAGAACTGGACCACGACCTGGCTCGACACCGTGCAGGCGACTTCGGAGCGCATCCGCGCGTTGTCCGAGCGGCGCGCGGCGAGCGTCGCGCCCCGGGCGGCCCGGCGTCCGGGCGGCCGCGGCCGGTCCGCCGTGCAGGTACAGTCCGCGCTCGAGCTGCTGCGCAGCGATCGATTCTCGGAGGCGCTCGACGTGCTCGCCAACCTGCCGACGGGGTCGGAGGACGATCCGGACGTGCTCCTCCTGCGCGCGGCCTTGCTGACGCACAGCGGGCATCTCGAGGAGGCCGAGACGGCGAGCCGGGCGCTGATCGAGCGGGACGAGCTGAACGCGGGCGCGCACTATCTGCTCGCGCTGTGCCGCGAGAGCGCGGGAGACCGGCAGGGCGCGCTCGATCACGATCAGGCGGCGGCCTACCTCGATCCCACCTTCGCCATGCCGAAGCTCCATCTCGGCCTGATGGCAAGCCGCGCGGGCGATCGGGAGACGGCGCGGCGCGAGCTGGCCGCGGCACTGCCCTTGCTGAAGCGCGAGGACGCCTCGCGGCTGCTGCTCTTCGGCGGCGGATTCGGGCGCGAGGCGCTGGTGGCGCTCTGCGGCGCGCGCCTGGCCTCCGACGGAGGCGCGCCGTGAGCGCCGCCGACGGCAGAAGCGTCACGGCGGAGCTGCTGCGGCGGCAATTCGACGCCGCGTTCGCGGCGCCGGCGCGCATCGCCACCGACACCACCGAGGGCATGCTGGCCGTGCGCATCGGCGCCGACCCGTTCGCGCTGCGTCTCGGCGAGATCGCCGGACTGCATGCGGACCTGACCATCGTGCCGGTGCCGTCGAGCTCGGCGTCGCTCCTCGGCATCGTCGGCATCCGCGGCACGCTGCGGCCGATCTATGACCTCGCGGCGCTGCTCGGGTATGGCGGCGCCGGCGCTCCGCGCTGGCTGATCTTCCCGCAGGCCGCGCCTGCCATCGGGCTCGCGTTCGCGGCGCTGGAGGCGCACGTCAAGGTGCCGAAAGAGTCGGTGCAGGACGAGCAGGCGCAGACGGCGGCTGCCGCACGCGCCTTCGCGCGCGGCGTGGCCCGCGTCGGGTCGACGCTGCGCCCGATCATTCATCTCGAATCCGTGTTGAAGGTAATAAAGGACGAAGTCCCATGAGCAACAACTGGACCTTTGGAATGAAAATCGCCGCGGGGTTCGCTCTGTCGAGCCTGCTCCTCATCGTCATCGGCGTCGTCTCGTTCACGAGCTTCAGCAAGCTCACGACCACGAGCGAGTGGGTGACCCACACGCACGAGGTTCTCGAGCACACCGTCAACGTGATGGGCGATCTCAAGGACGCGGAGACCGGGCAACGCGGCTACATCGTGACCGGCGATGAGACCTACCTCGAGCCCTACACCTCCGGCTCGACGCAGGTGGACGGCGTCATCCGGGAGCTGCGCCAGCTCACCGCGGACAACCCCGCCGCGCAGAAGCGCATCGACGCGCTGGAGCCGCTCGTGGCCGCGAAGCTCGCGGAGCTCAAGCTGACCATCGACATGCGCAAGAACGGCGACGCCGAAGGCGCGGTGAAGCGCATCAAGGCCGGCGAGGGCAAGCGCTATATGGACGACATCCGGCGAATTCTCGGCGACATGGAGAGCGAGGAGCGGTCGTTGCTGCAGCAGCGCAATGCGGAGGCGGTGGCCGCCGCGTCGACGGCGAAGTCCTTCATCGTGCTGGGCACGCTGATATGCCTCGTGGCCGTCATCCTCGCGGGCACCTGGCTCACGCGCTCCCTAGGCCGCCAGATCGGCGAGTCGGTCGGTCACATCCAGAGCTCGGCCACCGAGCTCCAGGCTGCGGCGAACCAGCAGGCGACCGCGACCAAGGAGCAGGCGACCGCCATGAGCGAGATCACGACGACCATCAGCGAGCTGCTCGCCACCTCCCGGCAGATCGCCGAGAGCGCGCAGCGGGTTGCGCAGATCGCGGGGCAGACCGCGACGGCGGCGCGCTCGGGGGACGACACCGTGGCCGCCGCGCACGAGTCGATCGCGGCGATCCGCCAGCAGGTCGACCTGATCGTCACCCACATGCTGGACCTCGGCAAGAAATCCCAGCAGATCGGCGCGGTGCTCGACATCGTGGCCGAGCTCGCCGAGCAGACCAACATTCTCGCCATCAACGCGACCATCGAGGCCGCGGGCGCGAACGAGGCCGGCCGCCGCTTCGCGGTGGTCGCGGACGAGATCCGCAAGCTTGCGGATCGCGTGGCGGGCTCGACCAAGGAGATCCGCACGCTCATCGACGACGTGCGCAGCTCGGTCAACGCCACCGTCATGACGACCGAGGGCGGCTCCAAGTCCGTCGACGCCGGCGCCAAGCTCTTCTCCGAGGTGGCGGCGTCCTTCGGCGAGATCGCGGGGCTCGTCGGCACCACGACCGAGGCGGCGCGCGAGATCGAGCTGTCCACCAAGCAGCAGACGACCGCGGTCGAGCAGGTGAACGTCGCCATCACGAGCGCTGCGCAGGCGACCAAGGAGACCGAGGCGAGCTCGGGTCAAACGCTGCAGACGTCGGGCGAGCTGTCCGCGCTGTCGTACGCGCTGCTGCGCATCGTGCAGCCGCAGGCGAAGCAGCCGCACCACGGCTCGGCGGCAGCCTAGGAGAAGAACCGTGGTACGCGATCCGTACCGGTACTTCCGCATCGAGGCGCGCGACCTCGTCGATCAGCTCGGCCGGGGGGCGCTCGATCTCGAAAAAGGCGGGCATACCCCGGAGGGCGTCGCTCTCATGCTGCGGCTGGCGCACACCCTGAAAGGCGCGGCGCGCGTCGTGAAGCAGCCCGAGATCGCCGATCGCGCCCACGCGATCGAGGACACGCTGGAGCCGTTTCGCAGCGGCGAGACCGCGCTGCCGCGCGCGGCGCTCGACGCGCTGGCTCAATCGCTGGACGATATCGGGTCGCGGTTGGCCTCGCTCGACGGGGCGACGGGAAGCGCTGGAGCGACGGCGGGCGGCGCGACCGCGGGGAGCGGCGGCGGGGGCACGGGTGGCGGGCCTGTGACGGTGCGCGGCGGGGCCGCGGGCGGCGGCGGTGCGGCGGGTGGTGATGGGGCGAGGATCGGCGGCGCTGCGGCGGGCATTGGGGGTGCGACGAGCGGCGGCGGTGCGGTGAGCGGCGGCGGGCGTGCGCCGGATCGGGCCGGTGCAGCTGCGGGCGCTTTGGCGGCGGCGCAGCCGGAGGCGGTTGCCCCTGCGCCTCTGCCGGCCCAGTTGCCGGAGCCGGTGACCCGGAGCAGCGATGACATCGACCTCCTCTTCGACGGAATCAACGAGGCGGGCGTCCAGCTCGACGTGGTGCGGGCCGCGCTCGCCGGCGTGACGCAAGGCGGCGGCACGGCGGTGGGGCAGGCGCTCGAGCAGCTCGAGCGCGAGCTCGGTCTGGTTCGCGACGCGGCCGAGCGGCTGCGCCTGGTGCCCGCCTCGCTCCTGTTCGTGCCGCTCGAGCGCGCGGCCCGCGACGCCGCGCGCAGTCTCGGCAAGCGGATGGAGTTCGTTCCCCGCGGTGGCGACGCGCGGCTGGACGCCCAGGTGTTCTCCCTCGTGCAGGGCGCGCTGGTGCAGGTGGTGCGCAACGCCGTCGCCCACGGCATCGAGTCGCCCGCTGAACGCGAGGCCGCGGGCAAGCCGCCGGAAGGGCGCGTGTCGGTGGAGGTGACGGGGCACGAGCACCGCGTTGCATTCACCTGCCGCGACGACGGCCGCGGAGTGGACCTCGAGGGGGCGCGGCGCGCGCTCCAGAGCAAGCAGCTGCTGCCGGCGAACGCGGACCGGCTCGGCAGCGAGGATCTGCTGGAGCTTCTGCTCGGCGCCGGCGTCAGCACCGCGGCGGGCGTGACGCAGATCGCGGGGCGGGGCATCGGGCTCGATGTGGTACGCGAGGCCGTCCGCAACCTGCGGGGCGAGGTGCGCTGGCAGACGGAGGCGGGAAAGGGCACGTCCTTCACCATCGAGGTGCCCGTGTCGCTCGCGGCCGTGGATGCGCTGATCGTGGAGGCCGGCGGGCGCATGGTCGGAATTCCGATGCACTCGGTCAAGCGCACGCTGCGCGTCCAGGCCGGCGATCTCGCGGCCTCGCCGCAGGGACCGACGCTTTCCTTCGAGGGCAAGGTGGTGCCGTTCGCGCCGCTCGATCGCGCGCTCTCGCGCACCGCCCGGTCCGGTGCGCCGACGCGCGCCTGGTCCGCGGTGGTGATCGCCGGGACGAACGCGCTCGCGGCCGTGGGCGTCGAGCGCCTGCGCGGCACCCAGAATCTCGTGCTGCGGCCGCTGCCCCAGCACACGCCCTGCGACCCCATCGTCGCGGGGGCGTCGCTGAATGCGCAGGGCGACCCGCAGCTCATCCTTGATCCCAGGGCGCTGGTCGAGTACGTGCATCGGCGCGGTGCGCCCGAGGTGGTGCCGGCGGCGCCGCGGCTGCCGATCCTGGTAGTCGACGACTCCCTCACCACCCGCATGCTGGAGCAGAGCATCCTGGAATCGGCGGGTTACGAGGTGGATCTCGCGGTCTCGGGCGAGGACGGGCTCGAGGCCTTGAGGAAGCGCCGCTATGCGCTGATCCTGGTCGATGTTGAGATGCCGGGCATGGACGGATTCACGTTCGTCCAGCGCGTGCGCGCCGATCCGACGCTCGCCGCGACGCCCGCCATCCTGGTCACCTCGCGAAACGCGCCCGAGGACAAGCGGCGCGGACGCGAGGCGGGCGCCCACGGCTACATCGTCAAGGGCGAGTTCGATCAGGGCGAGCTGCTCGCCACGATCCGCTCGCTCACCGAGGCGTCATGAGCCGGCTGCGCGTGCTGGTGGCCGAGGACTCGCTCACGATCCGCGGGCGGCTCTGCGAGATCCTCGCCGCGGATCCCGGCATCGAGGTCGTCGGTCAGGCGGACAACGGCAAGCGCGCCATCGAGCTGTGCGAGGCGCTCAAGCCCGACGTGGTGACGCTCGACATGGTCATGCCCGTGATGAGCGGGCTGACCGCGACCGAGTACATCATGGCCTACGTGCCGACACCCATCCTGATCGTGTCGGCATCGACGAATCGCGGCGAGCTGTTCAAGACCTACGATGCGCTCGCCGCGGGCGCCGTCGACGTCCTGGAGAAGCCGGGGGCGAGCGACGCGGACGGCGTCTGGGAGCGGCGCTTCATCGCCGCCGTCAAGCTCACCGCCAAGATCAAGGTGATCACGCACCCGCGCGCGCGCCTTTCCGGCCGCGACTGGAGCGACGCCGCGGGTGCCGCGGCACCGGGGCCGCTGCCGAGCCCGTCGCCGCCGCCGGCCTGGCGCGATCGTGTGCCGTCGCAGCGCTGCCGGGTGCTCGCGATCGGCGCATCGACGGGAGGTCCGGCGGCGATCGTCAAGGTGCTGCGCGCGCTGCCCGTGCCCTTGCCGGTGCCCGCGCTCCTGGTCCTGCACATCGACGAGCCCTTCGCCTCGGCCTTCGCCGAATGGCTCGACGGGCAGGCTCCGCATCGGGTCGTCTACGCGCACGAAGGGGATCGCCTGGACTCGCTCACCGGGCGGGTCGCGATGGCGCCCCCGTCGAAGCACCTCACGGTGGCGGGCGGGCGGCTGCGGCTCACGCTCGATCCGCCGCGCCACTCGTGCCGTCCGTCGGTCGACGTGCTGTTCGAGTCGCTCGCGCAGGATTGCCCCGAGCAGGTCATCGCCTGCCTGCTCACCGGCATGGGGCGGGACGGGGCCGCGGGCCTGCTCGCGATCCGGCGCGGCGGCGGCACCACGATCGCGCAGGACGAGGCCACGTCGGTGGTGTACGGCATGCCGCGGGAGGCGGCGCTGCTCGGGGCGGCGCAGATGGTGCTGCCGCTCGAGCGGATCGGGCCGGAGATCGGGCTCCTGCTCGGGCGCAATGGAGGCATGCCATGAGCAGGAACGTGCTGATCGTCGATGACAGCCTGACCGTGCGCATGGACCTCGCGGAGGCATTCGAGGCCGCGGGCCTGCACGCGATTCTGTGCGGCACCCTGGCCGAGGCGCGCGCGGCGCTGACCGCGCACGACATCGATCTTGCGGTGCTCGACGTGATGCTGCCCGACGGCGACGGGGTCTCGCTGCTCGAGGAGATCCGCGCGGGCGCAGCGCCGGACCTGCCGGTGCTGATGCTGTCCGGCGAGACCGAGGTGAAGGACCGCATCCGCGGCATGCGCAAGGGGGCCAACGATTACGTCGGCAAGCCCTATGACACCGGGCATGTCGTCGCGCGGGCCACGGAGCTCCTGCGCCTGGGCGACAGCGGAGACGCATCGGCAGACCAGCGCACGGTGCTCGTCATCGACGACAGCCTCACGTTCCGGGAGGAGCTGAAGGAAGCGCTGGAAGGCGCGGGCTTCCGGGTGGTGACGGCCGATTCCGGAGAGCAGGGGCTCAAGCTCGCCGCCACGCGGCGCCCGGCCGCGCTGATCGTCGATGGCGTCATGCCGGGCATCGACGGCTCGACGGTGATCCGCCGCGTGCGGCTGGATGCCGCCTTGCGCGGACTGCCCTGCCTGCTCCTGACCGCGTCCGCCCAACGCGATGCGGAGCTCAAGGCGCTGGAGTCGGGCGCGGATGCGTTCGTGCACAAGGGGGAGGACCTCGACGTGGTGCTGGCGCGCTTCACCGCCATGCTGCGCTCGACCCAGACCGAGGCCGACCGCGGCACGAGCCTGTCGAGCCCGAAGCGCGTGCTCGCCGTCGACGACAGCCTGACCTACCTGCACGAGCTCGCGGGCGTGCTGCGCGACGAGGGGTATGACGTGGTGCTCGCGCATTCCGGCGAGGAAGCGCTCGAGGTGCTCGAGGTGCAGAGCGTGGATTGCATCCTCCTGGACCTGATGATGCCGGGCATGGGCGGGCAGGAGACCTGCAAGCGGATCAAGGCATCGACCGCCTTGCGCAACATCCCGCTGATCATGCTCACCGCCGTCGAGAACCGGCGCGCGCTGATCGAGGGGCTCTCCACCGGCGCGGACGACTACATCTCGAAGTCCAGCGAGCTCGACGTGCTGCGCGCGCGCATCCAGGCGCAGATCCGCCGCAAGCAATTCGAGGACGAGAACCGCCGCATCCGCGACCAGCTGCTGCGCAGCGAGCTCGAGGCCGCCGAGGCGCGCGCGGCGCGCGAGCTGGCCGTGGCCAAGTCGGCGCTGGTCGAGGAGCTGGAATACAAGAATCGGGAGCTGGAATCCTTCAGCTACTCGGTGTCCCACGACCTGCGTGCGCCGCTCCGCAGCATCGACGGCTTCAGCCAGGCGCTGGTCGAGGATTGTGCCGATCAGCTCGACGAGACCGGCAAGAATTACCTGCAGCGGATCCGCGCGAGCGCCCAGCGCATGGGGGCTCTGATCGACGACATGCTGCTGCTCGCGCGGATCAGCCGGACGCAGGTCAATCGGGAGGCCGTGGACCTCTCGGCCATGGCGCATGCCGTCATCGATGAGCTGGCGCAGCATTCGGAGCGGAAGGTGGCCGTCGACATACAGCCCGGCCTGATTCTGCAGGCGGACCGCGGGCTGATGCGCGTGCTGCTCGACAACCTGCTCGGCAATGCGTGGAAGTTCACCGCCCGCGCGCCGGCAGCCCGCATCGAGCTTCGAGCCGAGGACGCGGAGGGCAGCCTGGTGATCTCGGTCAAGGACAACGGCGCGGGTTTCGACATGGCTCACGCCGCCAACCTGTTCCAGCCGTTTCAGCGGCTGCACACCAACAGCGACTTCCCGGGCACCGGCATCGGCCTCGCTACGGTGCAGCGCGTCATCGATCATCACGGCGGACGGATCTGGGCAAAAGCCGCCGTGGGCGAAGGAGCGATGATATCCTTCACGGTCCCCGAAACCCGGAGCCCGCCGATCCATGAGCCGCCCCAAGCTGATTCTGCTGGTCGAAGACAGTGACGATGACGTCGAGCTGGCGCTGCGCGCCTTCCGCCGCGCGAAGGTGACCGGAGACATCGAGGTCGTCGGCGACGGCGCCGAGGCCATCGACTATCTGCACGCGAGCGGGGCGCACGCCGGCCGCGATACCGACATCAAGCCCGACGTGGTACTGCTCGACCTCAAGCTTCCCAAGATCGGCGGAATCGAGGTGCTGCGGCGCGTCAGGGCCGACGAGCGCACGCGGCGCATTCCCATCGTGGTGCTCACCACCAGCTCGGAGAAGAGCGACCTCGTGTCCTGCTACGACCTCGGCGCCAACGGCTTCGTGCGCAAGCCGGTCGATTTCGGCGAGTTCGTCGAGGCGGCAGGGCGGATCGGGGACTACTGGCTCGCGACCAATCAGCCCGCGCCGTGATGCTGGCCGAATTGGCCGGCACACGGGTGGCGGCCGCCGCGCGTGATCTCACCAGTCCGGGTTCGGGAGCTGGCTGAACACCTCTTTCAGCGCGAGGCCCCAGAGCTCGCGCAACATGGTGAAGTAGGCGTTGTCCAGATCGATGCTCATGTGCGTTGCGAGCTTGAAGTCGTCGCGCCGCATCACCGCGAGATCGAGGGGCGCCCCGACCGTGAGGTTCGATCGCAGAGTGGAGTCCATGGACACCAAGGCGCACTTCGCGGCCTGCGCCAGGCTGGAGCTTCGCGAGATCACGCGGTCGATGATGGGCTTGCCGTACTTGGACTCGCCGATCTGGAAGTACGGCGTGTCCGGCGACGACTCGATGAAGTTGCCCGCCGAGTAGATGTGGAAGAGGCGCGGCTCCTCGCCCCTGATCTGGCCGCCCAGGATGAACGTCCCGTTGAACTCGTGCCCGTGCTCATTGAGCGACTCGCCGTCGCGCTGATGAATCGCGCGCAGCGCGTCCCCGACGACCCGCGCCGCGCTGAACATGTTCGCGGCCTGGAACAACAGGGTCGGCTCACCCGGCGCCGGCCGCTCATGGAGCAGGTTGACCACCGCCTGGGTGATGGCGAGGTTGCCGGCCGACATCAGGACCAGCACCCGCTCGTTGGGCGCCTGAAACGTCGCCATCTTGCGAAAAGTGTTGATCTGATCGACACCGGCGTTGGTCCGCGAGTCGGCCAGCATTACGAGGCCGGTGTCGACTAGGAGGCCGACGCAGTAGGTCATGGGGGGAATATACCTGAGGGGTTTGAGGCGAGTGAGGAGCACATGTGGTCGATTCATGCATCGCGAGTCACGCGCTCAGACGCGATACCCACTAATGCTTCCAATACAAATGCTTTGAGTAGGTGTGGTTCATCGGCGAAATCTCGGCGCCGCCCAAGTCGGGTTTGACGAGTCGACGAGCTATATAAAAGTAGACCGGGATTATTGGGTAGTCGCTCAGTAACGTAGCTTCCGCCGACCGAAGTAGCTCTATTCGATTGTGAGGATTAGGCTCGATACGCGCGGCATCAATGAGGTCGTTGAACTTTTGGCTGGCGTAGCCGGGATCGTTTTGAATGTTATTTTTCGAGAATACCTCCAAGAAGCTCGCTGGATCGTCATAGTCGGCGTACCAACCGAGTCGAATGGCATCCCATTTGCTGCGATCTCTCCTTCCGGAGAGAAATACCCGGAATTCGTCACTAACGAGATCTGTGGTAACACCAAGATTTGCCTTCCAATTGGCCGCGACCGCAATCATGATTCGCTGAATGCTCTCTCCGCTGTTGAAATACAAAGTCAGATGGAGCGGCCGTTTATCTGAGTAGCCGGATCGCGCGTAGAGAGTGCGAGCAAAACTGATCCGTTGATTGCGCGGCCACGTCGACCAGTCGTAGCTGGGCGCCTGATATCCCGATACTCCTTTTGACACAAAGGAGTATGCGGGATTCACTCCGACGACTACATGTTCTGCGATGAGCTCACGATCAACGGCCATCGAGAGCGCTTGACGAAGGTCGCGGTTGTCTTTTAAAGGCGGCTCGGAAACGTCCAGCCCTAGATAGAGCGTGCCGAGGATTGGTGCGGTTTGAACTTCGCTTCCATAGTGTTTAGTGATCCTCTCCAGATCAGGCGCGGGAATCGTAGAGGTCATATCAATCTGACCTGCTTCGTACTCTCGAATCTCGGTAGCTTCGGACTCGGCGTTCATATAGCGCACTCTGCCAATCCTGACTTTCGCTGCGTCCCAGTAATTCGGGTTCTTCGCTAGTTCGATGAAAGACCCAGGAATTCTGGTGACCAGAGTGTACGGCCCATTTGTTATTGCCTTCTTTGGGGCGCTGCCGGGGTGGAGTGGTGCAGCTATAGGCTGAGAGAGAACCTGCAGAATAAAGGGCGCCGGATGTTCTAACTCAATTCGCAGGGAGTCGTTTCCGCTCGCCTCTACCGCCAATGCCTCGGGAGGCTTTCGACCTGCAGTGATATCGCTGGAACCCTTTATAGCTGCCAACAACGCAGAAGAGCCAGACGCCGCCTTGGGATCGACTGCTCGGCGTAGTGCTTGAACAAATTCCGTCGCCGTGATCGGGTCACCGTTAGACCACTTGGCTCCTGAACGAAGTTTGAAGTCGTAAACCGTCCCCGTATCGTCAACCTTCCAGGACTCGGCGACGCCGGGCTCGACTTCGCCTTTGGGGCCCTCATCGGTCAAGCCCTCATAGAGATCCCGCAGGACCGGGAAGGAAAACGTGTCATCGGCTAGCTGAGGATCAAGGGTTTGTGGCTCGCCCGGCAGACCTCTTCTTAGAATCCTCGTTTCATTTGACTTATTGCCATTTGATTCGCCATTGGATTGATCGTGACCGGAGCAGCCAGCGAGGGCCAGCACCAGCAGAAGGGGTATCCCGCGGCGCACCATGCGTCGTCGAATGGAAATATCGAGCACACGGATGTGTAACGCAACACGAACGATTTCAGCTAGTTGCTGCATACATTTTCCAAATTTTGACATAAGCTCTGGATAACTTCTCCTACGGTTCTCCTAAGAGAAAACATCAATTTCGACGCAAAATGTGTGAAATCCTTCACAAATGCCAGATAATGTAAAAACCGCTTGGTTGATGTCGCTGATGCGGTTACTACGGCCGCTGGTGAGAATTATGTTGCGTGAAGGTCTTACATATTCTCACTTCGCTGCCATCGCCCAAATGGCGTTCGTCGAATCGGCTGCCAAGGATTTTGTCGGAAAAGGGATGAAGTCACCCGCCTCATCAGTTTGTGAGCTCACTGGCATGTCACCCAATGAGCTAAACGCTGTGCTCGCAGAACGGGAGCGCTTCGACTCAAGCGAGCTGCTTGAGATGTCGAATCCTTCTGCTCGCGTTCTGCATGGGTGGCACAACGACAGGGACTATGTAGGGCCCTATGGGTTTCCAGTGGATCTGCCGTTCGACGGTAGTCCTCTCAGTTTTAGCAATTTGGCGGCGCGACACTCTCCAGGCGTATCTCCTCACGTCGTTCTTAAGGAACTACGGCGAGTCGGTGCCGTTGCAGAGGTGGGCACCGACATTTGGAAACCTCTCAAGCAGGAATACATCGAGCCGAGTCTTTCGCCCGAGAACCTTAATCGCATGGCGAGTCTCGTGGAGTCGCTACTCTCAACTCTCGAGAACAACACTAGGGGAAAGGGTGACGGCACCGCATTGTTCGAACGAACCATGATTGTCGATGCGCCACTCACCGCCCCGCAGCTTGCTGAGCTGCATTCGTATCTGAAAGTCGTCGGCGGACAGTTTCTGCAGCGCGTCGACACATTTGCCGCTGTGGATCTCCAAGAGAAAGTTGGAACTCGGCAAGGCGAACTCCCGGATATTCGCGCGGGTTTGCAGTGCTTTCTATATGTTGAGGCACAACCAGACACCACTAAATTGCGCGACGCAATTGAGTTTTCGGAATTGAAACACTGAACTTTTGAAAGAAGTCTAAGGGGAAGGGAAATGAAGGGTTTGAGGTTCGCTGTGACCAGCGCTCTCGCGGTTGGTGCGGTAGCTGTTGGCGTGCAACAAGCGCATGCACAAGTCACAGCCGCGGAGCTGAAGGGTATCTATGGCGCGGAGCTGCGAGTGTTGGGAGCTGTCGAAAGTGTGGATCTCTCGCATGGCACTCTGACAGTCGAAGGTCAGCGTCTTTTGATCGGCAAGGACACCGCCTTTTCCTACAATGGCGTCGAGATCGCAGATCAGGCCAAGGCGATAGGCTTGTTGCAGCCGGGCGATTTCGTTGCCGTGTCGGGCCGTCTAGACGAGCC
>DATAYZ010000081.1:0-21068 GCA_036272295.1 Steroidobacteraceae bacterium
AACGGCCGCCCCCCGGGGCGTCGCGGCCGGATCGTCGTTGCCATTTCGCCTGCGCATTGAAGGGCTTGGCCACCCCGGAAGCCAAAGTAGAGGGCCGATAGTTTAAACTAGACGGCCCGTTATCCGTGTGTCCCCGGCAGCTAAAGGAAGATCATGTCCACGAATCCCCAGTCGCTCTCCACCCGGACTGCCTCCGTCAAAATGCTGCTCGACGGCAAGTTCGTCGAGTCGCAGTCGGATGAATGGCAGGACGTGGTCAATCCGGCGACCCAGGAGGTGCTGGCGCAGGTCCCCTTCGCCACGGACGCCGAGATCGAGGCGGCGATCGCCTCGGCGAAGAAGGCGTACAAGACCTGGAAGAACACTCCGCTCGCGACCCGCGCGCGCCTCATGCTCAAGCTCCAGGCGCTGGTGCGCGAGCACATGACCCGCATCGCCCGCACCTTGAGCGCCGAGCAGGGCAAGACCCTGGCAGACGCCGAGGGGGATGTGTTCCGGGGCCTCGAGGTCGTCGAGCACGCCTGCTCGGTCGGCACGCTGCAGCTCGGCGAGTTCGCCGAGAACGTCGCCACCGGGGTGGACACCTATACGATCCGGCAGCCGATCGGCGTGTGTGCCGGCATCACGCCCTTCAACTTCCCCGCCATGATTCCGCTGTGGATGTTCCCCATGGCGGTGGTCTGCGGCAACACCTTCGTGCTCAAGCCCTCCGAGCAGGATCCGCTCACGCCCATGCTGCTCGCCGAGCTCGCGCTCGAGGCCGGCCTGCCGCCGGGCGTGCTCAACATCGTTCACGGGGGCAAGCGTGCCGTCGATGCCCTGTGCACGCATCCGGACATCGCGGCCGTCTCCTTCGTCGGCTCGACCGCCGTCGGCACCCACGTGTATACGCTCGCCTCGCAGCACGGCAAGCGTGTGCAATGCCTGATGGGGGCCAAGAACCATGCGGTCGTCATGCCCGATGCAAACAAGGAGCAATCGCTCAACGCCGTGGTCGGCGCGACCTTCGGCGCCGCCGGCCAGCGCTGCATGGCGACCTCGGTGACCGTCCTCGTCGGCGAGGCGCGCAAGTGGATCCCGGACATCGTCGCGAAGGCCAGGGCGCTCAAGGTCAATGCCGGGAGCGAGAAGGACGCCGACCTCGGCCCCGTGATCTCGAAAAAGGCGAAGCACCGCATCCTCGGCCTGATCGAGGAAGGAGTGAAGCAGGGAGCCAAGCTCGAGCTCGACGGTCGTGGGATCAAGGTGGCGGGCTACGACCAGGGCAATTTCGTGGGTCCGACCATATTTTCGGGCGTGAAGACGGACATGAGCATCTACACGACCGAGATCTTCGGGCCGGTCATGACCATCATCGGGGTCGACACGCTGAGCGACGCCATCGCGCTGGTCAACGCCAATCCGTTCGGCAACGGCACCGGCATATTCACCCAGAGCGGCGCCGTCGCGCGCAAGTTCCAGAACGAGATCGACGTGGGCCAGGTCGGCATCAACCTGCCGATCCCGGTGCCCGTCCCGATCTTCAGCTTCACCGGCTCGCGCGGCTCGAAGCTCGGCGACCTCGGCACCTACGGGAAACAGGCGGTGCAGTTCTACACGCAGACCAAGACCATCACCGAGCGCTGGTTCGAGGACGGTCCGTCCACCGGCGTGAACACCACGATCAGCCTGAAGTAGCCGCGCCGCATGGAGCTCAAGACGCTGAACGCGGTGGTCACGGGCGGCGCCTCGGGCCTCGGGCACGCGACCGCCGCGAGGATCATCGCCGCGGGCGGCAAGGCCGTCCTCCTCGACGTGAACCAGGCGCAAGGCGCCGCGGCGGCGGCGGCCCTCGGCGAGCGGGCCCTCTTCCTCCAGACCGACGTGACCGACGAGGCCGCGGTCGATGCGGCGGTCGAGCAGGCTCGCGCGCGCATGGGACGCATCGACGCCGCCGTCAACTGTGCCGGCATTGCCACGCCCGCGCGCCTGGTCGGCAAACAGGGCCCCATGCCCGCCGCCTTTTTCCGCAGGATGATCGAGATCAATCTCGTCGGCACCGTGCTCGTTGCCAAGGCGGCCACGCTCGCCATGCAGGCGAACGCACCTAATGCCAAGGGCGAGCGCGGGGTGATCGTGATGACGGCGTCGGTGGCCGCGTTCGACGGCCAGATCGGGCAGGTCGCGTACTCCGCATCCAAGGGCGCCATCGTCGGAATGACGCTCCCCATGGCGCGCGAGCTCGCCTCCTCCGGCATCCGGGTCGTGACGGTCGCGCCCGGCCTGTTCGCCACGCCGATGATGAAGGGCCTGCCGCAGGAGGCTCAGGACTCGCTCGGCAAGCAGACCCCGTTCCCGCCGCGGCTCGGCGAGCCCTCCGAGTATGCCGATCTCGTGGCGCAGATCATCGAGAACACCATGCTGAACGGCGAGACCATCCGTTTGGACGGCGCCATCCGCATGCAGCCGCGCTAGCGGATGCCTAGGCGCGGGCCTTGACGTTGCGCAGGATCTGCAGCCTGCGCTGATCTCCGGCGCGGGACCACTCGGCGATCTCGGCCAGCGTGCGCCGGCAGCCGATGCACACGTTGGCCGCATCCAGCCTGCAGATGTTGATGCACGGCGAGGCGACGCCCTCGCCGGCCGCGGGCGCGGCCGTCGGGCCTTGCACGGTCATCGCCGCGGGTCTCCGGCGCGGGCCGCATCCGCCGTCCCGGGCCGATCGAGAATCTCCGCCTCGACGTTGAGAATGGGCAGGGACTTCGCCCAGCACTCGTAGATTCGCGCACGCTCCGCCAGGCGCGCCGAGGCCGGCGTCGGGCGCCATGCCCAGAGCACCATGACCGGCAGGCGCGAGCCGTCGCCGTAGAGTGCACGGATCCATTCGTACAGCGGCCGCAGCTTCGGCGACGCCACCCACCACGGACGCTCGTCCGGCAGCCACAGGCGCGCATGGGTGAGATGCTGGAGGAAGCGCCGGCGCGGGTGGTTGGTCTGCCCGACGTAGCGGATCGCGCGAATGTCGCGCGGATCGGACAGCGTGTAGATGGCGCTGCCGACGGGCAGATCGCCCGACTCGTCGTACAGCTCGCGGGCGACATGGCGGCGGAAACGGTGGGTGAGCTCGGTCACGATCATGCGGACATCGACCATCGCTTCACGATCGCATGAATCGCGTCCAAGCCGTCGGTGAGCGCCGCGGGCCCGGGCTGCAGGATGATGGCCGACTTGATCTCGTGCAGCTCGCCGTCGCGTACCGCGGGCACCGCAGCCCAGCCGGCGCGAGCGCGCACGGCTGCCGCGCGAAAGCGCTTGCCGCACCAGGAGCCGAGGATGATGTCGGGCGCGCGCCGCACGACCTCGGCGGGATCCTCGAGAATGCGATCCTTTCCGAGCGAGCGGGCGGCGCGCTCCGGAAAGATTTCGTCGCCTCCCGCGATGCCGATGATCTCACTGACCCAGCCGATGGCCGTGATCAGGGGCTCGTCCCATTCCTCGAAGTAGATCCGCGGTCGCCGCGGCAGCCGCGCGGCCGCCGCGCGCACCTCGTCGACGTGCCGCTCCAGCCCGCGCGCAAATTCCTCGGCCGGCCCCGCTGCGCCGACCAGCGCTCCCAGCCGCCGCACGTAGCCGAGGATCCCCCCGACGGTGCGGTGATTGCTGATCCAGACCTCGACCCCGCGCTTGATGAGCGCCTGCGCAATGTCCGCCTGGATGTCGGAAAAGCCGATCGCAAAGTCGGGGTCGAGCGCGAGGATGCGATCAACCTTGGCGCTGATGAACGCCGACACGCGGGGCTTCTCGCGGCGCGCGCGCGCCGGCCGGACCGTGAAGCCGGAGATGCCGACGATGCGGTCCTCGAGGCCGAGCGCGTACAGCACCTCGGTGGGCTCTTCGGTGAGACAGACGATGCGGTTCGGGTAGCGCGGATTCACGCGGGCATTCTCACCCAGCTCGGCGGCCCGCGCGAGCGAGCCCTGCGGCCTACAGGGCGCTCTCCGCCAGCACCGCGCCGGCCCCGTGCACGATGGAATGCCCGAGCGCCGGCGCGTGGGGCAGCAGAAAATCACAATAGAACCGCGCGGTCGCGAGCTTGGCCTCGTAAAACGCGGCCTCCGCGGGAGGGCCGCCCCCGCCCCCGCTCCCCGCGGCAGACGCGGAGGCGCCGCCCGCGAGCCGTCCGGAGGCGATGAGGGCCGAGCGCAGCAGCTGCCAGCCGCCGGCGACGATTCCGAACAGCTCGAGCAGGGGCACGGCCCCCGCCATCGCGGCGCGGATGTCCTTGGGCAGCACCGCGACCGTGTGACCGACCGCCTCGTCGAGCGCCTCGATGCCCCTCGAGAGCTGGGCCGCGGCGTCGCTGAGAGCACCGCACTTCGCGGCCTCCTCCGCACAGCGCCGCATCTGCGCGATCACGGCGCGGGCCGCCGCGCCGCCGTCGCGGCCGAGTTTCCGGCCGACGAGATCGCTCGCCTGGATTCCGGTCGTCCCCTCGTAGATCGGCGTGATGCGGGCATCGCGCAAGAGCTGGGCAGCCCCGGTCTCCTCCACGAATCCGACGCCTCCATGCACCTGGATGCCGAGCGAGGCGATCTCCACGGAATTCTCCGTGCACCAGCCCTTGACCACCGGGATCATCAGGTCGACGAACGCCTGGTGGTGCGCCCGCTCCCGCTCCTCCGGGTGCAGCCGGGCGGCGTCGAGCGACACGGCGACCACGGCCGCGAGAGCGCGCATGGCCTCGGTCTGGGACTTCATCATGAGCAGCATGCGCCGCACGTCGGGGTGGCGCACGATGGCCACCCGGCCGGCACCGCGGGCGCCGGCGTCGGCGCTCTGGATGCGCTCTCGTGCGTAGGCGAGTGCCGTCTGGTAGGCGCGCTCGGCGACGCCGATACCCTCGACGCCGACCGAGAAGCGCGCGGCGTTCATCATGATGAACATGTACTCCAGGCCGCGGTTCTCCTCGCCGACCAGCTCGCCGAGCGCCCCGCCGTGCTCACCGAACGAGAGCACGCAGGTCGGGCTCGCGTGAATGCCGAGCTTGTGCTCGGTGGAGACGCAGTACACATCGTTGCGCTCGCCGGGCCGCCCGTCCGGTCCGATCAGGAACTTGGGCACCAGGAACAGGGAGATGCCCTTCACGCCCTCGGGGCTGCCGGGAATGCGCGCGAGCACCATGTGCACCACGTTGTCGGTGAGATCATGGTCGCCGTAGGTGATGAAGATCTTCTGGCCGAACAGCCGGAAGCGGCCGTCGGGCGCACGCTCGGCGCGCGTACGCACCGCGGAGAGATCGGAGCCCGCCTGCGGCTCGGTCAGCACCATGGTCCCGGCCCACTCGCCCGCCACCATCTTCGGCAGGAATGCCTGCTTCTGCCGCGAGGAGCCGCGCAGCTCGATCGACTCGATGGCGCCGCGGGTCAGCATGGGACAGAGCGCGAACGCGAGATTGGCACCGTTCCACATCTCCTCGATCAACGCGGACAATACCCGGGGAAGATTTTGGCCGCCGTACTCCGCCGGACACGACAGCGCGCTCCAGCCGTCGCCGACGAACCGCGCGTACGCCTCCTTCCAGCCCGCCGCCGTCCGGACGGTGTCCCCTTCGAGCCTCACGCCCTCGAGGTCGCCGCTGCGATTGAGCGGGGACAGCACCTGAGCCGCGAACTTCGCGCCCTCCTCCAGGACGGACTCCGCGACGTCGGGCGTGACCTCCTCGAATCCCGGCAGCGCAGCCAGCAGCTTGACGTCGATCAGTTCGCGCAGCACGAATCTCATGTCTGCCAGCGGAGCTTGATATTCGTGCACGGTGTTACCTCGAAAAGATCGCCACGGGAATGCCCCGGGGGCTCAGCGGAATCGGAGCAGCGGGCGGCCGGCCATCGCCTCAGCCGTAATCGAAGAAGCCCCGGCCGCTCTTGCGGCCGAGCCTGCCGGCGGCCACCATCTCGCGCAGCAGCGGGGCGGGCCGGTATTTAGGATCGCCATAGTCACGCTGGAACACCTCCATCACGGAGAGCAGCGTATCCAGACCGACGAGATCCGCGAGCGCGAGCGGGCCGATGGGATGGTTGCAGCCGAGCTTCATCCCGGCGTCGATGTCCGCGGCGCTGGCGACCCCTTCCTGCAGGGCGAATATGGCCTCGTTGATCATCGGGCAGAGAATCCGGTTGACGGCGAACCCCGGCGAGTTCTTCGCGACGATCGAGGTCTTGCCGATCTCGAGTATGAATTGCGCCGCGGCGGCGCGGGTCGCAGCGGCGGTCGCGAGACCCGGGATGATCTCGACCAGCGGCATGAGCGGCACGGGGTTGAAGAAGTGCAGGCCGATGAAGCGGCCCGGATGGGCGGTCGACCCGGCAAGCTCGGTGATCGAGATCGAGGAGGTGTTGGTCGCGAGGATGGCTTCCGGCCGCAGCAGCTCGTCCGCCTGCTTGAGCACGGCGCGCTTCACGGACAGATTCTCGGTCGCCGCCTCGATCACGAGATCCGAGCTCGCGAGTTCCGCATAGTCGGTGCCGGTGCGCACGCGCCCGAGCGCAGCGTCGCGCTCCGGCGCCTTCATCTTGTCCTTCTTGACCAGGCGGTCGAGGCTCGCGCCGATCGCCGCCATGCCGCGGGCAACCGCCGCATCCGAGATGTCGACCATCACCACCGAGAGGCCCGCCGCCGCGCAGATCTGCGCGATGCCGTTGCCCATCGTCCCGGCGCCGATGACGCCGATGCGCGAGAGACTCATGCGTTCACGCTCCTGGCTACATGTTGCGGCGGTAGCGGCCGCCGACTTCGAACAGGGTGTCGGTGATCTGCCCGAGGGAGCAGACCCGGACGGCATCCATCAACACCTCGAAGGTATTGCCGTTGTCGATGACGGCGCGGCGCAGCCGCTCGAGCAGACGCGGCCCATCGCCGGCATTCTCCTGCTTGAAGTCCGCCAGCCGCCTCAACTGCGACTGCTTCTCCGCGTCGGTCGACCGCGCCAGCTCCAGCGCGACCGGAGCGGCATCGCCGTGCGGGTTGCGGAAGGTGTTGACGCCGATGATCGGATAGGTGCCGTCATGCTTCTTGCGCTCGTAGAACAACGACTCTTCCTGGATCTTGCCGCGCTGGTAGCCCGTCTCCATGGCGCCGAGCACCCCGCCGCGCTCGGCGATTGCGTCGAACTCCTTGAGCACCGCCTCCTCCACCAGATCGGTCAGCTCCTCGATGATGAAGCTGCCCTGATTGGGATTCTCGTTCTTGGCGAGGCCCCATTCCCGGTTGATGATGAGCTGGATCGCCATCGCGCGGCGCACGCTGTCCTCGGTCGGCGTGGTGATCGCCTCGTCGTACGCATTCGTGTGCAGGCTGTTGCAGTTGTCGTAGATGGCGATGAGCGCCTGCAGCGTGGTGCGGATGTCGTTGAACGCCATCTCCTGCGCGTGCAGGGAGCGCCCCGAGGTCTGCACGTGGTACTTGAGCTTCTGGCTGCGCTCGTTCGCCCCGTATTTGTGCTTCATGGCCACGGCCCAGATGCGACGCGCCACCCTGCCGATCACCGAATATTCGGGGTCCATGCCGTTCGAGAAGAAGAACGACAGATTCGCCGCGAAGTCATCCACCATCATGCCGCGCGCGATGTAGGACTCCACGTAGGTGAAGCCGTTCGCGAGCGTGAACGCGAGCTGCGAAATGGGGTTCGCGCCCGCCTCGGCGATGTGATAGCCGGAAATCGAGACCGAATAGAAGTTCTGCACCTGGTGATGGACGAAGTACTCCTGGATGTCGCCCATCATCTTGAGCGCGAATTCGGTGGAGAAGATGCAGGTGTTCTGGCCCTGGTCCTCCTTGAGGATGTCCGCCTGCACCGTGCCGCGCACCGTGGACAGCGTCCATGCCTTGATCTTCTCCTGCTCGTCCGCGGTCGGGTCACGCCCGTTGTCGGTGCGGAACTTCTCCACCTGCTGATCGATGGCCGTGTTCATGAACATGGCCAGGATCATCGGCGCCGGTCCGTTGATGGTCATCGACACGGAGGTCGTCGGCGCGGTCAGGTCGAAACCCGAATACAGCACCTTCATGTCCTCGAGCGTCGCGATGGACACGCCGGAATTCCCGACCTTGCCGTAGATGTCCGGGCGCAGGTCCGGGTCCCATCCATACAAGGTGACCGAATCGAACGCCGTGGACAGCCGGTGCGCCGGCATGCCCTCGGACACCCGCTTGAAGCGCTGATTGGTGCGGAACGCGTCACCCTCGCCGGCGAACATGCGCGTCGGATCCTCGCCCTCGCGCTTGAACGCGAACACGCCCGCGGTATACGGGAAGGAGCCCGGCAGGTTCTCCTTCATCAGGAACCTGAGCGTCTCGCCGTCGTCCTCGTAGCGCGGCAGCGACACCTTGCGGATCTTCGTCCCGGAAAGCGATTCGCTGGTGAGCCTGGTGCGGATCTCCTTGTCGCGGATGCGCACGGAATACTCCGGCCGGGCGTACAGCTCCTGGGTCTTCGGCCACTGCTCGAGGAGCTTGCGCGCGCCCGGGTCGAGCTCGTGATTCTTCGCCGCGATCAGCTCGTCGAACCCCTCGACGGCGCGACCCGACGCCGCGAACAGGGCCTTGGACACGGCGAGCGACTGCCTCTCGCGCGCGATGCGCGCCTGCTCGCCGGTGAACCGGTGATAGTCCCGCAGCGTCGTGGAGATCTCCGCGAGGTAGCGCACGCGCTCCGGCGGGACGATCGCGCGCCCGCGCGAGGATGCCTTGATCGCCACCTTGGGCAGCTTGCCCGCCGCAAGCTTCAGGCCCTGGTCGGCGAGGCGCGGCAACAGCGCCTGATAGAGGGCGGTCACGCCGTCGTCGTTGAAGCGCGAGGCCATGGTGCCGAAGACCGGCATCTGATCCGGCGGCTGCGCAAAGGCCTCATGGTTGCGCTGGTATTGCTTGCGCACGTCGCGCAAGGCGTCGTCCGAGCCCTTGCGGTCGAACTTGTTGATCGCGACGAAGTCGGCGAAATCCAGCATGTCGATCTTCTCGAGCTGCGTGGCCGCGCCGAATTCCGGGGTCATGACGTAGAGCGACGCATCGGCCAGGGGCACGATGGCCGACTCACCCTGCCCGATGCCGGAGGTCTCCACCACGATGAGATCGAATCCGCTCAGCTTGCACGCGGCGATCACCTCGGGCAATGCGCCCGAGATCTCCGTGCCGGTGTCGCGCGTGGCCAGCGAGCGCATGAAGATCTTGTCCGAATCGATGGCATTCATGCGGATGCGGTCGCCGAGCAGCGCGCCTCCGGTGCGCTTGCGCGACGGATCGATGGAGATGACCGCGACCCGCATGCGGTCGTCCTGATCGAGGCGCAGGCGCAGGATGATCTCGTCGGTCAGCGACGACTTGCCCGCGCCGCCCGTGCCGGTGATGCCGAGCACCGGCGTCCTGATGCCGGAGGCCGACTGCAGCACCTGCTGCCGGGTGCGCGCGGAGTAGCCGCGATTCTCGAGCGCCGTGATGGCCCGCGCGAGGTGTCTGCGGTTGCCGGAGTGCAGCGCGGCGAGCGCGTCATCGTCCGACGGGGCGAGCGCCGTCAGGTCGTAGTCGCTCCCGCGGATGACATCGTCGATCATGCCCTGCAGGCCGAGCTTCGCGCCGTCCTCGGGAGAATAGAGGCGCGCCACCCCGTAGGCCATCAGCTCGCGGATTTCCGCCGGCACGATCACGCCGCCGCCGCCGCCGAACACCTTGATGTTCTCGCCCCCGTTCTGGCGCAGCAGGTCGATCATGTACTTGAAGAACTCGACGTGGCCGCCCTGATAGGAGGTGACCGCGACGGCCTGCGCATCCTCCTGCAGCGCCGCCGAGACGATCTCCTGCACCGAGCGGTTGTGACCGAGGTGGATGACCTCGGCGCCGGAGGCCTGCATCACGCGGCGCATGATGTTCACCGAGGCATCGTGCCCGTCGAACAGCGACGTCGCGGTCACCAGTCGAATCTTGTGCGTGGGCTGATAGGGGGCGGGCTTGGCGGCGACGGACACGGCGCTCATGCTGCGATTTTAGGCGTACAAGCCCTTGAAAAAAATGCCCAAATAGGCCTTGGAGTGTGAGCGAATTTGCAACATCGATGCGCGCTGTTGCGCGGCGGCATGGGCAGCCGCGGCCCAGGCGCGCGGCGGGCCCGGTGAGCGGCGCTCGAGACGGCGTCTCAGCGCGGCCGCAATTTCACCAGATTGACGCTGCGGCAGGTGAAATTCACCTCGTCGCGCTGATTCAAAAGAGCGTCCCGCCGTTGACGGCAAGCGTCTGGCCGGTCACGTACCCGTCATCCACCAGAAAAACCACCGCCCGCGCGATGTCCTCGCCCGTTCCCACGTGCCCCATTGGAATGCGGGCTCCGACGCCGGCCTCGATGAGGGGCCTGCCCATGTCCGTGTCGATGAGCCCCGGGGCCACCGCATTCACCGTCACGCCCTCGGGCGCGAGCCGCAGCGCGTAGCCTCGCGTCAAGCCTTCGAGGCCGGCCTTGGACGCGGCATAGACAACGCTGACCGCTCCCGAGCCCAGCCGGGCGGCGATCGAGGACATGTTGACGATCCTGCCCCAGCGCCGCGCACGCATGCCCGGCAAGACCGCCTGCGTGCAGAGAAATGCCGACTTGAGGTTGACGGTCATGGTGAGGTCGAAATCCTCCTCCGTGAGATCTTCGAGGCCGCGCGCCGCCGCCATGCCGGCATTGTTCACCAGGATGTCGATGGGTCCCAGGCGGGCTTGCACTTCGCGCACCAGGCCTTGGACGGCGGCGCTTCGCGACACGTCCGCGCAAAACGCCTCGGCCCGGCCGCCGCTCTTGGCGATGGCCTCGACGACCGCGTCCGCCTCATCGCCGCGGGCGCGGTAATTCACGGCGACCGCCGCGCCGCCCTTCGCGAGCGCGAGAGCAACGGCCTTGCCGATGCCGCGGGAGCCGCCCGTGATCAACGCGACGCGATTGCTCAAATCAGACATTTGTTTCGACCCGCCGCATGCCTCAATACCGCGGCGCCCGTTTCTCGAGGAACGCCGCGATGCCCTCCTTCCCCTCGGCGGCGACGCCGCGTGCCGCGATCGAGCGGCTCTCGCGGGCGAGCTGAGCCTCGAGGCCGGGCTCCGACTCGGCCATGAGCCTTTTCAGAGCGCCGAAGGCGCCGGTCGCACCCGAGCTCAGGCGCGCGGCGAGGGCGGCGGCAGCCTCCGCCAAGCCCGCATCGTCGACGACCTCGTTCACGAGCCCCCAGGCGAGCGCCTGCTCGGCATCGAGCACGCGGTTGGTCATCAGGAGCTCCATGGCGCGCTTGTATCCGACCGCACGCGGCAGCAGAAAGGTGCAGCTCGCGTCCGGCGTGAGGCCGACGGCGGTGTAGGCCGGCGCGAACTTGGCGCTGCGCGCGGCAATGGCAAGGTCGGCGGCAAGCACGAGCCCGAGACCCGCGCCCGCGGCGGTGCCGTTGACGGCCGCGATCACCGGCGCATCCAGCCGCGCGAGCACGGCGATGCCGGCGTGCAGGTGCGTCGTGAGGTCGGCGAGATAGCCGCGGATGTCGGTCCCCGACGCGACCATGCCCTTCAAGTCGCCGCCGAAGCAGAAGTTCCTGCCCTCCCCCGTGATCACCACCGCGCGCACGATCGGCGCCGCCTCGATGGCGAGCACGGCGGATAGGAATTCGCGGCCGAAGGCAAGGTTCATGGTGTTCGCCGCATCCGGGCGCGCGAGGGTGAGGAAGGCGATGCGCTCGCGAATCTCGAGGCGCAGCGTGGCCGGTTTGGCGGTACCGCTCATGAGACCCTCGACGAGACCGGGGCCGCGCCGGGAAACAGGCCGGCCCGGCTCAGCATGCCCGGAAGGTCGCGGCCCATCAGGCCCGCGAGCCACTGCGAGGAGCCGATCAGCGCGTCGAGATCGAGCCCGGTGCGGTATCCGGAGCGCTCGAGCATGTAGGCCACATCCTCGGTGGGCACGTTGCCGGTCGCGCGCGGAGCGAAGGGACAGCCGCCGATGCCGCCGAGCGAGGCGTCCACGACCTTCGCGCCGGCTTGCACCGCGGCCCAGACGTTCGCGAGGCCGGTGTTGCGGGTGTTGTGAAAGTGAACGCGCACCGGCAGCGGCGCGATCGCGGCGCCCACCTCGGCGACCAGGCTCGCCACCTCGCCCGGCGAGGCGACTCCGATGGTATCGGCGATGGCGACCTCGATCGGGCCGAAGGCCGCGGCCGTGCGCGCCATCTCGACGACCTTCGCGGGATCCACCGGGCCGTCGAACGGACAGCCGAACGCGGTGGAGATGGTGATCTGGGCGCGGCGGCCGTGCTCGCGCGCAAGACGGATGACCTCGCCGCACATGGCGAGCGACTCGGCCGACGACATCCCCTGATTGCGCCTCGCGAACCCGTCCGAGGCCGCGCACACGGCGCCGAGCTCATCCATGCCGGCCTCGAGCGCGCGCAGCGCGCCGCGCTTGTTGAGCACGAGCCCGATGAAGATCACGCCGTCACGGCGGGGCAGCGCGCCGGCCACGGCGTCCGCGTCCGCCATCTGCGGCACGAGCTTCGGGTTCACGAAGCTGTTGGCCTCGATGCGCTTGCAGCCCGCATCGACGGCGCGGCGAATGAGCTCGAGCTTCTGCCCGGTGCTGAGGATCACCGACTCGTTCTGCAAGCCGTCGCGCGGTCCTACCTCAACCATCTCTATGTTGGGCATAATGTATTAAATATCAATATGATATGTAACATACATAAAGTTTACTATCTCTCGTTTTCCGGCGCGCCGTATCCGCCCCCGCCGGGCGTCACGACGACGAACACGTCGCCCATGCCCATCTCGACCTGCCCGATGTGACGGAGCCGCTCGATGCCGCCGCCGGCGCGCTCGACCCAACCCTCGCCGACCGCGCCGGGCTGGCCGCCGTCCATGCCGAAGGCGCCGTGCACCCGGCCATTGCTCAATAGGGACGCCGTCATGCTTTCCAAGAACCGGATCCGTCGAATACCCCCGTTGCCGCCCTTGAACCGGCCGGCGCCGCCCGATCCCGCGCGGATCTCGTACGACTCGAGCCGTACCGGGAAGCGGAACTCCAACACTTCGGGGTCGGTGAGGCGCGAGTTGGTCATGTGGATCTGGACCACGCTGGTGCCGTCGAAATCCGCGCCGGCGCCGGAGCCGCCGGAAATCGTCTCATAGTACTGGTAGCGGTCGTTGCCGAAGGTGAAATTATTCATGGTGCACTGTCCCGAGGCCATCAGTGCGAGGGCCCCGTAGAGCGCATTGGTGATGCAGGTGGAGGTCTCGACGTTGCCCGCGACCACGGCGGCGGGCGGCCTCGGGTTCAGCATGCACCCCTCCGGCAGCACGATCCTCAAGGGCTTGAGGCACCCGGCATTCAGCGGGATCTCGTCATCGACCAGCGTGCGAAAAACGTAGAGCACGGCGGCCGTGGTGACGGCGCTCGGCGCGTTGAAGTTGTTCGCAAGCTGGCCGCTCGTGCCGGTGAAATCGATCACCGCTCCGCGCGCGGCGGCGTCCACGCGGATGCGCACCCGGATCTCGGCGCCGTTGTCGAGCGGCAGCGCAAACTCGCCGTCTTTGAGGGCCGTGATCACCCGGCGCACCGATTCCTCGGCGTTGTCCTGCACGTGCCCCATGTAGGCGGCCACGGTGGCGCGCCCGAAGTGCCCGACCACCGACTTGAGCTCGGCGGCGCCCTTTTCGTTCGCCGCGATCTGAGCGCGCAGGTCCGCGAGGTTCTGCAGCGGATTGCGCGCCGGGTGCGGGCCGCTCGCCAGCAGCTCGCGCATCGCGGTCTCGCGCAGCGTGCCCTCTTCCACCAGCTTGACGTTGTCGATGAGCACGCCCTCCTCGCCGATGGTCGCGGAGAACGGCGGCATCGAGCCCGGGGTGGTGCCGCCGATGTCGGCATGGTGCCCGCGCGAGGCGACGAAGAACGCCGGCCGGTCGTCGGCATCCTCCAGGTACACCGGCGTGACCACGGTCACGTCGGGCAGATGCGTGCCGCCGTGATACGGATCGTTGAGCACGTAGACGTCGCCGCGCCGCATCGCCGGGTTGCGCGCAATGACGGTGCGGATGGACTCGCTCATCGAGCCGAGATGCACCGGCATGTGCGGCGCATTCGCGATCAGCGCGCCCTCGTCGTCGAACAGCGCGCAGCTGAAATCCAGCCGCTCCTTGATGTTGACCGAGTACGCGGTGTTCTGCAGGCGCAGCCCCATCTGCTCCGCCACGTTCATGAACACATTGTTGAACAGCTCGAGGACGATCGGATCGACCTGCGTGCCCGCGGCGTGGCGCACGGCGCGCGGACGGACCCTGGCGAGCTCGAGACAGCGCGCTGCGGTGACTTCGGCGCGCCAGCCGGGCTCGACCATGATGGTGCCGTTGCGCTCGATCAGGATCGCGGGGCCGTCGACGACCGCGCCCGGCGGCAGCGCATCGATCTCGAACAGCGGTGACGGCCGCCATCCCGGCGCCGCCTCGTCCCCGAAGCAGTACACCTCCACCGCGGCGACCGGCGACGCAGCGGCGCCGGCCCCGGCACCGCCCCGGGACGCCGTGCCGCCGCCCGCCTCGATCCCGCTCACCGCAATGCACTCGATGCCCACCGAGTCGATCACGAGCGCGTAGCCCGGCATGAGGAACGCAAAGCGCTGCTGATAGGCGCCCTCGAAGGCGGCGCGGATGGCGGCGAGGGCATCGGGAGCCGGTCCCGACAGCGGCAGAGCGCCGCCGAGCGCGGTGTCGGTGCCCTGATAGCGCACGTTGACCCGGCTCACCACGGTGACGCCGGCGCCGGAGAGCCCCTGGGCCTCGAGCTCGGCGATGCCCTCCGCCGCGAGGGCCCGCGCCGCCGACCTTGCGGCTTCGAGGCCTGCCTCGTCGAGCGGCTTCTCGATCGTGCGCTGGCGCATCGCCGTCTGGTCCGCAAGGCCCATGCCGTACGCCGAAAGCACGCCCGCGAGCGGGTGGACCAGAATGCGCGCGATCCCGAGCGCGTCCGCCACCTGACACGCGTGCTGACCGCCGGCACCGCCAAAGCACTGCAAGGTGTAGCCGCGCAGGTCATAGCCGCGCATGACCGAGATGCGCTTCACCGCGTTCGCCATGCTCGCCACCGCGATCTGCAAGGCGCCGCTCGCGACCTGCTCGGCCGCGATCTGCCGCCCGGCCGCAGGGCTCATCTCGCGCGCGAGCTCGGCGAACCGCCTCGCCACCACGTCCCGGTCGAGCGATTCGTCGGCCGCGGGTCCGAACACCCGCGGAAAGAACTGCGGCTGGATCCGTCCGAGCAGCACGTTCGCATCGGTGATGGTCAGCGGACCTTGCCGGCGGTAGCTCGCCGGCCCCGGATTCGCGCCGGCCGATTCCGGGCCGACGCGCAGGCGCGCCCCGTCGAACCGGACGATGGACCCTCCGCCCGCCGCAATGCTGTGAATGCTCATCATCGGCGCGCGCACGCGCACTCCGCCCACCTCGGTATCGAAGGTCCGCTCGTACTCGCCCGCGAAGTGGCTCACGTCGGTCGAAGTGCCGCCCATGTCGAAGCCGATGACGCGCGCATGACCGGCCGCGAGCGCGGTTCGCGCCATCCCCACGATGCCGCCGGCCGGTCCCGACAGGATGGCATCCTTGCCCTGAAACCGGTGCGCCTCGGTGAGCCCGCCCGAGCTCTGCATGAAGTAGAGCGGCACGTTGGGCATGCGCTCGGCGACGCGGTCGACGTATCTGCGCAGGATCGGCGACAGATAGGCATCCACCACCGTGGTGTCGCCCCGCGGCACCAGCTTCATCAGCGGACTCGCCCGGTGCGACACCGAGACCTGGGTGAAGCCTGTGCGCTGGGCCAGCGCCTCGGCGCGCGCCTCGTGCTCGGTGTAGCGGTAGCCGTGGACGAACACGATGGCGCAGGACCGGAAGCCGGCGTCGAACGCCCGGCGCAATCCGGCCGAGAGCTGCGGCTCGTCCAGATCCTCGACGACCTGCCCGTCGGCGCCGACCCGCTCGCGCGCTTCGATCACGCGCTCGTACAGGAGCTGCGGCAGCACGATGCGCCGGTCGAACAGGCGCGGCCGCGCCTGCGTCGCGATGCGCAACGCGTCGCGGAACCCGCGCGTGATCACGAGCAGCGTGCGCTCGCCCTTGCGCTCGAGCAGCGCGTTGGTCGCGACGGTCGTGCCCATCTTGACGCAGGCCACGCGCTCGGCGGGAATGGTCTCGCCCACGGCGAGCCCGAGCAGGCGGCGAATGCCCTCGACCGCGGCGTCCGCATATTGCGCGGGATTCTCCGACAACAGCTTGAGTGTGTGCAGCCCGCCGTCGGGCGCGCAACCGATCACGTCGGTGAACGTGCCGCCGCGGTCGATCCAGAACTGCCAGCGGCCGTCCATCGGAACCGGCCTCAGGGCTTCGGCCCGCGGTCGACGCCCGGCACGTCGACCTCGATCCAGAGCCACGCCACGGCGGCCGCCATCGCGAACGCCACGCCGATCAGGAATGCGAGCTTCCACAGGTGCTGGCCGGTGAGATAGCCGACCAGCGGTATGCCGATGATGCCGCCCAGATTGCCGCCCGTGTTCATGACTCCGCTCGTCGCCATGGTATCGCCCCGGCCCACCGTCATCGCGCCGCCCCAGAACGCTCCCTCGCAAAGCTCGATCACGCAAAAGCACGTGGCAAGGCCGGCGAGCGCCCAATAAGGACTGGCCGCGTATTCGGCCAGCAGCAGCAACGCGCCGCCGGCCGGCAGCGCAAGCAGCGGCACCAGACGATAGCCCCAGCGATTGCCCAGCCTCTGGCAAGCCGCCGCCGTCATGACGCCGCCGATGCCGGCACCCAGCGCCGCCGCGAGCGGCGGTGCGGTCGCGAGCCAGCCGCTCTCGAGCTTGGAGAAATGCCGCTCCTGCACCAGGTACAGGAACACCCAGTTGGAGAGGAGGTAGAAGGAGTAGTTCATGCAGAGGTAGGAAAGCGCCAGCAACACCACGTTGCGATCGCGCAGGATGCGCATGATCCGCGCCAAATCGATGCGCGAGTCGACCGTGCTGCCCGCGTGGGTGCCGATGATCTCGAGCTCGCGAGGCGTGATCGAAGGATGCTCACGCGGCGAGTTGCGTCCATACCAGGCCCACAGCAGGATCAGCGGGATCGCGGGCAGGCTCGCCCACACCAGCGCGCGTTGCCAGCCCATGTCGCCCATCAACCGCGAGATGAGCGGCGGCGTCAACGCCGCACCGAGACTCAAGCCCATGGTCTGCAGTCCTTGCACGCTCGCCCACCAGCGCGGTGGAAACCAGGTCTCGAACACGCCGGACGACACGGGAAAGAGCCCGGCCTGCGAGCAGCCGAGGAGGAGCTGCACCAGCAGAAGCGCCACGAACAGACCCGTGCCGTGCAGCCAGAAGGGCGCGATCGGCATCGCCAGCGTGGCGATGAACGCGCCGACGCCGAATACGACGAAGGTGCGCCGCGCGCCGTGGCGCTGGCCGAAAACGCCGCCCGGGAGCTGCAGGAGGCCATAGCCGAGCACGAACCCCCATTCGATCCACGAGATCTGGAACTGCGTGAAATGCAGCCCGGGCATCATGTCGGCCGCGGCGACGGTGATGCTCTTCGATTGGACGTAGGCGAGGAATCCGAATCCGAACAGCAGCCCGAAGATGCGCCAACGAATGGGGAATATCATGTCGGGGGCGGTTGATGGACCCAGTCGATACAGATCTGGACGGCGTGGCCGAGCGAGGATGCCGCCTTGTCCGCGCCGCGCAGAGTCTCGACCTCCACGTCGGGCTCGAGCAGCATCCCCGGCAGGAACACGGTGACGACGCATGCGTGCGGGAAGCGCCGCCGCATCTCCTCGAGCAGCGCGTCGCCCTTGCTGCGCTCGTCGCTCGGAAACGCGCTGACCAGATACACCAGGGCGACCGCCACGGCGGCATTCGGCGGCGGCACGGCGGCCAGGTCATCGAGCGACATGTGCCGGGCGTCGATCTTCTGGTCGCGCAGGATGCGCACCAGCAGCTCGGTCGCGAGATCGTCCGCCATGGTGCCCATGCTCACGCACACCATCACGGAGCCCGCGGGGACCAGCAAGGGTCCCTGCCACCGCCCGCTCTCGATCTCGCGCTGCTTGCGCAGCAGCCGCCCCGCGGTCGAATCGTCGAGCACCGGCGAGCGGTGCTTCGGCAGCTTGGCGGTCCTGCCGCCGATCGCCGCGATCACCGCCACCATCGCCGCCCGCACCTTCATCTGCTGGTCCGGGGTGATCGCCCCCGCCAGCAGGTCGAGGCGCGCGAGATGCAACGCCGGCATCAGCACGAGGTCGCAGTAGTTCGCGAAGGAGTTGCGCTTCAGGAAGACCCGCGCTCCCACGATGATGTCGCGCGAATCGGCCGACAGCGCGCGCTGATAGAACCGCTCGGGCATGGTCAGGGCGTCGTTGTTGCCGAGCAGGACGTCGAGCAGGCTCAAGGCACGGATGTGGCGGCCTGCGACCAGCAGACACAGCGTGAGCGGCGTCGAGACGATCAGGCCGATGGGTCCCCACAGCCAGCTCCAGAAGATCGCGGCGATCACGACCGACAGGGGTGAGAGCCCGGTGGTGTGGCCGTACAAATGCGGCTCGACCAGCTGGCCGGCGATCAGCTCGACCACGACGAACAGGCCGAGCGCCGTGAGCGCAAGGGTCCACCCAGGATCCACCGCCGCCGCGAGCAGCACCGCGCACAGAGCCGCGATCCAGATGCCGATGTAGGGCACGAACCGCAGCACCCCCGCGAGTGCCGCCCAGAGGAACGGATGCGGGAGGCCGGCGGCGGCCAGCCCGAGGCCGATGACGATGCCGACGCCGAGATTCACGGCGAACTGGGATACGAAGAAGCGCGACAGCCGCTGTCCCGCATCGTTGATCGCGATGGTCGAGCGGCGGATGTCGTTGCCGCCGGCGATGCGGATCAGCCGGTCGCGCAGCGACTCGTGCTCCAGCAGCACGAAGATCAGCACCACGAGCACGATACCGGCGGTCTCGATCGGCACCCAGACCGAGCCGAGCACCCGCTGCACCACTTGCAGCGAGCTCGGCGGCGGCTCGTGCAGCTCGACCGGAATGGGTGCTGCCGGAGCGGTGCCGTCCGGTGCGATCAGCGCCTTCGGCGGCTCCTCGATCGTCCGCCGGCTGACGGAGCGGCTCAGCTGCCTGGTCAGCGTGTTGAGCTTGCCCACCGTCACGTCGTTGAGCGCGTTGAGCTTGCGCTGCACGGTCCGCTCATAGTGCGGAAAGCTCGTCGACATGTGCATGAGCTGCGACCCGATGACGCCCGCGACGGCCGCGAAGGACAGCGTGAAGAGCGCCACCGCCAGCAACACGGACAGCGTGTGACCGAGATACAGATGCCGGAGCAGGCGCACCAGCGGCGCGATCGCAAGGCTCAGGATGAACGCGAGCGTCACCGGCACCAGGACTTCCCGTCCGAAATACAGCAGCGCGATCACGGCCACCGTCGCGATGATCCCCAGCGCTCGCTCGCGATGGGTCGCCGGAGGGGAGTTCTCGCTATGCGTGACCGGCAAGTCCATGCGTTATATTGGCATATTGCCAGGAGACACTGAATGAAGAACCGCCCATCCGGGTTTGGACTCGAAGCGTTGCCGCGCATCGCGCGCGGCGACGGCAGTTATGTCATCGATGCCGCGGGAAAGCGCTATCTCGACGGCTCGGGAGGCCCGGCCGTTTTCTGCCTGGGACACGCGCACCCCGAGGTCAACGCCGCAATCAAGCGGCAGCTCGACGAGATCGCCTACGGGTACCGCTACCTGTTCACGAGCGCCGCGCTCGAGCAGCTGAGCGAGACGGTGCTGCGCCTCTGCGGCGGCCAGTTCCAGGATGTCGTGTATTCGGGCAGCGGCTCGGAGGCCGTGGAGGGTGCGCTCAAGGTCGCTTTACAATATTTCGCCGCCCGCGGTCTCATGTCGAAACGCCATTTCATCGCGCGCCAGCGATCGTGGCACGGCAACACCCTGGGTGCGCTGTCGATATCGCACTTCGCCCAGCGGCGGCGTGCCTTCGAGGGGAGCCTCCTCGACGTGACGTTCGTCTCCGCTGCGAACGCCTACCGGCCGCCCGAAGGCGTGGCGCCCGAGGCGCTGGCGGCGCACCTCGCGGCAGAGCTCGACCGGACCATCGAGGCCCTCGGCCCGGAGAACGTCGCCGCCTTCGTGTTCGAGCCGGTGGTCGGCGCGGCCGGCGGCGTGGTGCCCGCGCCGGACGGTTATGTGGCGGCCGTCCAGGCCGTATGCCGCAAGCACGACGTGCTGTTGATCGCCGACGAGGTGATGTGCGGCGTCGGCCGCACCGGCACCTGGCGCGCCCTCGAGCACGAGGGCATCGTCCCCGACATCATGCCGGTCGCCAAGGGCCTCGCGGGCGGATACATCCCGCTGGCGGCCACCCTCGTCGCGCCGCGCGTCGCGGGACCGATCCGCAGCGAGCACGGCGCGTACATGACGGGTCACACCTTCACCGGACACACCGCCGCGTGCGCGGCCGGCCTCGCCGTCCAACGGATCATCGAGCGCGACGGCCTGCTCGAGCGGGTGCGCGTCGCCGGCGGAGCGCTCCGCGAGAGCCTGCAGCGCGCGCTCGGCAAGTTCGACGAGGTCGGCGACGTTCGCGGACGCGGTCACTTCATCGGCATAGAGCTGGTGCGCGATCGGCGCACCAAGCAGCCGTTTCCGGCTGACCGGGCCCTGAGCTTCGACATCGGGTCGCGCGCCTTCGCCGACGGCCTGATCTGCTATCCATGCTCGGGCAACGTGGACGGCACCAACGGCGACACCATCATCATCGCCCCGCCCTACAACGCCAGCGACGCCGAGCTCGAGGAGCTCATCGCCAAGCTGACGCGCGCCCTGGAGGGCGCGCTCGCCCCGCTCTGAGATCGGAGGCCCCGGTTCCCTTCGGCCGACGCTCGGGCGTAGCCTCCCGTTCGGGTAAGGGTTATTCGGGCACTGCTACCCGCGGTAGGGTCTCGAGGCCGCGGCTGGACCGATGTTCATCGCGCGGCCCCGGG
>DATAYZ010000082.1:0-51926 GCA_036272295.1 Steroidobacteraceae bacterium
CAAGCCGTTCGGCATCGGCGAGTTGCTCGCGCGAGTTCGGGCCGCCTCGCGCCGCCGCCGCGACGCCGGCAATGGAACGAGCTCGGTGTTCGAGTTCGGCGACGTGAAGGTCGACCTGGCTCACCGCACCACTCACAAGAAGGGGGCGTCGGTGCATCTGACGCCGATCGAATATCGCCTGCTCACGCTCCTGATCACGAATGCAGGCAAGGTGCTGACGCATCGGCAGATCCTCCGCGACGTCTGGGGGCCGTCGCACATCGAGGACGGCCACTACGTACGGGTCTACATGGGGCACTTGCGCCAGAAGCTGGAGGACGATCCGGCTCAGCCCAGGCACATCCTCACGGAGACCGCGGTGGGATATCGGCTGGTGCAGAGCCCCTGACCGCGCGGCGTCGGCAAGATCGCGCCGGCGCCACCGCGGAGCCATCGGCGCCGCGCTTCTGCGAGATCATCCGCGGTGTCCACGTCGAGCTCGGCGGACGGAAGATCGACGAGCGTCACCGTCTGCGGCGACAGGCTGTCGATGATGTCGCGCAGGCCGGCATCCCCCGAGGCCTCGAGCGCGCGCCCGAACAGCCACTTCGGCAGGATCAGGGGCACGCCGCCGCGGGCTCGAGGGCCTCCGGGTCGTACGCGGCTCGAGCTGATGCGGCGCGCCGTGAGGCGGCGCGGTGCGGCGCGCCAGCGGCGAACCAGGCGGATCAAGTCCCGGCGGCTCAGTCCGGCGAGATCCACCGGCACGATCAATACCGCGGAGGCGAAGCGTGCGGCGGCGATGCCGCGGCGGACCGAGGTCGAAAGGCCGGCGGCGCGCTCCCGGTTGACGATGAAGCGCACGCCGATCCGCCGTGCTTCGCCACGGTAGCGATGCGCACACGGCGGGACGACGACGCCGACGGGGCAGGGAGAGAGCGGGGCCGCGAGGATGAGGCTTCGCCGCAGCAGGCTGAGTGCACCGACCCGGACCAGGGCCTTGGGACGACCGAGGCGGGAGGAAAAACCGGCCGCCAGTAGGACGACCTGCAACCGCGGTAGAGCGGGGCAGTCGGGTCGGCGGGGCGTCCGGGCATTCATTGGTATCATGGTGGCATGAAACCCGAACTGGTGAGCCTCCAGCGGCGGCCCTTCCTGATGCCGATCTGGCTCACGGCGGCCATCGCCTTCCTGGGGTTTTGCTTTTTCATCTTTGCACTCTGGGTCTGGGCCACGGCGAGCTCGACGACGGTCGTGGTGATCCGGCACGCCGAGAAGGACCTGTCCGTCAGCGTCACGGACCCGCCGCTCACCGCCGCGGGACGCGCGCGCGCCGAGCTGCTCGCGCGCATGTTCGGTGACGCCAAGGCGCCCGGCCACATCGATGCCATCTACGTGTCGCCGGCCTTGCGCAACCGCGAGACCGGCGAGCCGCTGGCGGAGCGTCTGGGCATTCGCGAGACGGTCGTGCCGGCGGGAGACCCGAAAGGTCTTGCGCAGCAGGTGTTGAAGGAGCATCGCGGCGGCCGGGCGCTCATCGTGGGGCACAGCGACACGGTGCCTGCCATCGTCGCGGCGTTGAGCGGCAAAAGAGGGATCCCCGAGCTCGATGAGCACGAGTACGGCACCATGTACATCGTCACGGTGCCGCGCATCGGGCGGGCGAACGTGCTCCGCCTGAGCTACTAGGGAAGATTGGGCGCGGCAAAAGGCGGTCCGCCACCCGCCGCGCGTGGCTCAAACGCTGGCAGCGCGGAGCAGCAGCGCCTTGCGCACGAATTCCTCGTGGCGCGCGATCCTGAAGTCGGCGAGCACGACATCGCGCACTTTCCGGCCGGCGTCGATCAGAAAGGATGCGCGGCGCACTCCGATCCCGAGTGGCCCGTTGACGCCGTACATCTTGATGACCGCTTTTTGCGGGTCCGAGAGCAGCACGAAGGGCAGGTCGTACTGGGCTCGGAACTTCGCGTGGGATTCCGGGCTCTGCGGGCTGACGCCGACCACGCGTAGCCTGGCTTCCTTCATCTCCGGGTCGAGGTCGCGGAGCAGGCATGCCTGGCGTGTGCAACCCGGGGTGAAATCGGCAGGGTAGAAGTAGAGGACGATGGCGCCCTCGGACAGGAGCTGGGTCAGCGAGCGATCCTTGCCCGCGTCATCCGGCAAGGTGAATTCCGGTGCACGCTCGCCCGTTTTTATCATGGCTCCCCCGATGAGATCATCGTAGCCCGGATTTGGGCGTGGAAAATGACAGTTTGGCGGTGCGGAGCGGGGTGCCGGGGTCCGGGCGGAATACGGATCACCGGAACGCGAAGGCAGCGACGAGCGCATCGACAAGGGGTAGAATCCACTTTTGGGTACGCGGGTAACACGCTGATTTAGAAGGGTGAATGCATCCCATCGGATGCCTTTGGCATCCGCCGTCATTGCTGTTACTATTTCGCGCCCTTTACGGGGGAGTAGCTCAGCTGGGAGAGCGTCGCGTTCGCAATGCGAAGGTCGAGGGTTCGATCCCCTTCTCCTCCACCAATGTTCGAGGCCGGAGACCGCTCCGGCCTCGACCGGAATATCGCCGAGAGTTCTGGACCGCAGGAATTGCTCAGAACGGAATCTTCGGGTGGAATCCTTGCCCGGTATCGCCGCCCCGGTAGCTCAGTGGATAGAGCGAGTGCCTCCTAAGCGCTAGGTCGCAGGTTCGATTCCTGCCCGGGGCACTTTTAAAACGCGGCGGCAGCCCGGCTGCGACTTGCTTGCGATCCAGGTTGATGATGTCGCGCGCGCCGGTGATTAGGGCGATATTCATGGCGAACCGGATCATGGGCGAGGCTTTGTCGCGCACCGCGACGAATTTCTCGTCAGCGGTGCGGGGCGCGCGATCTCGTCATCTGCTTCTCACCCCGCAGCATCGGACCGGAAACCTGCTGCAATTCTTTCATCGATCCCCGCGCTGACCTCACCCGCAACCGCGCGCATACCTCGTCATAGTGACTTCGTGCGACGGCGAGGAAATCATGGCCTGTTAGCTCATCGGCACTAAGATGGTCGATTGGTACGAGCCGCATGCGAAGGAGCGATTTCGGAATCGCGAGGAACGCGTAACCGTAGGCTGCAAGCAGTTGCAGGAGTGGCGCCTCTCCAGAGCGATCCTCATCTCCATTTAGCTCGAAGAGGATCGCGGCCGGCTGCGCGCGCAGAAGCGCCTCGGCGCCGCGGAATACTTCGGCCTCGAATCCCTCTACATCGATCTTGATGAGACGAATAGGCTGAGGCTCCAATATCGCCGAAAGCCGCTCGACACGAACCGTCACGATTTCGCACGGACGCCCCCGCTTCCTGATGAGCGAACCCGCGCCTGCATTGTCCCGAGGAATATGCAGATCGAGCATTGCCGCTTCGGCCCCCAATGCGAGCGCATGGATTGTCACTTGAGAGAGATGGTTGCGGTCGATGACCTGGTGCAATCGCTGTGTAAGCCTCGGGTTCGGCTCGAAGGCATGCACACGACCCGCAGATCCGACGAGTTTTGCCATCCCGACAGTCACGATGCCAATGTTGGCTCCGATATCGAGAACGGTGTCGCCGGGCCGGATCAGTCGCCTATAGATCCAGGAGAGCTTCCGGTCCAAATCGCCAACATAGAAAGCGGCCCGTCCGACGAAATCATCCAAGGAAGCGAGCACCTCACCGCCGCAGACCCGAGCCCAGGTTTTCTCAGAGCTCGAGCCCGCGAGCCGGTCGATCCATGGATGATTGGCCAGCGCGGCGCAGCCGCTGTAGAAAGGATATCGGCGGGTCAGCGTGGAAAGAAGCTTCTGTCTGAGTGTCGGCATATCCCTTGCGCCTTGCATCCATGTCTGCAAGCCGAGGGTATCGAAGGGGATTGCCGAGCGCCGTGAAGTGTGACGCAGGTCCGAATGCGTTAAGTAATACTTATCTCTTTGGTGTCGCTTGTTTAGACCGGTTCTCATCGGGCGGCCCCAAGGTGGCCGTCGGACCCTACCACGGGTAGCAGTGCCCGCATAACCCTTACCCAGCCGGAGCGGTACGCCGGAGCGGCGGTCGACGAAAACGAGGCCTCCTCAGAGCTCCGCCCTCCCGCTGATCACCCTGCCGACCAGTCCGTAATCGACCGCCTCCTCGGCCGACATCCAGTAGTCGCGATCGATGTCCTGCAGCACCTTCTCGAGGGGCTGGCCGGTCTCCCGGGCGATGAGCGCGGCGATGCGTTGGCGTGCGCGCAGGATTTCCTGCGCCTGGATGGCGATGTCGTTCGCGTTGCCGCCGATGCCGCCGCTCGGCTGGTGAATCAGAAAACGCGTGTTCGGCAGGCAGTAGCGGCGCTCGCGCGGTGCCGCCAGATAGACGTGCGTGGCGGCGCTCCCGACCCAGCCGCTGCCGATGACCCTCACCGGGGCGCGGATGAAGCGCAGCAAATCGTGGATGGTGTCGCCCGATTCCAGGTGCCCGCCGGGCGAGGACACGATCACGTCGATGGGCTCCGTGGAGTCCGCATCGAGCGCGATCAAGCGCCGCGCCGCCTCGGCCGCGGTGGCGTCCGTGATGGTGCCGAAGATCAGCACCGTGCGCGACCGGAACGCTTTTTCCTCCAGGAACGCACTTCTGGGATCGGCTGGGCTGTTGGGCGGTGGGGTTTCCATGAAATGTCCTCGATGTCTTGCTTAACGAATGACAGGCCCGTTTTGTGACAGGTCCCCAAATCGGCGCCGGTGTGGCAGAGTCTCGTCATGAGCAACGATCGCCAACGCCTGATGGCCGCCGCACGCCGCCTGCTGCCCGCGCGCGCGGATGCCGAGGACGCGGTTCAGGACGCCTACGTGCGCGCGCTCACGGCGCTCGCGGGGGCATCGCCCGAGCCGGCCTGGATGTACACGGTCCTTCGCCACATCGCGATCGACCGCCTGCGCCGGCGGCAGTTCGAGGCGGAACACGCCGAGCCGGAGCCGGCGCACGAGCGATCCCCGGAGGAGCTCCTGAGGCTCCGCGCCGATTGCGAAAGCGCCCTGCGTCATCTCCTCGGGCGCACGAGCCTCACCGAAGCCGCCGCCATTCTGCTGCGCGACGTGTTCGAGCTCGACTACGCGCAGATCGCGCGCCTCATGGGCAAGACGGAGACCACGTGCCGCCAGTTCCTGCAGCGCGCGAGGTCGCGCACGCGCCGCGCCGAGGCGTCGACCGATGCCGAAGAAATCGACGTGCGGCGGTGCTGGCAGGCCATCGAGGCCCGCGACCCCGGTCGCCTGATCGAGATGATCCGGATGCCGACGACCTGCATGGCGTCACCGGGGTCGGTGAAGGGGCGGAGCGGGGCGGCGCGCAGCCACACCCGGCTCGTGCAGGTGAATGGCCGCTATGCGCTCGCGCTGGTGTTGGATGGAACGGTATTGTGCGTCGTGCCCGTCGGGGCGCAGGCTGCTGCGGACCCGGCGGACCTCGAGATCCGCTAGGAGCGTGGGCGGTAGGAAGGAGGCGCCGGTTCCCTTCGACCGCCGCTCGGGCGTTCCGCCCCGTCTGGGTCAGAGCTACGCGGGCGCTGCTACCCGTTACAGGGTCCGACGTCCACCTTGGGGCCGCCTGATGAGCACCGGTCTAGCCGCGGCTTCGAGACCCAATTACGGGTAGCAGTGCCCGCGTAGCTCTGACCCAGACGGGGCGGAACGCTCAAGAGTGCGTGGTCGAAGGGAACCGGCGCCTCCTTCCTACCGCCCACGCTCCTAGCTGCGCGGCAGGGGTCCGCGCGCACGGGAGAGGGGTGATCTCCCGGCGATTCAGCCCGCCGGTGCGCGCACGGACAGAAGCCAGACCCCCGCGCACGAGCACGCGAGCCCCGCCAGTTGCCTCCCCGATAGCGTGTCGCCGCGCGCGAGCCAACCGATGAGCGCGAGGGCGATCAGCGTCACGGTGCTGGACGCGGCGAAAGCCGTGCCGAGGGTCCATCCGCTGCGGTAGGCGGTGAGATAGCCGACCTCGATGGCCACGATGGCGATCGCTATGAGCCAGGTCGGCCAGGCGAAAGCGGATCGCAGGTGGATGCCGGGCGCGAAAGCACCGAAGGGCCAAGCCAGCGCGACACAAAGGAGGCCGGCCGCGAAATAGGCGAGCGCAAGCACGGCGAGAGGGGAGGCGTCGGGCGGTACCGCCCGCTGGGCGATCTGGTAAATGACCTGGCCGACGATGGCCAGTCCCAAGGTGATGGACATCCACTGCGTCATGATCTGTTGCTATCTCCGCTTGCCTTTGCTTTGCCCGGGCTCCTGCACGACCATCGAGAAGCTCGTGCGCTTCTTCCCATGACATCGATAGGCGTGCGGCCGGTCGGTCATGGCGACCGCGCGATGCGATGTCGCGATGACGTGATCGATGCCGTCGATCTCGAGGGTCAGGGCGCCCTCGGTGACCGACAGCAGCTCCACGGTTCCCTCCGGGTGACCCTTGGAGCGAAATTCCTCGCCGGGGAACAAGGTCCACTGCCAGAGCTCCAGCATGTCCGGTCCTCCGGAGCCGACCAGGAGCATTGCCAGCCCGCCTTTCGGTCCGCGCCAGAGCTCGTTGGCCTGATCGGGCGCGACCACCTGCACGGCGCTCGACGGGTGCTTCTCCTCGGCCAGGAGATCCGTCAGCGACACGCGCAGCGTCGCGGCGAGCTTGCAAAGCGTGGCGATGCTCGGATTCGCGGTGCCCTGCTCGATTGCGACCAGCATGCCCTTGCTGAGATCGCTTCGAGCGGCGAGCGCGTCGAACGACAGATCTCGCGCCCGGCGGAGCTGGGCGGTTCTGCGCGCGATGAGCCCGTTGACCTCATCGCCCCGCGCTGCACTGGCTGTCTTGGGCATGCGGTCATTATATTGACTATGATGGTCAAAGAAAGCAAGATGCAGATCTCGATCCGCGCACCGGCGGCGAGCGGTATTGGCGGCCAGCGGAAGTGAGCACCATGAGAGTGGAAACCATTGCGACGCGGATCGAGCGCGGCCCGGGCTCGGCTCCGGACATTGCGCCGCCCCTGCATCAGACCTCGACCTTTCGCGCGATCGACGATGCGTCCTTCCTCGAAATGGCGAACACGCCCCGGCACACCGGCTATTACACGCGGGACGGAAATCCCACCGTTGCGGACGCGGAGCGGCTCATCGCCTCGCTCGAGGGTGCGGAGAGCGGGCTCCTGACCGCTTCGGGCATGGGCGCGATGAGCACCGCCGTTCTGGCGACGGTCCGCCACGGCGATCATGTCATCGCGCAGCGCAGCCATTACATGGGAACGACCCAGCTTCTGACCGAGGTGCTGCCGCGATTCGGCGTCGAGGCGAGCCTGGTCGACCCGATGGATGCGAAGGCGCTGGAGTCGGCCGTCACGCCGCGGACCCGGATGCTCATCGTCGAGACTCCGGCCAATCCGCTCCTGAGCCTCACCGACCTCTCGCAGGTTGCCGCGCTCGGGCGGCGGCACGGCCTGGCCACCCTCTGCGACAACACCATTGGAACACCGATCAATCAACGGCCGCTCGGCTTCGGAATCGATCTGGTCGTCCACAGCGCGACCAAGTTCCTCGGCGGTCATCACGATCTCATGGCCGGCGCGATCGTCGGCTCGCGCGCCCTGATCGAGCAGATCTGGCGCAGCCACACCGTGCTGGGCTCCGTCGCGGATCCCTTTGCCGCGTGGCTGCTGATGCGGGGCCTGCGAACCCTGGCGTTGCGCATCGAGCGGCAGAACCAAAGCGCGCTGCGCGTTGCCGGTCACCTGGCCGCACACGCGAAGGTCGAGCGCGTGCACTACCCGGGATTGGCCTCACACCCGCAGCATGCGCTGGCGCTGCGCCAGATGCCGGGCGGGTTCGGCGGGCTCTTGAGCTTCGAGGTCCGCGGAGGATTCGAGGCCGGCAATCGCTTCCTGAACGCCATGAGAATTCCCGCCCGCGCCGTCAGCTTCGGGGGCTTCGAGTCTCTCGCGACGCAGCCGGCGGCGATGTGGGCGGGGTCGATCGGCGATGATGCCGCGAAGGCCGCGGGAATCGCCCCGGGCCTCATTCGACTCGCGGTCGGGCTCGAGCATCCGGACGACCTGCTCGAGGATTTCGAGTCCGCGCTGGCGGCCGTGTGAGGCGTCGCGGCCGTTGCGGGCCGGCGCCGCGTGGCGTTGGGGGGTGTCGCGTGGCGCCGGGCCGATCAGCCGTCCGCCGGCGAATCGCCCACGTCCGGGCGGTCGTTCCGTCCGCCGCCGAGCTCTGCTTCGATCCTCTGGCGGAGCACGAACTTCTGAACCTTGCCGGTCACCGTCATCGGGAAGGCATCGACGAACCTGACGTATCGAGGCACCTTGTAGTGGGCGATCTGCCCCCGGCAGTAGGCGCGGATCTCCTCGGCATCGGCGCAGATGCCTTCCCGCAGCCGGATCACCGCGCAGACCTCCTCGCCATACTTGCCGTCGGATACGCCGACGACCGCGACGTCCAGAAGCTTCGGATGCCCGTAGAGAAATTCCTCGATCTCGCGGGGATAGATGTTCTCGCCGCCGCGGATGATCATGTCCTTCACGCGCCCGACGATGTAGCAATAGCCTTCCTCGTCCAGCACCGCGAGATCCCCGGTGTGCATCCAACCCGCGGCATCGATCGCCTCCGCCGTACGCTCGGGCTCCTCCCAATAGCCGCGCATGACGCTGTAGCCGCGCGTGCAGAGCTCGCCGGTCTCGCCGCGGCGCACGGGATTCCCGTCGGCATCGACGACCTTGACCTGGACATGCGGATGGACGCGGCCCACCGTGCCGACCCGCTTCTCGACCGGATCGTCGACGGCTGACTGAAAGCTCACGGGACTCGTCTCGGTCATGCCGTAGCAGATCGTGATCTGCGACATGTGCATCTCGTCCATCACCCGGCGCATGATCTCCATCGGACAGGGCGCGCCGGCCATGATCCCGGTGCGCAGGCTCGACAGATCGAAGCGGGCGAAGCCGGGATGCTCGAGCTCCGCGATGAACATGGTCGGCACGCCGTAGAGCGCGGTGCAGCGCTCCTCGGCCGCGCAGCGGAGCACCGCCTCGGCCTCGAAGGAGCCGCCGGGGAACACCACGCACGCGCCGTGCGTGACGGCGGCGAGAACGCCGAGCACCATGCCGAAGCAATGATAGAGCGGAACGGGGATGCAGATCCGATCCTGCTCCGTGAGGCAGAGCGCGCGACCGACGAAGTAGCCGTTGTTGACGATGTTGAAGTGGGTGAGGGTCGCACCCTTGGGCAATCCGGTCGTGCCGCTGGTGAACTGGATGTTGATCGGCTGGTCCGGATCCGTGGATTCCGGCAGCTCGGCACCCGCCGGGTCTCCGGCGCGCGCCATCAAGGCGCCGAAGCTGAGGAACCCCGCGATATCGTCCGGCGCAAGATGCACCACGAGCTCGAGCGCGGGGAGCTCGGGGCAGTCGACGCGACCCGCTCCCGTCAGCGATGCGGCGGGCAGCATGGACCGGAGCATCTCGATGTAATTGCTGGACTTGAACGAGACGGCCAGGACGAGAGCCCGGCATCCCGACTTCTGCAGCACGAAGCGCAGCTCGGCGGTGCGATACGCGGGATTGACGTTGACGAGCACGATGCCCGCGCGGGCGGTGGCGAACTGGACCAGCACCCACTCGACGCAGTTGGGAGCCCATATTCCCAGGCGATCGCCGGGACGCAGGCCGCTTGCCGTCAGCGCCCGCGCGAGCCGCTCCACCCGCGCATCGAGCTCCCGGTAGGTCAGCCGCTCGCCCTGGTGACTGGCGATGAGCGCATCGCGCGCGGGCCAGCGTTCCGCGGCGCGGGCGAGGGCGCCTCCCACCGTTTGATACAGGAGCGGCTCCGTCGTGGCTCCGCACACGTAACTCGACTGCGATCCGCTGAGAGTCATCGGCTCACCGTTATTCTTGTTGGGTCGGCGCGCTCTGGCCTTTGCAGCTCGGAAAGTCTTCCTCCCAGTACTCGAAGGCGCGCCGCGGATCTCCCGGCGGCCTCGCCTGCTCGAGTCCCCGCAGGTCGACGCGGCGGATTTTGCCGGATATCGTCTTCGGCAGTTGCGCGAATTCCAGACGCCGGATGCGCTTGAACGGCGAGACGCGGCCGCGCACGTGCAGCAGCAAAGCCTCGGCGAGGGCCGGGCCCGGCTCGAATCCGTCGGCGATGGTGACGAACGCCTTGGACACCGCGAGGCGCAGCTCGTCGGGGCTCGGCACCACCGCCGCCTCGACGACCGCCGGGTGCTCGATCAGGACGCTCTCTAGCTCGAAGGGGCTGATGCGGTAATCCGACGACTTGAACACGTCGTCGAGGCGGCCGACGTAGGTCAGGTAGCCGTCGTCGTCCTCGTAGGCCACATCGCCGGTGTGATAGAAGCCGCCCCGCGTGACCCAGGCACTGCGCACGGGATCATCGAGGTACTCGCGCGCGAGCATGCACGGATCGGCCGCGAGATCGACGCAGATCTCGCCTTCCTTGCTGCGTTCACCATTCTCGTCGATGAGCACCACCGGGCAGCCGGGCAGGGGCCGGCCCATCGAGCCCGCGCGCACCCGCTGATTCGGGGAGTTTCCCACCAAGGCCGTGGTCTCCGTCTGCCCGAAGCCGTCGCGGATGGTGAGTCCCCAGGTCTCCTGGACGCGGGAGATGACTTCCGGGTTCAGCGGCTCGCCGGCGCTCACGGCTTCGCGGAGGCGGACCGGCCAGTCGCCGAGGTCGTGTTGGATCAGAAAGCGCCACACCGTGGGTGGAGCGCAGAACGTGGTGACGCCGCAGCGCACGAGGTGATCGAGCAGCGCGCGCGCGTCGAAGCGCGCGTAATTGTAGGCGATGATTCCGGCCTGCGCGGTCCAGGGGGCGAAAAAGCACGACCAGGCGTGCTTGGCCCAGCCGGGAGAGCTCAGGTTCAAATGCACGTCTCCCGGACGAACGCCGAGCCAGTACATGGTCGAGAGGTGTCCGATGGGATAGCTCGCGTGGGTGTGCGCCACGAGCTTGGGGCGGGCGGTGGTTCCCGAGGTGAAGTAGAGAAGCAGCAGATCGTCCGGCCTGGTCGGACCTTGCGGGTGAAAAGCCGCGGCGGCGCGCTGGAAGAGCTCGTAGTCGATCCATCCGGCCGGCGTCTCCGCGCCGACCGCGATGCGCACGGGCGCGCCGGGAATGTCCGCGAAGCGGCCCGCGAGGGACGCATGAGCCAGGACTGCCTTGACGTCCCCGCGCTCCATGCGGTCGCGCAGCTCGTCGCGCTCCAGCAAGGTGGTCGCCGGAACGATGACCGCGCCCAGCTTGATGCACGCGAGCATCGCCTCCCAAAGGGGCGCCACGTTTCCCAGCATGATCAGCACGCGCTCGCCCCGGCGCACTCCGCTCTCCGCGAGGAAATTCGCGAGCTGCGAGGATCGCGCCCTGAGATCGGAGAAGCTCAGCGAGCGGTCGCCGCCCAGATCGTCGATGACGCGAAGGGCGGGCGCGGAGCTCCCGTTCGCGACGACGTCGAAGAAGTCGAGAGCCCAGTTGAAGTGCTCCATTCTCGGCCAACGAAAGGTCCGCAGGGCGGCGTCGTAGTCGCCGCGCTTCTCGAGAAGACCGTCGCGGGCGCTGATGAATGCGTTGGCGGCTGACATGGGTTTCAAAAAGACTGACACGTTTTCCGCGAGATGTCAGCACGAGAAGCGCCGCCGCGACGATTGTGACGGCAGTAACGCACGAGAAGATACCCGCGGTCATGCAGGCAATACTCCGAGTAACGCGAGCCGTGATCGGTTCGTATAACGTCGAGCCGTCCACTGGTTGGTGCGAATACACAACGCGCGCTCGAACGACGAGCGAGAGCGGATCCTCGGGGGAACTCATGTCCAGGTTAACAAGTGATCATCAGCCGCGCGCGGCCGTCGCCGGCACCATCTTCTGCTTGGTCGCCATCACGGCTGGCGCCGCGGCGGGAGCCGCCGATACGGCGGACAACCAATCCCAGCTGCCCCCGGCGAGCGGCGGCAACGCCGCCCGTCAGGGCCAGGGCGACGACGTGGCGTTGGAACAGATCATCGTGACGGCCACGCGAACCGAAAAAGATCTCGGCAGCGTACCGATCAGCGTGAGCGCGTTCACGCAGAAGAGCCTCGATCAGCGCGGCGTCAACAGCATCGACGATCTCGCCCAGTTCACGCCCGGCCTCACCTTTCAGCGCGGCAACGCCGGCGACACGACGGTATCCATCCGCGGCATCAGCTCCGATGCGGGCTCATCCCCCACGGGTGTGTACATCAACGACACCCCGGTGCAATCTCGCGTGATCGGGTTCTCCAGCACGACGGTGTTCCCGATCGTATTCGATCTCGAGCGCGTCGAGGTGCTGCGCGGCCCCCAGGGCACGTTGTTCGGCGCCGGCTCGGAGGGCGGGACGATCCGGTTCATCACGCCCGAAGCGAGCCTGACCACCGACAGCAGCTATGGGAAGGGCGAGCTGTCGTTCACGGAGCACGGCGATCAGAGCTACGAGGGAGGCTACGCCGTCGGAGGACCGATCGTCGACGACGTGGTGGGCTTTCGCGCCAGCATCGCGTATCGCCGCGACGGCGGGTACGTCGACAAGGTGAACAAGTATGACGGCGATCTGATCGCGAACGATCCCGACTGGACCCGTTCCTACAATGCGCGGCTGGCGCTCTCCATCAAGCCGGTCGACGCCCTGACGATAAAGCCCTCGTTCTATTTCCAGCAGCTCTATGTCAACGACCAGCAGACCTACTGGAATTATCTGTCGAACCCCGACCGCGGCCAGTTCAACAACGGCGCGACGGCCACGGCGCCGTTTCAGGGCTCGACCTATCTGCCGGCGATCAACGTCTCCTACGAAGTGCCCTGGTTCACGGTGATATCGAACACCTCGTTCTTCGAGCAGAGCAATTGGAACAACCGCGACATGGGCTCGATCATCCCGAATGCCCTGGGCATCACGGTGAGCCCGCAGCAGCCGGATCCGCCGGGCATCCCCGATTTCAGATCGCAGGACCTGTTCGTCGACACCCAGCGCGCGTGGACGGAGGAGATCCGCCTGCAGTCGAAGGACACGCCGGACTCGCGGTTGACCTGGGTGGCGGGCTTCTTCTTCCAGCGCGAGCACCAATCCTCCCATCAGTTCGTGCCGGACACGCCATCCGACTTCAACTCGCTCTCGCTGGCGGCTTTCGGCGTGCCCTCGTCGGTGGCCTTCCCCGGCGGGCTGTTCGAGGGCAAATACAGCTACCGCTCGCTCATCGAGTCCGAGGACAAGCAGTCGGCCCTCTTCGGCCAGGTGGACTATCGGATCATCGGCGGCTTGACCGCCACGGCGGGCGTTCGCGTGGCCAAGGACACGTTCAGCGTGGTCAATACCTCGGACGGGCCGTTCAACGGCGGCTCGACCGTGGTGACGGGAAACGAGTCGGAGACGCCGGTCACGCCGAAATACGGATTGTCGTACGCGTTCGACGAGCACAATCTGCTCTATGCCACGGCGTCGAAGGGCTATCGGCCGGGCGGCGCGAACTCGGGGATCCCTTCGCGCTGCGACCCCGATCTCAACGCCCTGGGGTACTCCACCGCGCCGGTGTCCTACGGTCCGGATTCGGTGTGGAACTACGAGGCGGGCTCCAAGAATCAACTGATGAACGGGCGCTTGCAGGTGTCCGGCAGCGTTTTCTACGACAAGTGGTCCGGCATCCAGGAGTCGATCTCGCTGCCGATCTGCTCGTTGAATTTCGTCGCGAATCTGGGCGAGGGAACGAGCCGCGGATTCGACCTGCAAACCGATCTGCTCGTGGCCAGCCAGCTGACCCTGGGACTCGCCGCCGGCTACAACAAGGCGGAGTATTCGCAGTCGCTGTTCTCCGCGCCGAATCCGGCGACGGGCGTGCGCAGCTCCGTCGCGCTGGAAGGCGATGCGCTCTCCTTGAACCATCCGTGGACGGTGGCGGTGAACGCACGGTATGACTTCCACCTCTGGGACCGCGCCGGGTACTTTCGGGTCGACGATGAGTATGCGAGCCGGCAGACGACGCCGACGGCGACCGAGGATCCGCGCAACCAGATCTACACACCCGGATTCATTCTGGAGCCCGCGACGAACTTCTTGTCCATGCGCCTCGGAACGACGAGCTTCGACAATCTCGATGTCTCGTTGTTCGTGAACAACGTGCTCGACTCGCACACGCCCTTTTACCAGAATGGCGGAGCGGAGGACTTCATCTACACGCAGCGAACCTTCCGCCCGCGCACCATCGGAATCACCGTGCTCTTGAGACGCTGACGCATGCCCAACTGGAGAAGACAAATGTCCGGCCCGAACATCAAGCACGCCCTGGTCTCGATCGCGTTGGCTCTCGGCTGGCAGGCGGCCGATGCCGCGACCTGTGCCAGCCTTGCCGGCCTGAAGCTGGCTGATACCACGATCACCGGCGCGAAGTCGTACGGCGCCGGGGAGTTCACGCCGCCGCCGCAATTCTCGCGCACCCAACCCGCGGTCCAGGTCGCGTTCTGCCGCGTGACGGGAGAGATCAAGCCGACCAGCGACTCGGACATCAAATTCGAATTGTGGCTGCCGCAGTCGGGGTGGTCCGGCCGGTACGAGTCGGTCGGCAACGGCGGGTTCGCGGGCGGCATCCGCTATGACTCGATGGTGCGGCCGCTGCTGGGAGGATCCGCGGTGGCCTCGACCGACGATGGGCACAGCGCGCCTGCGGTGGGCCCCAACAGCGCGACCTGGGCGCTCGGGCACCGGGAGAAGGTCATCGATTATGGCTATCGGGCCGTGCATCTGACGGCCGAGACGGCCAAGCACATCACCGCGTCGTTCTACGGGGCTCGTCCGAAGCACTCCTACTTCGTGGGGTGCTCGAAAGGGGGCCAGGAGGGGCTGATGGAGGCCCAGCGGTATCCCGCGGATTTCGACGGAATCGTCACCGGTGCGGCGGCCAATCAATGGACCGGCCTGTTCTCGAGCTTTTCCTGGGGCGCCAAGCTCAATTTCGCCGATCGTGCGCATTACCTGGCGCCGGAAGACCTCGAGAAGATCGGCTCCGCGGTCGCCGCCGCGTGCGATGCGGCGGACGGCGTGAAGGACGGCTTGATCAGCGATCCGCTGCGCTGCCGGGTCGACGCCTCCGCCATTGCGCTGCCTGCGGAAAAGGTCGCAACGTTCGAGACCATCCATGACGGTCCGAAGACCGCCGCCGGCGAGCGCATCTATGCGGGCCTGCCTTACGGCGGGGAGACGGTGCAATGGAACCGCACGGTGACGGGACCGAGCTTCGAGAGGGCGCCGGTGGAGGCCGAGGAGGCCATGTATGGGAACGGCTTCTTCGCCAACTTCGTCTTCGAGGACCCGAATTGGACCTTCCGCAGCTTCGACCTGGACAAGACGCCCGTCGAGGCGCGAAAGAAGGTGGGCGGGATCCTCAACGCCGACGATGTGACCTTCACCAAGTTCAAGGCGCACAACGGCAAGATCCTCGCGTTCCATGGATGGGCGGACTCGATCGTCACGCCGCTCGGCGCGATCAGCTATTACGACAAGGTCGTCGATGCAGGGGTTGGAGGCAAGGCGAACGCGGCGTCGCGCGGCGCCGCCGATCCGCGCGCGCTCGAGCAGACGCAAAAATTCTTCCGCCTGTTCCTCGCACCCGGCGTCGGGCATTGTGCCGGGGGACCCGGCCCGAATGAATTTGGGCAGCGTGGCGGGGATGGCGACGCGCAACACGACATCGTCGTGGCGCTCGAGCAATGGGTGGAGAAGGGCGTCGCGCCGGCGCGCATCGTGGCGACGAAGTTCGTCGATGACGACCGGGCCAAGCCGGCGAGGATGACGCGGCCCTTGTGTGCGTTCCCGGCGGTGGCGAAATACGACGGAAAGGGCAGCACCGACGCGGCGGCCAGCTTCACGTGCGCCGTCGAGTAGACCCGCCTTGACCGGTAGGTGCGCGATTTATCGGCCAAAAACAGGCCTCGCGCACCCTCCGGCAGGTCGATTGCCAAACCAAACCTCGTGCTCTATGCTCGAACGCAAACTGCGCGCTTGCCCATGTGGAGAATGTCGGTGTAGGGGGTGGATGGATGGACCAATGTGCCATCGAGGTCAAAGGCGACACCTATAACCTGGGCCCTGAAGATCAGAACCTGGTCGGGTCCGTCAGAGAGTATCGAGACCTCAACGAGCGCTGGATTCGTTTCATCGACCGAAACCTCTTCAAGTACAAGGTAGCCCGTCCCGCGACGGCCGATGCGTGTTTTTCGGTGAGCGCCCGCAGCCGCCACACCGGAGACGGCTTCACGCTGGCGCGATTCACCACGACGTGCGGGAAGTACAAGCTGGCGCGCCAGTCGCCGGAGATATCGAGCGACAGCCGGGATCTGTATGTCGTCTACATGTCGCTGCGCGGCGATCTCGAGTTCGTCCAGTACGGCCGGGTGCTTTCGCGCACGCCCTCGACCTTCGCGTTTCTCTCGGCGACGGAGCCCTTGACGCACACCAAGCTGGGCAACAACGATACGTTGTGCTTCCTGATGCCCCGCGCCTTCGTGGCGCAGCGGATGCTCGATGCCGATGATCGCTGCGCGACGCCGGCCGAGGGCACGGTGGGCGTGGGACACCTGGCGGCGGCCAGCTTGATCGCGTTCGCGCGCGATGCGGCGAGGATGAACGGCCAGGAGTTTCATCGGGTTTGCGAGATGCTCGGCGAGCTCGTGCTGCTGGCGCTCGGCAGCAGCGCGGACCTGATGAGCGGCGAGCGATCCATACGCGCGGCGAACCTCGCGCGGATCAAGGCGCTGGTTCGTTCCCGCATCGCGGACCCGGACCTGTCCCCGGCTGCGATCGCGGAGCAGAGCAAGCTCTCCGTCAGCTACGTGCACAACCTCTTCAGGGACGAGAAGCGCAGCCTCGGCGAATTCATAAAAGCCGAGCGCCTGAAGCGCGCCCATCAGCTGCTGAGATCCCCGTCGAGCCCGCGCATGACCGTGACCGACGTGGCGGTGGACTGCGGATTCTCCAGCTCGTCGTATTTCAGCCGTACATTCAGTCAGGCATTCGGACGCGCGCCCAGCGACATCTTGCGCGGGCGATCCTGAACGAGCCGCCGCGAAGCCGGCCGCTCGTAACACGCCGCAGCGGATCCGCAACGACCGCAGAGGAGCTCGTGGTGAGCACGACCAACCGCTTTGGACTCTGCCTGCTCTTGACGCTGCTCCTGGCGGGCGCCGCCCGCGCGGACGGCGTGAAGGCGGGCGACATCATGGGGCCGGTCGGCGACTTCATTCACGCCGAGATGCGGCGGCAGAAGGTGCCCGGCGTCTCCCTGGGCGTCGTCAAGCACGGCAAAGTGCTCGCCGTCCAGGGCTACGGCTACGCCAACGTGGAGCTCGAGGCGCCCGTGACCGGCGAGACGGTCTTCCAGTCGGGATCGCTCGGCAAGCAGTTCACGGCGACGGCGGTCATGCTCCTGGTGGAGGAGGGCAAGCTGTCGCTCGATGACTCCATCACCAAGTACTTCACCGATGCGCCGCCGAGCTGGCGCCCCATCAAGATTCGCAACCTCCTGACCCACACCTCGGGCATACCGGATTACGAGGCGCAGGTCGCCCAAACGGGCGGCGCCGCGAAGCTCATCGACTATCGGCGCGACTACACGGAAGAGGATCTGGCGAAAATTGCGTATGGCATGCCGCTGAATTTCGCGCCCGGCTCGCGCTGGAGCTACAGCAACACGGCGTACGTCATGCTCGGCATCCTCATCCACAAGGTATCGGGCCGGTTCTACGGGGACGTGCTGGGCGATCGGGTCTTCAAGCCGCTCGGGATGAAGACCGCGCGGGTCATCAGCGAGGCGGACATCGTTCTCAACCGTGCAGGCGGCTACAGGCTCGTGAACGGCGAGCTCAAGAACCAGGAGTGGGTCTCACCGACCATGGATTCGACCGCCGATGGCTCGTTGTATCTGTCGATGCTGGACTTCATCGCGTGGAACCGCGCCCTGCGGGCCGGCGCGGTGCTGAAGCCGCAGAGCTGGGAGCAGGTGTACACGCCGATCAAGCTCGAGAGCGGCAAGACCTATCCCTATGGCTTCGGCTGGGACGTGGATGTGTGGCGCGGACGGCCCTGGTATCACCACGGAGGCTCCTGGCAGGGATTCAAGACCTACATTTCGCGCTACCTGGCCGACGATCTCACGATCGTCGTGCTGGCCAATCTCGCGGACGCGACGCCCGAGCGATTCGTCGACGGCGTGGCGAGGATTATCGACCCCTCGCTGCCGCAGGTCCTGCCGTCGGCGCCGATTCCGGATGAGGACCCCGCGATGACCGCGCGGGCGAGGGCGCTGCTCTCGGCTGCCCACGCGGGCAAGCTCGCGGAGCGGGACCTGCCGTTCCCGTGGGAAAAGGCCGCGCTGCAGGGCAAGGAGGTCGAGAAGCGGGTGAAGCCGCTCGGTCCGCTGCGCCGCCTCGATCTGCTCGATCGACGGGAGCTGGGCGACGACCGGGTGTCCACGTATGCGGCGGTCTATGCGGGGATCACCCTGCGCGTGACCGTCGCGCTCGCGCCGGATGAACGAGTCTCGGAATTCATGGTCGACGAGGAATAGCCGGGCCGATGGCTCAATAGTCGACTCCCTTCCAGAAGTTCAGCGTATCGACGTAGCTGAACCGCTGGCGGCGGCCGGCGCTTTCGCCGGACGCCGCTACGGTACGAGCTTGAAAATCCGCCCGTCAGGCGAAGACGTCGTACTCCACCTGCAAAATCTCCCCGGTATCGGTGTTCACCAGCAGCGCGTCGGTGTCATCGCGCACCCACTCGTAGCCGGCAGGCGGGATCTCCAGCGCGAACAACCAGTAGTCCGAGATGAAAAAGGACGGCGCAAAGTAGGCGCGGGGCAGCGTCTGGCCGTAGGCCCAGCGATGCGAGACCCACCCGGCCGGCCGTTGATAAGCGCCGATATGGAAGGACCGGGCGGCTTTGAAATTGTGTTGGTACTGAGTGCGGTCGAAGTTCGCGGCCGGACGATTGTTCCAGCCTTTGGGCTCGGGTGCGCGCTCGTACCCTCGAGGACCGGCATGGGGTTCGGGCGTGTGCGCCGGGGCGGGACGGTGCGCTGGGGCGGCACGATGCGCCGGGGCGGCGTCGTGATGCTCGGTTTGCGCCTGGGCGAGGGTCATTCCGGCGCTCAGCGCCACGGCGACCGCGGCAACGAACGCCAAGGGTGTTTTCGCATGCATGATGTTTTCCTCGTTGTGGATTTCCAGACGATATCCTGCCACGCCTCGACGGTTGCTTGTGTTTCCACCGGGTGATATTGCACTTCTTGACACTACGGGGAACCGAATGACCTCACGGACGAGACTTCGAGACATCCTCCTGCTGGCGGCGTGCGGGCTGGGTGTGGCCTTTGCTGCAATCGTCGTCTGCAGGGCGCTGCACGCCCCGCCAGCCGGTCTGACGGGTGTCGCTTATGCTGCCAATGCGGCCTGCTGGGTGTTCGGGTACCGGGACCTCGCTCGACGGCGTGGGTGGCCCGATCTGCGCAAGCGATTGGCGCCGGCTCGGGCGTCCATGCTGCTTGCCGGCGCGGCCGCCGCGTTGCTGATCATCGTGCTCATCTCGGGCGCGGAATTCGTGATCGCGCGATTGGGCGTGCCCTTGGGAAAATCGCCCAATTTCCTTTTGCCGGCGGACCGGCGGGGCTTGTGGATTCTCTTGCTCAGCATCGTGGTCGTCGCCCCGGTGGCCGAGGAGCTGATGTTCCGCGGCCTGCTGCTCGACTGGCTGCGCGAGCACCTGCCGGCCGGCGCGGCCATCTGGGTCGGCAGCCTGGTGTTCGCGGCCCTGCACGGGATCAGCTTTCACTCCGGCGCCGGAACATGGCTCGCGTTTGCGGACCGCACGCTGCTCGGCGTCGGGGCCAGCGTCTTCACTTTGCGCACTGGCTCGCTTCGTCCCGGCATCGTCCTGCACGCCATTACCAATGCACTCGCCGTGGTCCTGGCGCTTGCGCTCGCGGTGTGCCAAGGCTAGCGGTTCGGAGCGCGGTATGTAATTGGCATTATATAAAGTCAGTATAATATTGATTTATAACTAGAAGATATGATCAAACCGCCAGTTAACCATTGGCGGCCGCCCCGCTCTGCCGGATCGACTCGCCGCGTGCTGACATCGCTCCGTCACACGCTTGCAACGGGGCCGTGAGTCGGCGCATCAGCGCAATCCGACCTTGATCCGCGGCGGTTGCGTATCGCACCCGCGGTCGCACTCGTGGAGTATCGGGCGCCATACGCGCTCGCGGGCATGGTTGCCGCTCGCGAACGCACGACCCTCGATCGCCGCGGAGGCCTCGCTTGCTGAATCAACTCGATCCAGCCTCGACTCTCGCATTCGGCCTTCTCGCGTTCGCGCTCGTCATGGTGATCCTGTTCGAGGCCACGAACGGCTTTCACGACGCTGCCAATGCCGTGGCTACGGTGATCTACACCCGGTCGCTGCAGCCAGGCCAGGCGGTCGTGCTCTCCGGCGTGCTCAATTTCGTCGGGGTCCTGGTGGGCGGCATCTCGGTGGCGTACGCGCTCGTCGAGCTCCTGCCCGCGGAAGTGCTTTCCCCGCCGGACGGCGGGCCGGCGGTCGCCATGCTGGTCTCCCTGTTCATTGCGGCGCTGACCTGGAACATCGGCACCTGGTGGTTCTCGTTGCCGAACTCGAGCTCGCACTGCTTGATCGGCTCGCTCATCGGGATCGCGCTCGGCAACGCGTTTGCGCGCCAGCGCAGTCTCATCCAGGGCGTGCATTGGGCTCAGCTCTGGAAAGTGCTCGAGGGGCTCGCGCTCTCGCCGGTCTTGGGCCTGGTGCTCGCGGGCGGCCTGTACTTCCTCTGCCGCAAGTCGCTGCACGATCCGAATCTGTACCAGCCGGCCACCGAGCGGCCGCCGGTCTGGTGGATGCGCGGAATCCTGATCCTGACCTGCAGCGGCGTGAGCTTCGCCCATGGCACCAACGACGGCCAGAAGAGCATCGGACTCATCATGCTGACCTTCATCGGCATATTCCCGGCGACCTATGCTCTGAATCCCGATTCGCACACCTCCATCCGGGACTTACCGGCGCTGATGCGCGAGGCCGAGCCGCTGATCCGGGCCTACGGCAATGACCAGAAGCAACAAGCGCTGGCGGCGGCCGCCACGATCGAGAGCCAGGCGGCGGCCGCCGCGGACGCGGACGCGGGCGCGGCCGCGCAGTCCGGCAAACCGGCGAGAGCGGCGGGCCGGCTCGAGCCGGGACCGCTGTCGCCGCGGGCGCGGGCCCGATCCGCCGTCCGCGGCGACGTCTACCGCGTGATCTCGCAGCTCGAATCCGCCCAGGAGCGAAAGGGCATCAGCGCCGCCGACAAAAGCCAGGCCAAGTCTCTTGCGCGGCGCCTCGGCGGGACCGTGGAATACGCGCCGTGGTGGGTACGCCTCTTGAGCGCGCTGTGTCTCGGCATCGGCACCATGATCGGCTACAAGCGCATCGTCACCACCCTCGGCGAGCGCCTCGGCAACGCCCATCTGACGCCGGCGCAGGGCGCATCGGCCGAAATCGTGTCGGCCGTGCTGATCGGAACCGCGGGCTTCACCGGATTGCCCGTGAGCACGACGCACATCGTGACATCGGGAATCGCGGGCACCATGGTGGCCTCGGGAGCCGGCCTGCGGTTTGGCATGATTTCGCGCATCGCCACTGCCTGGGTGCTGACCTTGCCGTTCACCATTCTCGTCTCGGGCGGGCTCTACTACCTCCTGGCCAGCCCGAAATTCTGATCGCCTCCGAGGCGCCGGCATTGCCTGTCGGCCGTCACACCGTATACGATCTACGATCTTAACCGGGGAGGCTGGCCATGAATCGACGTGATCTGCTCACCAATCTCGGCAGCGCGGGCGCGCTCGCCGCTGCTGCTCCGCTGCTCGAGCCCGAACGCTCCTACGCCGCGACCGGATCCGGTGCGGTGACGGGGTCCGAATCGGCCAAGCTGTTCCTCCCGCCGGATCATCTTGCCCCCGCGACCGAGGACCGCCTGCCGCTCGAGTGGAGCAAGCAGCGCACGCGCGTGCTGCAGGCCCGCCTGGAGGCGGCCGGATACGATGGCATCTACCTCACCGATCAGTGGAACATCATCTACTTCACCGGTCTCTGGCATACCGACACCGAGCGCCTGTTCCACGCGTTCATCCCCACCAAGGGCGATCATCCCATCTGGTTCTATCCGGCGCTCGACCGGGACCTCGTGCACTCCTGGTGGTACCAGGACGGCGACATGTACTTCGACTGGCTGGATGTCGCCGGCGCGGCTCCGCAGGAGGGCAAGGTCGTCAAGGGACCGACGCAGGATCAGTGGCGCTGGGCGCTCGAGGGGCTGAAGCGCCGGGGCTTTGCCGGCAAAAAGCTCGCGGCGGACAAGGAGCTGGTGCCTTCGGCGCAGAAGACCGTGGTCGACGTGCTCAAGAATCCGATGGCATCGGCCGCGGACGACTGCCTGTACCTGCGGGAGCGCAAGACGCCGGAGGAGCTGGCGCTGTGCCGCCGTGCCTACGGCTACTTCGACCGCATTCATGCCTACGCGCGCGATCTGATCCTGACCCACGGGACCGATCTCACCGATTTCGACGTGGGCAGCGCGGCGACCAAATTCGGCACCGACATGATCCTGTCCGAGATCAAGCATGACGGCGGCCCGCACACGGCGGTCGGCATCACCATCGACGTCAGCTGCCGTGCGGGACGCACCACCGGGTATCCGCATCCCAATCAATTCCTCTACAACAAGATCGCGCGTGGACAGGCGCTGCAGGTGGAGGGCATGGTGACCATCGGCGGCTGCGGCGGCGAGCTGTATCGGCCCTTCATGATCGCGCCGCGCACCCCGCACATGGAGAAGATCTGGACCGTGAACCGCGACTGCTGCCTGATGCAGAAGGACCTGTCGCGCAAAGGCACGCAGTGCTCGGACGTGGCTTTCCCGATTCACGAATACCAGGTGAAGCAGGGCGTGCAGAAGTACATCTACCACCGGCCCGCGCACGGCGAGGGCATGGAAGGGCACCAGCCGCCGTATATTTCGCTCGGCGATCACACGGTGCTCGACACCGGCATGTGCTTCTCGGTGGAGCCGGGCCTGTTCGACCCGCAGGGCGGAATCGGCTCGAATTTCTCGGACGTGTTCACCGTCGAGCCGCAGGGGCCGTCGCTGCAGATGTCCCGCCTGCCGTGGAGCGAGGAGTGGATGTGGATTAAGATCTGACCTCGTACCGACGTCGCCCGGCCACCCGGGCGTGCGGGCAACAGCGGGGGATGAATGGCGGCTTTCGGCTCGCAGGACATGTCGGGGCACTTGCTGCGGGTGATGATGCGCAGACCGGGACCGAGCCTGGAGCGCGCCGACCCCGCCGAGTGGCACTACGGACCGGGATTCGACCCGGGCAAAGCGCTCGACCAGTACGCGCGGTTCCTGCGGCTGGTGGAGAAGTCCGGCACGGAGATCGTGTGGCTCGAGGACTCGGGCGATGGGCTGGCAGATGCCATGTTCACCCACGATCCGTCCCTGGTGTCCGACCACGGCGCCATCGTGCTGCGCATGGGCAAGGCGCTGCGGGCACCCGAGACGCGTCTTCACGAGCAGAAGTACCGTGAGGTGGGCATCCCCATCCTGGGCAGCATCGCGGCGCCCGGCACCGTGGAAGGCGGCGACTGCTTGTGGCTGGACCGGAGGACGCTCATCGTCGGCCGCGGCGTGCGCACCAACCGCGAAGGCATCGATCAGCTCACGCACCTGCTGGCGCCGCACGGCGTCGAGGTGATGAGCTTCGACCTGCCGCTCTGGCAGGGTGAGAGCGCCTGCCTGCATCTCTTGTCGGTGATCAGCCCGTTGGCCCCCGATCTCGCGCTGGTATTCGAGCCGCTCCTGCCCGCGCCGTTCCATCAATTCCTGAAGGCGCGCGGGATGCGCCTGGTGCCGGCGCCCGCCGACGAGTTTCACGCCAGCGGCGGGCTCAACCTGAACGTGCTGCCGACCAGGCCGAAGGAGCTCATCGTGGTGTCCGGGTTTCCGCGGACGCGCAGGGCGATGGAGGAGGCGGGGTGCACCGTCGAGAGCTTCGACGCCGACGCGCTCTGCGTTGCATGCGAGGGCGGACCCACTTGTCTCACCCGTCCGATTCTTCGGCGGGCCGCGTGAGCCGAAGGCTCACGCCGCTTCGCGTCCAGCGTCTTGGCGCGCTCTTGGCCCTAACGAGCTCATGAGCGATCCAATCATCCCTGACCCCAGGCGCGCCGAGTACTGGTCCCGTCTCCTGACGTCGATACCGAGCGTCAGCGGCAGCGCCGACGAGGCTTCGTTCGCGGACCGCCTGGTTCCGGCGCTCGCCGAATCGCCCGCGTTTCGCTCGGATCGATTCTCGGCTTGGACGATCCCGGTGCCGGGTGGCCGCGAGGGCCTCGCCTGCGTCGTGGCGCTGGTACGCGGCCGTGGCCGCGCCACGGTCCTGCTGACGGGGCATTTCGATACCGTGCCCATCGATGATTACGGCGATCTGCAGGCCCTCGCGCTCGACCCCGATTCTTTGAAGCGAGGCTTGTTGGAGCGGTTGCGGCGGAGCGCGTCGACGGCAGCCGAGAAGCGCGCGCTTGCCGACCTGGAGGGCACCGACTATCTGCCGGGGCGCGGCCTGCTCGACATGAAGGCAGGGCTCGGCGCTGGGCTTGCGGTGATGGAGGCGTTCGCTACGGCGGCGTCGGCACCTGGCGCGGCCCAAGCGAGCGCCGCTGAAACGAGCGCGGGCGACTCGAGCGCGGCGAGGTCTGAAGCGCTCGGCAACCTCTTGTTCGTGGCCGTGCCCGATGAGGAGGTCAACTCGGTCGGCGCCCGGGCCGCGGCGCCGGGCCTTGCGGAGATCGCCCGAGCCAAGGGCCTCGACATCGTCGCCGCGATCAACCTGGATGCGACCGCCGACGATGGCGACGGCCGCATCGGGCGGTCCGTGGCGCTCGGCACCATCGGCAAGATCCTGCCGAGCGCGCTGGTCGTAGGCCAGGCGACGCATGCCGGCTACTCGTTCAACGGCATCGGCGCGTGCGCCGTCGCGGGCGGCATCGCCGCGGAAGTCGAATGGTCGCCGGAGCTCACCGATCGGACCGGCGGCGAGACGGGCGCCGGCCCGACGCTGCTCGGCATGAAGGACTCCAAGACCGTCTACAACGTGACCACGCCGGCCCGAGTCTGGCTCTACTGGAACGTGTCCACGCACCGTCGATCGCCCGCGGACGTGCTGGCGGCCCTGACCGGACTGGTCGGGCGTGCGCTCGCGCCGTTGATGGACCGGCTCGCCGGGCATCGGCGCGCGGCGGGCCATGCGGGCGACGTGCCCACATTCGAGGTCATGACTTTCGACCGGTTGCGCGCGGCGGTCGTCGGCCGCGACGCAAGCGCCCGGCGCGCGCTCGACGGCTACGCGGCCGAGGTCGCGCGCGCAGGGCACTCGCTGCCCGAGCAATGCCGGCTGATCACCGAGCGGCTGTGGGACCTGAGCGGCCGCGGTCACCCGGCGGTGATCCTGGGGTTTGCCTCCGTACCCTACCTGCCGACTTCCCTGGGTCGCGACCCGAACGGGGCCATCCTCGAGGCGGCGGTGCACGGTGCGGCCGAGGCCATCGCGCGGCGGGGCGGCGGCGGCATCGTCACCCCGCGCTTCTTTCTCGGCATCTCGGACATGAGCTTCTTCGGCCAGGCCGACGAAGCGGATGTCGCGGCCATCGCGGCCAATACGCCGGCCTGGGGCCGGGGCCTCCACTGGACGAAAGGCCACGCGTTCGGCGGCGTCCCGATCGTCAATGCCGGCCCGTGGGGCCGCGACTACCACACCGTGCTGGAGCGATTGCACGTGCCCTACGCCTTCACCACCCTGCCCGAGCTCGTCGCCGACATCGCCCTGCGGGTGCTGGGAGAGCACCCCGCCTGCGGCGCATGATCGATGCCGGCCCCGCCTTCCGGGGGGCCGCCTTGACTCTGTGACCCGCTCGCTCGACCGGTAGCCCGAACTGCGGCATTATCCGGCGCGTTGTCGATCATTCGATCAATAAGAAAAGGATGACGATACGATGCGTGGCGTAGATTTATGGGTCTTGAGCACCAGCGGCTTCATGCCTCACGGCCACTGTTACCTCTGGACACCTTCCTTGCTGTGGACGTATGTCCTGTCCGACGGCGTGATCGCGCTGGCGTACTATTCCATCCCGATCGCGCTGATGGTGTTCGTGCGGCAGCGGCGGGACCTGCAATTCTCGTGGGTGTTCGTGCTCTTCTCGCTGTTCATATTCGCCTGCGGCACGACCCATCTCCTGTCCATCTGGACGATCTGGAACCCGGACTACTACACCGATGCGGCGGTCAAGGCGCTGACCGCGGCGGCATCGATCGTGACCGCGGTGCTGCTCTGGCCGCTGGTGCCCAGGGCATTGGCGCTGCCGAGCCCGTCGCAGCTGCAGCTCGCGCTCGACGAGCGGCAACGCGTGATCAACGAGCGCGAGCGGGTTCAGGCAGACCTCGCCGCTGCGAACGAGAGCTTGGAGCGGCGCGTGATGGAGCGCACGGCGGCGCTGCAGCTCGCGGAGCAGAAGCTGCAGGAGATGCTGTCCGTGGAGCGGGGCGCGCGCGCCGAGGCCGAGCGCATCGGCCTGATGAAGGATGAATTCCTTCTGACCCTGTCGCACGAGCTGCGCACGCCGCTGAGCGCCATCTTCGGCTGGGCGCAGATGCTGAAGCGCAAGACCGACGCCAAGACCATCGATCGCGCCGTCGATGTCATCGACCGCAACGTGCGCATCCAGACCAAGCTGATCGAGGATCTGCTCGACATGAGCGCGATAGTCGCGGGCAAGATCCGGCTCGACGTGCAGACGGTGGACATGAGCGAGGTGATCAATCTCGCGGTGGAGTCGATCCGGCCGGCGGCCGACGCCAAGGGAACCCGCATCGAGAAGGTCATCGATCCGCTCGCGGGACCGGTGAGCGGCGATGCCGCGCGGCTTCAGCAGGTGATCTGGAACCTGCTCAACAATGCTGCGAAGTTCACGCCCAAAGACGGTAAGATCTCCGTGGTGCTCGAGCGCGTCAACTCTCATATCGAGATCAGCGTCACCGATACCGGCGAGGGAATCGCGCCCGACTTCCTGCCGATGATCTTCGACCGATTCAGCCAGGCCGATGCCTCCAGCCGCCGCGCGCACGGCGGCATCGGACTGGGACTGTCCATCGCCAAGAGCCTGGTGGAGTCGCACGGCGGAACGGTGCGCGCGCGCAGCCGCGGCCTCGGGCAGGGGGCCACCTTCACCGTGCATCTGCCGGTACGCGCGCTCGACAAGCCGGAAGGGCAGTACGAGCATCCGCGCAGCTCGGCCGCGGGCGCCGATGCGCTGATCGACGATGAGTGGCCGAACCTCGCCGGCATCACCGTACTGGTGGTGGACGACGAGAAGGACGCCCGCGATCTCGTGCGGGCGATCTTGGAGGAGCGCGGCGCAACGGTGGCCACCGCGCCGTCGGCCGCCGAGGCGCGCAAGCACATCGCGCACGCACCGCCCGGCGTGATCGTGTGCGACATCGGCATGCCGAACGAGGACGGCTACGATTTCATCATGGCGCTGCGCCGCCAGGGGGTCGCCGTCCCGGCGGTCGCGCTCACCGCGTTCGCGCGCCCGGAAGACCGGGTGCGCTCGATCAAGGCCGGGTTTGCCGGTCATCTGGCGAAGCCGGTCGAGCCGGCCGAGCTCCTGGTGATGGTGGCGAGCCTCGCCGGTCATTACCACAAAGGATGAGCGCCCCCGCAGACAAGACGCCGCTCTGGTCGTCCAAGCTTGCCGTCTATCTTGCCGCCGCGGGCGCCGCCGTCGGCCTCGGCAGCGTCTGGCGCTTTCCCTATCTGGCCGGAACCAGCGGCGGCAGCGCGTTCATCCTGGTGTTCGTCGTGGCCTGCCTGCTCATCGCGACTCCGCAGGTCGCCGCGGAGCTCGCTCTCGGCCGGCGGTCCCGGGTGAGCCCGCCCGAGGCCGCGGGCACGGTGGCCGTCGCGGCCGGGCACTCGCGGTACTGGAACGTCATCGGCATCCTCGGCACGGTCTCCGCCTACATTCTGTTCTCGTATTACACCGTGATCGCGGGGTGGGTGCTCGCCTACACCTGGAAGTGCGCGGCGGGCATCCTCGCGGCCGCCGGCCCGCACGGTGTGGAACCGTTGTGGAGCCGCTTCCTCGCCAACCCGCTCGAGCTCGGAGCATGGCACGCGGCCTTCGTGATGCTGGTGATGGTGATATCCGCGCGCGGACTGCAGCGGGGCATCGAGCCTGCGAACAAGGTGCGCGGGCCCGCGCTCCTGGCCCTGCTCTGCATTCTCGTGATCTATTCGCTCACCACGGGCGACGTGCGGCGCGGATTGACCTTCGCGTTCAAGCCCAACTTCGCGTCGCTCAACGCGCAGGTGGTCCTTGCGGCGGTCGGTCAGGCGTTCTACGCGACGGGCGCGGGCCAGGCGATGATGCTCGCGTACGGTGCCTACATCGGCCGCGGGACCTCCGTCGTGCGCACCTCGTTGGTTATCACCGCGTCGATCCTGGTGGTCTCCATCCTGTCGACGCTGATGATCTTTCCGCTGGTGTTCGGCTACGGCCTGAACCCCGCCGAGGGGCCCGAGCTCGTCTTCAAGGTCCTGGCGCGCGTGTTCACCGAGATGCCCGGCGGGCGGGCGGTGGGCGCGCTGTTCTTCCTGCTGCTCGTGCTTGCGGCCCTGATGCCCTCGATCGCGGCGCTCGAGGCCCCGGTCGCGTGGCTGATCCAACGCTTCCGGCTCGGCCGCGGCGCGGCCGTGGCGGTGGCGGGCGGCAGCGCCTGGGTGCTCGGGATCGCCTCGGTGCTGTCGTTCAATCGCTGGTCGGCGTGGCATCCGCTCGGCTTCCTGCCGATCTTCGCGCACAAGACGATATTCGACGTGTTCGACTACTCGACCGCGAACATCTTGTTGCCCGCCGGGGTGTTTCTCACCAGCATCTTCGTCGGGTGGCGCGTGAGCGATCTGTTCGCCGACGAGCCGGCGGGGACCGGCTCGTTCGCGCGCGGGGCCTGTCTCTGGCTCTTGCGCATCCTCGTCCCGATCGCCATTCTCTGGATATTCATCGCAACGTTGATGTGAGGACCTTGCCGCACCCATCGGCCCATCCCGCGCCGGTCCCTGCGCCGGAAGCGGTGCGGCTCGCGGCCGCGCTCGCAGCGGCGACCGATGCGTACGCGCGGCGCAACCCGCGCAGCGCCGAGATGGCCGCCGCGGCGGCGCGGCATCTGCCGGGAGGCAGCACGCGCAGCTCGATCTGGTACGCGCCGTTCCCGCTGCGCATGGTGCGCGGGGAGGACTGCCGTCTCTTCGATGCCGACGGCCATGAATACGTCGATTTCCTGGGCGAATTCAGTGCCGGAATCTACGGCCACTCCGCCGCCGCGGTGCGCGAGGCGATCACCGGTGCGCTCGCGGAGGGCCTCAGCCTGTCGGCGCACAACCGCTGGGAGGGGCGGCTCGCCTCGCTCATCTGCGAGCGGTTCGCATCGATCGACCTCGTGCGCTTCACGAACTCGGGCACCGAGGCGAATCTCCTCGCGATCGCGGCCGCCCAAGGGGCCACCGGGCGCCGCAGGGTGCTGGTGTTCGAAGGGGGGTACCACGGCAGCGTGCTCAGCTTCCTGCCGGGCGGCGCGGGTATCCGCGTGCCGCACGACTTCGTCATCGGCCGCTACAACGATGTGGAGGGCGGCCGCGCGCTGATCGGGCAGCACGCGGCGGACCTCGCCGCGATCCTGGTGGAGCCGATGCAGGGCTCGGCCGGCTGCATCCCGGGATCGGTCGAGTTCCTCGCGTCTTTGCGGCAGGGCGCGGACGCGGCCGGTGCCGCGCTGATCTTCGACGAGGTGCAGACCTCGCGCCTGTCGAGCGGCGGCCTGCAGGGGCGTCTCGGCATCACGGCGGACCTGACCACGCTCGGAAAATACTTCGGCGGCGGCCTCGCGTTCGGCTGCTTCGGGGGACGGCGGTCCATCATGGAGCGATTCGATCCGCGCCGCCCGGACGGGCTCGCGCATGCGGGCACCTTCAACAACAATACCCTGACCATGGCCGCCGGTGCCGCTGCGCTCTCGACGCTGCTCACCCCGGGCGCGCTCGAGGAGCTCAACCGGCGCGGCGATTCACTGCGTGCGGCAATGATGACCCTGTTCGAGCGCCTGGACGCGCCGCTCGGGGTCACGGGTTTGGGCTCGCTGATGAACATTCATCCGAACGTTCCCGCCGCCGCGATGGGAGACGCCCGCAAGCTCTTGTTCTTCGCGCTGCTCGAGGCCGGGATCTATACGGCCGCTCGCGGGTTCATCGCGCTGTCCCTGCCCATCACCGACGTACACACGGCCCGGCTCCTCGGTGCGCTGGAACGATTCGTGCACGATTTCGGACCCGCCATGCGTTTGTAACCCGGATCTGGCAGACTATCCCCATGCATCCGTCCGAGATCGAGCGTTTGCGTAAGGCGATCTGCCGGTCCTACGGCAGCTCGCCGCACAAGAAGAAGTACTGGTTGGCCCTGCTCGAGAATCACGCCGGCGCGCTCAAATCACCGGTGCCGGGCGACTCCGTGCCGACGAAGCCGCCGACAGGGCTGCAATCCGGTAAGCGTCGGTGAGCGACAGAGCGTAGACGAAGAAGCCGCCCGCGTGCCGCCCGACGAACGAGACGGCCGGTGCCGCAAGCTGCGCGGTGATCCAGCCGAGCACCAGCATGAACGAGATGAATCCCAACGCGCGCCGGTAACGGCCGAGGGCGACGTGCCCGCCGCCGGGCAGCAGGATCGCGAGGGCCAGGATCAGCTTCGGGTGAACGTGACGCATCGGCACCGCGCGAGGCATCGCGCTAGTAGCCCCTGGGCCGCGGCCAGGGCATGGTGAACTGGGAGCCGCGGCGCACGAAGCGATAGCGGTGGAAGGTGAACCAGAGCGAGGCCAGCACGTAGAACCCGAGCATCGCGAGCAGCTGGCGCCCATACCCCAGGTACACCGAAAAGTAGGTCACCGCGCAGAGCACGAGGAGGGTGAGCGCCGGCAGCGGGTGCCAGGGATGCACGTAGCCGCGCTTGATGCTGCCGAGCGGCCACTTGCGCCGGAACAGCACGATGTTCAGCGGCATGACGGTGTAGCCGAGGAGCCCGGACAGGATCGAGAACGTCACCACCTGATCGAGGAGACCGGTGAAGCCGAACGCGATCGCGATCGGCGCGAGAAACAGAATGGCGCGGTAGGGCGTGCGGTAGCGCGGGTGGACCGCCGCGAACCACTCGGGCAGGTAGCGGTCGCGGCCCATCGAGAACCACGCGCGCGACGCGTCGTTGATGCAGCCGTTCGCCGATGCGATCGCGGCGAAGAGCGTGCCGATGAAGAGGGTGACCTGAAGGGCGCCGCCCGCGCCGACCGACGCCGCATCGAACAGCGGCACGACCGCCGTGCCGAGGTACTCCCAGGGCAGCACGCCGGCGCACACGTACCAGGTCATCGTCGCGGCGATCAGCAAGGTGATCATCCCGGCCATGGTTCCGAACGGCAGCGAGCGCGGCGGTGAGCGCACTTCCTCCGCCGCCTGGCAGGTGCCCTCGATCCCGAGGTAGTACCAGATGCCGAAGTGGAACGAGCCGATCACGCCCATCCATCCATAGGGCAGGCCGGACAGCAGCTCGCGATGGAGCAGGGTGCCGCCGCCGGACCAAGGCTTGACGGCGACGAACATCGCGACGATGGCCGCGCAGGCGATCGCGGTGATGACGAGGTTGACGTTCAGCGTGGCGAGCACCCCGCGATAGTTGAGCAGCGCGAGGACCGCGATGGTCAGGAACACGAACGGGCGCCCGTCGAGGCCCGGAGCTCCGCCGCGCTCGGCCACGGTCTTGAGCAGGTCGCCGACCACGAGCGCATCGCTCGCCTCGAGCATGGTGTAGGCCATCACGAGGTAGAGACCCACGTTGAAGGCCATCAGCGGCCCGATGATGTGCTTCGACTGGGCGTACTGGCCGCCCGCGGCGGCCACCGTGGACGTCACCTCGGAGTCGATCATGGCGACGCAGGTATAGAGGAGGCCGATGACCCAGCACGCGATCAGCGAGCCGAGCGCGCCTCCCTTCGCGACCGAGAAGTTCCACCCCATGAATTCGCCGACCAGCACGATGCCGACACCGAGCGCCCAGACGTGGCCGGGACCGAGCACGCGCAGCAGGCTCAGGTGGCCGCCGGCCGCGGACGCCGCGGCGCCCGCGGCGGCAGGCGCGGTGGCGCCCGAGAGGGCGGGAGCCGCGGCTTGCGGCGCGCTGCTCATTCCTTCGGCCCGGGCAGGCGATCGATGCCGTCCTCGACGTGCTCGAGACTCGAGGCGACCTCCTCGAGGTCCTTCTCGATCTCGCCTTCGCGCGACGAGAGCAGCAGATTCTCATCGAAGCGCCGGCTGGTGCGCCACGCATCGAGAATGATCCACGCAAAGATGCACGCGCCGGCGATCCACGCCGCGGCTTCGGCCAGGCGCAGGAGGCTCATTCGGAGGAAGCCCCGGAGGAGCCTGCGGCCGCGGAAGCGTCCTCCGCGGAGCGCGGCCCGAATCTCTCGGCGATCACCTCGCGATACTCCCGATCGGAGACGACGACCACGAAGCAGAAGTAGCCGATCAGCACCAGCGCGGTCGCAATCAGACCCTTGGGATCCACGGAGTAGTCGAAGCGGCTGGTGATCAGCGGCGCAGCCTTGGCCGGGTCATAGCCGAGCTTCTCCCACTGGGCGGCCATCGCGGCATTCTGATGCAGCGACGCCCACGTCGGGTGCGCGACCGGCGCGGATTTCGCCGCCGGGCTGGTCCAGCCGAGCAGAACCGGCGTGTACAGCGCGCCGAACACGAGCAGCAGCAGTACCGCCGCATCGACCCATTGGCCGAGACGGCTCTGCGAGGGCGGCTCGTAGGCGTCGCGGCGGGGAGCGGAGTGCGGGGTCGTCATGGCTCGGAACGCGGGTCCTTGCGCGCGGCGCGCGCCAGCCGATGCTCGTCGAGGTGCTTGATGTCCAACGTATAGATGAAGGTCCGATCCTCGCGGTTGTGCTTCAGCATCGCGCGAATCGACCCGGCGTTGAAGATGACCAGCAGGGTGCCCGCGATGACGAGCGCCGTGCGCACGCCCGGGCTTGCGAGACGGCCGATGGCGACGAACACGGTCGCGAGAGTGAGGATGAGCACCAAGACCAGCAACAGCGCGATCAGGCGATCGCGCCGATACATGCGCAGTATTCGCGGCTCTAGATCATGCACGGGTCAGATCATGCGCTCGTCGGCTCGCGCCCGCATTCTGCAGCGTGGTGTCGTGCCCGTCAGGCGCGGCGGCGGCGGGGCTCGACCAGCATCGCAGCCTCACGGCGGCTGTTGCGCAGCGCCGCATCGAGAGCCACGACCGCACGCTGATTCGCGGCGGCATCGCCCGAATCCTGCAGCTCGGCGAGCGTGGTGAGCTGGGAGAGCGTGTGCTCGAGCGCCTTCTCGAGCCCTTCCGCATTGTCGCCCGAGCCAGTGCCGCTGCTGAGGACGTTGCGGTCCAGGAGCTGCAAGTCGTGCGTCAATGAGGAGAGCTGCCGCGTCGAGCGTTCCATCGCCGCGAGACCTTGCGGACTCGCCGCGCGCGGCAAGTCCGTGCGAATACCGGTCAATACGCGATCGAGACGCTCGAGCCACTCGATCCAAAAGAGCGAGCCGTACATTCCTACTTTGTCCTAGATTGGCGTTCGTGAACGAGACAAGGCAGTTATTGTTGTTGGGCGAAGATTACCCGTCTTCCCGCCGCGTCGCTACCTGCTTAGCGTCCCGAAGCGGCGCACTGATGATCCGTACAGGCGGGACAGAGGCACGATCGCTGGTGAGGTCGGGCCAAGAGAAAGTGTGCTGATCATTGATAAGATTGACTATGCACGCGCCGTCGGCGCGGCGGAGCCAAGAGCGTGAATGTAGGGACGGTGATCATCGGCGCCGGTGTCGTCGGGCTTGCCATCGGCCGGGAGCTCGTCGCGACGGGCCGGGAGGTCGTGCTGCTCGAGAGCGAGCCCGGCGTCGGGACGGCGACCAGCAGCCGCAACTCGGGCGTGATCCACGCAGGCATCTATTATGCGCCCGGGTCGTTGAAGGCGCGGCTTTGCGTGCGGGGGAAGGAGCTGTTGTACGCGTACTGCGAGCAGCGGCACGTCGCGCACCGGCGTTGCGGCAAGCTGATCGTCGCCGCCGAGGAGCATGAGCGCGCGACGCTGGCCGACTATGCCGCGCGGGCGGCGGCAAACGGAGTGCAGGATCTGCGCGGGCTCTCCATTGCCGAGGCGGCCGCCATCGAGCCCGCGGTTCGGTGCGTGGAGGCGCTGTACTCGCCCTCGACCGGCATCATCGACGGGCACGAGCTCATGCAGGCCTTGATCGGCGACATCGAATCGGGCGGCGGATACATCGTGCTCTCCTCGCGGGTCGAGCGGGTCGAGGTCGGTGCATCGGGCTTCGCGCTGTCGCTCGCCGACGGCCGCGGCACCCGCCTGACCTGCCGCGAGCTGATCAACGCCGCGGGACTCGGTGCGCCCTCGATGGCGCGCGCCATCGAGGGCCTCGATCCGCGCTGCGTGCCGGCCGAGCGCTTCGCGCGCGGCCGCTACTATGCCTTGCGCGGTCCCGCGCCGTTCCGATCGCTCGTCTATCCCGTCGCCGATGCGCACAGCCTCGGCATTCACGCGACGCTCGATATCGGCGGCCGCACGCGGTTCGGGCCCGATCTCGAATGGATCGACGGGGTCGACTACGCCTTCGGAGGCGATCGTCGCGATGAGTTCGCCGCGGCCATCCGCCGCTACTACCCGGCGCTCGATGCGGCGCGTCTCGCGCCCGACTACACCGGCATCCGGCCCAAGATCTACGGGCCGGGCGACCCGCCCGCGGATTTCCGCATCGACGGGCGGACGCGGCATGGCATTTCCGGGCTCGTGAACCTGTTCGGGATCGAGTCACCCGGTCTCACGGCCTCGCTGGCCATCGCGGAGTCGGTGGCGGACATGTTGCGCGATTCTTGAGGGCGGCAGCGCGCCGTCACGGCGGCCGGGTTCGCCGGCGGAACGGCTCAGTGCAGGTGGCGGTGATGCGCATCGGGGAAGTGCGCGTGGCGATGGGTGATCGGCTCGTGACGGTGTCGATGGGAATGGCGCACACCCGCCGGCACGGGCGGATCGTGGTCGTGGCGGTGATGCTCGTCATGCGCGTGAGCGTGCTCGTGCTCGAGCGGCTCGTGAGTGTGCTCATGCTCGTGGCGCTCCCCGGCGTGCAGCCAGACGCCGGCGGCCATGAGCAGGCCCGCGGCGAGCAGCGGGGCGCTCACGGGTGCGCCTAGCGCTGCGGCGACCGCAGCGCCGAAGAAAGGCGCCACCGCGAAATACGCCGCGGTGCGTGCGGCGCCGAGGCCGCGCAGGGCCTGCACGAACAAGGTGAGGCTCGCGCCGTACGAAACGAATCCGACCGCCATGGCAAGAGCGGTGGTCCGCCACGAGGGGAGGGCCGCGCCCTGCGAGAGCGCGAGGATCAGGCTCACCGATCCCGCCGCGAGTCCCTTCATGGAGGCGAGCCAGGATGCATCCGCCAGTGACACGCGCCGGGTGAGGTTGTTGTCGATGGCCCACGCGAGGCAGGCGGCGGCGATGGCGAGCGACGGCCACGCTGCGCCGAGACCTCCGGCGTTCCGCCATCCGACGATGACCGCGCCGGCGACGATCGCGGTGATGCCGGCGGCGACCCGCAGGTCGATGTGCTCCTTGAAGGCGATCCTTGCGATCAGGACCGTGAACACGGTCTCCGCGTTCAGGAGCAGCGATGCGCCGAAGGACGACGAGCCCTTGAGGCCCCACATGAGCAGCGCCGGCGCCAGCACGCCGCCGAACGCGACGGCCGCGACCCACCCGGGAGCATCGCCCGGTGCGAGCCGGCCGGGGGACGCGCGACGGAGTCGGCGGTATGCGAACAGACCGAGTCCGCAGCCGAGATAGAGGAGAGCGGCGAGCATGAGCGGGCGCACGCTCGCGACCAGGAGCTTCGCGAGCGGCGTGCCGATGCCGAACAAGGCCGCGCCGCCGAAGGCTGCCCACATGCCGGCGGGCCGAGAGGAGCTGCGCGCGATCATGAAGATGATGTTAGCAAGGGTGCGAGAGGCGCCGCGCTGCCGAGTCCGGTGGAGGCATGCGATAATTCACTTCATTAGTACGTTATAAGACATTGTTTATGATATTTAAATAGTAAGGTCGTACCTGGAATCGTGATTCACGATCCCTGTATTCGCCCGCCGTTACGCGGTCTCCTGTAGGCGTGTGACCGTCGAGCGTTTGCGCCACGGCGGAATGCCGACCGCGACTTTGCACTGATACCGTCAACGCGCGCCCGAGCCCCGCGTTGGGCAAACGGCAGCCCGGTTGTTTGAGGCGGCATCTGCTTGTTAGGGAGACGCTCATGAGCTCGGCAAATCATTTCGATACGACGCGGCGGCCGGATGCGCGCGCCGCGCACCTCCTCGGTGTAGCGCTGCTCGCTGCCGTCCCGCTGCTCGCGAGCTGCGACGATCATGATCGCGACGGGTGCTTCGATTGCGTGCCGCATCAGCCCGTCGAGGGCTCGCACGGTGTCGTGGCGGGTAATTTCCGGGTGTCGATGCTGACTCCTCCTGCAGGCGGCCCCCATACCTCCTCGGTCATCACGACCAGCACCGTCCTGTATCAATCGCAGTTCAACCCCGGCTATCTCAAGGCGTATCTGGCGACGGGTACCGGGGCCTATGCGGCGCCCACCTTGACGGCGGCCGGCGACAACCCCTTGTATCTCGCGAGCGAGGATTTGAACGGCGATGGGTTCCTGGACGTGGTGTCCGCGAGCCTCGACGACGGCACCCTGACGGTGTTCTTCAACAACGCGCAGACTCCGGGCACCTTCAATTCTCCGCTGGTGCTGGCCTCGCCGGGCGCCTCGCAGATGGCGATCGGCGACGTGAACGGTGATGGCCTGCCCGATCTCGTCTCCGCGGACTACAACGTTTCGCTGTTCGTGCAGACGGCGCCCGGCACCTTCGCGAGCCCGGTGTCCTTGTATTCGGGCGGCGCGAACTGGGTGGCGGTCGGCGACCTGAACGACGACGGCGCCGCGGACATCGCGCTCAGCGATCAGACGGGGGTCAAGGTGCTCATGCACACGGGCGCCGCGAGCTCCACGACCTTCGCCGCACCGGTGTCGGTGTTCACCGCCACGGTGCCGGGCGCGAATCTGCTCGCGATCGTCGACGTGAACGGCGACGGTCTCGACGACCTGGTCATCACGGATCCCGATGCGACCGACGGCCAGCCCTCCGTCTACATCCTGCTTCAGGATGCGGCTCATCACGGCCAGTTCCTGACGCCGGTGCGCTATCCGACCGGTACGGCCAGCTTTCCGCGCTCCATCGTCGTCCAGGACCTGGACGGCGACGGGCACTTGGATATCGTGATCGGCAGCAAGACCGACGTGAGCGTGCTGCTCCAGAACGGCGCCTCGCCGGGTACGTTCAAGACCGCGGTCGACTATCCCGTGTCGGGCGCCGATCAGGTGGCCATCGGCGATGTGAACGGGGACGGCATACCCGACATCATCCTGCCGGTGGGTGTGTCCCATCCGGTGGTGTCCGGCGTCGTCACCAACACGCCGGGCGTGCTCCTCCAGGTCGCGAGCAGCCGCGGCACCTTCAGCGCCCTCGAGGATCTGCCTTAGCCCTGCGGCCCTGCGGCCCTGCGGCCCTGCGGCCCTGCGGCCGGGCGGCGAGATGGCGGGACGGTACCGGGCCGGGCTGCGCAAGGGCAGTCCGGACGGCGGCGGTCCCGGACGGCGATCCGGGCGGCCCCGGGCGGCTGTACCGTGTTTTTTTGATCCCCTCTGTAGCTGGTGTCCGGGCGGCGACCGGGCAATATAGGGCCGTGGAAATTCATTGATGGAGCCTCGATGCGCATCGCCAAACCACTGCTTCTGTTCACGACCCCGATCGGCGTCGCCGAAGGTCTGTACGAGTGCTACAAGCTCGCCGGCGGCCTCTTGTTCCTGATGGTGGCCATGGTCGGCGTGATGTGCGTGGCGCTCGCGACGGTGGTCTCGACCATCCGCCGCGAGGAGCGTGAGGCGCGCGAGCGGCTGAGGTCGCGGGAGGGCACATGAAAGGCATCGTCGTCATTCTTTTGATCATGGTGGTTGCAAGTCTCGGCAAGGCGCTCTTTTCCATGTCCGGCGAGGGCGGACCGGAACGGGCCATGCGCATGGTGCACGCGCTCACCTGGCGCGTGGCGCTGTCGGGCGCCCTGTTCTTGTTGCTGATTGCGGGGTATTTCCTCGGCTGGATCAGCCCGCACTGAATCCTGGGCTCGAGCTCGGCCTGACGCGGGGCCGTTCGAGCGGTGCGCATCGGCCCGGAGCGTGCTCGGTTGGAGCTGGCGGTGCGCAGGCTGTCACCGTATCGTTCGCGCATGAAGCTCTATCGAGCCGTCGCGGAGGGCATCGGCGACATGATCCGCGGGGGCACGCTGCGTGCCGGTGAGCAGCTGCCGTCCGTGCGCGCGCTCTGCGCCGCCCGCGACGTGAGCCCGGCCACCGTGCTGCGGGCCTACGAAGCGCTCGAGGCCGAGGGGCTGGTCGAGGCCAGGGCGAGATCCGGCTACTACGTGCGCGCCGTTCGGCAGCCTCACGCACCGCGTCCTTCGCAGCCGAAGGCGAGCTCGACGCGCCTCGAGGTGAGCGATCTCGTCTTTCAGACGCTCGAGGCATCGCGCGACCGCGAGACGGTTCCGCTCGGCTCGGCGTTCCCGAGTCCGATGCTGTTTCCCTGGCCGAAGCTCGCACGATTTCTCGGCCGCAGCACGCGCCACATGGACCCTTGGAACACCGTCGAGAGCCTGCCCCCGGGCAGCCTCGGGCTGCGGCGGGAGATCGCGCGCCGCTATCTCAACGTCGGCATGAGCGTCGGCATCGATCAGATCATCACCACCGCGGGCGCGCTGGAGGCGCTCAATCTCAGCCTGCAGGCCGTGGTGAGTGCGGGCGACACGATCGCCATCGAATCCCCGACCTTCTACGGCTGTTTGCAGGCGGCGCAGTGGCTGGGCCTCAACGTGGTGGAGATTCCGACGCACCCGACGGAAGGTATCGATCTCGACGCCCTGAAGCGGGCGATCGCCAAGCATCCGATTCGCGCATGCTGGCTCATGACCACGCTTCACCACCCGACCGGCGCCACCGTGCCCGTGGACCGCAAGCGCGAGCTGGTGCGCCTGCTCACGCATCATGATATCGCACTGATCGAAGACGATGCCTATGCGGAGCTGCAGTTCGCTCCCAAGGGCGCGCCGCCGGCGAAGGCGTTCGACGAGGCCGGCCTGGTTCTGCACTGTGGATCGTTCAGCAAGTGCCTCGCGCCCGGGTATCGCCTGGGCTGGGTGGCCGCCGGCCGTTACGCGGCGCCGCTGGCGCGGCGCAAGATGGAAGCCTCCATCGCAACCAGCCTGCCGATTCAACTGGGAGCCGCGGAGTACCTGCGCCACGGCGGCTATGACGCGCATCTCGCCCGGCTCAGGCGGGCGCTCGAGGCTCAGCAAGCCGCTGCGCTCGAGTCGTTGCGCCGGCATTTCCCGCCCGGCTACCGCGTGGCGCGGCCGGGGGGCGGATACTTTCTCTGGGTCGAATGCGCACCCAAGGTCGACTCGCTCGAGGTTCATCAAGCGGCGCTCGCCCACGGAATCACGGTGGCCCCGGGGCCGATCTTCTCGGCGCGGCGGGAATTCCGCAACTACCTGCGGCTCAACTGCGGACACCCCTGGACTCAAGCCATCGACCGCGCGGTGCAAAGGCTGGGACAGCTATTGCGCCGGTTTTGAACTAGAATCGTCCGCGGCGGCGTGAGCGGATGGAAGGGGGACCATGACTACGTCACTAGCAGACTCTCCGCTGTGCGCGGCCTGCGCAGCGCTCGCGCTCACGCTCGGCATCGGCGTTGCGCACGCGGGGGACGACTCGCCCGCGAATACGCCGCCGAAGTCTCTACCCCAGTCGGGACTCTTCTCCTCGCTGAAGCAGGCGGTCAAGCAGGGCTACGACCAGGAAGTCGTCCGCGGCACCTTCGTCCAGGGCACGCCTCCCAACCAACATCGCTATTACTGCCTCGTCGACGTGAAGACCGGCCAAAAGGAGACCAATGCCGTGGTCGGTCAGCCGGTGCCCTTGCCGTCGGGCATGACCGGCATCAAGGCCGACTCGGTCTCGCTCTACCTCTGCGCGGACGCGGAGCGGGAAGGGATGCTCGACATGCAGGGTTTCGCGCTCACCGGGCCTGCGGCGCGCGCCAACGCATCGCTGCCACCCGCCTCCAACGCCGGCAGCCCGCCTGCCGCGGCACCGGCGCCTGCCGGGACGGCTGTGCCCGCCGTGGCTGCGGCGGCGCCCGTGGCCGCTGCGGCGCTTGCGCCATCGCCGCCGGCCCCGACCACCGCCGCGACCACCGCCGCGCTGGCCGCCGCGGACGCTGCGGCGCCGGCTCCCGCAGCGTTGCAGACGGGCGCGATCGACGTGGCCGGCGTGCGGCTGGGCATGTCCGCCGACGAAGTGCGTGCGGTGCTGAGGTCGAAGAGGCTGCGCGAATATCGTGAGTCCGCAGAGACGCTCAGCACCGTCGATCGGACGCGGGCCGCGGTGCTGCCGATCAAGAACGGTCGCTTCGTCAACGTCATCGCCGCGTGGAGCGGGCCGCCGACGGCGGCCGAGGACAATCTGGAGGCCGACGGCGAGTCCTATGAGGTGGTGCTCACGCCGGTGCCCGGCCACGAGCGGGTGATGGCGGTCATCCACACCATTGGCTACTCGGCCCCGAACGCGATCCGGGAGTCGGTGCTCGAATCGGCGCTGGCGAGGAAATACGGCGGCGGCAGCGCGGCGGCGCTGCCGCAATCCCCGACGTGGCGCGTTCTCGCCGGCGGGCGCATCGAGGCCGGCGATGCATGCGGGCGCCGCGCCACCTTCGGCGGCCTGGCGGCACTGCACGCCAGCGCGCCGCGCGAGAATGCCGCCCTCAGGCTCGGCGCCGATGAGCTTCGCTCGCAGGTCGACCATTGCGGCGTCGCCCTCATCACCGAGGATCAATATGCCGCGAACGGAGGTGCGTTGCGCGAGGACCGCGTGGTCACCCGCTTCACCGTGACGGCCTACAGCCCGGAGCTCGCGCTCGAGGGCGCACGCGCCGCGGCGCAGCTCATTGGAACCGGCGCCGTGGACAAGGCGGCGGGTCTCGCGGCGCGAACCCCGGGACTGCCGGAGCTCTGACGGGGACGCCCATCCCCGGCCGGCTCGGGGAGCCTGCCCGGGCAAGGATGCGCCTGCCGCGGTCGTCGCCTAGGAACCTGTGCGGGCAATGATGCGCCTGCCGCGGCCGTCCTTTAGCCCTGCCGGCCCTCGCGCAGATCGCCGGGGTGGTCCCGCAGCCAGCGATCGAGGTCGGCCTTGGGCAGCGCGGGCGAGAACAGGAACCCCTGCGCGTGGTCGCACCCGAGCGCCTCGAGCTCGTCGAACGTCGCCCAATCCTCGACGCCTTCCGCCACGGTGCGCAGATTGAAGTGCTTGGCGAGCGCGAGGATGGTCTGCACCAAGCGCTGATCGGACGAATCCTTCACCATGCCCATGACGAAAGACTTGTCGATCTTGAGCTCGTCCGCGGGGATCTTCTTGAAGTAGCTGAGCGAGGAATAGCCCGTGCCGAAGTCGTCGATGGCGATGGTGATGCCGAAGTCGCGCAGCTGATTCAGCCGGACGGTGGCCTCCTCGAAGTTGCCGATCAGCGCGCCCTCCGTGATCTCGAGCGTCAGCGTCTGCGGGTCGATGCGCCACGTCGACACCGACGTGCGGATCATGTCCAGGAATTCGCGATGATGCAGCACGGTCGGCGTCACGTTGATCGCGACCTTCACTCCGTTCAGATCGTTGGACATGCGCAGCGAATTGCTCAGGCAGTACCAGGTGGTGGCGTGAATGAGCCCGGAGCTCTCCGCGAGCGGAATGAAGAGGTCGGGCGTGGCGACCACGGCGCCGTTCTGGAACCAGCGCAGCAGCGCCTCGACTCCGATCGGCCGCCCGGTCGACATGCAGATCTTGGGCTGGTAGTAGACGGACAGCTCGCCGGTGTCGAGCGCCTGCGCGTAGCGGTTGCCGAGCGCCCAGGGCGCCAGGATCTCCGTGCGGCATCGATCGTCGAAGACCACGACCCGCGATGCCCGGTTTTGCGCAGCCTCGGCGGCGAGCTGCGCAAGACGCAGAAGCTCGTGCGGCTCGTCCGCCTGCGACGGATAGAGCGCAACCCCGACGCTGATTCGGGAACCCACCGCGACGCCGCGCGACTCGAGCAGCTCCTGCGCGACGCGCGCCAGCTTCTCGCCCGCGAGCACGGCGTGACCTTCGTTGCGGATTGCGCGCACCAGCACGCTGAAGCGGCCGCCGTCGAGCGGGATCACCTCGCCGCGCGCCGCCACCGCATTCTTCAGGCCGCTGCGCAGCGCGGCGAGCAGGGCGGCGCTCTCGGAGAGCCCGAGGCGCACCTGCAGTTTTCGCGTATCGACGACGTCGATGATGAGGAGCGCCGCGCTCGCGCCCGGCACGAGAACGCCGCGCGCGCAGGCCAGCACCTCGGCGAGGCCCGCGAGACTCTCGCCCAAGTCGCTCGCGACGACGGTGTTCAGAGGAAGAATTCCATGGGATCGACGCCGTACGCCCCGGGCTCCAGGCCCTGGTTGATCCACACCTCGGCATTGCCCTCGGTGTTGCTGCGCGCGTAGCTCTGCAGGTCGATGAGGGAGAATTCCTGGCGGATCTTCTTGGCGGCATCGAGCACCACCATCACCTTGGGCCGCAGGCGGCGGAAGCGGTTCTGCTCCACCACGACCGCGACCTCGCCGGTGTTGAGCTCGACCAGCGTGCCGGTCGGAAACACACCGACGGCCTGGATGAAAAGCTCGACGAGCTCGGGCTGGAACGACGTCTTGCCGAGGCGCTTCAGCTCGCGGACGGCGTCATAGGTCGACATGCCCTTGGCATAGAACCGGTCGGACGTCATCGCGTCGTAGCAGTCGACGATGCCGGCGATGCGTCCGACGAGAGGGATCTCCCCGCCCTTCAATCCGTTCGGATAGCCGGTGCCGTCCAGCCGCTCGTGATGGGTGCGCACCATGGTCTTGACGCAAAGGTTGACCTTCGCGTCGTTTTCGAGCATCTCGAGCCCGCGCTGCACGTGACCCTGCAGCGTGGCCCATTCGGCCGGATCGGGCTTGCCGGGCTTGCGCAGGAGTCCGGTCGGGATCTGCATCTTGCCGATGTCCAGCACCATGCCGCCCATGCCGACCGAGCGCAGCGTCTCCTTGTCGAGTCCGAGGTGCCGGCCGAACGCCAGCGTCCAGACCGACACCGCGAGCGAGTGGCTGTAGAGATAGTCATCCTTGGTCTTCATGCGCGCGAGCCAGCTCATGGCGTCGCGATTGCGAAAGATGCTGTCGACCATCGAATCGACCGCGGTCTCCATGAGCTGCAGGTCGAGGCCGCCGCCGCGGCGCAGACGATCGAAGATGCGGGTCACCGTCGAGCGTGCCTCGACGTAGACCGCTTTCGCGGCGCCGAGCTCGGTCTTGAGCGGCACCGGATCCTTGATCGGGACGGAGTTGAGCCGCGCGGAGAGATCCTGCGACAGCTCGTCGAGAACCGCGAGCGTCGTCACGTGGGGGTTCGCCGGAGGCGGGGGCGCGGATGCCCGCGGCGTCACGGTCCGCTTCAGGATCTCGTCGACCTCCTGGTCGGAGACCTCGACGAACACGGACTTGCACATGCCCCGGAGCTGGGACAATTCCTCGTCGTTGGCAATGGCGAATCCCTGGAACAGGAATGGGGAGTCGATCCAGGGACGATCGAGCCTCGAGACGTAATCGCCCATGCGCAACGCATCGACCGGGACCTCGACGATTTTCTTGACGGGGGCGCCCATGATGCCCGGAGAAATCCTCTGGTTATGTCAACACCCCGAACTTTAGCGGGTCGGGCGCCCGGAAAGGCGGACGGAAGTCTCAGGCCCGCGAAGCGGGCAAGCCGAAACGGGCCGGGGCGGGATCGAGCGGGCCCGCCGTGTAGGACGCGGGCCTGCCGACGCGCTCCATCGCGCCGACAGGCCCGGGGTTCGTCTCAGTGCGGGAGCTTGAGCAGGTTTGCCTGCGCCGCTCCCGAGAGATTGTCGGTCGTCACCACCATGAAGCCGAGCGGCGGCGTGACGGTGATCTCGACGGGGTCGATCGCCACCGGCACGGTTGCCGACTTGTTCGGCGCGACCGGCACGAACATGGCGTTCGACACCGACGGCTGGAAGGCGTTGAAGGACGCGACGCCGGGGACGCTCTCGCCGGCTCCGGTGTCATCGAACGCATCCACCCGGTAGCGCAGGCGTGGATTGCTCGGCGAGATGCCGAGATCCGAGGCGAGCACCGGGATCAGCACGGTCGAGCCGTCGGTCGGCGCATCGGCGTTGAATTCGGCGAGCTCGACGCCCGTGGCCAGATTCACGAGGAAGGTGCCGGTCTGTCCGTTGGCGGCGGCCGCCTCGACGAGACCCGTGTCGGCCGAGAACAGCACGAAGTCCCACACTCCGTCGCCGTTCACGTCGATGTAGATGTCGTACTCGCCGGTCGCGGCGGTCGAAAACCGCCCATAGGTGTTCACCGCGAACACCAGGACGCTGTCGGTCGCCGAGATCGGATTGGTCTGCACACCGATCGCGCGCGGCTCGAATTCCGCTTCGATGTCGCCGGTCTTCTTGTTCGAGAGCCCCCACGCATAGAAGTCGCCGTTGCCGGCCACCAATCCGTTGCGATTGGTGAGCTTGATGCCCGGGTGCTTGCCGCCGTTGACGTCGGCGAACACGTTGGAGCGCGCGCGAGGCACGAGATAGTAGGGCAGCGTCAGGCTCACGCCGTGATTCGAGCCCGATTCCGGCGTCAAGCTGACGTAGCCGGCCACCTCCGCGAAGTGATCGTTGCCCTGGGCGTCATGCGTCTGTCCGACCGAGGCGCCGGGTACGGCCAACGAGACGTGCAAGGTGGTCTGGCTCTGGCCATGCACGGCGACGGTGGAGCTCGACAGACGGAGCGAGTGCGGCACGCCGCCCACGCGGTTCGCCGCGGCCGCGAAGATGTCGGTGAACCGGGCGTGGTTCGTGACCACCACGTCGCGGCTGTCGTGATAATCCGCCGTCAGCTCGGCCACGCCGAACGACAGCAGCCCCAGGTCGGCATGCTGCGGGCCGCTCGCGGTCACGTCGGTCGTCGTGGCGCCGACGGCCTGTACCACGCCGGATCCCTCGATCCGCGGCGCGTAGTCGTCGAGCAGGGACGGCGTCCCGGTCTGCTCCACGGCCGCGCGGATGTCCGGCTCGCGCCAGTTCGGGTGCGCTTGGATGGCGAGCGCCGCGACGCCGGCGACATGCGGCGTCGCCATCGAGGTTCCCGAATCGTAGGTGCCCTGATTGCCGCTGCCCACCAGCGTCGAGAAGACGTTCACTCCGGGCGCGGACACGTTCGGCTTCAGGGCTCCGTCGCCGTAGCGCGGACCGCCCGACGAGAAGGTCGCCGCCAGGCGATAGCCCGTGTCGGGTACGTTGCCGAAGGCGAGCATGCCGGTGGTGGTGGATTTCTGCGCGGCGAGCGCGACCCCGTCGCTCTGCATCAATGCGATGAACGGAATGGTGACGTTGTCGAGCTGGGGATTGAAGAAGCCGTCCGGTGCATTGTTGACCACCGCGATGGCGGCGGCGCCCGCCGCCATGGCGTTGTCCGCCTTGATGTCGAAGCTGCAGGTGCCGCGGGACACCACGACGAGCGCGCCCTTGGCGCCGCCGGATGGATAGTCCGTGGTGTCGCAGCCGAGGCTCAGGGAGGCGCCCGTCTTCAGGATCAGCACCGGAACCTTGCCGCTCGGCAGAGGCAGCGCATTCTCGTCGACGCCGTCGACCGACAGCCCCGAGGCAAGCGTGATGATCACGCCGTTCGCCAGGAACCGGCGCGCGTCCATGGCGGCGACGCTGATGACCTCCGTGCCGCTCGCGGGAGTACCTCCGACGTAGGGATTCGGGCCTGCGTTGCCGGCCGCCGCGACCACCACGACTCCGGCCTTGGCCGCATTGTCCGAGGCGATGGCATCGGAGGAGTCCGGCGGTCCGAAGTCCGAGCCCAGCGACATGCTGATCACGTCCATGTTGTTGTGGACCGCCCAGTCGATGCCTTCGGTGACCAGGTTGGTCGACCCGCTGCACCCGAAAATGCGCACGGCGTAGAGGTCGGCGAGCGGCGCGACGCCGGGGCCGATGCTGAATCCCGTCTGGTAGGACGCGCTGTCGTACGGGCCGTGATAGGTCGTGCCGTCGTTCGCGACGCCGAATCCGGCCGCGGTGCCCGCGGTATGGCTGCCGTGGCCGTTGCAATCCAGCGGGTTCGGATCGGGCATCGGCACGCTGCCTTCCGTGTCGGCGTCGTAGTCATCGCCGGCGAAGTCGTAGCCGCCTTTGACCTTCGGGGCCTTGGGCCCGAACATCGTCGGGTCGGCCTTCTTGGCGCCGTTGGCGGACGCCGTCTGGAATGCGGCCACCGTGCCCGGGCCGCCGAAATTCGCGTGCGTATAGTCGATGCCGGTGTCGATCATCGCGATCTTCATGTGCTCGCCGCGCAAGCCGGGCGTGCCCTGCCAAACCTGCGGCGCGCCGATGAACGGCACGCTCACCACGTTGCTCAGCTTGTGCGTCGGGACTGCAACGACCTTGATGACGCCGGGAATGTCGCGGAGGTTGGCCACGTCCTTGCCGGCGATCTCGACCTTGAGCCCGTTGAGCGCGTCGCCGAACTCCGCCAGCACCCTGCCGCCGCGGGCGGCGATCGCGGCGCCGACGGCCGCGTGCTGCGGGGAAAGCCGCGCGTGGATCGCGTCGTGCTCCGCCTGGCTGATCACATGGCCCGCCGCCGCCGCCCGCGCTTCTGCCACGGACTCGCCCTCCAGCACCACCGCGACCTTGACGCGCCTGGTCGAGAGCGACAGCGGCTGGCGATGGGCGAGGATCGGTCCCGAGGCGCCGAGCCGCTTGAATCGGGCGGCGGAGGCCTGAGCGTGCGCGTCGGGCGCAGACGCCGCGACCACGATGACGAGAGCGACGAGTGCGCCGAGCGCTGCGTGCCGCGCGCGTGTGAGCGCGGCTAAGAAGCCGTTGAGCTTTTGCATGGTGAGATGTCCCTTCAAATGTTGTCGACCTGTAGTTCCGGTCTTGCCGTCGGAGTCGATTCGAGGTCGACGGACCTTCGGCTTGTGAGGCTAGAATACTGCGGCGACGGGAGCGCTGCCAGCCGTACGAGTGCAGGGGGACACCCGCCGGACGCGCCGCGGCTGCGCTCAGGTCGGCGGTGCCGGCTTCACTGCGCCGATTCGAGCATCTCGCTGACTTTCTGGCCGAGCGCCTGATAGGTGAAGGGCTTGCTGATCATTTCCACGCCCGGGTCGAGCCGGCCGCCGTGGGCGACGGCATCACGGGTGTAGCCGGAGGTGTATAGCACCTTGAGTCCGGGCAGCATGGACCGCGCGCGGGCCGCGAGCTCGCTGCCCGACATTCGCGGCATGACCACGTCCGTGAACAGCAGCGCGATCGGCTCGCGGCGGCTCTCGATGATGCGCAGCGCAGCCGGACCGTCCTGCGCCTCGAGGACATGATAGCCGAGCTCGCGCAGCACCTCGCAGCTGTAGGCGCGCACGTCGTCATCGTCCTCGACGACGAGGATGGTGCCCCGCTTGTCCGTGCGCTCGATCTCCCGGCCTTTCTCCTCGATCGGCTCCGCCACGGAGTTGAGACGCGGCAGATAAATCTTGACCGCGGTGCCCTCGCCGGGCTCCGAGTAGATCTTGACGTGGCCGCCGGACTGCTTGGTGAAGCCGTACACCATGGAGAGCCCGAGGCCGGTGCCCTTGCCGACCTCCTTGGTGGTGAAGAACGGCTCGAACACCCGGGCCAGCGTCTCCGGCGTCATGCCCTCGCCGGTGTCGGTGACCGCCACGACCACGTATTGACCGGGCGCGACCTCGCCGTGGGTCTCGGTGTAGCTCTCATCGAGCACGGCGTTCGCCGTCTCGATGGTGAGGCGGCCGCCGTTCGGCATCGCGTCGCGCGCATTCACCACGAGGTTCAGGATCGCGCTCTCGAGTTGATTGGGGTCCGCTTCGGCACGCCACAGGTCCGGGCTCGAGACGATCTCCACGTCGATGGTCTCGCCGAGCGAGCGGTGCAGGAGCTCCGACATTCCGGCGACGAGCTTGACCACGTCGATCGCCTTTGGTGCAAGCGGTTGGCGGCGCGAGAACGCCAGCAGGCGATGCGTAAGCGAAGCCGCGCGCTCAGCTCCTTTCATCGCATTGTCGAGCGCGCGGCGGGCCTTGGGGTCGGTGACCCCGGCCGCATCGAGCGCGCGCCTCGTGATGTTCACGCTGCCGGTGATGACGGTGAGCAGGTTGTTGAAGTCGTGCGCGATGCCGCCGGTGAGCTGGCCGAGCGCCTCCATCTTCTGCGCCTGGCGCAGCGCTTCCTCGATCTCCGCGCGGGCCGCGACCGCCTCGGCGACACGTTCGTTGAGCACGGCTTCGGCGTCCTTGCGGTCGGTGATGTCGATGACCGAGCCGATGTATCCCAGGAATCCTCCGTCGGAGTCGAAGCGCGGGGCCGCCGCGGTCGAGGCCCATCGATGCGCGCCGTCGGCGCGCCGCAGACGGTACTCCGCGTCGAAGGCGCTGCGCGCCACGGCTGCGCCGCGCAGGCGGGTCTCGACCAAGGCTCGGTCGTCCGCGTGGATCGCGTCGATCCAGGTCGGCCGGCCGGCCTGACCCGTGAAGGTGTGCCAGGCGCGATTGACGTAGACGGTCTCTCCGGCGACGTCGCTCACCCACATCATCACCGGCGCGTGATCCGCCATGTTGCGGAACCGCGCCTCGCTCTCGCTGATGGTGGCGAGGCTTTCGCGCCTCAGGCGGGCGAGGCTCAGATTGGCCGCGACCCGCGCGAGCAGCTCCCGGGCCGAGAAGGGCTTGGTGAGGTAGTCGTCGCTGCCGGCCTCGAGGCCCTCGACCGTGGCCTCCTCGCCGGCGCGCGCTGACAGCATGATGACCGGAAGGTCGCGCAGGGCGGTATCTCCGCGCACCTCGCGGAGCAGGGCGAAGCCGTCGAGCCGGGGCATCATCACGTCCGAGATCATTAGATCGGGGCGGCGCCCCCGGATCTCCGCGAGCGCGGCCTCGCCGTCCGCCACCGTGAGCACCTCGTAACCGCCGTCGGACAGGATCCGCACGATGTAGGCCCGCAGGTCGGCATTGTCGTCGGCGACCACGATGCGCTCGCGGCGCACGCCGGGCGCCGCCGCCGGCCGTGAATCGGCCGCCGGCGCGTCGGGCAACCAGCGCAGCGCATCGAGCGCGAAGGAGCGGGCCTTGCCGCTCATCGCGGCGGCCTCGGGCACGTGCTCGACCTGATCGGGAGGCAGGTGGCCTGATCCCATCGGAATCTCGACGGCGAAGGTCGAGCCGCTGCCGAAGCTGCTCGACACCTGCACATCGCCGCCATGGAGCTTGGCAAGCTCCTGCACGAGTGCGAGGCCGATCCCGGAGCCCTCGAAGGAGCGGCCCCTGGCGCCCTCGACCCGATGGAAGCGCTCGAACAGACGCGGCAGCTGATCCGGCTCGATGCCGGTGCCGGTATCGCGGACCTGAAGACGGACTTTCGAGCCCGCCTCGCTCAACGCGACCTCGATGCCGCCCTCGAAGGTGAATTTGAATGCGTTCGACACCAGATTGAGGACGATCTTTTCCCACATGTCGCGATCGACGAAGACCGGAGCGGGCAGCTCCGGGCAATCGATGGAGAGCGTCAGGCCTGCCTGCCGGGTGGCGGAGCTGAAGGAGGCCGCGAGCTCCGCGGTCAGCTCGGCGAGGCCCGTGGGCTGGAAGTGCGCGCGCGCCCGGCCCGCCTCGATGCGCGAGAAATCGAGCAGCGCGTTCACGAGCTGCAGCAGGCGCAGCCCGTTGCGGTGTGCGGTCTCGACGAGACGCCGGATGGCGGGCTCCACGACCGCTTCCTGCTTCGCGAGGATCTCCTCGAGGACGCCGAGCATCAAGGTGAGCGGTGTGCGGAACTCGTGGCTCACGTTCGAGAAGAAGGTGGTCTTGGCGCGATCCACTTCCGCGAGGCCCTCGGCCCGGCGGCGCTCGGCCTCGTAGGCATCGGCATTCGCGAGCCCCGCCGCGATCTGTCCGACGAACAGTTGGATGAAGCCGTGATACGAGGCATCCAGAGGGCGGTAGGGATTGAGGCCCACGAGGAAGGCGCCCAGCGGGCGCGCCTGGCCGTGCGCCGCGATCGGCACGGCCAGCGCCTTGTCGGGCGGGCGGCCCCAGGGGCCGACCACGTCGTTCGCCCGCAGCACGAGGTCGTCGACCTGGGCGAAAGGAGCGCCGCGCGCGATCTCGCCGAGCGGCCAGAGCCTGCCGTCCCTGAGCTCGATCGTGCGCGGCGCAATGGGGTGGTCCTCCGACACGCCGGTGACCGAGACGAGTTTCGCCGGCCCTTCCTCGCTGAACAGATACGCGAGCGTCATCGGCAGATCGCGCGATTCGTCGCGCAGGCACGCTTCGACCGCCTTCCACACCTCGGCTTCCGTGCGCGCCTGACCCATGCGCGCGCCCAGATCGCGCAGAACCCGCAGCCGCCGCTCGCCGATCACACGCTCGGTCTCCTCGGTCACGACGCAGAGCATGCCGCTGATCGTGCCGTGATCGTCCGCGAGCGGAGAGTAGGAGAAGGTATGGTAGGTCTCCTCCGCGAAGCCGAGGCGCTCGAGGAAGAGCAGCAATGCCTCGTCCCAGGTCGCCTTGCCGGTCGCGAGCACGCGCTCGATGCGCGGACCGATGTCCGGCCAGATCTCGGCCCACACCTTGTCGGAGCGTGCGCCAAGGACCCAGTCGCGCTTGATGCCGACGGTGGGCAGATACGCATCGTTGCAGAAGAAGGTGAGCTGCGGACCCCACGCCATCCACATCGCATAGCGCGAAGTGAGCATGATGCGCACCGCGGTCTTCAGGCTGAGCGGCCAGGTCTCCGGAGAGCCGAGCCCGGTGCTCGACCAATCCATGGCCCGCATCCGCTCCGCCATTTCTCCTTCGCCGGTGAATGCGGGAGTGGCCGGCATGTCACTCCCCGAGTGCGGCTCGCACCAGGGACTGAAAGTATTCCACCGACCGCTCGTGACGAGGGCTCAAGGGCCCCGGAACATAGGCACCGGACGCATAGTTCGATTGCGTGCTCTCGCAGACGCCGTAATCCTCGCGGACGATGCCGCAGTTCACGTCGATGGTGTGCCGGCGGGAGCTCTCCGTCGCGGCGGAGGTATCCGCGAAATAGAAGTGATACAGGATCTCGGTCGAGTCGACCGACACCGGATTGATCCGGCTCGTGTTCATGCCGCCGGGAAACACGGAGAGCGTCCAGTTCGGCCACATCCACATCCACTTGCCGCCATAGATGGAGCCGTCGCGCTGCGGCGAGGTCATGCGCACCAGGCCGCGCAGGGCGACGGTCTCGAACGCGTCGAAATCGATGACCTTCATGAAGGCCGGGTGAATGCCGGGAATGTGATAGCCCTCGACGAAGTTGTCGGTGTAGGTCTTCCAGTTGCAACGCATGAC
>DATAYZ010000083.1:0-10639 GCA_036272295.1 Steroidobacteraceae bacterium
GGGTAAGAGCTACGCGGGCACTGCTACCCGTAGGTGGGTCGCTAGGCCGCGGCTAGACCGCTGCTCATCAAGCGGCCCCCAGGTGGACGTCGGACCCTGTAACGGGTAGCAGTGCCCGAGTAGCTCTTACCCGGACGGGGCGGTACGCCCGAGCGGAGGGCGGAGGGGATCGGGGCCTCCTTCCGAACGGCGGGATACTAGCGCGGCGCGGCGAAGGTATGGCTGCGCAGGGAGACGGACTTGACCAGCGCCCAGACCGGCAGGCCGGGCGCCAGCGCGAGCTCGCGCGACGCCGCGCGCGTCACGCGTGCCATGATCGTGGTGCCGCCGATGTCGATCGAGATCAGGTCCGCGTCGGCATCGTCGCGCGTCACCGCACTCACGCGTCCGGCGAGAACGTTGCGCACGCTGGTCCGCACCGGCGGCTCGGTCGCGACGATGAGATCGCGCGCGAGGAGTTGAACGCGCAGCTTGGCGCCGTCCGCGACGCGCGCGGCCTGCACCTTGAGCTCGCCGCGGCCGATGCGGATGCGCGTGAGACCGGTGTCCCCGTCGATGCCGGCGGCGGTGCCCTCGACCACCGCGCCGACGGCGTCGGGACCCACGATGGCGCGCACTCCCGGGTTCAAGCTCATGCCGGCGATGTCGCCGTCGGCGACGCTGCGGCCCGCTTCCATCAGCACGACGTGGCTCGCGAGCCTCAGGACCTCGTCGAAGTTGTGGCTCACGTAGACCATCGGAAGCGCCATGTGGTCGCGTAGATTCTCGAGGTAGGGCAGCAGCTCCTCGCGGCGCGCGGCATCGAGGGAGGCGAGAGGCTCGTCGAGGAGCAGCAGCCGCGGCTGGCGCAGGAGCGCACGGCCGATCGCCACCCGCTGGCGCTCGCCGCCCGAGAGCTGATGCGTCCGCCGCCGCATGAGGCCGCCGAGGCCCAGGAGCCCGGCGACGGCACCGAGGTCGACGAACCGTTCGCGCCGCGCACGGCGCTCGCCGTAGCGCAGATTGGCCTCGACCGAGAGATGCGGAAAGAGCCTCGAGTCCTGGAACACGTAGCCGATGCCGCGCCGCTCGGCGGGGATGCTCAGCCGCCGCTCGCAGTCGAGCAGCGGCTCCTCATCGAGGGTGACGCGGCCGGCGTCCGCATCGAGCAGGCCGGCGAGGATGTTGATCAGCGTGGTCTTGCCGCAGCCGGACCGGCCGAACAGCGCCACCACGCCGGGGGTCGGCGACGCAAATCGCACCTCGAGCTCGAAGGATCCCCGCCGCTTGCGCACGTCCACGTTGAGCATGGCTCAGCGCCCCAACATCCGCCGCACACGGCGCGCGAACCATTCAGACAGCAGCAGCCCCCCGAGGCCGAGGACCAGCGAGACGCAGGCGAGACGCGCCGCTTCGGCGTCGCCCCCCGGGGTCTGCAGCGCCGTGTACAGCGCGAGCGGCAGGGTGCGTGTCTCGCCGGGAATGTTGGACACGAAGGTGATGACCGCGCCGAATTCGCCGAGCGACGCCGAGAAGGCGGTGATGACGCCGGCGAGCACGCCCGGCAGCATCAAGGGCAGCGTCACCGTCGCGAATCGGTCGAGCGGGCCTGCTCCCAGCGTGCGCGCCGCGTCCTCGAGGCCAGGGTCCACCGTCTCGAGCGAGATGCGCATGGCGCGCACCATGAGAGGGAAGGACATCACGGCCGTCGCGAGCGCGGCGCCGTTGCGCGTGAAGATGAGCTGGATTCCGAGCCAGCGCTCCAGCCATGCGCCGATCGGGCCGTGCGCGCCGAACAGCACCAGCAGCAGATAGCCCACGACCACGGGCGGCAACACCAGCGGCAGATGCACGAACGCGTCGAGCAGGGTGTGGCCGATGAAGCGGCGCCGGGTGAGCACCCAGGCGATCGGCAGTGCGAACGGCAGGCTCAGGGTGACGCTGCGCGCGGAGACCGAGAGGCTCAAGCGCAGCGCTTCGGTCTCGTCGGGGCTCAGCCACATCATGGTCTGGGGCGCGCGTCCCGGCACCCGTGCCGGCGGGCCGCGCGCGGACCAATCGTTGAGCAGGGGAGCTTCATCCGTCCCGCAGTATACTGGCTGCGCGAATCACCATCAGGATCGGAAGGATGTCCTACTATCGCGCGCCCGCGCCGGCGGACTCGATGCCGGAACGCATCGGCGTGCTGGTGGTCAATCTCGGCACGCCGGACGCCCCGACCTATCGCGCGGTCCAGCGCTACCTGCGTGAGTTCTTGAGCGACCGCCGCGTGATCAATACGTCGCGCTGGCTCTGGCTGCCGATCCTCTACGGACTGGTGCTGCCGCTCCGGCCGCTGCGCACCGTGCAAAAATACCGCAAGATCTGGACGCCGCGCGGCTCGCCGCTGGCCGTGTACTCCCGATCGCTCGCGGCGAAGATCGGCTCGCGGCTGTCGGCGCGGCTCGGCGATCGCGTGCGGGTCGAGCTCGGCATGACGTATGGGAACCCGAGCATCGCCTCGGCCGTGGATGCGCTGGCGGCGCAGAACGTCCGGCGCCTGCTGGTGTTGCCGCTCTATCCGCAGTACTGCTCATCGACGACCGGGTCGGTGTTCGATCGGACCGGACTCGCATTGCGCAGACTGCGCTGGCTGCCCGAGACGCGCTTCGTCAACGACTACTGCGGCGACGAGAGTTATATCGGGGCGCTGGCGGAGCGCGTGCTCACCCACTGGCGGGCGCAGGGCTCTCGTTCGCACCTCGTGCTCTCCTATCACGGCATCCCTGCATCCTACGTCGCCGCGGGAGATCCTTATCGAGCCCAGGCCGAAGCGACCTCGCGCCGGGTCGCGGCGCGGCTCGGTCTCGGCGCCGATGAATGGTCGCATTGCTACCAGTCGCGGTTCGGCCGCGTGGAATGGCTGAAGCCCTACGCCGAGGACACGCTCGCGGAGCTGGTCGGGCGCGGCGTGCGGCAGGTAAGCGTGCTGTCGCCTTCCTTCGCGGTCGATTGCCTGGAGACGCTCGAGGAGATCGCCATGGAATATCGCGACAAGTTCGCGGCGCTCGGCGGGGAGCGCCTCACGCTGGTGCCGGCGTTGAACGACGATGATCGGCACGCGGAGCTCCTGGCCCGGGTGGTCGACGAGCATTTGCACGGCTGGACCTCGGCGCCGGAGCGGTCGGAGAGCGGGTCGCCGCCGCCGGTTCCAATGCGTCAACAGGCCGAGGGGACAGAGCGATGAGCAAGGGGGAATCCCGTGGCACGACGATTTTCGGGTTGCTGGCATTGATGGCCGTCATCGGCGCTTCGGGTGCGGATGCGGCGGAGGCCGCGAAGGGCGCTGCTGCGGGCACGGATGCCGCGGCGGCTCCGGTCACGTTCGACGATCTGACCGGCGAGGTGGTGCTGGACAATGCGCGGGTCCTGGTGCAGAAGTTCGTGATTCCGCCCGGCCGCTCGACGGGCCGCCATTGGCATCCGGCCGATCAACTGCTGGTGTTCATCAAGGGCGGCACTTTGAAGGCGCACGCGGACGGCCGCGCGGTGGTCTGGCACGATGGCCGCGTCTGGTGGCAGCCCGCGGACGCCGCGCCGGACGACGGCAGCACCAATGCCGGCACGGCGCCGATCGAGCTCGTCTGCGTGACCCTGAAGCCGGTCGCGGCCGCGCCGCAGCCCGCCGCGGAGCGGCTCGCCGGCGCGCGGGGCGCCGAGCCGAAATATCGCTATCTCAACTACCCCAACATTCCCGGCGAGGATGTGCTGGAGAACGATTTCGTCATCGTGCAGCGCTTCCTGGTGCAGCCGGGGCAGTGGGAAGGCGTGCACGCCCATCATCCGGACATGCTGTACATCCACGTCAAGGGCGGCCAGTGGGCGGAGCGCACCAAGGACACGCCGCCGCATCCGTATCCGGAAGCCTCACCCGACGGGGAGGTGGGCTGGATGGCGACCATTCCTTTGAGCGTGGGGCATCAGTCGGGGAACGTCGGCAAGACGCCGATCGACCTCATCTGGGTGACGCTCAAGAAGTGATCGAGCGGAACTCGGGCAACTGGGACGCCTTGCGATCGAGGTCACGTGGACTCGTCGTCGTGCCGCATCTTTGGGGGGCTCCCCTTGCAACGCCCGCTCATCCAATGCTAGATTCGGCGCCAATGTGTGCTTTTGCTTGCAAATCAACCGCCTTCACGAGCAGCGCCGCGCCCATCGACCTGCTTAGCCTGCTGCTGCGCCGCTAGGCGCACATATCCCGCGCCATCGGTCGGCGCTGACAAGACCGAAACCATCTGTCAGGCCCCCAAGGGGGCGAGATCAGCAGCAAATTGCGAGAACACACATGTTGAACGATCCGTCGAGTAAGTATCGTCCCTTCCCGCCCATCGATCTTGGCGATCGCACCTGGCCGGGCCGCGTCATCGCGGCGCCGCCTGCCTGGTGCAGCGTCGACCTGCGCGACGGAAATCAGGCCCTGATCGAGCCCATGGATGGCGCCCGCAAGCGCCGCATGTTCGACATGCTGGTGAAGATCGGGTTCAAGGAGATCGAGGTCGGATTCCCGTCCGCGTCGCAGACCGATTTCGATTTCGTGCGCGAGATCATCGAGAAGGATCTGATCCCCGAGGACGTGACGATCCAGGTGCTGACGCAGGCGCGGGCGGAGCTGATTGCGCGCACCTACGAATCCCTGAAAGGCGCGCGCCGGGCGATCGTGCACGTGTACAACTCGACCTCCGTCGCGCAGCGCCGGGTGGTCTTTCGGCTCGACCGGGCCGGCATCGTGGACATCGCCGTGCGCGCCGCCGAGGCCGTACGGGAGCACGCGCTCGCCGACCGCAACACCGAGTGGCTCTGTCAGTACAGCCCGGAGAGCTTCACGGGAACCGAGCTCGATTTTGCGGTGGAGATCTGCGATGCGGTCACCGCCGTGTGGGAGCCGACGCCGGAGCACAAGGCCATCCTCAACCTGCCCGCGACGGTCGAGATGGCGACGCCGAATGTGTATGCGGACCAGATTGAATGGTTCCTGCGGCATATCGGCCGCCGCGATTCGGTGATCCTGAGCGTCCATCCGCACAACGACCGTGGTACCGCCGTGGCGGCCGCGGAGCTCGCCGTCATGGCGGGCGCGGAGCGCGTCGAGGGGACGCTGTTCGGCAACGGCGAGCGGACGGGCAACGTGGACATCGTAACGTTGGCTCTCAACCTATATTCGCAAGGCGTTGATCCGGGTCTGGATTTCTCCAATATCAACGAGGCGGCGCGGTGCGCCGAGGGCTGCAACCAGCTGCCCATCCATCCGCGCCACCCTTACGTCGGGGATCTCGTGTTCACCGCCTTCTCCGGATCCCACCAGGACGCGATCAAGAAGGGCCTCGCGGCCCGCAGCGACGGTGATCTCTGGGATGTTCCCTATCTGCCCATCGATCCGTCGGACCTCGGGCGCTCCTACGATTCCATCATTCGGGTGAACAGTCAGTCGGGGAAGGGCGGAGTCGCCTATCTGCTCGAGCGCGACTACCAGCTGGTCATGCCGCGGCGGCTGCAGATCGAGTTCAGCCAGGTCGTACAAGCCGCTGCAGATATCACCGGTAAGGAATTGACTTCGCAGGAAATTTGGAGCCTCTTCTGCGGAGAGTATTTGACGCCTCGCGCGCCTTATCTGTACCGCTCGCACCAGCTGGCGGCCTCGACGGACGGTGCGGACAGCGAGCGGATCACCCTTCAGGTCGAGCATGCCGGCCGGATCGAGACCTGGCATGGGCAGGGCTCGGGTCCGATCGACGCGGTGGTGCGGGCACTCGGGCTTCCCTTCGATGTCCTTTCCTACGAGGAGCATTCCCGCGGTCATGGATCGGGCGCCAATGCGGTCTGCTACATCGAGATCACCACACGCTCGAGACGCACCTTGTTTGGGGCGGGTATGCACCCCAACATCATCACTGCGTCCCTGCTGGCGGTGTTCTCGGCGGTGAACCGGGCCATCGCGGTGGAGGCGTTGCCCGAGCGGGCTGACGCCGCGCGTACCGGCACCTGAGGGGCTCCCCGAGGGCCCGTCCGTGCGGCTCAGGCCGCCGGACCGGCCCACGGACCGTTCGCCGCGGACCGGCGATGCGTTCGCGCAGTTGAATGGCGGACAGAATCCGCTATAGTGCGCAACTTTAGCCTCCGGGCCGTTCGATCCTATTGATTTCAGGGGCTTTTCTCGAACAATGAGTGAACGCGACGACGAACATTTCGATATCGACGATGAGTTTCTAGGCGAAGCCGAAGAATCCCACGACTTCGACCCCCTGCTCGAGCGCCAAGAGCGGCGACCCAAAGCAGCCGCGGCCGGCATCAAACGCGGCAAAGCGGCTTGGAGCCGCGTCGAGGACGTGCTCGCCGAGCGTCAGCTCGAGAAAGAGCTGCGCGACATCTTCGAAGACGAATAGACACACCTCGAGGTTACGGGCGCTGAACGGTCAACCCTGGGTTGTGCTCAAGTTCGGGGGCACGAGCGTGTCCTCGGCCGCCAACTGGCGCAACATCGCAATCGTCGTCCGCGAGCGCATCGCCGCTTCTCTCCGGCCGGTGATCGTCCATTCGGCGCTGTCCGGGATCACGGATCGGCTCGAGGCGCTGCTGGCCGCGGCCGCCGCCGGAGGACACCGTGCGGCCCTTCTCGAGATCGGCGCCAAGCATCGCGATCTCGCGGCGAGTCTCGGGGTCACCCCGGGCGCGGACTTCGAGCGGTTCATGGCCGAGCTCGAGCACCATGCGGACTCGATCGCCCGCGGGGTGCCCCTGGGCGACGCGCTGCGCGCCCGCATCATGGCGCTCGGGGAGCTCCTGGCGACCACGCTCGGCGAGGCATTCTTGAACGGGCAGGGCATTCCGACCCGCTGGGTCGACGCCCGCCAGGTGCTCAAGGCGGATGCCCGCCCGGGCGCAACCTCCAAGGCCGGCTATCTTTCCGCGACCTGTGACTTTGCGCCCGATGCCGCGCTCCAGGCGTCCTGGGGTGCGCAGGCCGGCGTCATCATCACGCAGGGCTTCATCGCGTCCAACGAGGCCGGCGAGACGGTGCTGCTCGGACGCGGCGGCTCGGACACCTCCGGATCGTACTTCGCCGCCAAGTTGAGCGCCGCGCGGCTCGAGATCTGGACGGACGTGCCCGGCATGTTCAGCGCCAATCCTCGCGCGGTGCCGACCGCCAGGCTGCTGCGCGCCCTGCATTACGACGAGGCTCAGGAGATCGCGAGCAACGGCGCCAAGGTGCTGCATCCACGATGCATCCTGCCGGTGCGGCAATACAAGATTCCGCTCCACGTCTATGCCACCCAGGCACCGAACCTCGAGGGCACCGTGGTCTCGGACGCGGTCCGCGACAGCGCGGCGCAGTTGAAGGCGATCGCCATCAAGAAGGGCATCACCCTCGTCTCCATGGAAAGCCCCGGCATGTGGCACCAGGTGGGCTTTCTCGCGGATGCGTTCCAGATTTTCAAGCGCGAAGGCTTGTCGGTGGACCTCGTCTCGACGTCGGAGACCAACGTCACCGTGTCGCTCGATCCGACCGCCAACACGCTGGATGCGGCGGCCGTCGAGCGGCTGACCGAGGCGCTCGGCGCGCTCTGCCGCGTGGAGGTCCTGGGTCCCTGCGCCTCGCTGAGCCTCCTGGGACACAACATTCGCGGCATCCTGCACGAGCTCGGGTCGGCGTTCGAGCTGTTCCAGGACCAGAAGATCTACCTGGTCACGCAGGCGGCGAACGACCTGAATTTCACCTTCGTCATCGACGAGTCGCAGGGCGACCGGCTGGTGCATCAGCTGCACGAGCGTCTCATCCAGCGCATCGGCTCGGACCGGGTGCTGGGACCGACCTGGGAGCAGCTCTTCGCCGAGCGGGAGGGTCCGGCGCCGGGCCCGAGCTGGTGGGAGGCCCCGGACAAGCGGCGGCGCCTCATCGAGCTTGCGACGCGCGAGGGTGCCGCGTTCGTTTACGACGCCGCGACCTTGGACGCGGCGATCGCGGAAGTCCTGTCGGTGCGCTCCGTGAGGCGCTGGGCGTACGCCATGAAGGCCAATTGGCACCCGTGGCTGCTGCGCCGGATGTATGCGGCCGGCCTCACCATCGAATGCGTCTCTCAGGGCGAGCTCGAGCACGCTTTCGCGAGCATCCCGCACCTCGATCCCGAGCGGGTGCTGTTCACCCCCAATTTCGCGCCGCGATCCGAGTACGCCTGCGGATTTGCCAGGGGCGTACGGGTCACCTTGGACAATCTCTATCCGCTCGAGGCATGGCCGGACGTGTTTCGCGGCCGCGAGCTGTTCCTGCGCGTCGACCCCGGGTTCGGCCGCGGCCACCACCCGCACGTGCGCACCGCCGGCATACACTCAAAGTTCGGCATACCGCTGTCGGAGATGGATGCGGTCGCGCTCCACGCCGAGCGCTCGCAGGTGAGGATCACCGGGCTGCATGCCCACACCGGCAGCGGCATATTCAACGTCGCCAACTGGACCGAGACCGGGGCGCTGCTGGCGGATCTCGCCGCGCGCTTTCCCGCCGTGCGCGTCATCGATCTCGGCGGCGGAATCGGCGTGCCGGAGCAGCCGGGTCACGGCGCGATGGATCTCCGGGCGCTCGACCGGGGGGTCGCCGAGCTGGGCCGCCGATTCCCGCGGGTCGAGCTCTGGATGGAGCCCGGGCGCTACCTCGTCGCCAAGGCCGGAGTGCTGGTCGCCGTGGTCACCCAGTTGAAGGGCAAGGGTGAGCTCGAGTACGTGGGCATCGCGACGGGCATGAATTCGCTGATCAGGCCGGCGCTCTACGGCGCCCATCATGACATCCGCAACCTGACGCGGCTCGAGGAGCCGATGAGCCGCAAGGTGAACGTGGTGGGCCCGATCTGCGAGAGCGCCGATCAGCTCGGGTCGGATCGCTGGCTGCCTCCCACGCGCGAAGGAGACGTGCTTCTCATCGCGAACTGCGGAGCCTACGGCTATGCCATGGCCTCGAACTATAATCGCCGGCCTCCAGCGGCTGAATTCGTGATCGAAACATGACTCCCATCGGCATCATCGGGTGGCGCGGAATGGTCGGATCGGTGCTCCTCGACCGGATGCGGGAGGAGCGGGATTTCGAGCACGTCGCCCCGACCTTCTTCAGCACCTCGCAGGTCGGTGCGCCCGCACCGCGCGTCGGCGCCGCGTCCTCGGACGTGCAGCGGGTTGCCGACGCGAATGACATCGCGGCGCTCGCGAAGCTCCCCATTCTGGTCAGCACGCAGGGCGGGGAGTACACCGAATCCGTGCACCCCAAGCTGCGCGCCGCCGGCTGGAAGGGGTACTGGATCGACGCGGCGTCGGCGCTGCGCATGCACCGGGACGCCGTGATCGTCCTCGACCCCGTCAACCGGCCGGTGATGGAGCGTGCACGCGCGGAAGGGATCAAGGACTTCGTCGGCGGAAACTGCACGGTGTCGCTCATGCTCATGGCGGTCGGCGGCCTGATGCGCGAGGGGCTGGTCGAGTGGATCACCGCCATGACCTATCAGTCCGCCTCCGGGGCCGGCGCGCAGAACATGCGCGAGCTGCTCGCACAGATGGGCGTGGTGCACGGCGCCGCGCGCGGCCTGCTGGAGGATCCCGCCTCGAGCATCCTCGACCTCGATCGGGCGGTGAGCGGCGCGCTCGCCGGCGCCGAGCTGCCGCGCGCGCACTTCGGCACCGCGCTCGCCGCCAACCTGATCCCCTGGATCGACAAGGATCTCGGCAACGGGCAGAGCCGCGAGGAGTGGAAGGCCGGGGCCGAGGCGAACAAGATCCTGGGGCTCGAGACGGGACCCGTGCCGGTCGAGGGAATCTGCGTGCGGGTGAGCGCGATGCGCTGCCACTCGCAGGCGCTCACGATCAAGCTCAATCGCGATCTGCCGCTCGCGGAAATCGAGCGGATCCTCGCCGCGGCGAACGATTGGGTGCGGGTGATCCCGAACGACCGCGAGTCGTCCATCCGCGAGCTGGCGCCGGCCAAGGTGAGCGGCAAGCTCGAGATTCCGATCGGGCGGCTGCGCAAGCTCGCGATGGGCGGCGAGTATCTGTCGGCCTTCACCGTGGGGGATCAGCTCCTCTGGGGAGCCGCCGAGCCGCTGCGCCGGACCTTGAGATTCCTGCTGCCGCAGGCTTGACGCCCGGCTCGCCTCAGGGCGCCCACAGCACGTCGACGGGCACGCGCGTCTGGCGCAGCACCGCGCGTATCGGCATGTCGGAAATCGGGCCGTCCGCGCAGGCCTGCGCGTAGGTGCGCCACTTTGCCTCGCCGGCGATCAGGATCATCACGCGGCGCGCGTCGAGCAGCGCCGTCAGATTCAGGCTGAGGCGTGCCTGAGGCGCCGTCGGCGACCACATGCCGACGCAGCCGGCGACGGCCGCCGGGTTGAGGGCGCTCGGCAGATTCGGCGAGCCGGGAAACAGCGATGCCGTGTGGCCGTCGTCGCCCATGCCGAGCACGACGGCGTCGAACGGGCGGGGCACCCGGGCGAAGGTCTCCCACGCGGACACCGCGCCGAGATCCGGCGTCGGTGCGCCGTTCTTGAGCCCGAGGAAGCGTGCGGCCGCAGCGCGCTCCTTGAGCAGATGCTCGCGCACCAGCCGCTCGTTGCTGCCCGGGTCCGCCGGCTCCACCCACCGCTCATCG
>DATAYZ010000084.1:0-4102 GCA_036272295.1 Steroidobacteraceae bacterium
CTTGAACCAGGGTCAGGGCGCCGAGGGCGCGGCTGCGGCCTTCAAGGTGGTCGCCGACGATCGCACCAACAGCGTGCTCCTGACCGGCGAGAAATCGCAGCGCCTCAAGATCAAGGCGCTCATCGTCAACATGGATACGCCTCTGACGACGGGCGGCGACACGCAAGTGCGGTATCTGCGCTACGCCGACGCCGAGAAGATCGCCGACAAGCTGAAGGGCCAGGCGAGCGCGACCGCCAAGGCGCAGGGGGGCCCGCCGGCAGGAGCCGCGGGGGCCGGCGGCGGCACTCCCAACGTCGATGCGAGCGTCACCATCTGGGCCGATGTGTCCACCAATGCGCTCATCATCACGGCGCCGCCCAAGATCATGAAGTCGCTGATGGCGGTGATCGACAAGCTCGATATCCGGCGCGCCCAGGTTCAAGTCGAGGCGCTGATCGTCGAGATCGACGTGAACAAGAGCTCGAACCTCGGCGTGCAGTGGCTGCTGTTCGGGCAGGGCAGCACCACCGTGCCCGCCGGCATCGTCAACCTGCCGGGCGCGGGCACGAGCATCGTCGACCTGGCGGAGCTCGCGCTCACCGGCGGCGCGAGCGCGGCCACGGCCACCACCACGGGCGTGACCAGCGCGCCCATCTCGAGCTCCACCGTCGGCACCGGAGCGACCGTGGCCGTCGGCCGCGTGGTGAACAACGGCACGAGCTTCGCGGCGCTGGTTCAGGCGCTGCGCAGCGACGGCACCAGCAACATCATATCCACGCCCTCGCTCATCACCATGAACAACGAGGAAGCGGAGGTGAAGGTCACGCAGGAGATCCCGCTGATCACGGGCTCCTACACCAACACCACCGCGAGCGTCGCGGGCACCACGAGCCCCTTCGAGACCATCCAGCGCGAGGAGGTCGGCACGATCCTCAAGGTGACGCCGCACATCAACGAAGGCAACTCGGTGCAGCTCAAGATCGAGCAGGAGGACTCCTCGCCCGGCGCCAAGCTGACCGATTCGGCGGACATCTCCACCAACAAGCGCTCGATCAAGACCACGGTGCTGATCGAGGACGGCGGCATCATCGTGCTCGGCGGGTTGATGAGCGACACCGTGACCGAGAGCGAGGACCGGGTGCCCGGGCTCGGCGCGATTCCGCTGCTCGGCAACCTGTTCAAGTCGCGCTCCGGCTCGCGCCAGAAGAAGAACTTGCTGGTCTTCATACGCCCCAAGATCCTGCGCGACGCGGATGCGACCGAGAGCACCAGTGAAGCCAAGTACAACGAGCTGCGGCAGGCGCAGAAGACGCTGAACGGCGGCCACATCACCCTGTTGCCGGGCCAGAAGCAGCCGGTCGTGCCGCCGATGCCCCCGGGCGCCGGCCTGCCCGCACCGCCTCCGGCCGAGGCCAACCCGCAAGGGGCGACGCCGAACACGCCGCCGCCGGGGACGCAGCAGGCGCCGGCAAACGCACCGACCGCGCCGATGCAGACGATTCCGATCCTGCCCGACGCCGACAAGCAGCACCCATGAATGCGGAGCTCCAGGAGCCGGGCGACCAGCGCAAGCTGACCTTTCCGTTCGCCAAGCGGCACGGCGTGCTGGTGCGCGGGATCGGCGACGGCGTGGCCGACACGGTGTGCCGCCCCGGGGTCACGCCGCAGAGCCTGGCCGAGGTGCGCCGCTTCGTCGGCGTTCCGCTCAAGCTCTCGCGCGTGTCGGCGGAGGCCTTCGACTCCCTGCTGCGGGTCGCCTACGAGGCGGGCTCCGGCGCGGCCATGCAGATGCTCGAGGGTCTGGACGACAACACCGACCTGGCGCACCTCGCCGAGGACATTCCCGAGTCCTCGGACCTGCTCGAGAGCGACGACGAAGCGCCCATCATCCGCCTGATCAACGCGCTGCTCACGCAGGCGGTGAAAGAGAACGCATCGGACATCCACATCGAGCCCTACGAGAACCGCCTGGTGATCCGCTTCCGGGTCGACGGGGTGCTGCGCGAGGTGCTGCAGACGAAGCGGGCGGTGGCGCCGCTCGTGGTGTCGCGCATCAAGGTCATGTCCAAGCTGGACATCGCCGAGCGGCGCCTGCCGCAGGACGGGCGCATCTCGCTGCGCATCGCCGGGCGCGCGGTGGACGTGCGCGTCTCCACCCTGCCCTCCGGGCACGGCGAGCGCGTGGTGCTGCGTCTCCTCGACAAGCAGGCCGGGCGCATCGAGCTCACCTCGCTCGGCATGGACCCGCGCACCCAGGACGTGATGGATGAGATCATCCACAAGCCGCACGGCATCATCCTGGTCACGGGCCCGACCGGCTCGGGCAAGACCACGACGCTGTATGCGGGGCTCGAGAGGATCAACGACAACACCCGCAACGTCATGACCGTCGAGGACCCGATCGAGTACTACATCGACGGCATCGGCCAGACCCAGGTGAACACCAAGGTCGAGATGACCTTTGCGCGGGGTCTGCGCGCGATCCTGCGCCAGGACCCCGACGTGGTGATGGTCGGCGAGATCCGCGACCTCGAGACGGCGCAGATCGCCGTGCAGGCCAGCTTGACCGGACACCTCGTGCTCTCGACCCTGCACACCAACACGGCGGTCGGCGCGGTCACGCGCCTCCGCGACATGGGCATCGAGCCGTTCCTCCTGTCCTCGAGCTTGATCGGGGTGCTCGCGCAGCGCCTGGTGCGCGTCTTGAATCCCGAGACGCGCGAGGCTTTCACGGCCGGCGAGTACGAGCGCCGCCTGCTCAATCTCGATCCCAAGGGGCCGCCGGTGAGGCTGTTTCGGCCGAGCAACGAGCCCGGCAGCGGCTACCGCGGACGCACCGGCATCTACGAGCTCATCTCGGTCGATGACCACATGCGCACCATGATCCACGATGGTGCCTCGGAGCAGGAGCTGGAGCGCTATGCGCGCACGGCCGGCCCCGGCATCCGCGACGACGGGCGCCGGAAGGTCATGGCGGGCGAAACCACCCTCGAAGAAGTCTTGCGCGTCACGCGCGAGGATTGATGGCCGCATTCGAGTACACCGCCCTCGATGCCCAGGGGCGCGAGCGCAAGGGCCTCATCGAGGGCGACACCGCCAAGCACGTGCGCCAGCTGCTGCGCGAGAAGCAGCTCCTGCCCATGGAGATCCAGGAGGCCGCCGAGCGCGAGCAGACCAAGCGCGGCGGGGGCCGCTTTCTGCGGCGCGGCATCTCCACGCTGGACCTCGCCATGCTCACGCGCCAGTTCGCGACGCTGCTCCGCTCCGGGCTGCCGCTCGAGGAAACGCTGACCGCGGTGGCCGAGCAAACCGAGAAGCCGCGGGTCCAGAGGATCGTGCTCGGCGTGCGCGGCAAGGTCGTCGAGGGTCACCCGCTCGCCGACGGTCTGCGGGACTTCCCCCAGGCGTTCCCCGAGATCTACCGCGCCACCGTGTCCGCGGGCGAGCAATCCGGCAAGCTCGACCAGGTGCTGGAGCGTCTCGCCGATTACACCGAATCGCGCCAGGTGATGGGCCAGCGCGTCAGCAACGCCATGGTCTATCCCATCGTCCTCATGGTGCTGTCCTTCGCCATCGTCTCCTTCCTGCTCGCCTACGTGGTGCCGCAGGTGGTGGCGGTGTTCCAGTCGAGCCACGAGCAGCTGCCGATCGCGACCCGCATTCTCATCGGCTCGAGCGATGCGATCCGCCACTACTGGTTCTACGCGCTGGTGGTGATCGGCGCGGCGGTCTGGGCCTTCACGCGCTGGCTGCGCAACCCCGAGGCGCGTCTCTCGTTCGACCGCTTCCTGCTGCGCGTGCCGCTCCTCGGCAAGCTGATCCGTGGTTCGAACACGGCGCGCTTCGCGCGCACCTTCAGCATCTTGACGGCGAGCGCCGTGCCCGTGCTGGAGGCGCTGCGCATCTCGGCCGAGGTCGTGGTCAACACGCCGATGCGGCGCGCGGTCGAGGAGGCGGCCTTGCGCGTGCGCGAGGGCGCGCCGATCGGCCGGTCGCTCGCCGCGCGCAAGCTGTTCCCGCCGATGATGATCCATCTCATCTCCAGCGGCGAGAGCAGCGGCGAGCTCGAGAGCATGCTCGAGCGCGCCGCCACCAATCAAGAGCGCGAGCTGGACGGCCT
>DATAYZ010000085.1:0-39919 GCA_036272295.1 Steroidobacteraceae bacterium
CGCGGCGTACATGTCGGTGAACTTCAGGCGGATTCCGCTCACGGCATCATCCATGCGCAGGAGCCTCGCTGCATCCTCGAGCGCGACGGCGGCGATGCGCCGGTCGTATTCGTACATGCCGATCGACAGGATCCCGGCCACCCGGAACGCGCGCATGCGCGGAATCACGCCGACGGGCGTCACGTCGCCCTGCGCGACCATGAGCACGACGCGGTCCCCCACCTTGGCGCCGAGCTCCCCGGCGAGCGCGGAGCCCAGGATGATCCGGTACTGACCGGGCACGAGATCCTCCATGCGGCCGCCCGTCACGTGCGAGTCGAGGTCGACCACGCCGCGCTCCGCCGCGGGATCGACGCCCCGGAGCAGGACGCCGGAGGACCTGCCGCCGCGGATCATCATGCCCTGCGCCTCGATGTAGGGGGCCGCGCCGGTGACGCCGGGGTAGCGGCGCAGCGTGCCGAGATCGCGCTGCCAGTGCGGCAGCTCGCCCTGCAGGCCCGAGATCGTGGCGTGCGCCGTCAAGCTCAGGATCCGGCTGCGCAGCACCTCCTCGAATCCGTTCATCACCGACAGCACCACGATCAGCACCGCGACCCCGAGCGCCAGGCCCGCGATCGCGATGCCCGCGATGAAGGAGACCGAGCCGCGCTTCGCAGAGGCGCGCAGGTAGCGCGAGCCCAGGAAGCCTTCGTACCAGTAGCCCATCATTCGTAGCGCAACGCTTCGGCCGGATGCGTGCGGGCCGCCTGCAGCGCGGGATATACCGTGGCGAGCAGCGTGAGGACGAGCGCCGCCACGGCGATCCGCACCACATCGCCCGCGTGCACCTCGCTCGGCAAGCCCGAGATGTAGTAGACATCGGGGTCGAAGAAGTGAAAGCCGAAGGTGGACTCGAGGAACGGCACGATCACATCGACGTTGAGGGCGAGGATCAACCCGAGCGCGACGCCGGCGGCGGTGCCGAGCCAGCCGATGAGCACGCCCTGGGTCATGAACACCCCGATCACCCCGCGCGGGCTCATGCCCACGGTGCGCAGGATGGCGATGTCGGTGCGCTTCTCGTTCACCACCATGACGAGCGTCGCGACGATGTTGAACGCGGCCACGGCCACGATCAGCAGCAGCATCAAGCCGGTCGTGGTCTTCTCGATGCGGATCGCGCGGAAATAGAGCTGATCGTCCTGGGTCCAGTCGCGCACGTTGAGCGGCGAGGCGAGCCGGGCCGCCGCCTCGCGCGCGAGCCGGGGCGCATCCAGCACATCGTCGAACTTCAGGCGGATGCCGGTCGGGCCGCCGAGGCCGCGCAACGCCTCCGCATCCTCGAGATTGACCAGCGCGAGCACGCTGTCGTGCTCCTGCACGCCCGCCTCGAAGATGCCCGCGACGCGAAAGTCGCGCAGCCGCGGCGTGATGGCATCGCGGCCGCCGGCGTTCCCGGCGGTGCCGTTTGCGGCGCCCGTGCCGGGGATCATCACCGTGATCTCATCGCCGACGCGCGCTTCGAGCTGGTAAGCGAGGATCCGCCCGAGAATGATGCGGTTCGATCCGGGCTCGAGATCGGCGAGCCGTCCCTCGCGCATGGCATCGCCGATCGCGGAGACCTTGGGGTCGAGCGTCGGATCGATGCCGCGGACGATGGCACCGCCCATGTGCGGCTGGAAGCTCAGCATCGCATCGGTGTCCAGGTAAGGCGCGGCGCCGACGAGGCCGGGAGCGCCTTGGAGCTCCGCGATGCGCTGCCGCCAGTCGGGAATTGCCTGACCCCCGGCGTTCAGCGTGGCGTGCGCCGTCAAGCTGAGGAGGCGCGAGCGCAGCTCGGTTTCCAGGCCGTTCATGACCGATAGGACCGTGATCAGCGCAGCCACGCCCAGCGCAACCCCGGCCAGGGAGACCCAGGTGATGAACGAGACGAAGAAACTGTGCTCTCGGGCGAGCGAATAGCGCAGGCCCACGTACACTGGAACGGGCTGGAACATGCGCGGCGATTAAACCACAAATTAACAATATAATCAGAGTGTTAATTGCATCAAATTATGGCCGCGGCGCGGTGGTATAGTCGGCCGATCCTGGGTCGAAAACGTAGGAGTTGCGCCATGAGGTATTCGATCTTGCTGCTGGCGGGCTTGCTCTCATGCGGCCTCGCGAGCGCGGAAACGATCGCGGTCGACACCGGAATCGCGGTCAAACAGTCCGATGTGGCCACGCCGAGGCGCGGCATGACCATGGGTCAGGTGGAGAGCAAATTCGGTGCTCCCGCGACCAAGGTACCGGCCGTCGGGAAGCCGCCGATCTCGCGCTGGGAATATCCCGGCTTCGTGGTCTACTTCGAAGCGGACCGCGTGATTCACAGCGTCGTCCTGAGCTCTTGAAGTCCGGGGAGCGGCCCCGATAGTCAAAACCGCGTAAAATATTTTCCCTGCTCGTCCACCGCGGCCAGTCCGCGGCGGGCGTTTATTCGTTGCTGTTTGGGGCCGCCGCGGCCCGCTTCCGGAACCGATGCCCCTACTCGAGCCCATCCTCCCCAGCCAAGCCGCTCCCGTCATCCGGTGGGGCAAGCTGTACGGCGCCGCTCCCGCGCTGGCTCTGGCGGAAGCCGCGGCGGCGGCGGCGGCCCCGCTCGTGGTCGTCGCGCCGAGCACCCGCGAGGCCGAGCGGCTGGGTGACGAGATCCGGTTTTTCGCGCCGCCGACGCTGCCGATACGGGTCTTTCCGGACCTCGAGACCCTGCCCTACGACGCGTTCTCCGCGCATCCCGACATCACGTCGGGCCGGCTCACGGTGCTCGCGGAGCTGCCGCGTGCGCGAAACGGCGTCTGGCTGGTCGCCATCGACACGCTGCTGCAGCGTCTCGCGCCGCGCAGCTTCGTGAGCGCCTACTCGCTCGAGGTGCACGTCGGCGAGACTCTGGACCTCGAGGCGCTGCGCGCGCAGCTCGCCCTGGCGGGCTACGCCTCGGTCACGCAGGTGGTGGCCCATGGCGAGCTCGCGGTGCGCGGCTCGCTGGTCGACGTATTCCCCATGGGATCCGATGCCCCGTATCGAATCGACCTCCTGGACCGCGACGTCGACAGCATCCGCCGGTTCGATCCCGAGACCCAGCGCTCCCTGGACAAGCTCGATCGCATCCACCTCCTGCCCGCGCGCGAGATGCCGCTGAACCCCGACGCAGTGCGCGAATTCCGGCGCCGCTATCGGGTGCGATTCCCGGGGGACCTCTCCGAGCAACCCGTGTATCGCGACGTGAGCGCCGGGCTCGCGCCCGGCGGCATCGAGTTCTTCATGCCGCTGTTCTTCGAGCGTACCTCGCATCTGTTCGAGTATCTGCCGCCATCGAGCATCGTCGTCGACGTGAACGAGGCGGCGTCGCGCGCGGACGAGCTCTGGAACGGAATCGTCGCGCGGCACGAGCAATTGCGCCACGACCGCTACCGGCCCATCCTCGATCCCGGCGAGGTGTATCTGACGCCGGCCGAGCTGCGCGAGAGCTACGCGCACTGGCCCCGCGTCGAGCTGCGCAGCTTCGAATGGCCGCCGGAAACGGCGGAGCCGCACCGGAATTTCGCGAGCGTCGCGCCCTCCTCCGTGCGCGTCGATCCCCGGGCCGAGCAGCCCGCGGCGGAGCTCGCCGCACATATCGCAGCGGGCAAGGGCCGGATTCTGCTGGCGGCCGAGTCGGCCGGCCGCCGGGAGCTGCTGCTCGACCTGCTGCGCCCACGCGGCATCCAGCCGCGGATCTTCGACGGCTTCGCCGCCTTCCTCGCGAGCGAGGACTCTCTCGGCATCACGGTCTCGCCGGCCGTATCGGGCCTGAGGCTCGACTCGCCGCCGCTCGAGATCCTGACCGAGGGGCAGTTGTTCGCCGATCGCGCGCGGCAGGAGCGCAGGCGCCGGCGCGCCGAGCGCGACCCGGCGAGGATCCTGAAGGAGCTCTCGGACCTGCGCATCGGCGCACCCGTGGTCCACGAGACCTACGGCGTGGGCCGCTATCAGGGGCTCAAGACCATGGACGTTGCGGGCTATACGGGCGAGTTCCTGGTGCTGGAATACGCCGACGGCGACAAGGTGTACGTGCCGGTGCAGGCGCTGCATCTCGTGTCGCGCTATACGGGAGCGCCGGCGGAGACCGCGCCGCTGCACAAGCTCGGCGGCGATCAGTGGCAGAAGGCGCGGCGCAAGGCAGCCCAGCGGGTGCGCGACGTGGCCGCGGAGCTGCTCGACCTGTATTCGCGCCGTGCCGCCCGCGAGGGCGCCGCGATGTCTGCCGGCGAGGCCGAGTATCGCGCCTTCCAGTCGGGATTTCCGTTCGAGGAGACCGCGGATCAGGCCGTTGCGATCGATCAGGTGCTCGGCGACCTGAAATCGGGCAAACCGATGGACCGGGTCATTTGCGGCGACGTGGGTTTCGGCAAGACCGAGGTCGCGCTGCGAGCGGCCTTCGTCGCGGTGCAGTCAGGCAAGCAGGTGGCGGTGCTCGTGCCGACGACACTGCTCGCCCAGCAGCACCACACCACCTTCGTCGATCGCTTCGCCGACTGGCCGGTGCGCATCGAGAGCCTGTCGCGGTTCCGCACCAACAAGGAGGCCGAAGGCGTGGTTGCCGGCATCGCCGCGGGCACGGTGGACATCGTGATCGCGACCCAGCGCCTGCTGCACGGCACGGTGCGCTTCAAGGATCTCGGCCTCGTGGTCATCGACGAGGAGCACCGCTTCGGCGTGCGGGACAAGGAGCGGTTGAAGGCGCTGCGCACCGAGGTCGACGTGCTCACCCTGACCGCAACCCCGATTCCGCGCACGCTCAACATGGCCATGGGAGGGCTGCGCGACCTGTCGCTGATCACCACGCCGCCCGCCGAGCGCCTGGCCGTAAAGACTTTCGTGCTCGAATGGAACGAGACGGTGATCCGCGAGGCCATGCAGCGCGAGATCCGCCGCGGCGGGCAGATCTACTACGTCCACAACACCATCGAGACCATCGAGAAGACCGCCAAGGCGGTGCGCGAGCTCGTGCCCGAAGCGAGCGTCGCGGTCGGGCACGGTCAGATGCGCGAGCGGGATCTCGAGCAGCTCATGCTGGATTTCTATCATCGTCGCTTCAACGTGCTGGTGTGCACCACCATCATCGAGAGCGGCATCGACGTGCCGACGGCGAACACGATCGTCATCGACCGCGCCGACCGGTTCGGCCTCGCCCAGATCCATCAGCTTCGGGGCCGGGTGGGGCGCTCGCATCATCGCGCCTACGCTTACCTCATCACGCCGCCGCGCAAGGCGATGACCGCGGACGCCGTCAAACGGCTCGAGGCCCTCGAGTCCCTCGAGGAGCTCGGCGCGGGCTTCACGCTCGCGACCCACGACCTCGAGATTCGCGGCGCCGGCGAGCTGCTCGGCGACGAGCAGAGCGGACAGATCCAGGAGGTGGGCTACAACCTGTACATGGAGCTGCTCGAGCGGGCGGTCGCCGCGCTCAAGTCGGGCAAGGAGCCGGACCTCGAGCGTCCGCTCGACGCCGGACCGGAGGTGGACCTGCACATCCCCGCGCTGATTCCCGAGGACTACGTGCCCGACGTGCACCTGCGCCTGGTGCTCTACAAGCGCATCGCGAGCGCGGAGAACCGCGAGGAGCTCGACGAGCTCAAGGTGGAGATGGTCGACCGCTTCGGGCCGCTTCCGCCGTACACGCAGTCACTCTTCCGCGGGGCGACCTTGAAGCTGCGGGCCGCGCAGCTCGGCATCCGCAAGATCGACGCCGGTGCCGCCAACGGCTACTTCGTCTTCGATGAGCAAAATCGCATCGATCCGAAGCGGGTGCTCAAGCTGCTCCAGGGCAAATCCAAGGAATACCGCCTCGACGGGCCGCTGAAGCTCCGCTTCACCCACGATGCGCGCACCGAGGAGAAGCTCTTCACCCGCATCGAGACGCTCGTCGAGCAGCTGATCTAGCGCAGGAGCCGTCACTGGAAGCACGGCGCGCGATCACCGCCGCGACTGGCGCGATTCCCGCAGCGGCCGCCGCGATTCCCCGCAGCGGCGGCCGCAATCTCCTCCGCGGCCCCGGCGCGCTCCGCGGCGGCCGCCGCGCCAATGCTACTGAATGGCGCCCAGGTAGTCGTTCTTGCCGATTTCCACGCCGGCCTGGCGCAGCAAGCCGTACGCGATGCTGATGTGGAAATAGAAGTTCGGCAGCACGAAGTCCGTGACGTAGGAGAGCCCGGTGAACTTCAAGGTCGAGCTCGGGAACTTGAGCTCGATGCTGCGCGTCTCGGCGTCCTTGAGCTGCGCCGCGCTCACCGACTTGACGAAGTCGAGCGTCTTGGCGACGCGCGCCTTGAGCTGCTCGAGATTCGCCTCGCTGTCCTCGTGCTTCGGGATGTCGACACCGGCCAGGCGGCCGGCCGCGCCCTTGGCGGTATCGCAGGTGATCTGAATCTGGCGGGCCAGCGGAAACATGTCCGGAAACAGCCGCGACTGTGCCAGCACGGCGGGATCGAGCTTCTTCGCCGCCGAGTGCGCGGCAGCCTTGTCGAGCAGCGCCGCGAGATTGGTGAGACCGCGAGTCAACGCGGGGATCGAGACTTGATAGAGCGAAATCGACATCGAGCATCTCCTTGGGTGGGGACCGTCGGACCGCACGCCCCCGGCGTCGGCCTCGAGTCCGGGCGCATTATAGACGCTCACGAGGTGATGGAACGGCCCAGTTCGCCGTCCCGGGCGGCGTCGAGTAGACTTCGCCGCACCATGCTTCCCTTCTCCGCCGCCTGCGAGCGCAACAAGGATCCCATCCTCGATGTGCTGCGGCGCTGTCTTTCGTCCAGCACGCAGGTGCTCGAGATCGGCAGCGGCACCGGCCAGCACGCCGTCCACTTCGCGCGCGCGCTGACCCACCTTGCCTGGCAGCCCACCGAGCGTCTCGCCTATCTCGAGGATCTCGGCGAGCGCGTGCGCCTCGAGGGCTCGCCGAACATTCGGTCGCCCACCCTCCTCGACGTGTCTCAAGCCGTGTGGCCGGTCAAGTCGGTGGACGCGGTATTCACCGCCAATACATTGCACATCATGGGCTGGCGCGAGGTTGTGGCCACGTTTGCCGGCATCGGCACGGTGCTCGCGCCGGGCGGCGTGCTCTGCATATACGGTCCGTTCCGCTACAAGGGCCGCTATACGTCGGACAGCAACCGCGACTTCGACCGCATGCTCCAGGAGCGCGACCCCGCTTCCGGTTTGCGGGACCTCGCCGACCTGACCGACCTCGCCGGGCGCCATGGCCTGCGCCTGGAGGCGGACCACGACCTGCCGGCCAACAACCGGCTGCTGATCTTCCTCAAGGAGCCGGGCTGAGCCAGCCTCGCGAAGCACCATGTCGAACGCACCCCTTCAAATCCCGTATCGAAGCGCGCTGATCGTCGGCGTGGGCGAAGGCATCAGCGCCGCCGTCGCGCGGCGCCTCGCCGATGCGGGCGTCGAAGTCGCCCTCGCCGCGCGCAACGTGGAGAAGCTCGAGCCGCTCGCGCGCGCAACGGGCGCGCTCGCACTCGCGGCCGATGCCTCCGATCCGGATTCCGTCAGCTCCCTCTTCGACCGGGTCGCGCAACGCATGGGCGACCCCGAAGTGGTGATCTACAACGCGGCCGGCCGCTTGCGCGGGCCTCTCGCGGAGCTCGATCCGGCGGCGGTTCAACGGTCGCTCGCGGTCACCGCCTTCGGCGCCTTCCTGGTGGTCAGGCAGGCCGCGGCGCGCATGTTGCCGCGGGGAAGCGGCGCCATCCTCTTGACCGGCGCCACGGCCGGCATCAAGGGCTTTGCGCAATCCGCGCCCTTTGCCATGGGCAAGTTCGCGCTGCGCGGGCTCGCGCAAAGCGCCGCGCGCGAGCTGGGACCTCGGGGAATCCACGTGGTGCACTTCGTCATCGACGGCGGCGTGCGCTCCGCGAGCCGCCCGGAGGCTCCGGACCAGCCGGACAGCACCCTCGATCCCGACGCCATCGCGCAAAGCTACCTCGACGCGCTCCGCCAGCCGCGCAGCGCATGGTCCACGGAGATCGAGCTGCGGCCCTGGGTCGAGCGCTTCTAGGTGCGCACCTCGAGCCTGGCGGCGCGATGGTACGTGCTCCTGGTGATGTGCCTGGTGTACGCCGTCAGCATCGCCGACCGCTACGTGGTCTCGACGGTGCTCGAGCCCATCCGCCTGGAATTCGGTCTCAACGACGCGCAGGCCGGCTTCCTCACCGGCGTGCCCATGGGCTTCTTCTACGTGTTCTGCGGCATTCCCATGTCCTGGCTCGCCGACCGCGCCAACCGCCGCAACATCCTCGCGGTCTCCATGGCCGCCTGGTCGGCGTTCACCGCGCTCTGCGGACAATCGCGTAATTTCTGGCAGTTCCTCGGCACACGCGTCGGCGTCGGCGTCGGCGAGGCCGGCGGCACGCCGCCCGCGAATTCCATCATTGCGGACTATTTTCCCGCGGACCGCCGCCCCATGGCGCTCGGCGTGTTCGCGCTCGGCGCACCCATCGGTGCATGGCTCGGCGCGGACCGTGCCGGCGCGATCGCGCACGCCCTCGGCTGGCGCGCCGCCTTTCTCGCCCTCGGCATTCCCGGCGTGCTCCTCGGCCTCATCATCTACCTGACCGTGCGGGAGCCCGAGCGCGGGCGCATGGACACCGTGGCTGCGGCGGCGGCGCCTCCGATTCTCGAGTCGCTGCGGTTCCTGTGGCAGCAGCGCGCCGCATTCCATGTGGTCATGGCCTCGGGGGTCTGCGCTCTCTGGGGCTGGGGACTGGTCTGGTTCACGCCGACCTTCCTGATCCGCTCGTACGGCCTCGATGTCGGCCAGGCCGGCGCCATCACCGGCAACATCCATCTCGTCGGCGGCATCCTTGCGACGGCCGGCACGGCCTGGGTCCTTTCATGGCCGCCGATGGCGGACCCGCGCCGGGTGGTCTGGCTGCTCGCGGCCGGAGTGGCGCTCGCCACCATCCCCTCGTTCATCGCGTACTGGACCACCTCGCTGCCGGTGGCGCGGGCGATGTTCTGGCTGTTCATCCCCGCGATCTATTTCTATATCGGACCTTGCATGGGCCTGATGCAAAACCTGGCCCCGTCGCGCATGCGCGCGATGTTCACGGCCTGGTCGCTTCTGGTCGGCAACGTGTTCAATCTCATCGTCGCGCCGCAAGGCGTCGGACTCTTGAGCGACTGGTTCGCGGGCAGCCACGGCCCGGACGCTCACTCCCTGCGGCTCGCGCTCCTGGTGCTTGCACCGACCGGCCTCTGGGCGGTGCTGCATTTTCTGCTCGCGAGCCGCACCATCGTCGCGGATCAGGTCCGCGCCGTGGGCTACGTGGCGCGGCCGGGCTCGTAATCGATGCGAGATCCTCGTGACGGGGGCGCTTTCACAGGCTTCTGACGCAGCCATTCGACGCGTCCCTGGACTTTTGGAGATTGCCATGAAAATCGTGCTGTCGATCGCCTTGTGCCTGTTGGGAATCGCCGCCTACGCCGCGGGAGACGTTCGCGTTCTGAACGCGGACGCCCACTATCCCGAGGGCCCGGTCTGGTACAAGGGCAAGCTCTACTACGTCGAATACGACCGGAACGCGGTCATGACCTGGGACGGCAAGCAGAACGCGGTGTTCGCCGCCGAAAAGGGCTGCGGTCAGTCCGCGGTGATTCCCGACGGGCACGGCGGCTTTCTCACCACCTGCTACGACAACGGCACCATCGGCCGCATATCCGCGACCGGACAGGTGCTGCCCGCCATCGTCACCGACAAGGACGGCAACAAGTTCCTGGGCCCGAACGACTTCGCCCCCGACCGCAGCGGCGGCATCTACTTCACCGATTCCGGCAGCCACGGCACGAACGTGAACGGCGCGGGCTCCGACGGCAAGGTCTTCTACATCGGCCCGGACGGCACCGTCACGCTCGAAGCCAAGGACGTTCACAACGCCAACGGCATCGCCGTGTCGAATGACGGCAAGCTCCTGTACGTGGTCGAGACCAACGAGTATCGGCTCATCGAGTTCGACATCGGTGCCGGCGGATCGCTGTCGAACCGCCGCCTGTTCGTGAACATGGACGATCTCACCGGCCACGTCGTGCACATCTATCCCGACGGCGTCAAAATCGACGCGCACGGCGCGATCTACATCGGGCAGAGCCCGCGCGACGAGCACCCGCCGCTCGCCGGCGTGATCTTCGTGGTCGACGCATCGGGCAAGCTCCAGCGCAAGCTCACCCTCCCTTCCCTTCAGGTGCCGAACTTCGCCTTCAGCCCCGACCAAAAAACCCTCTACGTAACGGCAGTCGACCAAATCGACAAGTCGCCCTATCTCGGCAAACTGTACTCGCTGCGCCTCGCCCGCTAGCACCGGCATCCGCAGCGAGTGACGCCGGAGGCCCCCGGCTCCGGCCGGGTCAGAGTTATGCGCGCACTGCTACCGGTAAATGGGCCGACGGACGAGATACGGCCGTGCAACGATGCTCGGTCTGTGGGCGGCGGATAGACCCTTTTTCGGGTAGCAGTGCGCGCATAACTCTGACCCGGCCGGAGCCGGGGGCCTCTGGCGGCGCTCGGTGCGGACGCCGGTGCTAGCGGGCGAGCCAGCCCCCGTCGACCACCAGATTGGAGCCGGTCATGTAGGTGGCACGGTCGCTCGCCAAATGGACTGCGGCGTTCGCGATGTCCTGGGGCCGCCCGAGCCGCGGCCAGGGCGTGCGCCGGCGTGCGTTCTCGAGGAGCGCGGGGTCCATCGGCAGGCCGGGATGACCGGTGACGATCTTGCCCGGGGAGATGCAGTTGCAGACGATGCCGTGCTCGGCGTAGTCGACCGCGATCTGCCGGGTGAGGTAGATCGCGCCGGCCTTGCTCACACCGTAGGGAGTGTCATGCGGGGAGGTGACGATGCCCTGCTGGGAGCCGAGGTTGATCAGCCGCCCGCGCACGTCATCGCGCGGCTCCTGGGTGATCATCTGCTGCACGGCGCGCTTGCAGCCGTGGAACATCCCGGTCAAGTTGACCGTCATGACCTCTTCCCATTGCGCCAGGCTGGTCTCGAGCAGCCCCGTGCCTGAATAGATGGCGGCATTGTTGACCATCACGTCGAGCCGTCCGTGACGCGCGACCGTTCTCCCGACCAGCGCATCCACATCGTCCCAGCGGCCGACGTTGGTCTTCTCGAACGTCGCGGTGCCGCCCGCCTTGGCAATCAGGTCGAGAGTCGAGTCGCCGCCCTCGATCGGCCGGTCCACGACGTCCGCGACCACGACGCGCGCGCCCTCGGCCGCGAAGCTCTGCGCGATCGCGCGACCGATGCCGGAGCTCGCGCCCGTGACGATCGCGACCTTTCCGGCGAGCAAACTGGTCATGCTGGATCCTTACCCCGTTGAGATATCATTGAGAGCGATGTCGAGCGGATGTCCCCAACCCGATCTTAAACTGGCAGCCGTGCTGTTCGATAGCCTGCGCCAAGCGACCGGCGTCGGCCGCGGCATCGTGCGCGACAGCTACGGCGAGGGCGAGCAGCGCGCCCACGACCTGATGGCATCGACCGCGCGCAACCTGGACCTCGACGTCGCAACCGATGCGATCGGCAATCTGTACATGACGCTGCCCGGCCGCGATCGCACCGCGCCTGCCATCATGCTGGGCTCGCACCTCGACAGCGTGCCGCAAGGGGGCAACTATGACGGCGCCGCAGGTGTCGTCGCGGGATTGAGCGCACTGTCGGCGCTGCGCGCCGCGGGCAGGCAGATCGACCGCGACGTCACGGTGATGGGCATCCGGGCCGAGGAGTCCGCGTGGTTCGACGTCGCGTACCTCGGCAGCGGCGGCGCATTCGGCCTGCTCGATCCGGCCTGCCTCTCGGTACGCCGCTCGGACGACGGGCGCACCCTCGAGGCCGCCCTGGTCGGACGCGGCTTCGATCCGGCAGCCATCCGCGAGCGGCGCCGGCTGCTCGACCCGGCGCGCATCGAGGCGTATCTCGAGCTGCACATCGAGCAGGGGCCGAGGCTCGTGGCCGAGGGACTGCCCGCGGCGGTGGTGACCGGCATCCGCGGCTGCAAGCGCTTCCGCAACGCGCGCTGCACGGGGCAGTACGCGCACTCCGGCGCGGTCGACCGGCCGCACCGTCATGACGCCGTCGCCGCGACCGTCGCCCTGCTGCACCATCTCGAGACCGCATGGGTCCGCGAGCTCGGCGCGGGCGCGGATCTCGTGGTCACCTCGGGAGAGCTCTACACCGATCCCGCGCAGCACGGGCCGAGCAAGATCGCCGGCGAGACGCGCTTCGTCATCGACATCCGCAGCACCTCCGAGGAGACCATGACCCGGATGGCCGACGAGGCCCGGCGCGCCGCCGCGCGCATCGCCGCGGAATACCGCGTCGCGCTCGATCTCGGCGCCACCAGCGACTCCCCCGTCGCGGTCATGGACGGACGCCTGCGCGCCGCGCTGCGGGCGCAGCTCGAGCGGCCGTTCGAGATGGCAAGCGGCGCGGGACACGACGCTGCGGTGTTCGCCAAGATGGGCATTCCGACCGGCATGATCTTCGTGCGCAACGAGCACGGCAGCCACAATCCCGACGAGGCCATGTCCATCGAGGACTTCGGCGTCGCCGCCCGCGCGTTGCTCGGCGTGCTGGTGGAGTTCCCGCCCGCATGACGCTGCTCGTCACCGGGGGCACGGGCTTCGTCATGAGCGTGCTCGCGCGGCACTGGCTCGACAGCGGCCGCGGCGAGCGCGTGGTGGTGCTCGACGCCTGTCCGCTCGACGCCGCCGCGGCGCGCTACTTCGCCGACGTCCGCGATCGCATCGACGTGGTCGTCGCCGACGTGACCCGCCCCGAGACCTGGCGGCAGGCGCTCGCCGATCGCGGGATCACCCACGTGGTGCATGGCGCGGGCATCACGCCGGTGTCGCGCGGCACGGCGGCAGAGGCGAAGCGCGAGCCGGAGGCGGAGGCCCCCGCGCGGATCGTGGACGTGAACGTGATGGGCACCGTCGCGGTGCTCGAATGGGCGCGCGCCCTGCCGCGCCTCGAGCGGTTGATCTACGTCAGCTCGGGCGCCGTCTATCGGAATCACGGCCCGGATCGTGCGGGCGAGCCGCTGCCCGAGGATGGCTATGTCATGCCGCTGCGTCTTTACGGCATCTCCAAATGGGCGTCCGAGCTCATCGTGCAGCGCTATGCCGGGCTGTTCGGCCTGTCGGCGGCATCGGTGCGGCCATCCTCGGTCTACGGCACCATGGACCGGGCCACGCCGAGCCGCAACTACCGTCACGTGCCCAATCGCATCGCCCACTTCGCCGTCGACGGCGTCAAGCGCGTGCGCGTGAACACCCTCGACGCCGTCGGCGACTACATCCATGCCGAGGACGCCGCGCGCGCCATCGCCGCGCTGCTGCGAGCGCCCGCCCTGCGTTACGGCGCGTACAACATCGCCGCCGGCACGACCACCACCATCGGCGAGCTCATCGCCTGGGCGGCGGAGAAATCGTCCGGACTCGAGGCCGAGATCGTGGGCATCGCGGAGGCCGACATCGTGCAAGACCCCGAGCTCAGGGGCGGCATGTGGGGCGCGTACGACATTGCCCGCGTCCGCGACGAGACCGGCTGGCGCCCCCGGCCCGCACGGGAGGCCTTCCACGCCTACATCGACTGGATCAACGCGCAGCGGGCCGCACCATGAGCGGAGTCGAACTCGACGTCTCGAGCACAGCCGTCGAACCGCGCGCGATCGCCATGAGGTGCGCCCAATGAGCAGCGACGGCTATCCCCGAGATCTGATCGGCTACGGGAAGAACCCGCCGCGCGTCGAATGGCCCAACGGCGCACGCATCGCCGTCTCCTTCGTCGTCAATTACGAGGAAGGCGGCGAGTACAACGTGCTCCACGGCGATGCGCATTCGGAGCATGTGCTCACCGACGTGGGCGCGGAGCCGCTGCAGGGCGCGCGCAATCTCAACGTCGAATCGACCTTCGAGTACGGCAGCCGCGTCGGCATCTGGGAAGTCATGCGCGTGCTCACCGAGCGCCGCACTGCCGCGACCATCTATGCGGTAGGCATGGCGCTCGAGCGCAACCCCGAGGCGGCGGCGCACATCGCCGCGAGCGGCTTCGAAGTGGCCTGCCACGGTCAGCGATGGATCGACTATCAGGACGTCTCCGAGGAGATCGAGCGCGCCGACATGCGGCGCAACGTCGAGACCATCGCGCGCCTGACCGGCAAGCGCCCGGTCGGTTGGTACACGGGCCGCCCCGGCCCGAACACGCGGCGCCTGGCAGTCGAGACCGGCGGATTCCTCTACGACAGCGACGCATACAACGACGATCTGCCCTACTGGACCCGGGTGGCCGGCCGCGCGCACCTCGTCATCCCGCACACCTTCGACAACAACGACAGCCGGCTGCAGCGCGGCGGCGATTTCGCCACCAGCGACGAATTCTTCGTCTACTGCCGCGATGCCTTCGACTGGCTCCATCGCCTGGGCAACGAGGGCCGGCCGCGCATGATGACGGTGAGCCTGCACCCGCGCATCATCGGGCGCCCGGGGCGCATCGGCGCGCTCGCGCGGCTGGTGGATCACATGCAGCGGCACGAGGGCGCGTGGCTGTGCACGCGGGAAGCCATCGCGCGGCATTGGATCGAGGCGCATCCGGCGAAGCCAGGCTAAGGGTCGTGGCGACGGTAGTGCAGTGAGTTGGCACTGGGCTGCTGCTTGCCAAGCCCCTGAAAACGCTCAAGATATGCCGCACCACCTTAAACCGGACTATATGGCACAGCGCAGCGCCGGGTTCCGCCGCTCCCTGCCGGCGAGCCTGCTGGCATCGCTGGCAACGCTCGTGCGGGCGATGAACTGCTATTACAGCAACGCGCCCGCCAAAGTCACCGCGCCCCGGCCGCCAGATGCCGCAGAATCAGCCCGTCCTGGTGATCCCTTCTGAATCCCTTCCACGCGGGATTCTTCCCGCCCTCGCTGACCGCATCGTAGGGCGTCGCCGGCCCCTCCCACTTCGCCTCGTTCGACTCCTCGGTGGAGGTCTCGAGATAGGCGGCGCGCGATGCGTCGCCCTTGACGTTGAGGTCGAGGAAGGCCGTGATGAAGTGCACGCTGATGGCATTGAGACGATCCTTGCGCCAGATGGGATCGGCGAACCAGTCGAAGTCCCAAAGCCGTGCGCGCATTTCCGACGGCACGGGATCGACACCGAGGTTGTGACCCGCGCCGTGGAACACGAGCAGGTAGCGATCGGCGTTCAGCGCCTGCTGGAAAATGGCGAGCGGACCGTCGCGGTAACCCACCTTCCGGTCGGCCTCGCCGGCGACGATCAGCATCGGCGTTGTGATCTTCTCCACGCCCTTGCGCCAGGTGTACCAGGGCGCGCCGCCCGGCGGTGCGATCGCGACCACGGCCTTGATGTCCCCGCCGCGAAGCGCCGCCGCTTCGCTGCCGCCGGCGGCATAGCGCGCGACCAGCTCCTTCGACATGTGCTCGAGCATCGGGCTGGTCGGATCGAGCTCCGCTCCCGCCGACGTGAGCACGCCGTGCGAGCCCATCGAATAGCCAACCAGCGCGATGCGAGTGGTGTCCGCGAGCTTGCCGAGCAAGCCGCCGCGCAGCGATCGGAGCACGTAGGCGATGTCGAGCGGCCGGCGGAGCAAGGCCGCGAGGATCGGCGGCCTGTCCGTGATGGGCGGATCGTCGTGATGGATTCCGACCACGACGTAGCCCTTGGTGGCCAGATTCTCGGTCAGCCAGCTCAACATGGCCGGATCATTGTTGTAGCCGTGCGAGAGGAGCACGAGCGGGTAGCCCGTGCCGTCGGGGGGCGCGTCCTTGACCGCCATGGCACGGATGTGGAACACCGCAGGAGGACGCGGCGGCTCGGAGGTCAGCGATGCGGTGTAGGGAGTCGGCCGGCCGCCCGGCTTCGCGGGATACCACACGGTAAGCGGCAGAGTCCGCGGCGCCCTGACGATGCGCCCGGCCTTGGTCGACTCGATGGGATCCACCTGCGCAGGATCGACGACCTTGAGGGTTTCGACCCCGACGGCGTGCGGTCCCGGGAATGCGAGCTCGGGCGAATCGACCGGCGGCTTGCTCGGCACCTGCTCGGGCGCCGGCGCCGCGGCCGCGGCGAGCGATGCCGCAAGCAGCACCGCCGGCACGGAAACGGGCGACACCCGCTGAAGAACATGTCGAACGATGCGCATGATGTCGTTGCCTCCGGACCGATCATTCCGCGCAAGGTGTTCTGACGCCACAGAGAATTGGCATCGGTGCATGCATTAAATGGATGCCGCCCTGCTTCAGACGCTGCGAATCATCCCCCCATCCACCCGGATCACGCCGCCCGTCATGTAGCTCGCCCGCGGGCTCGCGAGGAACGCCGCGAGCGCCGCAAATTCCGCTTGGTCGCCGTAGCGGCCCGCGGGAATGGCCGTGCGCGACTCCTTCTCCACCTGCGCGAGATCGATGCCTTCGCGCTTCGCCCGCGCTTGGTCGAGCTCGGCGACGCGGTCGGTCGCGATGCGGCCGGGCGCGAGGCAGTTGACCGTGACTCCCTCGGCTGCGACCTCGCCGGCGAGCGTCTTCGCCCAGCCCACCAGTGCGGAGCGCAGCGCATTCGACACGCCGAGATTCGGGATCGGCTGGATGACGCCGGAGGACACCGTCACGAGGATGCGGCCGAAGCGGCGCCGGCGCATGCCCGGCAGCGCGAGACGCGTGAGACGCATCGCGGAGAGGAACATGGACTGGAATTGCTCCGTCCACACCGTGTCCGTGGTCTGCGCGGCCGGCCCCGGGGGCGGGCCGCCGGTGTTGATCACCAGGATATCAGCCTCGCGCAGGGCATCGCCGAGCGCCTCGATGGACGCGCCATCCGCGAGGTCGCAGGTACGCGCAACGATGCGCCCTCGCGGCTTTGCGGATGCGGCGGTCGATCCCGCAACTTCGGCGGGCGGTGCGGCCGCGAGCTCCGCCAGCCGCTGCGCGTTGCGTGCGACCGCGGTGACCTCGACCCCCTCCTCCGCCAAAGCCACGGCCATGGCACGGCCGAGGCCGCGCGAGGCGCCGGTCACGACCGCGCGCCGCCCTTGCAACGTCAAATCCATGCGGAAATCTCTGATGTGGCCGCAAATGCGGTCGAAAGCCAGTCTAGCGCAGGCGCTGGGACTACGGGCCGGACCGGCGACGCCGCCGCTCACGCCTGCCCGGCCGGCCCAGGCGATCGCCGGCCGGAGCACCCCATCGCCGGTCAGCTGATCAGCTTGCGCAGCCGCTGCGTCCGGGTCCCGCCCGTGTTCTCGGCCGCGCGCTCCAGCAGCTTCTGGGCATCGGTCGGCGTCAGCGCACGGCTGAACAGATAGCCCTGCGCCTCGTGGCAGTCGTGCTCCTGCAGGAACAGGAGCTGGGGAAAGCTCTCGACGCCCTCGGCGGTGACGTTGATGCGCAGCGACCGGGACATGGCGATGATCGCAGCGGCGATCGCACGATCGTCGCTGCAATCGATCAGGCTGGTCATGAACGAGCGGTCGATCTTGAGGCGATCCACCGCGAAATGGCGCAGGCGTCCGAAGCTCGAATAGCCCGTGCCGAAATCGTCGATGGCGAGCATCACCCCGAGCTCCTTGAGCTGCAGGATGGCCTGCTCGGCCCACGCCTCGTCCTTCATGACGACCGACTCGGTGATCTCGAGCTCGAGCATCGGTGCCTCGATGCCGGTCTCCTTGATGATCGTGGCGACGAGCTTGGGGAAATCGCGCAGTGCGAACTGCTGTCCCGACACGTTGACCGCCATGCGCACCACCGGCAGACCCTCGTCGGCCCACGCCCGGGCCTGTCGGCAGGCGTTGCGCATCACCCATTCGCCGATCTGCAGGATCAGCCCGGTCTCCTCCGCCACGGGGATGAAGTCCGACGGGGGCACCACCCCCAGCTCCTCGTTGGTCCAGCGCAGCAGGGCTTCCATGCCGGAGATGCCGCCCGACCGCACGTCGAACTGCGGCTGGTAGTGCAGCGTGAACTCGTTGCGCTCCAGGGCGCCGCGCAGCTTGCCCTCGATGGTGAAGCGGTGCAGCGCGGAATCGTTCATGGAGGCGTCGTAGAACGCGAAGATCCCTGGGCCCTTGCGCTTGGCGTAGTACATGGCTAGATCCGCGTTGCGCAGCAACGTCTCGACCTCGACGCCATCGGCCGGATACATGGCGATGCCGATGCTCGGCGTGACCACGAGCGTGTGCAGCGCGAGCTTCATCGGCACCTGCAGGTCGCCGCTGATCCGCTGCGCCGCGGAGGAGGCCTCCTCCGCGGAGCGGATGGCCGGCAGGATCACCACGAATTCATCGCCGCCGAGGCGCGCGACATGGTTGGTGCGGGTGTTCGGGAGGTCCTCGACGGCGTCGTCGATGCGCAGCGAATTGCGCAGGCGCGCGGCGACCTGGCAGAGGAGCTCATCGCCCACCGCATGGCCCAGCGTGTCGTTGACCCGCTTGAAATTGTCGAGATCCAGGTACAGCACGGCGAGCATGCTGTCCTGCTGCTTGGCCGCGGCGATCGCGCTGTTCAGCCGGTTGCGCGCCTGCTCGCGGTTGGCGAGGCCGGTGAGCGGATCGAAGTAGGCCAGCTTGACGATGCGGTGCTCGTTGCGCCACTTGCTCGCGAGCGAGACCGTCATCTGACGGATCTCGTGCGGATGAAACGGCTTCTGGAGATACGACAGCTTCTCCTCGGGAGGCACCAGGCCGCCGATGTCGCGCGGGTCCACGTCCGAGTATGCCGTGCAGATCACGATCTCGATGGCCGGATCGAGCTCGCGGATGCGCGAGGCAGCCCATACCCCGTCCGGCCCCGGAGGCATGCGCATGTCGAGGAACACGACCGCGAACGGCTCCTCGGCGGCGAGGGCCTCGCGCACCGCGGTCACGGCAGCCTCGGCGCCCTCGCAGAACACGGGATCGAACGTGGTCTCGCTGCCCGCGATCTTGAGCGGCTGCTCCTTGCTGAAGAGCCGATGGCGCAGATTCTTGAGCGCGACGGTATCGGTGCCCGGCGAATCGCCGAACAGGATCTGACGATATGCATCCCGCACTTCCGCCTCGTCGTCGGCGATGAGCACGCGAATGGGCGCTTTCTTGGTCTCGGACACGGGCTACCTCTCTTGACTCAAGTATTCGGCCGGCCTTCGAGTTCCTGGAGCGGCACCATCAGGTGCATGGACGCGCCCAGACCGGGGCCCTCGCTGGCCGCCCAAATCCGGCCGCCCAGCGCGGCGATTGCGTTCGCGCACCAATGCAGGCCGATTCCGTAATTCGTTTCCCGGGACTTGGTGGAGAATCCCTTCTCGAAGACGCGCTGCAGATTGGCCGCCGGGATCCCGACCCCGTTGTCCTTGCAGTGCAGGTGCAATTGCTCCTTGTCCGCCTCGTTGACGATCTCTGCCTCCACGCGCAGGACGCCCTTTTCCCTGCCGGCGTCGCGCACGGCGTCCGCGGCGTTGATGATGAGATTCTGCAGGATCAGACGCATGACCGTGCGGGCCACGCGCACGGCACCCACCCGCTTCAGCGATTCGCCGGCGTCGACGCGCAGCCGCTGCCGGCACGCATCGGGAACGATCTCGAGCGTCTGCGCGACGAGCTCAGGCAGACGAACGGATTCCATGCTCGGGGCATTGCGGCTGGTCGAGCGCATGAGCTCGCTGAGCGCGGTCTGCACGACGGCCGCCTGCCGCGTCACCACCTCGACGTCCGAGAGCGACTCCTCGAGGGTCGCCGCGATGTCCTGGCAGGAGAGCCTCAGGAACTCCTCGAGATCGGCGCGGCGCTGCGTCGGGCCGTTCTCCTTGGCGAGCTCCGTGACCGCCAGCGACAGGTCCTCGGTATGCGTGTCGCGCAGCCGGTCGCCCAGGGTCGAGAGCCGCACGCCGAGCGGCGTCATCGCGTTGCCGAGGTTGTGCAGCACGCCCTTGGCGAGCTCGGCAAAGCCCTCCTGAAAGGATCGGTCGACGAGTTGCCGGCGCGACTCGGCCACGCGCTCGACCATGCGGTCGAACTCGCGCGCGAGCAGTGCGATCTCATCCTGTCCAGGCAGGCTCAGCCGGTGGGTGAGATCGGCCCCCTCGCCCACGGCGACCGCATGCCGGGTCACACGGGCGAGCGGCTTGAGAACGACGCGATTGAGCACGATCACGAGCAGCACGAGCACCGTGATCGCGGCACCCATGAGGTAGAGCGAGGCATAGGTGACCGCTCCCTGGCCGCGTGCGGTGATGCGGCGGGGGACCTCGACCCGAAAGCTCATCAGCGGATGGCCGTAGACGTCCATGATGGGCCGCATCACCTGCGTCACCGAGCCGGTTTCGGTGATCACGTCCGCCGTCGAGGCCGGCTTGACCGGCAGCATGGTGAGATTCGCCTGGGCCTGCGCGCCGATCATGCGCAATTGCGGCAGGTCGAGCAGACGCCCCATGATCACCATGCCCTTGGGCCGCCCCATGCCCGTGCCGTCGAGAATGGGCGCGGCGGCGAGCAGCATGATGCCGCGGTCCGTGCGCAGCAGGCCGCTCGCCACCGTGCCCTCACGGAGATTCTTGCGCCAGGGAAAGTCGGCCGGCAGGCTCGTGCGGCTCAGGAAGTCGATGCTCATCGATTCACCCGTGTCGAGCGCGCGTGCGCTCGACAACACCCGATTGCCGTTCATGTCGACGATGAGGATGCCGTTGACCTTGAGCTGCTTGAGGCCGACGGCCGTGATGTTGGCGTCGATGAAGCCCTGGCTCGGCGACTGCACGAACTGGTAGAGATCCGCCCAATTACCCCAGTCCGCCGCGTTCAGCGCGAGGCTCTCGAACGTCTGGTCGAGCGCGTAGCCGATGCGCTTCATCTGCGTCGCGGCGTCCTCGCGCTCGAGCGCGGCGAAGCTCGGCAGCAGGATCTGCTTCTGCACCCCGATCTCGATGACGATCAGGATCGCGAACAGGAACGCGAGGATCGAGATCATTTTGGTGCGAATATTCATCCACACCTTCGTATCAGAATTCCTACGCCGGAGCCGTGACGCTGTCTTATTTCAAGCCGAATCCCAGCGCCGCTCACGCGGGCGGCGGCCGGAATGAGACCTGGATCACGAACCGGACGGCGCGCCGGCGGGCCGCGGCCGGGCTGCCGGCGGGTCGCCGGCAGGGCTCCCTAGGCGGCTTGATTGCGTCCCGAGGTCTTGGCCACCTCGAGCTGCTTCTGGGCCTTGTGCACGAGATCCGACGGGCTGTCGGCGGCTCCGGGCTGCGCAGCCGCGACGCCAATGCTGATGCTGACGTAGCGCAGCACGGCGGAGCGCGGATTGTGGATACGCAGATCCCTCACGCGCTCGGCCATGAGCTGGCCCATGGCGAGCGCTTGCTCGAGATCGAGGCCCGAGGCGAACGCGAGCAGGCTCCCGCCGTCGATACGGGCGGTGACATCGCTCGCCCGACGCAGGCAGCCCGAGACGACGTGCGCCACGCGCCGGATGGTCGAATCGCCGGCGGCCCGCCCGAAGGTGGCGTTGTAGACATCGAGCGCGTCGAAGTCGATCGCGAACACGGCGATGCTGCGCTTCTCCCGCTGGGCCACCGCCCAGTCGCGCTTCAAGAGCTCCTCGAGGTACGCCAGCGTGTAAAGCCCGGTCAGCCGGTCATCGCGTATCGCGACGGCCGTCGGCTGATGCGAGCCGCTCAGGGAATCGCGCGTGAGCTTGGGATCCACCCGCAGCCGCTCGCCCGCGTCGCGATGGAATCCGGCGAAATGCGTCACGCGGCCGGCCTCATCGAGCAGCGGCTGCACCGACAGCTCGTTCCAAAATACGGTGCCGTCCTTGCGGTAGTTGCGCAGCAGCACCCGGCAGGGCTCGCTTCGCTGCAAAGCCTCGCGCAGGCGGTGCCGCCCGTCCTGCTCTCGATCCTCACCCTGCAGCAGGCGCAGGTTGCGGCCGGCGAGCTCGTCGGCGGAATAGCCGGTGAGCACCTCGAAGGCCCGGTTCACGTACGTGACCGGTTGCTCCGGATGAAGCGCGTCGACGAGTGCGATCCCCTCCGGCGACGCCTCGATCAGGCGTCGGAACGAACTCGGATCAATGCCCGTCATGATTCTCCTTCGGTCAGCACCAAGGGCGGCGGCGTCGACAGGGCCTCGATGCGCGCCGCGGTCTCCTGCCACTGCGGGCTTGCCCGGCAATCCCCCGGCTCCCCGCGGGCACGCAGGCGCACCAGCCGCGCCTGCGAGGCGGCCGAGGCCACGTCGGCGCCGAGCGCACCGAGCGCCGATTCTACGGAAGAGCGGTTGTTGCAAATGGGCAGGACGTCGCAGCCTGCGGCGAGGGCGAGCCGGCACCGCTGGACGATGTCCCCGAAGGCGGCGACCCCGGCCATGTTGAGGTCATCCGCAAATACGCACCCGTGAAAGCCGAGATCCCGGCGCAGCACCTCGCCGATCCAGCGCCGCGACAGGCTCGCCGGCAGCGAATCCAGGGCCGGATAGACCACGTGCGCGGCCATCACACCGGCCAGGTTGTTGTCGATCAGCGCCCGATAGGGCCGCATGTCCGGCTCCAGATCGGCGAACTCGCGCCGGTCCACGGCGACCGAGACGTGCGAGTCGGCCACCACGGCACCGTGGCCCGGAAAATGCTTCGCGACCGCCGGCATGCCCGCCTCGCGCATGCCGAGCATCGCGGCCACGGCGAGCGCGGCCACCGCGTCGGCGTCGCGATGCAGGGCGCGATCCCCGATCACCCCGTTCACGCCGTAGTCGAGATCGACGCACGGGGCAAAGCTGAAATCGACTCCGACCGCGCGCAGCTCGCAGGCCATCAGCCAGCCCACGGCACGTGCCAGCTCGAGGCCGTCGCGCCGATCCTCGTCGAAGCGCCGGCCCAGCGTGCGCGCCGCGGGCAGGCGCGTGAAGCCTTCGCGAAAGCGCTGCACGCGGCCACCCTCCTGATCCACGGCGATCAAGAGCGGCGGCGACCTGAGCGCGCGGATGTGCGCCGTGAGCGCGGCGAGCTCGGCACGGCTCGCGGCATTGCGGGTGAACAAGATCACGCCCCCGACCGCCGGGTGCGCGAGCACCCGCGCATCCTCGTCCGTCAGCGTCGCTCCGGCGACATCGACCAGCAGCGGGCCCAGGCTCAAGCGCCGGCCTCGCGCATCATCCGTTCCGTCGAGCGACGCCGGTGTCTCACGGCGCCTCGAAGACCGCGATCGACTCGACGTGCGTCGTGTGCGGAAACATGTCCATCACCCCGGCGCAGGTCAGCTTCAATCCTTGGCCGTGGACCAAGATATCGGCGTCCCGCGCCAAACTCCCCGGATGACACGAAATATACACGACCCGGCGCGGACGCCAATCCGCCATCCGCGCCAGGAGCTCGCTGGCCCCGGCACGGGGAGGGTCGAGCAGAATCCGGTCGTAGCGCTCGCGCGCCCACTCCCCGAAGGCCGCCGGCTCGAACAGGTTCTGCGCGTGAAAGGCGACATTGGCGATGCCATTGCGCGCGGCATTCCCGCGGGCCTTGGCGATCAGCGCCGGGTCTCCCTCCACGCCGACGGCTCGCGCGGCGCGGCGCGCGAGCGGCAGGGTGAAGTTGCCGAGCCCGCAGAAGAGGTCGAGGACCGCATCGCCGGGCGCAGGCTCGAGCAGGCGCATTGCGGCCTCCACCATGGAGACGTTGATGTCGCGATTGACCTGGATGAAATCCACCGGCCCGAACTCGAGGGTGACCCGGCCCGCGTCCAATGAATAGCTGAGAGGCGGACGCTCATCCGGATCGAGCGGCCGCACCGTGTCGAGGCCTCCGGTCTGCAGGTACACCTGGATGCCGCGCGCCGCGCCGAATTCGCGCAAGATCGCCCGGTCCGGCTCGCCCGGCACCGCGAGCACGCGAAACACCAGCGCCTGGGCCGTATCGCCGGCCGCCACCTCGACCTGCGGCACCTGGTCGCGGATCTCGAGCCTGTCGACCAGCGCCGCCAGATCGCGCGGCAGGTCCTCGAGCGGCGCGACCAGGATCTCGCAGCGGCTGAGGTCGGCGACATAGGGCTTTTCACGCTCCCGAAAGCCGGCGAGCACACGTCCCTTCTTGTGAACGTGCTTGACGCCGAGCCGTGCCCGCCGGCGGTAGGCCCATGCGGGACCGGCCAACGGCGGCAGCACGCGCTCCGGGCGGACCCGGCCGATCCGCTCGAGATTGTCGAGGAGCTGGCGCTCCTTCGCGGCGAGCTGCGCAGGGGCGGCCAGATGCTGCAGGGAGCAGCCGCCGCAGACGCCGAAGTGCGCGCAGCGGGGCTCGACGCGGTCCGGCGAGGGCGCCAGGATCTCCTCGAGCCGTCCCTCGTCCCATTGCCGGCGGCGCCGGGTCACTCGATAGCGCACCCGCTCGCCCGGCAGCGCGCCCTCGATGAACACCGTCTTGCCCTCGTCGCGCGCGACGCCGCGCCCGTCGTGATCGAGATCCACGACGTCCGCCTCGCGCAGTTCGGCCGGTCTGGTCCCCGACCTCAACGCCATGCGGCCGCGAACTCGCGCAGATGGACGGCGGTCGACTCCTCGACCAGGCGGCGCACCCGCGACACCTCGTGGGCGTGCTCGGCGGCGTTCAGGTGCCCGCGAATCAGCTCGAAGCGCAGATAGATCAAATAGGTGTTGAGCACGTCCGTCTCGCAGTAATCGCGGATGCGCTTCAATCCGCCGGCCAGGTACGCCGGCCACACGTCCGCGCCGTCCATGCCGAGCTTCCCCGGGAAGCCGAGCAAGGTGGCGATGTCGTTCAGGCTGGCGCGGCCGCGCCCCTGGAAGCCCGACAGGATGTCCATGAGGTCCATGTGCCGCCAATGAAACCGGCTCAAGTAATTGCTGAAGCGAAAGCTGTGGTCGGAGTCGCCGGTCTCCCAGTAGCGTGCCGCGCTCACGCCGTGCAGCAGGCTCCGATAGTTCAGCACCGGCAGGTCGAAGCCGGCGCCGTTCCACGACACGAGGTCGGGCGTGAACCGGTCGATGCCCTCGAAGAAGCGCTCGATCAGCTCCTTCTCCGACGCGCTCTCCTCGCCGAGGCTCCATACCTTCAAAGCCTCGCGGGTGCGCATCACCACCGAGATCGCGACGATGCGGTGCTGCTCGTGCGACAGGAATTCGCTGCCGGTCTCCTGGCGGCGCTGGGTGAACATGATCCGGGCCACGTGCTCGTCCGACAGCCCGCTGAGATCGTAGACCCGCCGGCCGAGCTCGACGTCGGGAATCGTCTCGATGTCGAACACCAGGATGTTCATGCGGGCACCCGGCCGGGGCCGCGGGCGCGAAGCCGGATCACGCGGCCCCCTTCTTCAGCAACACCGCGACCGCGACCACGAGTCCCGCCTCGTCGGTCAAGGTCACGTGTCCCTCGCCGATGCCGAGCGCATCGCGGACCTTCGCCCCGCGCGCCGAGTACACCACTTCGGGCTTGCCCCACGCGTTTTGCACCACGCCCACATCCCGTATCCAGATCCCATGAGCGAATCCCGTGCCCATGCCCTTGACGATGGCCTCCTTGGCCGCAAAGCGCATCGCCACGAAGCGTACCGGCCGCCGGGTGCGCTCGAACTGCGCGCGCTCCTCGGGCATGAGCAAATGCGCGAGAAACCGCTCGCCATGCCTGTGGTAGACGCGCTCCACGCGGTCGACCTGGAGCACGTCGATCCCGATGCCGTGGATCACGGGCGAAGCCGCGCGGTGCGCATCAGCTCTTTCATGTCGCGCACCGCCTTGGCGAGCCCGTCGGTGATGGACCGGGCCACGATCGAGTGGCCGATGTTGAGCTCGACGATCTCGGCGATGGCCGCGATCGGCGCGACATTGTGATAGTTGAGGCCGTGGCCCGCGTTGACGACGAGACCCAGCCGCGCCGCGAAGCGGGCTGCGCTCTGCAGGCGCTCGAGCTCGCGTGCCCGTGCGGCGCCGCCCGAGTCCGCGTAGGCGCCGGTGTGCAGCTCGATCACCGGAGCACCGGCACGCTGCGCGGCCTCGATCTGCTCCGGGTCCGGATCGATGAACAACGATACGCGGATGTTGGCTTCGGCAAGCGCCCGCACGGCATCCCCGACGCGCGAACCTTGGCCGAGCACGTCGAGGCCGCCCTCGGTGGTGACTTCCTGGCGATTCTCCGGCACCAGGCAGCAATCCTGCGGCGCGACACCGCGGGCGATGCGCACCATCTCGTCGGTGACCGCCATCTCGAGATTCATGCGCGTCTTCAGCGCCTCGCGCATCAGGGTCACGTCCCGGTCCTGGATGTGGCGGCGATCCTCGCGCAGATGCAGCGTGATGCTGTCGGCGCCCGCCTCCTCGGCCAGCAGCGCGGCAAACAGCGGATCCGGATAGGCCGCGCGCCGCGCCTGGCGCAAGGTCGCCACATGGTCGATGTTGACCCCCAGTGCGATCCCGGCCGTGCTCACTCCGCTCATCGAATGTCCTCCCGTTGCCGCAACGCCAGCGCCACTTCGCGCGACTTGAGCGAGCGCCCGTCGAGACAGGCATCGATGGCGGCCCGCAGCACGCGCTTCGCATCCCTGAGCGAGCGCGCATCGGAAAAGCGCTCGGCCTCGAGATCGCTGAGCGATTGCCCGTAGACGGCGCCCGGCGACTCGGCCCGGCACGGAAGCGGCCCGCTCTGCGCCGCGAATCGATAATAGCCGTCCGGATCGACGGGTGCGCCCTCCAGGGTCCGGGCAAGCTCGAGACCGTAGCCCAGATCGTCCAGCAGGCGCTTCTCGAAGCAACGCAACGCCGGCTCCACGGATTCGCCTCCGGCGAGCGCCTCGATGCAGGCCGCGTAGGAAGCAAAGATCTCCGGGTGCGGATCGAAGCGCTCGGTGAGCTTCAACAGGAGCTCATTCAAATAGAAGCCGCTCATGAGCCGCTCCGGAGCGAGCTGGGTCATGCGGCCGTCGATCTCGGCGGTCTGCAGCTGCCCGGCGTCACCCCGTGAGGACCAGGACACGAGCACGCGCTGGAAAGGGCGCAGCACCCCCTTGAGCGCGGACTTCTGGCCGCGCGCGCCGCGGGCGAACAGGGACAGGCGCCCATGCTCGGACGTGAACACCTCCACGATGCGGCTGGTGTCGCGGTAGGCGTACTGGTGCAGGACAAAGGCAGGTGCCAGCCACACCCGCCGCGCGCTCTTCACAAGGTATCGTACCCGAACTGGCGCAGCGCCGATTCACTGTCGGCCCAATTTTCCTTGACCTTGACCCAGAGCTCGAGGTGCACCGAGCGCTGCCACAGATCGTTGAGCTCGATGCGCGCGAGCCGCCCGATCTCCTTCAAGCGCTCGCCGCCCTGTCCGATCACGATGGCCTTCTGGCCGGCGCGCTCGACCCAGATCACGGCATTGATCATGAGGCGGTTGCTCTCCTCCGCGAACCGCTCGATCTGCACGTTGATGCCGTACGGCAGCTCTTCCCGCAGCTTCAAGGTGAGCTTTTCGCGCACCACCTCGGCGGCATGGAACACCTCGTCGCGGTCCGTGACCGCATCCAACGCGAAAGGCGGAGGCGCCACCGGCAGCCTGGAGCTCACCACCTCGACCAGTCGCGGGAGATTGTCGCTTTCGAGGGCCGATATCGGCACGATCCCCGAGACCGGGATGCGCTCGGCCATCTCCTCGATGAAGGGCAGCAACCGGTCCTTGGGGGCGACGCGGTCGACCTTGTTGATCACCAGGAAGAGGGGCTGCTTCAGGCCGCGAACCCGTTCCCAGACCCAGGCGTCCTCGTCGGTGAAGCGCAGCGCCTCGATCACGAACACGATCACGTCGGCGTCCTGCGAGGAGGAGATGGCCACGCGGTTCATGTACTGATTCATGACCCGCCGGGTCGACTCGTGCAGGCCCGGGGTATCCACGAGCACGAGCTGGGAGTCGGGACGGTTGACGACGCCGAGGATGCGGTGGCGGGTGGTCTGGGGCTTGGGTGCGACGATCGAGATCTTGCGGCCGACCAGGGCATTGACCAGGGTCGACTTGCCGACGTTCGGCCGCCCGACGATCGCGACGTGTCCGGCCCGGAACTTGGGATGGCTCAAGGGGACTCTCCGCTCATGGCCGCTTGAAAGGCTGGCCCGGGAGCAGCTCCAGGAGCTTCGATGCCGCGAGCTGCTCGGCGCGCCTGCGGCTCGTGGCTTGCGCCACTGCGGACAGGCCGAGCGCCGGGACCTCGCAGGCCGCGGTGAACGACTGGGCGTGCGGGTCGCCGCTCACGGCGGGCAGGGTATAGACCGGCAGCGCGATTCCCTGCGCCTGAAGGATCTCCTGCAGTCGGGTCTTGGGATCTTTGAGCGCGTCCGCCGCCGGCAATTGCGCGAGCCGCGCGCCGAATACCCGCCGCACCGCGGCGGCGGCCGCGTCGAATCCGCCGTCGAGGAATATGGCCCCAAGCACGGCCTCGAGCGCATCCGCCAGGATCGACCCGCGCCGAAAGCCGCCCGAGCGCAGCTCGCCGGCGCCAAGCTTGAGATGGTCACCGAGATCGATGCCGGCGGCGATGCCCGCCAACGTGTCGCCGCTGACCAGCGCCGCCCGCAGCCGCGTGAGGCTCCCCTCGTCGGCTTCGCCATGGGCATCGAACAGGAGACGCGCCACGGCGCAGTTCAGCACCGAATCGCCGAGGAATTCGAGCCGCTCGTTGTGCTCGGCGCCTGCGCTGCGGTGGGTCAGCGCGGCGTGACAGAGCGCGGCATCCCTGAATGCGTACCCGAACGCCCTCTCGACCCAATCCGGCAGGGGATCCGATTGCAGCAGCGGGATCACTTCACCTTCACGGTCTTGTCGAAGTGCACCGACAGTGAGACGTTCGAGATATACGGAACGTTGTGGTCGTAGGTGGCGCGGATCGAGGTCCCGTTGTTGTCCTTGGTGATCTCCACATCCTTCACGTCGAGCGCGCTGGGATCCTCGATCTGCCAGTGACGCTCGAGGGTGCGGCGGATGGCGCCGGGATCCGGATTGTCGCCCTTCATCTCATTGGCCGTGCTGTCCAGGGTACGCGAGATCGACAGATAGTTGAGGTACACCGGCACCAGCCGTATGACGGCATATGCGACCAGACCGACCGGAATGAGTACGCAGAGCATGCCGAGGAAGGTCATGCCCCGCTGGCGCCGCATGATTCGATTCATTGTGCTACTCCCAAAGTGGGCCCCTATTCAATCGCAGTCCCGATCCGGCGCCAGAGAGGTCCGTCACGAGTATCGAAATTAAGCCAGATTCGCAGCGCCTTGCCGACCAGGTTCTGGGCCGGCACGAATCCGGGTGCTTCCGGATCGCCCGTGAAGCGGCTGTCCTTGCTGTTGTTGCGGTTGTCGCCCATGAAGAAATAATACCCCGGGGGGACCACCCATTCGCCGGTTTTAGCATAGCCGGCCGCGAGCATGATGCGGTGGTGCCTGTTCCCGAGCTGCTCCCAAACCGTGGTCGCGTCGGCGTAGTTCGGCTGATCCTGCTTCGGCCCGCGGTACGGCGGGCCCGGTGTTTGCGGCACCGGCGCGCCGTTGATGTAGACGTGATTCTGCTCGTCGACCCGGACGCGGTCGCCCGGCAGGCCGACCAGGCGCTTGATGTAGTTGATCTTGGGATTCGGCGGCAGGCGGAACACGATCACATCGCCGCGTTGCGGGCTGCCGGTCGCCAGGAGCAGCGTATTGGTCACGGGCAGCCGCAATCCGTAGGAGTACTTGCTGACGAAGATGAAGTCGCCGTCGAACAGCGTCGGCATCATCGAGTCGGAGGGAATGCGGAACGGCTCGAACAGGAACGAGCGGATTGCGAGCACCAGCAGGATCACCGGAAAGAACGAGCGGGCGTACTCCACCGCAATGGGCTCGCGCACCCGCTCGGCGGGGGTGCCCGCGGCGGCGGCGGCGCGGTTCCGCGCCCGTGCGAACACGGCCGCATCCACCAGCCAGATGACGCCGGACAGAGCGCCCACCACCACCAGCATCAGGCTGAAATCGATGGGCTCGGCGCGGAACATGCGCCACAGCATCGCCACCGCCAGGGCCACCAGGAGGTATTCGGCCAGCCTGGGCACCAGCGGCTCCTCGGCGCTCGTGGCGCTCGGGTCACGCTTGGGCCGGAAGAACCAGCCGTCCGCCACGATCACCACGAGGCATGCGCTGCACGCCCAAACCAAGGCCGTGAAAAGGCTATCGCCGTCGCTCACGAATCGATCCTCGCATCGCTAATTCGACTTCTTGCCCACTTGCAGCACCGCAAGGAAGGCTTCCTGGGGTATCTCGACCTGACCGACCTGCTTCATGCGCTTCTTGCCGGCCTTCTGCTTCTCGAGCAGCTTGCGCTTGCGGGTCACGTCACCGCCGTAGCACTTGGCCAGCACGTTCTTGCGCATGGCCTTGACGCTCGCGCGCGCGATGATGTGGCTGCCGATCGCCGCTTGCACGGCGATGTCGAACATCTGCCGCGGGATGAGCTCCTGCATCTTGTCCACGAGCTCGCGGCCCCGCACGTAAGCATTGTCGCGGTGGACGATCAGCGACAGCGCATCGACCGGATCGCCGTTGATCAGCACGTCGAGCTTGACCAGGGGTGCCGCCTGAAAGTGGCTGAACTCATAGTCGAAGGAGGCGTAGCCGCGGCTTGCGGACTTCAGGCGGTCGAAGAAGTCGAGCACCACCTCGGCCAGGGGCAGCTCGTACTGCAGGGAGACCTGGCTGCCGAGAAACAGCATCTTTTTCTGGGCGCCGCGCTTCTCGCTGCAAAGGGTCAGCACCGCACCGACGTGATCGGGCGGCACGAGGATGTTCGCGGTGATGATCGGCTCGCGCAGCTCGGCCATACGGTCCTGCGACGGGAGCTTCGTGGGATTGTCGACGTATTCGACCGACCCGTCCGTGAGCAGCACCTCGTAGACCACGGTGGGAGCGCTCGTGATGAGATCGAGGTCGTATTCCCGCTCGAGCCGCTCTTGCACGATGTCCATGTGCAGGAGGCCGAGGAATCCGCAGCGAAATCCGAACCCGAGCGCGGTCGACACCTCGGGCTCGAAGTGCAGCGCCGAATCGTTCAGCTTCAGCTTCTTCAAGGCCTCGCGAAACTGCTCGTAGTCGTCGGAGCTGGTCGGAAACAGGCCCGCGAACACCCGCGGCTGGACCTGCTTGAAGCCGGCGAGCGGCGCCGCGGCAGGATTCGCATCCAGCGTGATGGTGTCGCCGACCGGCGCACCGTCGATCTCCTTGATGCCCGCAATGATGAAGCCCACCTCGCCCGTCCCGAGCGCCTCGCGCGGCACGGGCTTGGGGGTGAAGCGGCCGAGCTTGTCGACCTGGTGGCTGCGGCCGGTGGACATGACGCGGATCTTGGCGCCCGTTTGCAGCGCACCATTCATGACCCGCACCAGCGACACCACCCCGACGTAGTTGTCGAACCAGGAATCGATGATCAGCGCCTGGAGCGGGCCGTCCGGGTCGCCCTTGGGCGGCGGGATGCGCTTCACCAGGCTCTCGAGCAGGTCGGTGACGCCGAGGCCGGTCTTGGCGCTGACCAGCGCGGCATCGTCGGCCGGAATGCCGATGATCTCCTCGATCTCGTGGATCACCTTGGCCGGGTCGGCGGAAGGCAGGTCGATCTTGTTGATGACCGGCAGCACCTCGAGGCCCTGGTCGAGCGCCGTGTAGCAATTGGCGACGCTCTGCGCCTCGACGCCCTGGGCTGCGTCCACGACCAGCAGCGCGCCCTCGCAGGCCGCGAGCGAGCGCGACACCTCATAGGAGAAATCGACGTGGCCCGGCGTGTCGATGAAATTGAGCTGGTACTTCTCCCCCGCCCGGGATCGATACTCGAGCGTCACGCTCTGCGCCTTGATGGTGATGCCTCTCTCGCGCTCCAGATCCATGGAGTCGAGCACCTGCTCCTGCATCTCGCGCGCGTCGAGCCCCCCGCATTCCTGGATGAATCGGTCCGCGAGAGTCGATTTACCGTGGTCAACATGAGCAATGATGGAAAAGTTGCGGATATTCTTCATCGAGGCCTAAAGGTGGGAGACCCGGGCAAATCGGTGATTATACCTGCAAGGCCTTCATCACCTCGTCCGGGTCCAGTCGGCCGTGGCATACGAGCTCGCCATCCAGCGTGAGCACCGGGATCTTGTGCCCGTACCGCGCCCGGCTGCCGGGATCCGCATCCACGTCGACCAGGTCGACCGGAACGCCCCGGGCGGCCGGCAAAGCGGCGAGCTCGAGCTGCATCTCCTCGCAAAGGCCGCAGCCGGCGCGTGAATACAAGAGGAATCGCCGGGGTGCGGTCAACAGGCTAGTGACGCAAGGACGCGGGTGCCGCACCCGTCGAGCGCATGGAATGGGCGATGAATTCCACGGTTTGTGCAGGTACTTCCCCCACCGCCGTCACCTGGTGACCCTGCACCACGGTCGAGAACGCAAAGCCCGATCCCACGCGCGCAAGGCCTTGCATGGGCGGGTCGGTGGCCGCGCCGGCGGTCCCTCCGGCCGTCGGGTCGCCGGGCGGCGCCTCCACGAACACCGAGACCGTCGCGAGGCCGTCCGAATAGACGAGGTGGCTCGCCGGCACCGTGGCACCGCCGATGGTCTGGGCGCCCGAGGCCGTCAAGCGAAATCCCGGCGGCAGCTCGCTCGCCTGGTAGGAGGCGAGCGCCGGTGAAGCGCCGTCGCTCGAGGGGCCCTGACGCACCCAGCGCATCCCGTCCGTGCGCACGGCCGGAGCCAGCTCGGTGTCCGGGATGTTCTCCGGCATCTCGAGCCGCGCGAAGAAGATCTGCTCGATCACCTGACCCCGGGAATCGCAGAGCTGCGTCTTCAGGGGCATGGCCGTCGTCTGGTCCAGCCACAGGCGGTATCCGAAGCGGAATTGATCCTTGGGATTCACCGCGATGACCCGGGCAACGCGCCCGAGGACGTGCGTCGTCGGCAGGGACTCGATGTCGTAGAACCGGTTCACGTCGGCGCCGAATTGCGGCAGGGAGCCCAGGAACGGCCCATGCTCGGCCCGCGGCTCCACCAGCACGGTGTGCTGGTCCGGCAGGTAGCAGGTCAACTGCTCGTTGTTGCGGATGAACTCGCGCCCCGAGCCGTCGAGCGACTGCAGGCGCTCGGTGACCCTGCCGCCGCGCACCCGGTGCACGATGCGCATGGTCTCGACCCGTCCCTCGCTCAAATGGAAGAACGTGCCGTCGTAGTTGCGCGTGGTGAGCGCCTGGTTCATTCGCTGCAGCCAGTCGCGCGGATCGTCGGCGCCCATGGCCGGCAATGCCAGGAGCGCGCCCACGACGGCGCAGGGAAAGAGCCAGTGACTCCGCGTGGCCCTGGTCATGGAGCGTGCGAAACCGCTTCCTTGACCGCCGGAGGTTGCTCCTCGGATTCGATCAACATGTCGGCCATGACACCCCGCAGGTCGAGACCGGAGGAATAGCGGCTATGGGCGAACACGTAATTCGTCAGCCGGGCCGGGAGCACCCCGGACCGCGGGCTCTGTGACGGGGCGGGAACGGTATAGGAGATCGCCTCCTGGGAGGTGGAGGCCGCCGCCGGCACCTGAGCCGGGCTCGCCAGATTCTGGGCGAGGGCCGGCATGCTCTGGACGTTCGCGGCCACGGTCGGCATCACGGTCGGCGCCACGGAGCGCTCCTGCAGCGCGACCACCGCGACCGCCGCAACACCCGCGGCCACCGCGGCGCCCGCGAACGGCCGCCACCAGCGCGCACCGCGCGCCGTGGCTGGCAGGTTGGCCACCGCCGGCGCCGGCTCGCCGTCGATGGCGAGGTTCACGCGGGCCGCGAAGCCGCGCGTGAGAAGACCCGGGCTCCCGCCCCGCAGCGCTTCGCCGATCAAGGCATAACGGCCGAAGCTCTCGCGCAGCTCCGCGTCGCGTGTGAGCCGTTTCAGCAGTAGTTCAGTTTCGGAGCTCGGCAGCTCTCCATCGAGAAACGCCGAGACCTGCTCTCGAATTTGCTCGCTCATGTGTCCTCGGGCCGGCCTAGGCCGCCGTCAAATATCGGTCTTAGTTTTTTGTCGATCGCCTCGCGCGCGCGGAAGATCCGCGAGCGCACGGTTCCTACCGGGCAGTCCATGGTTTGCGCGATGTCCTCGTAGCTCAATCCTTCCAGCTCCCTGAGCACGATGGCGGTGCGCAAATCCTCCGGGAGATTCTCGATGGCCCGGTTCACAGTGTCGCGAATCTCATCGGTGAGCAGCAAGCCCTCCGGCGTCTCGGCCTCGGCCAGGCGCGCATGCAGATCGTATTGCTCCGGATTCTGCAGATCGAGATCGTAGTCCATCGGCCGGCGCTTGGTCGCGACCAGCGCGTTCTTGGCGGTATTGATCGCGATCCGGTAGAGCCATGTATAGAAGGCGCTGTCGCCGCGAAAGGAGTGCAGCGCGCGAAACGCCTTGACGAACGCCTCCTGTGCGATGTCTTCAGCCTCGGTTGCATCGTGCACGTACCGCATGATCAGCTTCAGAACCTTGTGCTGGTATCGCAGAACCAACAGATCGAACGCCGCGCGCTCGCCGCGCTGGACTCTTTCCACCAGTTTGAGATCGCTTTCTTCGACAGTCATGCGGGATCCCAAACGGGCGGGCTCACAACCCAGCCTGTCGCGATAGACCGATCGGCCCGGGAAAAGTTCGACGATCTCGGCGCCAGACTTGAGTTAAGCGTGACCTTGAGCACAGGGTTCCGATTCTAACAGTGACAGGCGCACGGACCGGACCGGGCTGAAGGCCGGCGCCCGGTTCGATGCTATGGCGGGGACGGCGAGGCGGTGATGCGCTCGATCAGGGCGGCAAACTCCGCCGGGGGGGGCTGATACCCCATGCAATAGGCGTAGATATCGGAATCGGCGGCCTCCAGCAGCCGGCCGAAGGCCGCCTGCTCCCCCGAGGTTGCGCCGCAAAAGCGCTCGTTGACGTAACGTGACAGCAGGATGTCCAGCTCCTTCATGCCTCGCCGACAACGCCAGCGCAGTTGCCCGAGGCCGGCGGGGGCGCTCATCAGTGGCGCCGGTGCGCCAGAAGCTGCTTGATCTCACCGATGGCCCTGGCCGGGTTCAGGTCCTTCGGGCAGGCCTCGGCGCAGTTCATGATGGTATGGCAGCGATAGAGGCGGAAGGGGTCCTCGAGCTCGTCGAGCCGCTCGCCGGTGGCCTCGTCGCGGCTGTCGACGATCCAGCGATACGCGGCCAGCAGGGCCGCGGGCCCGAGGTACCGGTCGCTGTTCCACCAGTAGCTCGGGCAGCTGGTCGAGCAGCAGGCGCAGAGGATGCACGCCGACGGGCGATCGACCTTCTCCTGGTCATCCTTGGACTGCAGCCGCTCCCGATCGGGGGGCGCCGGGGTGTGAGTCTTGAGCCACGGCTTCACCGAGGCGTACTGCGCATAGAAGTTGGTCAGATCCGGAATCAGATCCTTGATCACCGGCATGTGGGGCAGCGGGTAGATGCGAATGTCGCGCTTCACGTCCGCACAGGCGCTGATGCAGGCCAGGGCGTTCTTGCCGTCGATGTTCATGGCGCAGGACCCGCAGATCCCCTCGCGGCACGACCGCCGGAAGCTCAAGGTCGAATCGATCTCGTTCTTGATCTTGATCGGCGCGTCCAGGACCATCGGGCCGCAGGCATCCATGTCGACTTCGTAGGTGTCCAGGCGCGGATTGTCGGTGGAGTCCGGGTCGAAGCGGTAGATCTTGAACGTGCGCAGGTTGCGGGTGCCGGCCGGGGCTTTGAACGTGCGCCCGTGCTTGTTGACCACGGAGTTTGCGGGAAGGGTGAATTCGGCCATGCCTGCTCCTGATGCTGCGCCGGACTCGAGGCCCGGGGCGCGCTCAATAAGTCCGCGCCTTCGGCGGGATCGACTCGACATCCTGGGTGAGCGTATTCAAGTGCACGGGCCGGTAGTCCATGCGGGTATTGCCGTCCGCGCAGACCCAGCACAGCGTGTGCTTCAGCCAGTGCTCATCGTCGCGGTTCGGGAAATCCTCGCGGGCCTGTGCCCCGCGGCTCTCCGTGCGGTTCAAGGCGGAGTGCATGGTGGCGACGGCCTGCCCCAGCAGGTTGTCGAGCTCCAGGGTCTCGATGAGGTCGGTATTCCAGATGAGCGAGCGATCCTCGACCTGGACCTGCGCAAAGGAGGCGAAGGTCTCGGCGAGGCGGCGCTTGCCGTCGCTCAAGGTCTCGCCGGTCCGGAAGACCGCGGCATCGCTTTGCATGATGCGCTGCATGTCCAGACGGATGTCCGCGGTGCGCCGCCCGCCGTGTGCGTGCCGCAGCTTGTCCAGCCGCGCCACCGCCGCATCGCCGGCGTCGGCGGCCAGCGGCCGATGGGCGCGGTCCCTTTCCACGACCCGCGCGCAATGCCGGGCCGCCTCGCGCCCGAACACCACGAGGTCGAGCAGCGAGTTCGACCCGAGGCGGTTCGCGCCGTGCACGGAGACGCAGGCGGCTTCGCCGACCGCCATGAGCCCCGGGACCAGGGTCTCCTGCCCGTTCGTCCGGGTGATCGCCTCGCCGTGCACGTTGCACGGAATGCCGCCCATGTTGTAATGCACCGTGGGCAGGACCGGGATCGGCTCCTTGTTCACGTCGACCCCCGCGAATATGCGCGCGGTCTCGGCGATGCCCGGCAAGCGCTCCTTGATGACCGCCGGCCCCAGGTGCTCGAGGTGCAGGTCGATGTGGTCCTTGAGCTTGCCGACGCCGCGTCCCTCGCGGATCTCGATGGTCATCGAGCGGCTGACCACGTCCCGCGAAGCCAGGTCCTTCGCGTTCGGGGCGTACCGCTCCATGAAGCGCTCGCCCGCGGAGTTGGTGAGATACCCGCCCTCGCCGCGCGAGCCCTCGGTGATGAGACATCCGGCGCCATAGATGCCGGTGGGGTGGAACTGCACGAACTCCATGTCCTGCAGCGGCAAGCCGGCGCGCAGCACCATCCCGCCGCCGTCGCCGGTGCAGGTATGCGCCGACGTGCACGAAAACCAGGCGCGCCCATAGCCGCCCGTCGCCAGGATCACGCGGTGGGCGCGAAAGCGGTGCAGCGTCCCTTCGGACATGTCGAGCGCGACGACGCCCCGGCACTCGCCGTTCTCCATGATGAGATCGAGCGCGAAGAACTCGATGAAGAAGGTCGCCTCGTGCTTGAGCGACTGCTGATAGAGGGTATGCAGCATCGCGTGCCCGGTGCGATCGGCCGCGGCGCAGGTTCGCTGCGCGATGCCCTTGCCGTAATGCGTGGTCATGCCGCCGAAGGGGCGCTGGTAGATGCGCCCGTCCTCGGTGCGCGAGAACGGGACGCCATAGTGCTCGAGCTCGATGACCGCGGCGGACGCCTCCTTGCACATGAACTCTATCGCGTCCTGATCGCCGAGCCAATCCGACCCCTTCACGGTGTCATACATGTGCCAGCGCCAGTCGTCCGCGCCCATGTTGCCGAGCGCCGCGGAAATGCCTCCCTGCGCGGCGACCGTGTGGCTGCGGGTCGGGAACACCTTGGTGAGGCACGCGGTGGAGAGCCCCGCCTCGGCGAGACCGAAGGTCGCGCGCAAGCCCGCCCCCCCGGCGCCGACGACCACGACATCGTAGGTGTGGTCGATGAACTTGTAGTCGCTCATGGTCTCGCTCGTGATCTGCTCATGCCCCGAAGCTCGAGCGCAGGATGGCGAAGATCCCGGCACCGCCCGCCAGCACGTGCGCGAACTTGAGCGACAGCATGCAGAAGAGCTTCGTGCCCTGGGCATGCACGTAATCCTCGACCACCACCGAGGTTCCGAGGTACGAGTGGTAGGCCGCCACCGCCACCAGCAGCACGCTCAGGAATCCCGTCAGCGGGAACGACATCCAGGCGCGGACCGTCGCGTAATCCAGGCTCGGCAGCGTGAGCAGCGAGAACAAGAGCCACAAGGTGAGCGGCAACAGCGCGACGGAGCTGACGCGCTCGGCCCACCAATGCGCGGTGCCGTCCTTGGCCGAGCCCAGGCCCGTGACGCGGCTCAAGGGGCTGCGCAAGCTCATCGCGCCCGCCAGATCACGACCCAGAGGGCGACGCTCAAGATGGCCGCGCTCGCGACCACCAGCCACCCGCTCGCGTGCCGCTGCGTGCGCTCGAACCCGACGCCCACGTCCCAGAAGAGGTGGCGGATGCCGTTCAGCAGGTGGTAGAGAAACGCGAACGTCCAGGCCATGAGCGCGAACCGCCCCACCGGGGAGGACAGGAGCGCGAGGGCCGCTGCGTACGAGGGCTCCCCGCTCGCGAGGGCCACCAGCCAGGAGACCAGCGCAACCAGCCCGAGCGACAACGCAATTCCCGTGATCCGATGCAGGATCGACAAGGTGTTGCCGATCTGCCAGCGGTAGATCATCACATGCGGAGAGAGGGGACGGTTGCGTGCCATCAGAAATCGATGCATCGGCCGCGCAGCTCCCAGTCCCCGAAGCGGGTCGGGTCCGGTCCGGCGGCGCGTCCGCCGATCTCGCGCGGCGTCTTCGCGACGGCGGCGTCAACCGTGCGCGGGATGTCATCGACGACCGCGCTCAATTTCGCTGCGCGGTGGGCGGCTTGCGGCGGCTCACCCGCGAGCGCGATTCGAGACTGAGCTTCGGTGGAACGCACCGTGAAAGTTTGCCAGAAAACGCGCTCCCCATCACGGGCCATGGCATGTGCTCACGGACAGTTGACAACGGCAAAAAAGTACCCATACATGCGGGTCGTGCCCAAAACTCCACTCCCCCGCTCCGGCCGCCTGCCGCATCTCGGCGTATTGCGTTTCAGCGGACCCGACGCGCTGGCTTTCCTGCAGGGCCAGCTCTCGAACGACACGAGCCGGCTCGCCACCGGGCAGATGCTCGCGGCCTACTCGAGCCCGCAGGGCCGCGTGCTCGCCCTGCTGCATTGCCTGCCGCATGCGGGAAGCGTCGTCGCCCTCCTGCCGCGGGAGCTGACCGTCCCCACGCTCGAGAGCATGCGCCGCTACGTGCTCCGGGCGAAGGTCAAGATCGAGGACGCCTCGGAGGTGCTCGCGGTATACGGCGCGCACGGCGATGAGCTGCCGCGCGCGCTCGGCGTCGAGCCGCCGGCCGGACGCGAGCACATCGAGCGCGACGCCGTCGTCGTGGCGCGCGTGGGGGCCGGCTCTCCCGGCGGCAGCCCCGCCGGTGCGGCCGACGCGGCGGCACCTCGATACTGGCTGGTCGGGCCCGCCGAGCGCCTCGCGAGCCTGGGCTCGGGCGCGGCGCCGGCGCCGGACGAAGCGGCGGGAATCGAGCACGATTGGCGGCTTGCCGACATCCGGGACGGACTGCCGCAGGTCTATGCCGCAACCCGCGAGGCCTTCGTCGCGCAGATGCTGAACCTCGACGTGCTCGACGCCATCAGCTTCGACAAGGGTTGCTACACGGGACAGGAGATCATCGCCCGGACCCAGCATCTCGGCCGCATCAAGCGCCGGATGTTCCGATTGCAGCTGCCGCAAGGCTCCTGGCACGTGGGCCAGCCGCTGCGGCTCGAGAGCGGGCACGCCGGCCGGCTGGTCGATGCCGCCGCGAGCGCATCGGGCGCCGAAGCGCTCGCCGTGCTCGGCCTTCAGCCGGCCTCGAGCGTCGCGCCCCCGGGCGCCTCGGCCGCCGCGTCCCCCGCTCCATCGGCCGCCGCGACGGGCTCGCGATCGGAAGCGCGTGACGCGGACCATGCACTCGGCGAGCCGTCATCGACGGTCGACGCCAGGATTCTGCCGCTGCCATACCCCGTAGAGCTCCGCTAGGAGTGTGGGCGCCAGAAAGCAGGCCCCGGCTCCCTTCGACCTCCGCTCGGGCGTACCGTCCCGTCCGGGTAAGAGCTAGGCGGGCACTGCTACCCGTTAGATGTTCCGACGTCCACC
>DATAYZ010000086.1:0-86807 GCA_036272295.1 Steroidobacteraceae bacterium
CATCCCCCCGTGCCGCGGCCACGAGCGCACCAGCCGCACCTCCTTGGGGAAAAGCTCCAGCAGCAGGTTCTCCCCGTTCCCGTGAGAATCACTGACTACGATTTCTGTCGCGCCGACGCTCTCGGCGGCGTGCACGGCCGCCAGCGCCTCGTCGGTCATGAAGCGGCGAAAGCGCTCGTACTCGAAACCTGCAGGGCTGAGCTGATCGGCGGTTACCACACCCGCAACACCCTCCATATCGACGGAAATGTAGACTTTTGTCGGGGCCGCGAGCGCATACGGCGACGCCAACAGTGAAACGAACCCGGCGACGCAGGCGAGGACGCTTGCGAGCGACGCGCCCCGGAAGGGGGCCTTGGCAGCGTCGACGCCGGCGTATGCGGCAAGACGCCGGAAGTCTCGATCCAAAGATATATCGGTCATGGTGCGCTTACCGTCCATCGGAGTGGGTGCTGATCCAGTGCCCGCAATCGATCCCAGGTATCCCGCAGCCCGGGAAGCACGCGCAAGATCGCGGCCTCGTCCATGAGCCATTTGTCGGGATTGGGCGGCGTCTGGGTGTAGCGCGACAGCGGCAACGGGGATGCGAGCCGCGCGGCAAGGTCTGCATCCATCGACATTCCCGCGAAATCGCAGAGACGCTGGACCGACATTGCGGGTGCCTTCACCAGATCGGAATAGCAAACGACGGTCCAGTGGCTGCGCGGAATCCCAGCGAGGTCCATCAATATCGTGCTGTTCGCGGCTTGCCACTGAAACGCCGCGATATCCTCCAGCGGCTTGCCATCGACGCTCTCCCAGCCGGGCGGCAGCAACAAAGACCAAGGACCCGCGAATCCCGGTAGCTTCCTGTAAGTCTGCCAGTTACCCGCTCGCCAAGCGGCCATGATGCTGCCCAAACTCTCGCGAGGATCCCGCCAGAGGAACACGAAGCGCGCGTCGGGGAAGATCCGCCGGAAGAACGGGATACGTAGCGCGTTCTTCGGTGTCTTCTCGAGGAAGGTCAGGGCGCCTTCCGGCGCCGCTGCATGTCCCGCGCCATCGATCATTCGCCGGGATAATTGCTCAATGATTTCGCGCCTGATCGCCGGCGTGACATGTTCGGCGGTCAGCCGATTTGAGGCGACACCGCTCGAGCCGGGGCGGAGCTCGGGGTTTGCCTCTACGAGCCAGTGTGCCTCGCCGCCGACCGTACATATTTGGCTGCTTGCCGCCAGAGTCTCGAACAGCAGAGTGCTGCCGGACCGCGGAGCTGCGACGATGAAAATCGGGGAGCGCAAAGACAAGATTCGATTTTCCCGGCCGCATATCTCGATGATTGGCGGGCTCGCCGAGGAATCGGCGATGCCCGAGCCGTCCGGAGTCGTGGCAAATGGGCCAAGCCGAACCGTATTAGGCCGTGCGCGCACGCCGCCCGACGTCGCTTGCCGAAAAGGCCCGGAGCTTGCGGCGGGGCTGGCCGCGGCGCTCGATGGGGTGCTCATCACGCTATCCGCCGCCGCGGTCTCCAGTATATGGCCGCTCTTCTGCAGCAGGGCGATCAGCGGCCGCATGTGCGCAGCATAGTGGCGCCACCGGCCGATCGAGCTCTGATAGATGGGCTGGCGAACCTGCCAGCGGCTCGGCGTACGGACGGTGCGCTCGGTATGATGGAACTCGAGGCACGCCGAGGCCCACTGAAGCCCGCAATGAGCAAGGAGTTCGCGGGTGCTGGCTTCAGGATCCGAGACCAATTTCTCGTAACACACCTCATGAATCGAGAGCGGCAACACGCTGCGCCAATGCTCCATCAGGCGCTCATGCTGCAGAAAGTAGTGCCCGAAGTCCTCGAGGTCGGTGGTGTAGTCGTGCTCCAGCTCGAAAAGCTCGACGAAGGATGACAATGCAACATCCAACGGGTCGCGCCGGCAGTGAACGACGTGGGCATGGGGAAACAGGACTGCGATCATGCCGAGGTGCATCGAATTGAGGGGCAGCTTGTCGGTGACGCGCAAGGCATCCGCGCCCGCGAGTGCCTCGACGGCGGCCAGATAGCCGCTGGCGAGATTCTGCAGCGTCTCGCGATCCAGCGTTGCGACGCACTCCGGATACTCGGGGCGCAGCGATTTGACGATCTTGGGGATCTCCTGCAGCTCACCCGCGCCGAACACTTGGGGATGGCTCGCGAGGATCTGCTCCGTCAGCGTCGTGCCCGAGCGCGGCATGCCGACGATGAAAATCGGTCGGGCCGAATGGCTGCCGCGCGACCCATGCATGGCAAAGCTCTCGCGGCTGAAAGCCCTGATCAGACGATCGACTCCCGCGGCGACCTTGTCGATGCGAAAAGGGGTCGTGCGCTGCCTCATGAGCGCCTTGGAGGCCGCGAAGTGCTCGAATGCGCGTGCATACGCGCCGACGCGGTCGTGATGTTTGCCCAGACCTCGATGCAGCTTGATGCGGTCATCGGGGGAACCCGCGGATCGCTGCGCTATGTCCTCGGCCCGGCTCACGGCGGCCGCATCGGGCTCGTAGCCGCGGATCGCAATCAAATTCGCGAGGGAGGACACGTGCCGCGGATTGACGCGCTGTGCCGCCAGGTACTGCTCGATCGCAGCCGCGAAGCGGCCCTTCTGCTCCAGGAGCACACCCAGGCTGTGGCGCGCCTGGAAATAGGCGGGATCGATGCGGATCGCGCGCATGTAAAGGTCTTCGGCCTCATCGAATGCATTGTCTTCGCTCAACGCCTTGGCGAGATTGAAGGCTGCGAACGCAGCTTGCGGATGGAGCTCGAGCACACGCCGATAAAGCGCTATCGCCTTGCGCAGGTCGCGCATCTTGACGACATTCGCAAGGTTGTTGAGCGAATCGACATGATTGGGATTGATTAGCAACGCTCTCTCGAAGCAGACCGCGGCGCCCCGCTTGTCGTCCAGCGCAACGCGCACCTGCCCGAGGTGGTTGTGGGCGCGCGGGTCCGTGGGGTCGATTGCAATCGATCGCTCGAGAAGCGATGCCGCACGGTTGGAATCGCCGGCCTGCTGAGCGACCAGGCCCAAATAGTGGAGAGCGGCGGAGTGGTCCGGATACTCCGCGAGCACACGCCGATACACGTCTGCCGCATGGCGTAACTCGCCGCGCTTGTGTCGCACGAACGCCATCTCGACCTCGCGGTCGGCTTCGCTCCTCGTTGGCTCTCGATTGCCGTTCATGTTCGGGATTTCTCGTCCGGTTCCAAGCGACCAGCTATCATTCATGCATGCTGATGCACGAAGCAACCTGCCCGCTTGGAAAGATCGCATGCCAGTCGCTGACGGACAAGGTGCTGTCGCTCGACGAGCAGGCCTGGCTTGGCGACCCACGCCGGCAGCAGGACTACGACGTCCATGCTCAGACCCAATCCATAATTCTGCTTTTTTGCGACGGATGGCCCGATGTGACCGTGAGTCGCGGGAACGGGTGGGACCTGCTGGCCGCGCAAGCGATGCCGGTGATCGAGCAGGTCGTTGGGAAGAGCTACGGCGGCGGCGGCACGCTCCTGCGGGCGATGATGACCCGGCTTGCTCCCGGGCGGCGTATCGCGCGCCACAAGGACGGTCATCCATCCTTCGCGATCGCACATCGCATCCATATTCCGCTCGTTACGAACGACGACGTGGAGTTCGTGGTAGGTTCGGAACGTGTGCCGCCGCGAGCGCACTTCGCGTTCGAGATCAACAATTTGTTGTTGCATCACGTCTCGAACAACGGATCGACCGACCGTATTCATTTCATTTTCGATTACATTCCCCCCGCCTGAAATTTCTTCCTGTCCGCGCGCGCGGCGCATCGCGCGCGCTCCTGGGCATGGCGCATTGGATCATTCCGTGAGATGGATCGTAGGTGCTCACCCGGGCGCGTTGCATCGAAATTATGCATAAGTCGCCCGGAACCGCCTCGATACAATCGCCGGCAGCAAGCAGCGTTTCGCTGCTCGCGCACAAGAACACCGCTGTCGTTTCGGGAGTACAGACAAATGAACAATTCCAGTCGTCTCGCGCAGGCCGTTCGCCGAGCGCTCTTGCTGGGCGCCGTGTCCTCGGCCGGCGCGAGGCCGGGCGTCGCGGCCGATCAAACCGTGACGGCGCCTCAAGGCGAGCTCCAGGAGATCGTGATCACCGGTCAACAGTTCAACTACGGTGAGCTGCAAAGCGCAAACAAGATGCCGATGTCGGTGGTCGATACTCCGCAGACCGTACAAATCATTACTTCCGACATGATCAATTTCGCGAACCTCACGAACTTCAACGACATGTACAAGCTCGATGCCGGCGCCCAGCCGAGTTACAGCCGGGCGGGAATTACCCATACCTATTTCCGCGGCTTTGCCAACGACTTCGAGGATGCCCTTCGGGTCGACGGCTTCCGTCAACTCGGGAGCGTCGTTCAGGACCTCGCGCCCTATGACCGGGTGGAGATCATCAAGGGATCGGTGGCCACGACCTACGGTCAAAGCGGAACTGCTGGGACCATCAATGCCGTCACCAAGCAGCCGCAGCCGAACTTCGGCGGCTCGGCTTCGGTCGAGGCGGGACAATGGAACCACTACCGCGCGGATTTCGATATCTATGGACCTCTGACCGAGGACCGGCAGCTCACCGGGCGCATGGTGGCCGCTTACCTGGATGAGGACTCGAGCTTCCAGTACTGGTACACCAAGCACATCGTACTGGCACCCAGCTTGAAATATGCGTTTCCAGACGACACGTCGGTGCTCCTGCAGGTCCAGTATCAGCACCTCGATTCCTCCGCATCGGTCGGCTTTCCGGCGGCGCTCGACGCCGGCGGCTCTGGCGGGGCCAACAATCCCGCCAACTATTCATTGCCGGCCGTCCCGTACGACAGCTTCGGAGTCGGGGCGCCATGGTCCCAGATGAAGAAGAATTTTTATGACGCCACGGTACGTGTCGAGCACAAATTCGACTCGAGCTGGCAGTTGCGCAGCAATTTCCAGTACACGCATCTGCGCAGCGATCCGCTGGAGTGGGTATGGCCCGGAGCCTTCAATACGCTGCCGGCCAACAAGAACAGCGTAACGAACATCTACACCTATTTCGGCGAGGAGGACAATTCGTCCTACTCGGGCGAAGTCGATCTTTTCGGCGACGTCGATCTGTTCGGTCACAAGCAGACCCTGTTCCTCGGTGCGGATACCGAGCGTCTGCACGAAGCGTTCGAGCCGTATGCCGCCGGATTGCTGCCCGGGTCGACGACCGGATTCAACATCTACAACCCGAACTGGGCCCTGATTCCGCAGTCGGCCACGGGCTCGTACTCCGCATTTGCGCCGGGTGGGATTTATGGACCCAACGGCGGGACCGTCAAGGACTACAAGCGACTGCACGACAACACCGGAGTCACCGCGCAAGCCATTCTGCGTCCGTTCGATCCATTGACGGTCAATCTCGGCTTGCGCTGGTCGCGGAGCACGGAGATTGCCAGCACCCGCTGCTGTTCCTACGCCGCGCATCTGGAACCCTACCCTGCCTACACCGACTACTACCCGCCGCAGGATGCGACTACCTTCCAGGGCGGCGTGGTGTACGCGCTCACCAAATCGGTGAATGCGTACGCGACCTGGGGTCAGACCTTCGACGTGAGGGACGATTTTGCGTTCGATTCGGCAAACCCCACTGGCAACGGCAAATTTCTCGGCCCCGACAAGGGCGTGACGTACGAAGCCGGTCTCAAGGGCGAGCTCAATTCAAAGCGCGTGTACTGGGCCGCCGATGTGTTCAATACGGCCAGGACCAATGTCGACCAGCCCGACCCCCTGCATCCGCAATTCATGATCCAGGTGGGGCAGCAGCGCGCCCGCGGGGCGGAGCTGGAATTCCAGGGCAACGTCAGACCGGGCTTGGACGTTTATCTATCTGCCACGGCGATGACGAACGAATATACCGCGGGTCCGTATGCGGGAATCGTATCGCCGTTCGGTCCCAAATTTGGTGTATCGGCCTATGGAAGCTATCAGATACAAGGCGGGGATCTGCGGGGCCTCGGCTTCGGAGGCGGCGTCGTGCATCAGCATCGACCGAAGTTTCAGCTTCTGGACGGCATGGTCTTTCCGCAATTCTTCGGCGATTTCACCACGGTCGATCTGCGGACGTTCTACGACACCGAGCACTGGCGCTTCGAGTTGAGCGCGTCGAACGCGTTCAACGACCGGTTCTTCTCCCCGACCTACGTCTGGCTTGGAGGTCAACTGGCCGTCAACCCGCCGCGGCAGATCCTGGGCAAGCTGACACGACGGTTTTGATCCATCCCCGCGACGCGCGGCGCCGTGCATCCGACGGCGCCGCGCACGTTTTGCGGTCGAAAATACCCGCAGGCGAGCGAGCGGCCCCGGTGACTCTCTACGTGATGCTCATCGATATGGCACGCCACAGGCGCTCCGTCGCCGCTTGACGCCGGTGGCGATCTCGGTATGCCACGATCGAAAGCGGCTGGCTCCAGCCGGCCAACTCGAGGCGTTCGAGGGCACCCGGCGCGGTCTCCTCGGCCGTGCAATCCGGCAACCAGGCGACGCCATGGCCCATGACCGCCATATTTCTCAGCACCGATGCCATGTCGCTCTCGAAGACACACCGACCGTACATGCGCTGGGGCGCGCATTCGATCAATGCATCGACCATGCGAGCCAGGTAGGCTCCCGGCGAGTACATCAAGAGCGAAAGCGGCGATCCGCGCGTTCCAGGAAATATCTTGCGAACCTGCTTGGCCGAGGCCGTCGCGACGTAGGGGCGAAAGCTCTCCTTGCCGATGACTATCCGCTCGTATTGCTCCGGCGCGAGGTGAATCGGCTGTTGCGCCGAATTGAAGCAGATGAGCACATCGACGTTGCCGGTCACGAGCGCAGTCACCGTATCGTGCACGTTCCCCGGGACCGCCGTGCATCCCGAGTCCAGCTTTCCCCTCTTCGCCCACGTGCTCCACCACAGCGGCAACCTTCCGGTGGCAAGCGCGTGGGGCAGCGCGATTCGAATCCCGGTGCGCCTGCCGACCTGAGCACTCGTCAAGCTCAGCCGGGCGTCGGAGATCTGCTGGACGATCTCGGCGGCGCGATCGCGAAACAGCTCGCCGTCCGCGGTGAGCTGCGTCGGAAAGGAAGCGCGGTCGATCAGCAGGGCGCCGAGCCAGGATTCGAGTGTCTTGATCCTACGGCTGAAGGCCGCCTGGGATACGTTGCGGATGCGGGCGGCTCGGGTGAAATTACCGGTCTCCGCGACCGTCAAGAAATCCTGGAGCCAGCGGATATCCATGTACGTTTTCGCCGTCAGGGCTTGATTGGAGGCGGCACGCCTTGGATCGATTCTGACACACAATGGCGCGCCAGCGCCAACGTGGCATCGATGTAGGTCGGTGCCCCGGCGCGCTCTTCCAGGGCTATCGGCAGCTCCGTGCAGGCCAGGATCAGAGCCTCCGCGCCCTGCGCAAAAGCGCGATTCGCGGCTTCACCGGCCGAGCGCGCGGCCACGAGCCGATTGCCACCCTTGATTTGCGCGATGGCATGATCGACCAGGCGCTGGGTCGGCTCATCGATGGGGACTATGGTCATGGAGCGGCTTCTGAGCCGGTCGACGTACATGTCGCTCTTGATTGTTCCCCGGGTTGCCAGCAGAGCCACCCTGCATGAGCCCATCTCTCGCCGCACGAGCTCCAGCCACACCGCATCGACGATGTGAAGGATCTTCAGCGGCTGAGAATCGGCAAGCTGATCGTACCAGTGATGCGCCGAGCTGCACGGGATGGCCGCGAACTCCGCGCCCGCGGTTGCGAGGCGGCGCAAGCCTTGCAGCATCGGCGCGAACGGGGCGTCGCTGCCTTGCATGATCGCCGTGCTGCGATCGGGAATCTGCGGCACCTGATGGACGAGCAGCGGAACGTGCTCCTGGTCGCACTCCGCCGGAGTCAGCGCGATGACTTTGGTCAGAAAGTCCACGGTGGCGGTCGGCCCCATGCCGCCAAGCACACCCACGATTCGACGCATAGGACTTTGCATTGCCTCAGTTTGGCGTCGCACTTGGGCGGCCTTGATCGAAAATCTGCATGCGCGGCTCGAGCCCCGGCTGTTATCTTTTCGGGGTTGCCTTCTGCGACGGATGGAGGAGTAACGATGTCGAGACCCGGACGCTTGGTCACGCGCCGCGCCTGTTTGACCGGCTGTGGCGCGCTTGCAATAGCGGGCCCCGCGCGAATCTGGGGAATGGATCGCACCCAGGCAGGGAGCGAGCGTGCACCGGCCGGTTTGGAGCTGGCGCGGATTCGAGCCCTGGAGGCTCAGTTCGAGGGTGCTTCGCTGCTCGAGCGCATGGCGCGCCACCGTGTGCCCGGCGTCAGCATAGCCGTGACCCTGGCAGGAAGGACCGCCTGGGCAAAGGGCTACGGCCTGCGCGAGGCCGGGACGACATTCGCGGTAACGCCCGATACTCGATTCCAAGCCGCATCCATCAGCAAGCCGGTTGCAGCACTCGCGACGCTGAAGCTCGTCGACCAGGGTCTTTTGGATTTGGACGCGGACGTCAACAAGTATCTGCGCCAATGGACCCTGCCGGCGAGCCCATTCACCGCCGAAGGGCCTGTGACGCTCCGGCACATCATGAGTCACTCCGCCGGGCTTTCGGTGCATGGATTCTCCGGCTACCCGCCCGGCGTTACGCTCCCATCCGTGCCGCAGATCCTGGACGGCGTGCCGCCTGCGAATTCCCCGCCTGTGAGATCGGTTGAGGCGCCGGGCGTCAGGACGGAATACTCGGGAGGCGGCATCATGATCGAGCAGCTTGCCGTCATGGACGTGACTGGCCGCGACTATGGTCGCTTACTGACCGAATCGGTTCTGCACCCCCTGGGGATGGAGCACAGCAGTTATGCACAGCCGCCCTCCTCCAGCATGGCCGCCGCGGCGGCCACCGCTCACGATGAAGCCGGCAACCCCATCCGGGGGCATTGGCACGTCTACCCTGAACAGGCCGCGGCCGGCCTTTGGACGACTCCGAGAGACCTCGCGAGATACATCATCGCCGTGCAAGCCGCGGTGGCGGGCGAAATGCATGCGGTCATCAGCCGCCCGCTCGCACGCCAAATGGTCACGCCGCAACTCGACGACGCGGGGGAGATGCACTTCGGACTAGGTCCCGAGGTGGACGGTGCCCGGTTCCGCCACGGCGGCAGCAACGAAGGATTCCGCTGCCAGTTCGCGGCGGCGATCGACGGCGCATTCGGCGCCGTCGTAATGACCAACGGAGCGCAGGGCGGCGAGCTGATCAAGGAAATCTTTCCCATCATCGAAAAGACGCTCGGGTAGACTCGCCGGCTCCATATAACGCGGAGTCGACCGGGAAGGGCTCGGCCCAGAGATGGTGGCTGAACCAATCGAGGTTTGCCCGCTGTGCGGCCAGCAACGATTTCGGCTTGTCGAGGTCATGCCCGGATCCCGAATAGATGATCAGTCGAGCGTCCACGTGCTGATCCAGCAACCCGCGGTACAGCTCCAGCGCATTGGCCACGGGAACTCGCTGATCGGCGCCACCCTGTTGGATGAGGGTGGGTGTCCTCGCCAGGCGGATGGTCGTGATCGGAGACGAGCGCGCGTAGATTCGCGGGTCTTCCCAGGGCGTTGCCTGAAAATACTGGGTGGCGAACTGATTGATGTCGGTCCCGACATAGTAGGTGGTCCAGTCGCTGATCCCGGCACCGACCGAGATGGCCTTGAATCGCTGGACATGGGTCGACAAGAATGCGCAGATGTAACCCCCTTGCGACCAGCCCATTGCCCCCAAGCGATGGGGATCGGCCATTCCGCGATCGACCAGGAAGTCGATACCGCTCATCACGTCCCACGTGTCGCCCACGCCCAGGTTACGAACGTTCAACGCCCGGAATGCGGCGCCATAGCCGGCGCTGCCCCGATAGTTCGGTTCGAGCACCAGGGCACCCTTGGCAAGCAGGGCTTGCACCGGATAGGCGCCATCGGCAGGCAGGAACCTCGGTTGGGATGCACTCGTTGGGCCGCCGTGAATCATCACGAGCAACGGGTAGCGCCGTTTCGGATCGAAGTCCGCCGGTTTGCGCAGTACCCCTTCTATCGTCAAGCCGTCCTTGCTCTTCCAGCTGACCACTTCGGTACCGCCCACGGTCCACCCGTCCGCTTGTGCCGTAACGTCGGTGAGCCGCCGCGGTGAGAAAAGACGGGCCGACGAGACGTAAAGCTCCGTCATGTGCGATGAATCTTCGGCGATGAACGCGACCGACCGGCCGTCCGGCGTCAAGGAAACATCGTCGATGATCCAGCCCTGGCCTTGGGTCACCTCCTGAATGCGGCCTTTCGCCATATCCACGCGAAACAGCGGCGTCGCCACCCGCCGGGTTGCCTTGAAGTAGAGGCCGCCGTCCACCCAGGCTATCGGCTGCGGGCTCTCGTCGAAACCGGTGCTGATGTCGCGCACATCCGCAGGCCGTGACGCCGGCCGCGCCACGGCCGCTGCGAGATCGATGAGGCCGATACGATGGTTTGCATAGAGATAATCCGCGCGGCCCAGGCTCGTCAGAAAGGCGAGTCGCGTTCCGTCCGGCGAGAACATCGGCGAAGTGTCCGGGCCGCGGAGCGCCACGATCTTCCTGACGGTATTGTCCCGATGGAGATCCAGCAGGTACAGATCCTGTTCTCCGGCCGAGGAGAGCAGCGGCTTGGGTGCGGCGCTGAAGACGATCTTGGTGGCGTCGGGAGAGTCGGCAAAGGAAGTGACGCTCAATGCAGGATCGAACGTCAACTGGATCGCCGGTGCCGGGGCGTGGGTCTCGATCGCCCGTCGAGCATTGACGCGCCAGAGCTGCCGCTGCTCGTAGTCCTCTCCCGCCACCTCGAGATGGCCGTACCGCTCCGTGCGCGCGAGCGCAGCGTCCGTCGGCGGAGCAGTTGCGATGAACAGGATCGAGTTGCCGTCACTGGACCAGTGAAAATCGCCGACATCGGCGGGAGATCTCGTGGCTTGCCAGGCCTCGCCGCCGTCGAACGGGAGGAACCAGATCTGTCGCGAAGCGGATTTTTCGGATTTGCAAGGGCGATCAGCGGCCCGGCCCGGCGGCGCAGGGCCGTCGCAGAATGTGCCGTCCGAATCGGTTTCAGTGAGCTCCCGCTCCGTCGCGAAAGCGAGCCATCGGCCGTCCGGAGACCACTGAGCGGGACCCACGGACTTTCGCCCCCGCGTAAGCTGGAGACGCTTGCCTGTCGATACGTTTGCCAGCCAGAGCTGGGTCACGAACTCGTCAGTCTTCCAGTTGGTCTGGCGCTGCAGATAGGCAACATATTTTCCGTCCGGAGAGATGGCCGGCGACCGGATGAGCGCCCGACCGAGAGTCTCGGCCGGAGTGGGACTGCGCTTTTGCTGAGCGCCGACCATGGCCGGAAATGCGATGGCCGTCAGCACCAGCATCATCCGGACGCAACGTCGCTTCAATGGAATGCCCCCGCTCATCGTGAGAATGCACGGAGCCGCTCCAAATGCGCCGGCGGCCCGCGCCTCCATCAGGCCGGCCAATCCGCGAGCAACCTGTGATGACGCAATATTTCCAACGCCCGCTCCCGCGGGAGCGCGTCGAGCGTGCCGCGATGCCCCGACATGCCCCTTGCGCAAAAGAGCGCGTTGTATATGGCCTCCTCGGTCGCCTCGACCACGGCGAGAAACAGGTAGGACATCGCATCGTTGGCGATCTCGGCCGTGCTCGCGGTGCGGGCCGTGGCCGCCCGGCACCGTCGCACGGAAGGAGCGGTGGAAAAGGCGACGGAATAGTCGCCCGAGCCATTCGTCATCGGCGAGCCGGTGCGCCCGAGCCCGAGGAAGGCGCGCCGGGCCATACGAGACAGGTTTCGATCGGATAGCGGTGCATCCGTTGCAATCACGATGACGATGGACCCATCCGCGCCGAGCAGCAACGATTCGTCGGGCAGCTCTTTGCCGCCCAGCGCTCTTCCGACGGGAGCTCCGGCGATCGACAGAATCCCGCCGAAATTCGTCTGAACGAGAGCACCGACGCAATATTCTTCCCCGGCCAGGGGCACGCGGCGCGAGCTCGTTCCTATGCCGCCCTTCCAGCCGAACGCTTGCGTGCCGGTCCCGGCGCCCACCGATCCTTCTGCGACGGGTCCTCCGGCGGCGGCTTCCAGCGCGCGAAGCACATGCTCGGGTCGCACCGCGAGAGCACGGATATCGTTGAGAATGCCGTCGTTGGTTTCCCCGACCACGGCGTTCACGGAGCGAACGCGCTCATTGCCGGGCTGCCGGAGAGTCCATCGAACGACACCCTCCATTGCCGCCCCGACCGCCAGTGTGTTCGTCAGCACGACCGGCGACTCGATCTCTCCGAGCTCCTCGATCTGGGTCGAGCCCGCAAATTTGCCGTAACCATTGCCGACGGCGAAGCCGGCCGGCACTTTCTGCGAGTGAATGTTCCCGCCATGCGGCAGGATCGCCGTCACTCCCGTACGGATGTCGCTTCCGTCGATCAAGGTGACTTGACCCACCAGGACGCCGGGGACATCCGTAATCGCGTTCAGCGGTCCCGGGGACATGACTCCAGCGTCGACACCCAGTGCCCGGGCGCGGTTCGAATCCGGCATAGCAGCTACCTCGGTCGAAGAACCCATCAGCGAGCGCGGCCTGCCCAACCGGTCCAGCCCGGCCCGCGCACGACCTCGCCCGGTGTCGCGCCAGTGTGCCTGCCGTTCTTTATCACCTGTACGCCGTTGACGAACACATGCACGACTCCGGTCGCAAGGAGGCGCGGCGCAGCGAACGTCGCGTGATCGGAAATTTTCCGCGGGTCGAAAATTACGATGTCCGCACGGCAGCCCGGAGCCAGGCACCCGCGCCCGCGCAGTTTCCAATTCTCGGCGGGTAGACGTGTGATCCGCCGGATGGCGTCGGAGAGCATCGTCACGTGCTCGTCTCGCACATACTTTCCGAGGAAGCGCGCGAAGCTTCCATACGCGCGCGGGTGATTGCTGGACTTGAGGAACACGCCCTCCGGGGCCAGAGCTCCCTCGTCCGATACGATGCTGACCCAGGGCTGCGACAACCCAAGCTTGACGTTGGGCTCGGACATGTGGAAATAAGCGGTCCCGACGCGACTATGATCTTCGATGACCAGATCGATCGCCGCATCCTCCGGAGACACGCCGCGCAGTGCCGCCACCTCGCTCAGCGTCTTTCCGGTCAGGGGCTTCAACTTCTCGGATCTGAAGCCTATGAGCACGACGCGATCCGGCGAGCCCGCGGCGAGATATAGACTTTCCCAGTCGGCGCTCGATTTGCGCATCTCGTCGAGCACGCGAGCCCGGATGTGCGGATCTTGCAGCCGCGCAACCCATGCGTCGATACCGCCTTCCTGCACCCACGGCGGCATCGACGCATCGAGCCCGGCCGCGCCGGCGACATACGGATACATATTGGCCGTGACCGGTAGACCGGCGCTTCGGGCGGCATCGATCACCGCGATCGCCTCGGCCATCTTCGGCCAGTTCTTCCGGCCTTCGGCCTTTAGGTGCTCGATCTCTCCGTGAGAGCGAGCGGCACGCGTTACGGCGAGAAACTCATTGATGGCGTCCAGCAACCGGTCACTCTCATTGCGGATGTGCGAGATATACCCGCCGCCTGATTCAGCGGCGGCCGAAGCGAGCGCCACGAGCTCATCTGTTCGCGCATAGGCCCCCGGCGCATAGATCAAGGCGCTCCCGACCCCCAGGGCCCCCTCACGCATCGCCAGCCGCACTTCTTCCCGCATGCGCTCCAGGTCGACCGGGGTTGGCGCGCGGCTCGAGTATCCGAGCTCGTGCGTACGCACGGTGGTCGCGCCCACGAACGAAGCAATGTTTGGAGAGACACCCTTTCGCACCAGGAAGTCCAGGAATTCACCCAGAGTATTCCAGGTAACCTGGTAGCGGACGTCGCCCTGGCTCTTCAGCAGTTCCGCTCGGCTGGCCGCCGAGAGGGGCCCGTACGACTGGCCCTCACCGAAAATCTCCAGAGTGACGCCCTGCATCACGTCGCTCAGGCCGCGGCCGTCCTCGATGAGCGATTCTTCGGCTCCGGAAAGCACATTGATGAAACCCGGCGACACGGCGAGGCCTCGTGCATCCAGGACCTCGCGCCCCTCGTACCCGGTCACGTTGACGCCGACCGCGACGATATCTCCATCGGTCACCGCGAGCTCGCCGCGGTACGGATCGGCGCCGCTGCCATCGTAGATCAGGGCGTTTTGGATCAGAAGATCCGCCCGATGGACCGCGGCGACGGCGCTGCGCACGTTCGCTAGAGCACACGTCAGACACACGCATGCGATGAGGGCGATCTTGCCGATCGACGCCCGCCTCATCGGACTGGTCCGTGTGTGCTCGAAAGGCGAAGTCACGCGCACGATGCCCTTGCCGAATCCAGGATGGGCAGACTGTAACAACATCAGCTGCATGGATACCATGCAAACCTCGCGTCAGCCATCCCCGGCATGGCAACGATTCGATTTCATTGCTGCGGGCCCGGCGGATCGAGAAATTCGAAGCGGTTGAGCTCCATGTTCTTGTGCACGTTCCTCGCGGGGAATACCCGTCCGCTCGCGACTATATAGATACCCACGGGGAGGACCTGCACGGCGGCCACCGCCATACCGAGATTGAACGACGCGTCACTGTCTGAGAATCCCCCCGGTTGAATGGCGCCGGTCAGCACGACTCGCTTATCGAAGACTCGATCGAGCGCCCTCGCGGTCTCGACCATGGTGTCGGTACCGTGAGTGATGATCACTCGGGGGGTTCCGCACGCGACGACCGCCTCCCGGATGGCCACGCGATCGTCCTCCGTGAGCTCGAGACTGTCCTTGCGGAACAGCTCCACGATCGGCATCGTGTCGACGACCCGGCCATCGATCAAAATTCGCTCTGCGACGGGCGGTCCCACTTCGTAGCCGCCTTTTGAGTCGAAGTAAACCTTGTCGATGGTCCCTCCGGTCGTGATCAAAGTTATATTCATTCGCGACCCCCGGGATGCACCTGCCCGACCGCATCGATTATGGATTCCTCGAGAATACGGGCCAGATCCTCTATCTGCTCCTCGGAGACGATGTAAGGCGGTGCAATCTGGATGTGGTCCCCGCGATACCCGTCCAGCGCGCCTTGCATGGGGTAGCAGAGCAACCCGCGCCGCAGGGCCGCTTTCTGTACGCGCTCGTGCAATCGATACACCGGCGCGAACGGTTCCTTCGAGTCCCTGTCCTGCACCAACTCCACCCCCCAGAGCAATCCTCGGCCTCTGATATCCCCGACGTGTGGGCGTGCCCCCAGCCTCTGCCTGAGGATATTTTCGAGCAACGCTCCTTTGCGCCTGACCGCGGGAAGTAGATCTTCCTCACGCAGCGTCTGCTGCACGGCCAGGGCGGCAGCGCAAGCCGTTGCGTGGCCGCTGTACGTGAAACCGTGACGCAGCGCGGATGCGCCGGCCGCCAGTGCCTGGGCAACGCGATGGCCTATAAGCACCGCACCGATGGGTTGATAGCCCGCCGCCAGCCCCTTTCCGATCGTCACGAGGTCAGGTCGCACCTGCTCCTGCTGGAAGGCGTATGACGTTCCCGTTCGGCCGCACCCGCACAAGACCTCGTCGAGGATCAACAGCACGTCATGGCGGTCGCAAATGGAGCGAATCCTTTTAAAGTATCCAGGCGGCGCCGCCACGGCCCCCAGGCTTGCGCCGACCACGGTCTCGGCGATGAATGCCACAACGTTCTCCGGTCCGAGATCGATGATCTTCGTCTCGAGCTCGTCCGCCATCCGTTGGCCGTACATCTCCAGAGATTCCCCCTCGGGACGATCCCGGTATGGGAAGCACCGGGAGATCAGATTCGCCGGCGGTAAGATGCACTCATAATGCTGGCGGCGATACGGTGCGCCGCTGACGCCGAGCGATCCTGTGGTGAATCCGTGATAGCTTGATTTGCGAGAGATGAACCAGCGCTTGTGGGCGCCGCCCTGCACGGCCCAGAAATGGCGGGAGATCATCAGCGCCGCTTCGGTTGCCTCAGACCCACCGGAGACGAAGTATGCCTTCGCCAACTCGCCGGAGGCCTCCCCTACCAGAAGAGATGCCAGCTCCTCCATGGGCTCGGTCGAGAACATCGATGCGTGCGTGTACGCGAGGCGATCTACCTGCTGGTGGATTGCCTCGCGGATTCTCGGATGACTGTGCCCGAGGCAGGAGACGACCGCGCCTCCCGATCCGTCGAGGTAGCGTTTTCCCTCTTTGTCGATGACATAGCATCCGTCGCCACGAACTGCGATCGGTAACTGCGGCGCGCCCGCGCGATGCAATACGCGGCTCATGACACTCATGCGAGTCCCTCGCATGCCGCCCGTCCGCCGTAACCGGTCTGTATTTGGCGGGTCATCTCCTCCAGCCGATCGCAGGCCTTGCACAGGGTGTCCATCTCGGGACCGAACGAGAAGCGGGCGTGGCGGCGGAACCTGGAGGGGAACGAGCCGCGCCGTTTACCGGGATTCACATCGAAAAATTCCCCCGGAACGACGATGACTTTTTGGCGAAGCGCGGCACGAAAGAATCCCATGCCCTCATTCAGAGGGGCCGGCAGCGCGGACAGATCCCCCCATACATAAAAGGTGCCTTCGGGAGCGCTTTCGACTCGCACGCCCATCTTGGGCAGGCGCGCAAGCAGTAGGGCCCGCTTCGCGCCGAATGCTTGTGCGATCGCGCTCGCCTCAGCCTCTGCGCTGTCCTCGTCCAGCAAGGCGATGGCCGCGCGCTGCAGGGGTTTGCAGCCGCCGCCGTCCAGGAAGGATCCCGCCGAGGCCACGGATTCGATGACGCTGCGAGGCGCGACGGTCCACGTGATGCGCCAGCCCGGCAGACGCCAATTCTTCGTCAGGCCGTCGAAAATGACGACGGGGTCCGCGTCGACGTCATCGACGTAGCGTGCCGCACTCTCATACGCGCCTCGCCCGTGCTCTTCCGTCCAGATGTAGTGCGAGTAGAACTCGTCCAGCATCAACGTGCACTCCTGCGCACGCGCGATCTCGACCCAGGACGCGAGCTCCGATCCGCGAATCAGTTTGCCGGTGGGATTGTTTGGATTGGACAGCAACAGCGCGGACAAGCCGCGATCCCGGATCTCGCGAAGCAGATCCTGTTGAGAGAACACATAGTCGCGCTCCGGCTCCAGCACGATGGGAATCGCGGTGAAGGCCTTGAAGATATCGAGGAGCTCCTCATAGGCGGTGTAGTCGGGGAGGAAGTGCCCCAGGTTCACCCTTCCCAAGCTGGCCGCGGCTCGGGTCAGCGCCGATCTTCCGCCGCCGGATACGCTGACGTTGTCGGCCGTGTACTTCGACGGCAGGCCGCGTCGGTAGCGTCGATTGTAGAGATCCGCAATGCTCTCTCTGAGCTCCCAGAGCCCAGGAACCGGTGCATATTCGAGGTCGCGAACGTCGATCTCCACGCTGCCGCAGCGGGACGGGGCGCCGAGCAGCGCGCCCGCCTCCGGCTGCCCCTGACCCAGATTGCACCAGTCGGGCGAGGTCTGACTGTAGCCCAGCTTGGCAGCCTCCGCAGTCACATAGACCACACCAGTTCGAGGCACTTCGCGAAACGGTCGGATGCGCGCAACCCTCAGACGCAGCAGGTGCTGCCGTTACGGAGGCTAGCAACGGCCGCGCCGTCGGGGCATGCAAAATGTCGATCAAGTCGCCGGCACGCGCTGCCTACACTGCGACCCCGATCTGTGCGGCATCGCACGAGTGATGGGCTCACTGAGAAAACCGATGCGCGTGACCGATGCAATGAGACGACGAGAATCAGTACATGCAGAGTTGTCTTGTCCCATGAGGAATGGTCGAAATGCCGTCTGACTCGAGCTTGCTATTGCTCGACAAGACCCAAGTCGAGGCATTGCTCGAGCCCGCCGGCGTACTCGAGGCGGTGCGGCAGGCATTCATCCTTCACAGCAAGAAAGCCGGGCGGCTGTTTCCCGTCGTCAGGGAGGCGCTCCCAAGCGGCGCGGTATTTGGAATCAAGTCAGGCGATGCGGAGAATCTCTCCCTGCTTGGGCTGAAGGCCGCGGGATTCTGGCCGGACAATCGCGATCGCGGCGGAGAGCCTCACCAAGCAACCATTTTGCTGTTCGATCCTGAAACCGGCCGCCCGAACTGCGTGATCGACGGCAACGCGGTGACGACGCTGCGGACCGGAGCCGCCGGCGCGTTGGGACTTCTTCATCTGGCCAGAGCAGACAGCTCCGATGTTTGCGTATTCGGAACAGGCGTCCAGGCGCGGGTGCAGCTTGCTTATGCCTTGCAGGTATTGCCGGCGCTCCGCACCACCCGATACGTCACCGGCGACGGCCGTCCGGACACTGGGTTCGAGTCGGATTTCTCTCACCGCTGCCGGCTGATGCATGTCTTCGATCGCAACACTGCCGTAGCCGCCAGCGACGTGATCATTACGGCCACGCCAGGCAACGGCTCGCTGTTCGATCTCGAGGCCGTACGCCCCGGCACGCATCTCAATTGCATCGGAACCGACACCGAGGGCAAACGAGAGCTTCCGCACGGTCTTTTAGCCAAGGCCCGTCTCTATGTCGACGACTCGTCTCAAGCCCGTCGGATCGGCGAAACCCAATGGGCGCCCGGAACCCCGTGCACGGAGCTCGGGGATATCGTCGCGGCCGCGACGACCGCGCCGCGGCAGGCGTCGGACGTGACGGTGTTCGATATGACCGGAATCGCTCTGCAGGATCTAACGGTAACGCGGATGTTGTTGGATCGGGCGTGCGCCGCAGGGATCGGTACTCGGATCTCGTGGCCATGGTGAGCCGCGGCTCCGATGGCTACCCCGTGCCGGCGCCGCCTACTTTCGAGGATGTCCTCGCGGCTGCCGCGCGCGTCCGCGGATACATCAATCGTACCCCCGTGATGACTTCGAGAACGATCGATCGGCGCTTCGCTGCCCGATTGTTCTTCAAGTGCGAGAATTTTCAGCGTGCCGGAGCCTTCAAGTTTCGAGGCGCTTTCAACGCGTTGTCTAGGTTCGACGCGGAGCAGAGACGCGCCGGGGTCGTGGCGTTCTCGTCAGGGAATCACGCTCAAGCGATCTCTCTCGCCGCAAGCCTGCTCGAAGTGCCGGCGACGATCGTGATGCCGCTCGACGCACCTGCCGGCAAGCTCGCGGCGACGAGAGCGTACGGCGCGGAAGTGATCCAGTACGACCGCTACAGAGAAGACCGTGAAGAGATCGGTCTCGACCTCAGCCGAAGCCGCGGCCTGACGCTCATTCCTCCTTACGACCATCCGGATGTGATCGCGGGCCAGGGAACTGCCGCGAAGGAGCTGTTCGAGGAAGTGGGTCCCCTCGACTCGTTGTTCGTCTGCCTGGGCGGAGGGGGCTTGCTCGCCGGGGCCACGCTGGTTGCCGAAGCGACCGCGCCCTTCTGTCGCATATACGGAGTGGAGCCCGAGTCCGGCAATGACGGGCAACGGTCGTTCCGCTCCGGCGCCATCGTCCATATCGATACGCCTCGCACCATCGCCGATGGCGCACAGACGCAGCATTTGGGGCGGTTGACGTTTCCGGTCATCCGTAGAGGGGTAACCGACATTCTCACCGCGACGGACGCCCAATTGGTGGCCGCGATGCGCTTTTTTGCCGAAAGGATGAAGCTGATCGTCGAGCCGACGGGATGCCTCGGCCTTGCGGGCGCGGAGACGCTGATCGACACGTTGCGTGGACAGCGCATCGGCGTGCTGATCAGCGGCGGCAACATCGACATCGCCCGTTATTGCGCGCTGCTCGCGTGAGAGGGCCGCCATGACCCGGGCACCGACCAGATACATCTGCGCCGCGACCGTGACTCTCCCGCTGATCATGGGAGCCGTGCTGGCAGCCTCTGCGCCTCGAGCCCGCGATCTGGGCGTTCCCTTCGACGGAACGCCCGGCCCGCTCAACGCCATCACCGATGTGCCCGGCGTCGAAGTGGGCCATGCGACGTTGATCAGAGACGAGGGGGCCGACGCCGTGCGCACCGGTGTGACGGTGGTATTTCCCGAGGGCAAGGCGTGGTCCCAGGCCTTTGCGGGATGCTTCGTCGAGAACGGCTCCGGCGAGCTCACGGGGTGCGCGTGGGTCACCGAAAGCGGCATTCTCGGCGGACCCATCGCCATCACCAACACTTGGAGCGTCGGCACGGTGCACGACGCCATGCTTACCTGGTACAGCGAGGCACGCCACGAGAACATCGCCTGGCACCTGCCGGTGGTGGGTGAGACTTCCGACGCCTACCTCAACGACATTGCGGGAATGCATGTCAAGAAAGACGACGTTTGGGCCGCGCTGAACGGCGGGCGGTCCGGCCCCGTTGCGGAGGGAAACGTCGGAGGCGGTACCGGCAATGTCGCTCATGGGCTGAAGGGCGGAATCGGCACCTCCTCACGCTTGGTGGCCGGCGGCTACACGGTCGGCGTATTGGTCCAAGCCAACTACGGAATTCGGGAGCTGCTGACGATCGCCGGCGTCCCGGTGGGCAAGGAAATCTCCGACCCGAGAATCACGGGAGGACCCGCGTCCGCGGATCGAGATGATGGGGGCCGCGAAGGCTCGATCATCGTGATCGTGGCGACGGATGCTCCGCTGCTCCCGCATCAGCTCCAGCGGCTCGCGCGGCGCGTCCCGCTGGGCATCGCACGGGTCGGAGGAACCGCGGCCAATGGTTCGGGCGACTTGTTCATCGGCTTTTCCACCGCAAACCCCGCCCTCGCAAAGCTATCCGGGGGACCCGTACAGATATCCATGCTGCCCAATGGCGACATGAACTCTCTGTTTCTGGCAACGATCGAGTCGACGGAAGAAGCGATCGTCAATGCTCTGGTTGCCGCAACGACCATGACCGGCGTGAACGGTCACACCGTTTACGCGCTTCCGCATGAGCAGTTGCGCGAAATCCTGCGCAAGTACGGCCGGCTCCACGACTGACCATGGATATGGCATCGAAGAGACGAGGAACAAATGGATTGGCGAATCAAGTCACTCGATGAAATTCTAGCCACTGCAGAACGGCGCTCGCTGCCCCGATCTCTCGGCGCCGCGCGGCTCTTGATGCTGGGTGTAGGAGCCGTCATCGGCACCGGGATATTCGTGCTCACGGCCGCCGCTGCACAGAAGGCCGGTCCGGGCATGATGCTGTCGTTCGTCATTTCCGGCGCGGTCTGCGCAGTAACCGCCCTGTGCTACGCCGAATTTTCCTCAATGGCGCCCGTCGCCGGATCCGCATACACGTATGCGTACGCCGTCTACGGGGAAATCGTCGCGTGGCTCGTCGGCTGGGCGCTCATCCTCGAGTATGCGGTCGCTTCCAGCGCCGTGTCCGTCGGATGGTCGAACTACTTCGTCGGCGGGGCGGCTCGACTGTTTCACATCACGATTCCAGTGGCGCTCACGAAGGGCTACTTCGCCGCGTCGGGCGGTGCCGTCAATCTGCCGGCGATGTTCGTGGCCATCAGCTGCACGATGCTGCTCGTCATCGGAACGCGTGAGAGCGCAACGTTCAACGCGATTCTCGTGACGATAAAGCTGCTTGCGCTTGCCATGTTCGTCGTCCTCGCCGTCCCGGCCGCGAAGTCACAGAACTTCCAGCCATTGGCGCCGCTGGGCATGAGCGGGGTCAGCGCGGCGGCCGCCTCCATCTTCTTTGCCTACGCCGGCTTCGATGCCGTCTCGACCGCAGCCGAGGAGACTCGAAATCCGCAGAGGAACGTCCCTATCGCGCTGATCGGAAGTCTCGTGATCTGCACCGTTTTCTATCTGCTCGTCGCCGCCGGCGAGATCGGTGCGGTAGGGGCACAACCTGTGTTCGGGACGGGCGGTGAAGCGCTGACACCCGGCACTCGTACCTTCGCTGCAACGTGCCTCGCTTCCGCGAACCAAGCCAAACTCGTATGCAGCGATGAGGCCCTCGCATTCGTGCTCAATCGGATCGGGCATGGCGTCGCTGCCAATGTCATCGGCCTCGCGGCGTTCCTGTCCCTCCCGACCGTGATTCTCGTGATGCTCTATGGTCAGACTCGCCTGTTCTTCTCCATGTCCCGGGACGGCCTTTTGCCGCCGCTGCTGTGCCGCATCCACACCCGCTATAAAACTCCACACGTCGTAACGATGATCACCGGATGTTTCGTGGCGCTCGCAGCGGGACTGTTCCCGGTCGGCGCGCTTGCGGACGTGGCCAATTCGGGAACTTTGTTCGCTTTCATCACCGTTTCCATGGGAATGATGATTCTCAGGCTGAGAGATCCGACGCGCATCCGCTCTTTTCGAGTGCCCGCAATCACGATAATCGGGCCCTTGTCGGTGTTGGGTTGCGCCTACCTATTCTGGCACCTGCCACTCTTCACCCGCACCGTGTTTCTGGCCTGGACGGGTGCGGGACTGGTGATCTACATGTCGTACAGCTACCGGCGCAGCGCCATGACCGCAGAACGCAAATGAGCGGTCGATTCCCCGCCCGCCGGATCTCGCTCTGCGCAGCCCACCGATATTGAGGCGGGGCCGGTCGAATCAGGATTCGACGCCTTGGTCGCGCAGGTACTCGTCGTAGGTTCCGCGGTAGTCGCTGATCTTGCCGCCGGGCCGCATCTCGATGATGCGATTTGCGAGCCCGCCGACGAATTCCCGATCGTGCGACACGAAAAGGAGCGTCCCGGGATAGTGCTCGAGCCCGATCTGGAGAGACTCGATCGTCTCCATGTCCATGTGATTGGTCGGCTCGTCCATCAGCAGAACGTTGGGGCGCGTCAGCATCAGCTTGCCGTAGATCATGCGGCCCTTCTCGCCGCCGGACAGCACGCGCACGGATTTCTTGGTCTCCTCGCCCGAGAACAGCAGGCGTCCGAGGGTCGCGCGCACGATCTGGTCGTCGTCCGCCTTGCCGGTGTACTGCGACATCCACGAGAACAGATCCACGTCGTCCGCGAACTCGGCCTGGGGGTCCTGCGGCATGTAGCCCGCTTGCGCGTTGTCCACCCACGTGATGGTGCCGGACGCCGGGCGAAGCTCTCCGGCGAGCAATCTCATCAGCGTGGTCTTGCCGACGCCGTTCGGCCCGATGATGGCGACGCGGTCGCCGGCCTCGACGTTGAGGCTGAGCCCGTCGATCACCGGCTCGTTGGTTCCGGGGTAGGCAAAGCGCAGCTTGTCCGCCGTGAACGCCGAGCGGTACAGCTTCTTCGCCTGCTCGAAACGGATGTAGGGATTCTGCCGCGACGAGGGACGGATCTCCTCGATCTTGATCTTCTCGAGCAGCCGCTTGCGCGAGGTTGCCTGCCGTGCCTTGGATGCGTTGGCGGAAAAGCGGCGCACGAATTCCTGAAGGTCCGAGATCCGGTCGCGTGCCTTGGCGTTCGAGGCCTCGACCCGCGCGCGCGCCTGCGTGGACGCCAGCATGAAGTCGTCGTAGTTGCCCGGATAGATCTTGAGCTGCTGATAGTCGAGATCGGCGACGTGCGTGCACACCTGATTCAGGAAATGGCGGTCGTGGCTGATGATCACCATCGTCGCGTTGTAGTCGTTCAACGCCCGCTCCAGCCAGCGGATGGAGTTGATGTCCAGGTTGTTGGTGGGCTCATCGAGGAGCAGCACGTCGGGGCGGGAGAAGAGGGCCTGCGCCAGGAGCACCCGCAGCTTCAGGCCCGGCGGCACCTCGCGCATGGGACCGCTGTGGCGCGCCTCGGGGATGCCGGCGTCCGTGAGGATGGCCCCCGCCCGCGCCTCGGCGTCGTAGCCGCCGTACTCCGCGAACACCCCTTCGAGCTCCGCCGCCTTCATGTAGTCGGCATCCGTCGAATCCGGATTCGCGTAGATACGGTCGCGCGCCTGCATGGCCGCCCACAGCTCGACGTGGCCGCTCATCACCACATCGAGCACGCGGTCATCCTCGTACCCGAACTGGTTCTGATTCAGCTTGCCGAGCCGGAGCCCGGTCTGCAGCATGACCTCGCCCGAGCTCGGATCGAGGTCGCGCCCCAGGATCTTCATCAGTGTGGACTTGCCGCTGCCGTTCGCGCCGATCAGGCCGTAACGATTGCCGTCGGTGAACTTGACGGTGACCTGCTCGAACAGGGGCTTCGCGCCGAATTGGATGGATACGTTGGAGGTGGAGAGCATCGAAAGCGTCGGTTAAAAGATTGAAATTCGCCGTTCAAAGGCCCAATTCGCAGTGCTGCCGGGGTCGGCAGGCCTTGGGTCCTTCGAGGGATGCGCGCACCGGTGCTCGCGGCACCGGAGATCGGCGCGCGGATTCTAGCGCAACTTCACCCGGGCATCCGAGGTTTTCGACATATGCGGTGCGCCGCGGAACGCCTCGGGATCCTCAACTTTGGCGCAAGAAAGGCAGCAATTGCCGGAAATACGCCTCCTGGTCATCCCACATCGCCATGTGGCTGCCCTTCGGGCAGAACGCGTAGCTCGCATTCGGCATCATCGAGGCCATCTTCTTCATGTCCTCGGGATCCATCTCATCGTGCTGCGCGCCGATGGTGAGGGCCCTGACCTTGATTTCGTGCAGCCGGTCCCAGCGCTCCCAGTCCTTCAGGTTGCCGGTGACCTGGAACTCGCTCTTGCCCTGCATGAGGTTGTAGATCTTGTCATTGGCGTGGCGGAACGCGCGCGTCACGGGCTCGGGCCATGGCCGGATCCGGCAGAGCATCCTGGGATACAGCTGCTCCATCATGATTCCCTGGTATTCGGGGGAGTCGTATTCCTGCTTGGCCTCGAGCTGGTTCAGGCGCGCGAGCACCTTCGGCGGGAGCTGCTTTTTGATCGAGTCCTGATGCTCGAGCACGGCCTTGACGCCGGCGGCCATGTTCGAGATCACCAGGCCCTTCAGGTGCTCCTGATGCTCCAGCGCGTATTCCAGGGCGAGGATGCCGCCCCATGAGTGCCCGAGCAGCACGAATTGATCCAGCCCCAGTCCGCGCCTGACCTCCTCGACCTCGTCGGTATAGCGCGCCAGCGTCCACAGCGTGTCGTCGTCGGGCTGATCCGAGTTGCCGCAGCCGAGCTGGTCGTAGTAGTACATCTCGATGCCGGCCTGGGGCAGGAACGACTCGAAGGCCTCCAGGTACTCGTGGTCGAACCCCGGACCGCCGTGCAGCAGCAACACCTTGACCGGCCCCGCGCCGAGCTTCTTGGTCCAGACCTTGTATTTGCCGCCGGCCACCGGAAGCATGCGAATGCCCGCGACCTTGATGCCGGGAGGATTGAGCGGGTCCGCGTGCACCGAAGTTTCATGGGCCGTCGAGGCTTGCGCATTCGCGGCGTGCGCCGCCTCGGCGGCGGTGATGCCGAGCGATGCGGCGGCGGTGCCGGCGGCGGCAGTGAGAAGATCGCGGCGATTCATCGATGCTCCTTCCGACTCGCGGGTCGACTTGATCTCAACTCGCGATCATCGCAAGCGGCGACACGCCGAACAGCTTCAAGTGGAGCCAAGCGACCGTAATCGCGTAGAGCACGAGGCCGGCGATGACGGCGACGGCGTCATTCCACGGCCGCGCGGGCGCGCCGGGCACGGGCGCCTGCACCGCCCGCCGCTTGACCGACATGCGATCCGCGCCCGCCCAGATCAGCAACCCGCCGAACAGCAGCACGTCGGCAAGGGTGCCGTTGGCGAGCAGATGCGCGAGCGCCCAGATCTTCACCGCGAGCAGCATGGGATGTTTGACCGCGGCCTTGATGCGGCCGGGCAGGTAGGCCGCGAGCAGCAGCGGAAACACCGGGATCATGAGCAGCAGCGTGACGTGGTGCAGCCACAACGGCGGCGTGTAAAGGACCACCGGCTCGCGGCGGGCGATCGAGAATCCATAGCAGATCAGCACGAAGCCGAGCGCCGAAACCAGGGCGTACACGCCCTTCCAGCCGCGCTCTCCCAGCCGCCTGAGACCGGCGGCACGGGCACCGGGCGCGATGATCGCAACCGAATGGACTCCGAGAAACAGCACCAGACCGGCGATGAGCAGCGCCATTGGTCTCTCCTGCTACTTTTTGGATCGGGCCTTGCGCCGCGGCCCCGACTTCACGCGGCGCGCCCCGGCGCCCTTGCGCTTGAGGGCAGTCTGCGCGCGGCCGCCGGCTCTCGCCTTGGCCTTCGCCCCGAGCTTCGCCTTGAGCCCGGCCTTGGCCTTGGGCTTCGCTTTGAGCCGGGCCTTGGCCTTGAGCCTCGCTTTGAGCCGGGCCTTGGCCTTCGCCTTGAGCCGAGCCTTGGTCCTGGGCTTCGCTTTGAGCCGCGCCTTGGATTTCGCCGAGACCTTGGATGCGGCTCTCGCCTTCGCCTTTGCCTTGGGCCTGGCCGTCACCCCGGCCTTGGCCTTCGAGCTCGGCTTCGGTGTCGGTTTGGCTGCCGCTGCCGGCGCCGCGGCCTTCGCGGCCCCGCCGCTCGGGCCCGCGGCGCCCCGAAGCTGCTCGAGGATTCCGGGGTTCTCGAGGGTGGACATGTCCTGGGTGATCTCCTCGCCGCGCGCGAGGGAGCGCAGCAGGCGGCGCATGATCTTGCCGGAGCGCGTCTTGGGAAGGTTGTCCGTCAACCGGATGTCGTCGGGCTTGGCGATCGGGCTCAGCTGCTCTCCGACCCAGCCGCGCAGCTCGTTGATCAGCTCGTCGGCCGCCGCTCCCTCGGGCCGAGCGCGATTCAGCACGACGTAGGCGAATACCGACTCGCCCTTGATGTCGTGGGGCTTGCTGACGACGGCGGCCTCGGCGACGAGCGGATGGGCGACCAGCGCGGACTCGATCTCCATGGTGCCGAGGCGGTGGCCGGCGACGTTCAACACGTCGTCGATGCGGCCCATGATCCAGTAGTAGCCGTCCTTGTCGCGGCGCGCGGAATCGCCGGCGACGTAGTAGCGATTGTCGAATTTCTGCCAATACGTGCGGATGTAGCGCTCGTTGTCGCCCCAGATGGTGCGCAGGATCGACGGCCAGGGCCGCTTGATCACGAGGTAGCCGCCGGCGTCCGCCGCCTTTACCGAACGACCGGTCTCATCGACGATGTCGGCGAAGATGCCGGGAATCGGCTTGGCGCAGGAGCCGGGCTTCGTGGGGGTCGCGCCCGGCAGCGGCGTCATCATGGTGGCGCCCGTCTCGGTCTGCCACCAAGTGTCGACGATCGGGCAGCGCCCGCGGCCGATCACCTTGTGATACCACATCCAGGCCTCGGGATTGATCGGCTCGCCGACGGTTCCGAGCAGCCGCAGCTTCGACAGGTCGTACTTCCCGGGGATCTCGTCGCCGAGCTTCATGAGCGCACGAATGGCGGTCGGCGCCGTGTACAGGATGGTGACGCCGTGAATCTCGCAGTTCTTCCAGAACCGCCCGCCGTCGGGATAGGTCGGCGCGCCCTCGTACATCAGCAGGGTGGCGCCGGCCGCAAGCGGTCCGTAGCACACGTAGGTGTGCCCGGTGACCCAGCCGACGTCGGCGGTACACCAGAAGATGTCGTCGCCCTTGAGATCGAACACCCACTTGGACGTGACCTTGGCGTTGAGGAGATAGCCGCCGCTCGAGTGCTGGATGCCCTTGGGCTTGCCGGTCGAGCCCGAGGTGTACAGCAGGAACAGCGGGTGCTCGGCGTCGACCCACTCGGGCTCGCAAGTCGCGGATTGTCCGGCGATGGCATCGTGCCACCAGAGGTCGCGCCCCTCGCGCATTTCGCAGGGATGCCCGGTGCGCCGGTAGACCAGCACCTTTTCGACGCTCTGGCAGCCCTCCGTCAGCGCCCGATCCACCGCGCGCTTGAGCTCGACCGCGTTGCCGGCGCGCCAGCCGGCATCGGCCGTGATCACGAGCTTCGCGCCGGCGTCCTCGATGCGATCCTTGACCGCGTTGGACGAGAAGCCGCCGAAGACCACCGAATGCACGGCGCCGATGCGGGCGCACGCCTGCATCGCGACCACCGCCTCGGGGATGAGCGGCATATAGATGATCACCCGATCGCCGCGCCGGATGCCGAGCGCCTTGAGCGCGTTCGCGAAGCGGCACACCTCGGCGTGCAATTCTGCGTAGGTCACGCGCCGCACGTCGCCCGGCTCGCCCTCGAACACGATTGCGACCTTGTCGCCGCGGTCCGCCAGATTCACGTCCAGGCAGTTGTACGAGACGTTCAACTGTCCGTCGGTGAACCACCGGTAGTTCGGGGCATCGCTGTCATCGAGCGGGATGGTGAAGGGGCGATGCCAGACGATCTCGTCGCGCGCGAGGTCGGCCCAGAACCCGACGTAGTCGCTCGATGCCTTGTCGTACATGGCCTCGAGATCCTCCGCCTTGAGCGCGGCGCGCTTGCGAAAAGCCGCGGAGGCGGGAAATACGCGGTCCTCCTGCAGGACCGATTGGATGTCTTTCTGGGCCATGGCTTCCCCTACCGCGGCGAGGCGCCATCCATGCCGGCGGCGATCCGGCGCGCCTGCTGCCGCAAAATGTTGCCGAAACGATGCGTATCGAAGAAGTGACCCAACCGAGCGCCGTCCGGGCGCCGCGGCTTCAAGTCATCGACCGAGGCCTCGAGCGGAATGTCGCAGACGATTCCGGTCAGGCGCCGGGCGAGATACGCGGTCTCCTTGTGGGCGAGCAGTTTAGCAGCGACCGAGGCCGCGCCGCGCAGCTTCATGCCCGGAATCCGCTCGAGATTGGCATACAGCTCATCGAGCGAGCGGAACACCGCCAGGAGCTCGGCGGCGGTCTTCCGGCCCACGCCCGGAACCCCCGGGATGTTGTCCACGCTGTCGCCGGTCAAGGCGAGAAAATCGGCGATCATCTCGGGACTGGCGCCGAAACGAGCCACGATCTCGTGATAGTGATAGCGGGCGTTGCCGCTGTAGTCCCAGAAGACGTCGCCCTCGCGAATGAGCTGCGAGAGATCCTTGTCGCGCGTGACCAGGACGTTGCAGAGGCCCGCCGCCCGCGCCCGCGCGGCCAGCGTGCCGATGATGTCATCCGCCTCGTATGCCTCGCTCGCGAACTCGGCGATACCCAGGTGCCGGCAGAACTCGCGGCACAGGGCGAACTGACGCTTGAGGTCCGCCGGCGGCGCCTCGCGGTTCGCCTTGTAGGCGGGATAGATGCCGCTGCGGAACGAGGTCTCACCGCGCAGGGACTCGTCGAAGGCGACCCCGATGCGCTGGGGACGGACCCTTTCCAGGAGGTCGCAGAGAAACCGCGCGAACCCGTACAGCGCATGGGTGGCGTTGCCCTCGCCATCCACCATGTCGGCCGGCATGGAGTGGTAGGCGCGGAACACGAAGAAGCTGGCATCGACGTGATAGACGATGCCGGCGCGGGGCTCGAGCTCGGCGGCGCTGGCGCTCACATCGGCCAGCGTTGCATGCGCTCGTGCAGCGGGCTCGACCGGGGAAAGTGCGCGATCAGGTACTCCATCTGGTCGGCGAGCACGCGCCTGCCCTTCAGGAAGATGTACTCGGCATAGGTCGGCGTGAACGGCACCGCCAGAAGCTGCATTCCGGCCTGCTCGGGGGTACGCGATGCCTTGGCGTTGTTGCAGCGGCGGCAAGCCGAGACCACGTTGCTCCAGGTGTCGTGACCGCCGCGGCTGAAGGGGGTCACGTGGTCCCGCGACAGCAGGCTGTAGGGAAACCGCGCCCCACAATAGAGACACAGGTACGCGTCGCGCCGGAACAACGTCTGGTTGTTGAGCGGCGGCGTGTATGCGCCGCCGCGCAGGTTGCCCGGATTGCCGGACGTGCCCAGTGTCGCAATGATGGAATTCACGTCGACCACGGTGCGCAGTCCGGTGCGCGCACACATCCCGCCATACAGCCGGTAGAGGAGCGTGCCGCAGGTATATGCCACCTGATCGGTGTGATAGAGGCGCGCCGCCTCGCGGTAGTCCACCCACTCGAGCGGCATGCCGGCCACGTCGGTACGCAGGATCTGTTGCGACAGCGGCGCCTTCCAGGCCGCGACCGTGAGGTCATCCCGCCAATCCATTGACCGTGATTTTTCCTGCGAAACAGCCTTCATAACAGTACTAAAGATAGTCGAGTCTTATGCAATAATTCAACGTTCCGGCACATTAGCACGGGATTGGGGAGATAAAGCATGGCCGTCGTCGTCGGTGCCCTCGCGGAGACCGCTGCCAGCGAGACTCGCGTCGCTGTCGTCCCGGAAATCGCCACCAAGCTGAAGGCCGCCGGAGCCCGCGTGCTGATCGAGCGCGGCGCCGGCGTGCAGTCCCACTTTGCGGATTCGGCCTATGCCGATGCCGAGATCGCGGACGCCGCCACCATCCTGGGGAGCGCCGACGTCCTGCTCAAGGTTCAGCCGCCGAGCCTCGCCGAGGTGGGCGCGCTCAAGAAGGGCGCCGTGGTGATCGGCTTCATGCAGGCTTACGCGCGGCCGGATCTCGTGCGCGCGCTCAAGGCCGCGGGGCTCACCAGCCTGGCGATGGAGCTGGTGCCGCGCATCTCGCGGGCGCAGTCCATGGACGCGCTGTCCTCGCAGGCGTCGCTCGCGGGCTACAAGGCGGTGCTGATCGCCGCGAACGCGCTCGACAAGTTCCTGCCCATGCTGACCACGGCCGCCGGCACGATCCGCCCGTCCTCGGTGCTGGTGATCGGCGCGGGCGTCGCCGGCTTGCAGGCGATCGCCACGGCGCGGCGCCTGGGCGCGGTGGTCGAAGCTTACGACGTTCGCAGCGCGACCAAGGAGCAGGTGAAGTCGCTGGGCGCGAAGTTCATCGAGACCGGGGTGTCCGCCGAAGGCACGGGCGGCTACGCGCGGGAGCTGACGGCCGAGGAAAAGGCCAAGCAACAAGAGGTGCTGGACTCGCGCATCGCCGTGAGCGATGCGGTGATCAGCACGGCATCGGTGCCCGGGCGCCCCGCGCCCCGCATCATCTCGCGCGCCGCGGTGGAGCGTATGAAGCGGGGCTCGGTCATCGTCGACATCGCCGCCGAGCAGGGCGGCAACTGCGAGCTGACTCGCACGGGCGAAACGATCGAGCATCAGGGAGTGCGCATCCTGGGCCCGGTGAACCTCGCCGCCTCGCTGCCGTTCAACGCGAGCGAGATGTACTCGCGCAACCTGTTCAATCTCCTGAAGCCGGCGCTGGACAAGGGTGCGCTCAATATCGACTGGAAAGACGAGGTGTTTGCCGGCGCGGCGCTCACGCACGCCGGGGAGATCAAGAACGAGGCGGCGCGCAAGGCCGCGGAAGGAGCATAACGATGATCGACGGCGTCATAGCGCTCTATATATTCATGCTGGCGGCCTTCACGGGCTACGAGGTGATCGCGCGCGTGCCGGTGATCCTGCACACGCCGCTGATGTCGGGCTCGAACTTCGTGCACGGCATCGTGCTGGTCGGCGCCATGGTGGCGCTCGCTGCAGCGGATACCACGCTGCTCCGGGTCATCGGCGTCATCGGCGTCATCCTCGCCGCGGGCAATGCGGTCGGCGGCTACGTCGTGACCGAACGAATGCTGCAGATGTTTCACAGCTCCCGCCCCAAGAAGGGGTAGCCCATGCTCTCCGACGCCACCGGGCAATCTCTGACGCAGCTGTCGTATCTCGTCGCGGCGGCCCTGTTCATTCTCGGCTTGAAGCGCATGAGCTCGCCGGTCACCGCGGTGAGCGGTGTCCGCTGGGCCGGCGCCGGCATGCTGCTCGCCACGATCGTGACCCTGATCTTCATGGGCGCATCGAGCCTGAACCTCGGGCTCGTGATCGGCGCCATCGTCGTCGGCGGCGTGATCGCCTGGGTCAGCGGCAAGCGCGTGGCGATGACCGACATGCCGCAGATGATCGCCCTGTACAACGGGATGGGCGGCGGCGCGGCCGCCGCGATCGCCGCGGTGACGCTCTACCGGGGCGATGAGGCCAGCATCACCCATCTCACCATTGCCACGGTCGGCGGGTTCATCGGCTCCGTGTCCTTCTCCGGCAGCCTGATCGCATTCGCGAAGCTGCAGGGATTGATCACGAAGTCGATCCGCTTTCGCGGTCAGAAATTCGTCAACGCCGCGATCCTCGTGATCACCGTGGCGCTCGGCGTCATGGTGGTCTCGGGCGCCGGCACGGCGTTGCCGGCGGTAACGCTGTTCTTCGCATTCGCCCTGCTGTTGGGCATTGCCATGACGCTGCCGATCGGGGGCGCGGACATGCCGGTCGTGATCTCGCTCTACAACGCGCTCACCGGGCTCGCGGTCGGCTTCGAGGGCTTCGTGCTCGACAACGCCGCCATGATCATCGCGGGAACCGTGGTGGGCGCGGCGGGCACGCTGCTCACGCAGCTCATGGCCAAAGCCATGAACCGCTCGCTCGGCAACGTCTTGTTCTCGAATTTCGGCGAGAGCTCGTCCGCGTCGACCACCGTCACGGGCACCCAGAAGCCGATCGAGGCATCCGACGCCGGCATCATGATGGCGTACGCGCAGAAGATCATCATCGTGCCCGGCTATGGCCTCGCGGTCGCGCAGGCCCAGCACAAGGTCTGGGAGCTGACCCAGCTGCTGATCGACCGCGGCGTCAAGGTGCGCTTCGCCATTCACCCGGTCGCGGGCCGCATGCCCGGCCACATGAACGTGCTCCTGGCCGAAGCGGGCGTGCCCTACGATCTCATCTCGGATCTCGATGAGATCAACGCGGAGTTCGAGACCACCGATGTCGCCCTCATCATCGGCGCGAACGACGTGGTCAATCCGGATGCGCGCGCGAACCGAGCCAGCCCGATCTACGGCATGCCGATCCTGAACGCCGACAAGGCCAAGAACGTCATCGTGATCAAGCGCGGCAAAGGCCAGGGATTCTCCGGCATCGACAACGCCCTCTTCGGGCTCGACCAGACGCGCATGCTGTACGGGGATGCGCAGGCCGCCGTGAACCAATTGATTCACGCCGTCAAGGCCGCCGACTGAGGATGCGAACACCGTGATCATGGAATGCCTCCGCCGATTCGCGGCCGCCGGCGGCGCGCGCGCGGTCGCGCTCACCGTACTGCTCGCGTGTGCGTTAGGCCCGGCCGCCGGTGCCCGTGCCGCACCTGTCGACACCGCCGCCGCTGCTGCTGCCACAACGGCACCTGCCGCCGCAGCGGCGCCGGCCGCCGCGAAGGCACCGCCCGCCGCAGCGGCGTCGGCCGACGAGACGGCCCGCTGGCGGGCGCACGCCGACAATGTGGAGATCGTGCGCGACCACTGGGGCATCGCACACGTCTACGGCAAATCCGACGCCGATGCCGTATTCGGCATGATCTACGCCGAGGCCGAGGACGATTTCAGCCGCATCGAGCACAACTATTTGATCAGCCTCGGGCGGCTGGCGGAGGCCGAGGGGGAAGCTGCCATTTGGAGCGACCTGCGCGCGAGACTGTTCATCGACCCCCGCGAGCTCGAGCGCGAGTTCACCAAGAGTCCGCCGTGGCTCAAGGAGCTCATGACGGCGTGGGCCGACGGGCTGAACTATTACCTGGTCAGGCACCCCGAGACGGTGCCGAAGGTGCTGGCTCACTTCGAGCCGTGGATGGCGCTGTCCTTCACCGAGGGCAGCATCGGCGGGGACATCGAGACGGTCGATCTCGCCAAGCTGCGCGAGCTCTACGGCAAGGAGACGCTGCCGCCGCACACGGCGGGCGGAGCGGGCCCGGGTGCGGCCCCGGAGCTTGCGGCGGCCGCGCAGGACCGGGCGCGGCGCCAGCTCGGCGGCTCCAACGGCTTCGCCATCGCGCCGAAATTGAGCGCCTCGCATCACGCGCTTCTCTGGATCAATCCGCACACCTCGTACTATTTCCGCGCGGAGGTCCAGGTCACGAGCGAGCAAGGGCTCGACGTGTACGGCGCGGTCACCTGGGGCCAATTCTTCGTCTACCAGGGTTTCAACGAGCACAACGGCTGGATGCACACTTCGTACGGGGGCGATGCCATCGACGAGTACGCCGAGACCATCGTGACCAAGCCGGATGGGCTCTATTATTCGTATGCCGGAAAGCTGCGCCAGCTCCGCGTCGACCACGTCTCCGTCGCGTTCAAGCAGCAGGCAGGGTTGGGGCGGCGCGAGTTCACGGTCTACCACAGCCACCACGGCCCGATCATTCGTGCGGAAAAGGGCCGATGGATCGCCATCAAGCTGCTCGAAGACCCCATCCCCGCCCTCGAGCAATCGTACCTGCGCACCAAGACGCGGGACTATGCGTCGTTCCGCAAGATCCAGGACATGCGCACCGACACCTCGAACAACACCGTATATGCGGACGGCGACGGCGCCATCGCCTACTTCCACGGCAACTTCATTCCGAAGCGCGATCCGCGCTTCGATTACACCCATCCCGTGGACGGCAGCGATCCCGCCACCGAGTGGCAGGGACCGACCCCGCTCGAGGACACGATCAACATCCTGAATCCTCCCAACGGCTGGCTGATGAACACCAACAACTGGCCGTTCACCGCCGCCGGCGATGCCAGCCCGAAGCGCGAGAACTATCCGGTCTACATGTGGATCAAGGGCGAGAATCCGCGCGGCATCCACGCGCTCGAGGTGCTGAAGGGCATCCATGACGTGACGCTCGACAGCTTGATCGCCGCAGGCTACGACCCGCACCTGACGGCGTTCGACGCGCTGCTGCCGCCGCTGTTCGCCGACTTCGAGCGGCTGCCGAGCAACGATCGCCGGCGGCTGACGCTGGCCGAGCCCATCGAGGAGCTGCGCCGCTGGGACCGGCGCACCGGCGCGGACTCGGTGCCGACCTCGCTCGCCATCTTCTGGGGCGACGCGCTCCTGTCGCGCAAGGGTCCCGAGGCGCGGGACGCGGACGAACCGGTGTACGACTACCTGATCGGGCATCTGACCGCGGCGGAGCGCATCGACGCGCTCGACGCCGCCGTCGCAAAACTGAAGCGTGATTTCGGCCGCTGGCGCACGCCCTGGGGGAACATCAACCGTTACCAGCGCCTGACGGACGACATCGTGCAGCCCTTCGACGACGAGAAGCCGAGCCTGCCCGTGGGTTTCGCCTCCTCGAACTGGGGAGCGCTCGCGTCCTTCAGCGGACCGACGGTCCGCAGCACCAAGAAGATCTACGGCACGGACGGCAACAGCTTCATCGCCGCGGTGGAATTCGGCCCCACGGTGCGGGCGAAGGCTCTCATGAGCGGCGGCGAGAGCGGTCACCCCGACTCACCGCACTTCACCGACCAGGCGGTCATGTTCACCCAAGGAAAATTCCGCGACGTTCCGTTCACGCGCGCCGACGTCAAGGCAAACGCAGAGCGCACCTACCGCCCCTGACTGCCGCCTCCCCGGCCCAACCCGCGCTGAGGCCCCCCGGCGCTGGCCAACGAGCTACGAGCCAAGCGGCCGGGAGCCGGAACGGCTTGCCGTCATAAGAGCTATTCGGTGACTGCTACCAATAAGGGTCCGAACGGATGTGTCTGGCCGTCGAACGACGATCGGTTCATTCGCGGTTGAGCGGCCCCCTACCGGTAGCAGTCACCGAATAGCTCTTATGACGGCGAGCCGTTCCGGCTCCCGGCCGCTTGTAATTCGTAGCTCGTTGGCCAGCGCCGGGGGGCCTCAGCGGGGGTTGCGTCGGGGAGGCGGGAGTCGCTGGATGACGCTGCGCCGCTGCTCGGGGCTCATTTGGCGCCACTGGCGCCGCAGCTCCATGCGCCGTTGCGGCGGCATCTGGCGGAAGCGATTGAAGTTCTCACGTACCCGCGCCTGCTGCTCGGGCGGGAGAGCCTTGAACTGTTGCCAGCGTTGCCGGAGCACCTGCCGCTGCTCCGGCGGCATGGCGCGCCACTGCTGGAAGCGCTGCTGTGCGTTCGAGCGCTGCTCCTGGCTCATGGAGAGCCAGCGCTGGCTGCCCTTGGACAGGGCCTGCTGACGGTCCGGCGGCAAGGTGTTCCACTTGTCCTGGTAATTCTTCAAGACGCGCTGCTGATCGGCGGACAGGGATGACCAGGCTTTCGGCGCCGCGGGCTGCGCGGGTGCGGACGGCGCTGCGGCGGGACTCTCGGCGCCGGGCGGTGGGGGCGGCGGTTCGTTTTGCGCAAGCGCGGTCCCGGCCGCGAGGCCGAGGCTTGCACACACCAAAAGCGCCCTGATCATGGCTTCGAATCCTGAGGCGGCGTCGAGGGCGGACTATCCCCCCGCGGCGGCGCCTTCTTCAAAAACTCCCACCAAGCTGCGTCTCCCACGTCGTCCCCGCCCAGGAACTCGATGAAATCGTCATCCGGCGGGTCCTCGCTCGGCGACGCTTGAGTCGGGGGCGAGGCCTGCTGAGGCGGCGGAGGGGGGGGCGGAGGCGGTCCCGCAAATGCCATCGCACACACGCCAACTCCCAAGAGCAGCCAAAGTCGTCCCCAAAGCGACTTGAGTTCAGGTCGAGGCCGGCGAGCCCGCGCCCGCGGTCCTGTCCGCCCAATCATAAAATTCGATATCGTCTTGCAACATGTCCATCGCATCGGTGTTGCCGTCCGAGGACGCGACAATATCCAGATCTTCCAGATTCGTCTGGCCATCGGCGGCTACTGTAACTGCCTGATGGCTCGTTGGCGAACCCAGCCACAAAAATGCGCCGAGCACCGCAGCCGCCGTCACGCCGCCAGCCGGAGTCCACACACCCAGTCGAGCAAACCACGGCCGGCGGCCGGCCGACGCCGCCTCGAGCGCGGCGACGCGCGCCTGCGTGAGCCGCGACCTCAATGCATAGTCCATCCAATCCACGCTGTCGTGAAACAGCGCGCGGGCGCGCTCCTCGAATTGCGATCGCTCGTTCATCACCAAACCTCGCCCAGTTGTTCGCGCAACGCGTGCACCGCGCGCGAGTAATGCGTCTTGACGCTGCCCTCGGAGCAGCCCATGGCCGCCGCCGTCTCAGCCACGTCCATACCCTCGAAATTGCGCAGCATGAATGCTTCGCGCTGTCGCCTCGGCAACGCGCGCAATGAGGTCTCGAGCTTCTCCATCGCCTGTCCCTGCATCAGCGTCTCGGGAATCGCGGGCGATGAATCGGCCACGTTCTCGAGCGGGTCTTGAGCCTGGTTCTCCGGATCCTCCTTGGGACCCGGCAACCACACCATGAACCGCTTGCGCACCGTGCGCCGCCGTTGCAGGTCGCGTATCCCGTTCTCCAGGATCCGGTAGAACAGCGGGCGCCACTCGGCGCTCGGCCGCGACGCATAGTTGCGCGCGAGCTTCAGCATCGCGTCCTGGACGACGTCCATGGCATCGTCGGGATCGCGCAGGGCCACTTGGGCCATCCGAAACGCGCGCCGCTCGATCTCCGCCAAGAATTTCTCGAGTTCTTTCGTATACTCCAGAACCGCTTCCTCCGGCGCCGGAGCGGGACCATCCCAGACCTTAAAAGCTCGGTTCAGGGTAGCAAACGCAGGCATGGGTCGTCCTCAAGACGTCGACGGAGCTCTTCCAATACCGGTATAAACGCCCTTCCACAGCGACGGTTGACGGTGCGTACGGCGCTAGATCAGCGACTTACGCACATCGCGTGTGACATCCACTGCAATATTTCCCGACCGCACCTCGGCAAGTGATCCATAGGGTCTCGTAAGCCATTGAATTTCAAGCAATCATTCTGATTTAGAGCACTTTTTGGCCAATTTGAAAAGACTCGAAACGGAACGGGCACTTAAGCGACATGATCCCGGCTTCTCAACAGACTTATCCACAAACTTTGTGGACAAAATCCCGTGATCCTTAAGGTGGCTCTGGATACGCCGCTGCGCCGTGTGTTCGACTATCGCCTGCCCGAGGGAGCCGGCGAAGCCGGCGCGCTGCGCCCCGGCGTTCGCGTGCGCGTGCCCTTCGGGCGACGCCAGCTCATCGGCATCCTGGTCGGAATTGCCGAGGAATCCGCGCTGCCCGCCGGCAGGCTGCGCAGTGCGGACGCCTTCCTCGACGAGCAGCCCCTGCTCGAGCCCCCGCTCCTCGAGCTCCTCTCCTGGGCGGCCGACTACTACCATCATCCCATCGGCGAGGTGTTCGCCGCGGCGCTGCCCGCCGCTCTGCGCAAAGGTGCGCCCGCACGCTCCGCCGTGGACTGGTGGTCGGTGAGTGAGGCCGGCCGCAACGCATTGGCCTCCGGGCGCTTTCGCGCGCCTCGACAGCGCGCGCTGCTCGCGTGGCTCGAACAGCGGGGCCGCGCCACTGCCGAGGAGCTGGCGGTCGAATTCAAGCCGGCGCAGTGGAAGGCGCTCGCCGCGCGCGGGCTGGTCGACGCCGTCGCCGAAAAGCCGGTGGTCGCGCCGATCGAAGTGCGTCCGAGCGAGGTCACCCTCAACGAGGCGCAGGCGAGGTGCGTGGCGGCCGTGCTCGGCACGCTCGGGACCTTTGCCGCGCATCTCGTGTTCGGCGTCACCGGCAGCGGCAAGACGGAGGTTTACCTGCGCGTCATCGCCGAGGCGGTGGCCCGCGGCGGGCAGGCGCTCGTGCTCGTGCCCGAGATCGCGCTCACGCCCCAGCTGGTGGAGCGCTTTCGGCGCCGGTTCGGCGCCGGCATCGTCGCCCTGCACTCCGGCCTCACCGAGGCCGAGCGGCGTGATGCGTGGCGCAATGCGCACGACGGTCAGGCGCGCATCGTGATCGGGACGCGCTCGGCCGTTTTCACGTCCCTGCCGCATCTCGCGCTCATCGTCGTCGACGAGGAGCACGATGCCTCGTACAAGCAGCACGAGGGCTTTCATTATTCCGCGCGCGATCTCGCCGTGATTCGCGCCCGCGATGCGGGCGTGCCGGTGGTCCTGGGGTCCGCGACACCGTCGCTCGAAACCCTGGACAACGCAAATGCCGGCCGGTACGTACGTCACGATCTGCCCGAGCGCCCGGGGGCCGCCCGGCCGCCGACGCTGTCGCTGATCGATCTCAGGAGCCAGGCCGCCGAGCAGGGGGTGTCGGGCGCGGCGCTCGAAGCGATGACCCGCCATCTGCGTGCGGGCGGCCAGGTCATCGTGTTCTTGAACCGCCGCGGCTACGCACCGAGCCTCTTCTGCACGGCCTGCGGCTGGGTCGCCCCGTGCGCCCACTGCGATGCGCGCATGACGCTGCACCTGCGCGCGGGCGAGCTGCGGTGCCACCACTGCGGGGCGCGTGCCAAGGTGCCCGCGACCTGCGCGACTTGCGGGCAATCCGTGCACGCCGTGGGTCAGGGCACCGAGCGCGTCGAAGAGACCCTGGCGCGGCTGTTTCCCGATGCGCCGCTCGCGCGCCTGGACCGCGACGTCGCGGCGGCGCGCGGCACGGTGGAAGCCGTGCTCGGCCGAATGGCGAGCGGCGAAGCGCGCATCCTCGTGGGCACGCAGATGCTCGCCAAAGGACATCACTTTCCCGATGTGACCCTGGTCGTGATCCTCGATGCCGACCAGGGGCTCTTCGCCAGCGACTTTCGCGCGACCGAGCGCCTCGCTCAGACCATCACCCAGGTTGCAGGGCGGGCCGGACGCGCCGCCCGCCCCGGGGAGGTGTTGATCCAGACGCAGTTCCCGCAGCACCGCCTGCTCAATCGGCTGATCACCGAGGGTTATCTCGGCTTTGCGGCGTCCGCGCTCGAGGAGCGCCGCGAGGCGAGCTGGCCGCCGTATGCACGGCTCGCCGTCCTGCGCGCCGAAGCGAAGGACAGCGCGCAGCTGGACCGGTATCTGCGCGCCGCGGTCGAGCAGGCGCGGCCGCTGGCGGCCGGGGTGAAGCTCCTGGGCCCGGCCAGCGCGCTCATGGCGCGCCGGGCCGATCACTTTCGGGCGCACCTGCTCGTCGAGGCCGCCGCACGCGGGCCGCTGCAACGATTCCTCGCAACCTGGCTGCCGCGCGTCGAGTCCCTGCGCGGGCCGCCCGGCCTGCGCTGGTCGATCGACGTGGACCCTCTCGAGGTGGAGTGAGGGGTATTGCGGTAGAATTTCGCTTTTTTGGCGGACGCCCCATGGGCGGACCGCCCGCCCCGCGAGACTGATCCATTGAAGAATCTGATCGAAAACCTGCTGGCGCAGGCGGTGGCCGCGCTGCCCGACGAATGGGCCGCAGCGCGCGGCGCAACCATCGAGGTGGAGACCGCACGCGACCTCAAGCACGGCGACTATGCCTCCAATCTCGCCATGCGCGTCGCCAAGGCGACGCGTCAGAATCCGCGCAAGGTCGCGGAGGCGCTGGTGCGCGCGCTGCCCGCCTCGCCCGCGGTGGCGAAAGTCGAGATCGCGGGCGCCGGGTTCATCAACTTCTTCCTGACGCCGGACGCGTATCACGGCGAGATCGGCCGCATGATCGAGCAGGATCGCGACTACGGCCGCTGCAACCGCGGCGGTGGAGCGCGGGTGCAGGTCGAGTTCGTCTCGGCGAATCCCACCGGTCCCCTGCACGTCGGACACGGGCGGCACGCCGCCTACGGCGCCAGCGTCAGCAATCTCCTCGCTGCGTCGGGTTACCGGGTCGAGCGCGAATACTACGTCAACGACGCGGGGCGGCAGATGGAGATCCTGGCCGCCAGCACCTGGCTCAGGTATCTCGAACGTTGCGGCGAGCGGCTGACCTTTCCGGCGAACGGCTATCGCGGCGACTACATCTCGGCCATCGGCGCGGAGCTGCATGCGAAGGTCGGGGAGCAGCTGCGCCGCGGCGCCGCCGAGGTGTTCGCAGGATTGCCGCCCGACGAGCCGCAGGGCGGTGACAAGGACGTGTACATCGATGCCGTCATCGCGCGCGCCCGCACCCTCATCGGCGAGGCGGCGTTTCGGCAGGTCCTCGACCTCGCGCTGGCGGGGATCCTCGGCGACATTCGCGAAGACCTCGCCGAGTTCGGCGTCGCTTTCGATTGCTGGTTCTCCGAGCGCTCCTTGAGCGATGACGGCTCGGTCGAGCGCGCCATCGAAGCGCTCAAGAAAGCCGGCCATGCTTATCTCAAGGACGGCGCCTGGTGGTTCCAGAGCACGGCATTCGGCGACGAGAAGGATCGCGTCATGGTGCGCGAGAACGGCGCGAAAACGTACTTCGCCTCCGACATCGCCTACGTGTTCAACAAGCTCGAGCGCGGATTCGATCACCTGCTCTACATCTGGGGCGCGGACCACCACGGCTACATCGCGCGTTTGCGCGCGGGACTCGTTGCGCTCGGCGGCCCAGCGGAGTCCTTCGAGGTGCGCTTGATGCAGTTCGTGACGCTGTATCGCGGCGGCGAGAAGGCGCAGATGTCGACGCGCTCCGGCGAGTTCGTCACCCTGCGCGACCTGCGCAACGAAGTGGGCGACGACGCCGCGCGCCTGTTCTACGTCATGCGCAGCAACGATCAGCACCTGGATTTCGATCTGGATCTCGCCAAGGCACGCAGCAACGACAACCCGGTGTACTACATCCAGTACGCGCACGCGCGGGTGGCGAGCGTCATGCGGCAGCTGCAGGAGCGTGGACTCGCGCACGATCCGGCGCGCGGAATCGCGCAACTCGGCAGGCTGCTCGAGCCGCAGGAGCTGAGGCTGGTCAAGCGCCTGTGCGCGTTTCCCGAGATCGTGCTCCAGTGCGCGGAGCAGCGCGCTCCTCACGCCTTGGTGCACTACCTGCGGGACGTGGCCAACGACTTCCACACCTATTACAGCGCGCATCAGTTCATAGTCGAGGATGCCGATCTGCGCGATGCGCGGCTCTCGCTCGCGCTCGCCGCGCGCGCCGTGATCCGCAACGGCCTCGGGTTGCTGGGCGTTTCCGCGCCCGAGACCATGTAGCGATCGCATGGCCAAGGTGACGGGGCGCGACTACAAGACCCGGCGCGGGCGTGCCCGCTCCTTTTCGGGCGGCTTGGGGCTGGCGGCGGGTCTCGCGATCGGCCTGGGTGTGGCCGGCTTCGTCTATCTCAAGGACCGCCACACCGACGCTCCGGCCGTGCACGGCAAGGCCGAGCACAAGAAGCCGCGCGGCGGCGAGCTTCCCGATACCGAGGGCGGCGAAGCCGGCGCGGACGAGCCCCCCAAGACCTACGATTTCTACGACCGGCTGCCGAAATTCGAGGTTCTCGTACCGGAAAAGGAAAAGGACGTACGACCCGACGCGAAGCCGGCTCCGGAGACGCGCAGCGGCACCTACGTGCTGCAGGCCGGCGCGTACAAGAGCTTCGCGGATGCCGACCGGGTGCGCGCCCACCTCGCGGCGCAGGGCGTCGAGTCCAAGGTGGTCGACTACGACACCTGGCACCGCATCCGCATCGGCCCCATCTCCAATCTCGACGAGCTCAACCGGGTGCGCCAGATCCTGCGCAAGGCGAACGTGGAGGCGCTGGTGATCCGCGTCGGCGACTAAGCTAGGCTCCGGCGAGCGCGTATAAATGCATGATGTACGCGAGCGTCGCCTCCGCCATGCCGTGCACCGCCGGATTGCCCGACTCGATCACGTAGTACTCGTCGGGCGCGTGCGCGCGGCTGCCGTGACCGGTGCCGAAATGGCCCGCGGGCAGGCTCACCGGCGGCCCGGTGAATACGCAGCCCGGCCACGAGCCGGCAAGCCGCGGCGACAGGCTCACCGGCATGCCCTCGTGCTTGTACACGGCGGTCGAAGCCTTGATGAGCGGTGAATTCTCGTCGGTCTGTGTGGGGTCGTAGCCGCCCGTGACGTTGACCTCGATGTCCCCGTAGCCGCGCTTGGCGAGATGCGCCTTGAGCTTGGCGGCGGCTTCGTCGGCGGTCTGGTCCGGCACCAGCCGGAAATCGAGCTTGGCGACCGCCTTCGAGGGCAGCACGGTCTTGCCGCCCTTGCCGGTATAGCCCGCGTACAGGCCCTCGATGTTCACCGTGGGCTGGGAAGCCAGCCGCAACTGCGCATCGCCATACGACAGATCGCGCACCCAGGTCTGCACGCCGAGCAGCTTCTTCACGTCCTCTTCCTTGGTCTCGGCGACCTTCGCCGCGATGATCTCCTTCTGGCGCGCGGTCAGCGGTTTGACGTTGTCGAACCAGCCGTCGATCGTGGGATCGTTGCCGTCCTCCGAGACCATCGTCGACAGCGCCTTCACCAGGTGCCACACCGGGCTGTCGAGCTCCGCCTTGTAGCTCGAGTGAATGTCATCCTTGGCGCCGCGTCCCCACTTCTGCGTGGAGGACACGAGCTCCACCTCGATGATGCCCTTGGCGCCCAGGCTGATCTCGACGCCGCCCTGAGGCGATTGCGAGGCGAAAGGCATGTACACCTCGTGGCACTTGGACAATGCCGCGAGCACCTCGGGCTTTTGCACGATCTGGCGGAAGTGCGGCGAGCCGATCTCCTCCTCGCCCTCCGCCACCAGAACGATGTTGACGGGCGGCTTCCGGCCGGCCGCTTTCAGAGCGTGCAGCGCGGCGAGAAACGTCGCCTCGGGACCCTTCTGGTTGATGGCGCCCCGCCCGATCATGACCTTGCCGAAGGGCGGACGATCGATGATGGCCGCATCGAGCGGCGGCGAGCTCCACTCGCTCGGATCGAACTGCTTGACGTCGTACATGAAGTACATGCCCACCGTGCGCTTGGCGCCCACGTCGAGCGTCGCGAACACGCCCGGGTGTCCGTCGGTCGGCATCATCTTGACGGAGTCGAATTCCGCCGCCATGAGGAGCTCCATCATCATCTGACAGCCTTCCTTCATGTTGCGGCTCTCGGCCGCGATCGAAGGCAGGCCGATCCAGCCCTGCAGCCGCCGGATCGCCTCGGGGCGCTGCTGCTCGATGACGGCGCGCACCGGGTTCAGATTTCCGCCGAACTGCGGCGAGTCCTTGGCGGCCGCCGCACGCAACAGGCGCGGCGTCGCGAGGGAGACGCCCGCCGCCGCCGCCATCAGCAGCAATCCGCGGCGCTGCTCGAACCGTCCGTTCATCCAGTCGCTCATTACAGCTCTCCCCAAAGACGTTTATTCTGATGCGCATGACACTAGCACAAGAAACGAGCGCCTCCGACATCGTGATGATGGACGCGGCCGCGCTCGGCGCGGCGCTCCGGTCGCGGCGCATCTCGTGCACCGAGGTCATGAGCGCGTACCTCGATCACATCGGCCGTATCAACCCCGAAGTCAACGCCATCGTCGCGCTGCGGGAGCGGGGAACGCTCCTGGCGGAAGCCGGCGAGCGCGACCTGCAGCTCGCGCGCGGAGAGGCGCCGGGTCCGCTGCACGGCTTTCCTCTCGCGGTGAAGGACCTGATGCCCGTCGCCGGCATGCGCCTGACCATGGGCTCGCCCATCCTCGCGGACTTCTTCCCGCCGGAGGACGGGATCATGGTGGAGCGCCTGCGGCGGGCGGGCGGCATCATCATCGGCAAGACCAACACCCCGGAGTTCGGGCTGGGGTCGAATACCTACAATCCGGTGTACGGCCCGACGGGAAACGCCTACGACCCGGCAAAATCGGCGGGCGGCTCGAGCGGCGGCGCTGCGGCCGCACTGGCCTTGCGGATGCTGCCGCTGGCCGACGGCGGCGATTATGGCGGGAGCCTGCGCAATCCCGCCGGCTGGAACAACGTGTTCGGATTTCGCACGACCACGGGCCTGGTGCCCGTCACCGGCCTGGACCTCTGGCTGCCGTCCATGGGGGTGATCGGCCCGATGGCCCGAAGCGTCGCGGATCTGGCGCTGCTCCTGTCCGTGCAAGCCGGGTTTGATTCGCGTCAGCCGCTCTTGCTGCCGGGCGACGGGCGGGCATTCCGGGAGTGGTCCGAAAGCGTCCGCGGCGGGAGCACGGCCCGGTGCAGGGGCAAGCGCGTCGCATGGTGCGGAGATTTCCGCGGCGCCATGCCCTTCGAGCCCGAGGTGCTCGAGGTATGCCGAGCCGCGGTCGGCGTGCTCGAGCAGCTCGGATGCCGGGTCGAGGAAGCCGTGCCCGACTACTCCATCGACGCCGTGTGGGACGCATGGCTCGAGCTTCGCGCCTGGCAGGTGGGCGGCAGCCTGCTCGCGCACTACCGGGACCCTGCGAAACGGCGGCTGCTCAAGCCGGAAGCGGTGTACGAGGTCGAGCGCGGCCTCGAGCTGTCCGCGTTCGACGTGAGCGCCGCCTCGGTGGTCCGCACCGAGTGGTATCAGGCGGTGCGCCGCTTGTTCGAGCGATACGATTACTTCGTCCTGCCGACGGCGCAGCTCTTCCCCTTCGATGTGAATCTGCACTGGCCCGCCGAGATCGCGGGCACGCCGCTGGGCACGTATCACGAGTGGATGAAGTGCGTGGTGCCCGTCACGATGTCGGGATGCCCGGCGCTCGCGGCGCCGGCGGGCTTCGGCGCGGCCGGCCTGCCGATCGGCATCCAGATCGTGGCGCCGCTGCACGGCGAGCTCGACTGCCTCGAGCTTGCGCAGGCGTACGACGCGGCGACCCGCTGGCCGGAGAAACGGCTGCCGCAGCTCCTCGACTAGGGCGCGGATCGGCATCGTCCGCGGCGCCGCCCGCCCGGATCTCAGTCCTCGCCGAGCTGCCTGAAATCCACGCCCAACGCGCGCAGCTTGCGATAGAGGTGGGTGCGCTCCATGCCGACGCGCTTCGCGAGCTGCCCCACCTTGCCGTTGCAGAGCAGCAGCTGCTGCTGCAGGTACGCGCGCTCGAATTGCTCGCGCGCCTCGCGCAAGGGAAGCGAGAGCAGGTCCTGCTTCACCAGAGGCTCGTCCACGGCCAGCTTCACCGCCAGCTCGCGCTCGATCTCCTCCAGCCTGATCTCCTCGCCGGTGCCGAGGATGAGCACCCGCTGCACCAGGTTCTTGAGCTCGCCGACGTTGCCGGGCCACGGATAATTGCGCAGGCGGTTCTGCGCCGCCACGCTGAAGCGCCGCAGAGGCAGATGCTGGTCATCGACCAATCGATCGACGTAGTAGCGCAGCAGGTCCGGCACGTCCTCCGAGTATTCGCGCAGCGGCGGGACCCTCAAGGTGATCACCGAGAGGTGTGCGGCGAGATCGCGGCGGAACGGTTCCGGGGAGCTGCGCAGCTCGTAGCCGTCCTGCGCCGAGCTGATCCAGCGCGCGTTGAGCGGGATGCGTTGCCGGCCGCCCACCCGCGTGTAGCCGTTCTGCTCGATGGCCCCGGCGAGTGCGCGCTGCGCCTCGCTGTTCAGGTCCTCGAGGCCGTTCAAGTAGATCGAGCCGCCCGTCGCCTGATCGAGCGCACCGTGCTCGATGCGGCCCTCGCGCTCGCTGCCGAACAGGGTGGCGGCGGGATCGGTGCCCAGGCTGGCCGCGACGATGGTGAAGAACGGCTTGGCCGCACGTGCGCTGAGCGAGTGCAGGTAGCGGGCATACGCCTCGCGCCCCGACCCGAGCTCGCCGAGCAGCAGAACCGGCGAGGAGCTCCCGGCCGCGTGCTGAATCTGCTCGCGCAGCGCCTGGGTGACCTTGCTCTTGCCCACCGGGACCGCGAGCGCCGGCGCATGCGTGCGCGCCGAAAGACGCTTGCGGCGGCCGGCGTCGAGCGCACGCTCCACCGTCTTCAGGAGCTTGGTGAGGGACAGCGGCTTTTCCACGAAATCGAAGGCGCCGAGACGCGTCGCCTCGACCGCGGTCTCCACCGTACCGTGACCGGACATCATCACCACCGGACAGTCATAGCCGTCCGTGGTCGACCATTCGCGCAGCAGGGTGATGCCGTCGGTATCCGGCATCCAGATGTCGAGGAGCACGAGGTCCGGTGCCTGGGACGCGCGCGAGGAGCGGGCCTGGCTCGCATCCGCGGCCACCTCGACGTCGTAGCCCTCCTCCGACAGGATCTCCTTGAGGAGACCGCGGATGTCCGCCTCATCGTCAACGACCAAGATTCTCGAAGCGGTCATACGCGTTCTCTCCTAGGTTCGCCCTTGCGCGGCTCGCGCACGTTCACGTGGCGCACGCCGTCGCCCAAGGGCAATAGAATTCTGACTCTCGCGCCCCCGGTGCGCTGATTATCCGCCTCAATGCGCCCGCCGTGTTCCTCGACGATCTTCTTCACGATCGCGAGCCCCAAACCGGTGCCCTTGGGCTTGCTGGTCACGTAGGGATCGAACACGGTGCCGATCAGGTCGCGCTGAAAGCCGGGTCCGTTGTCGGCGACGACGATGGCGACAGCGGCTCCGGGCCTCGTGCCGTCCTCGGCGACCAGCTGGGTTTCGATGTCGACCCGTGCTCCGGCGCGCCCCTCCAGGGCTTCGAGCGAGTTCGTGAGCAGGTTGTTCAATATCTGCCGGACCCGCATGCGGTCCGCGGAGATCGGCGGCAGCTTGGGACTCAAGAGCAACTGCATCTGCGCGGCGCTGTCCTGGACCCGGTAGAGGTCGACCACCTCGGTGATGAGCTGATTGAGGTCGAAACGCGAGAAATGCACGTCCGGCGCCCGCGCGTATTCGCTGAACGCATTCACCATCTGCTTCATGGCGTCGACCTGGGCAACGATGGTGTGCGTCGCACGCTCGAGCACCTGCGCATCCTCCGCGTTCATGCTGCCCAGGAACTTGCGCCGCATGCGCTCCGCCGAGAGCTGGATGGGTGTGAGCGGATTCTTGATCTCGTGCGCCAGACGCCGCGCCACCTCGCCCCAAGCCGCGTCGCGCTGCGCCTGCAGGAGCGTCGTGATGTCGTCGAACACCAGCACCACGCCGGGAGCGCCGCCCAGGTCGTTCGGCAGCGCGGTACATGCGCACATCAGCGAGCGCTTGCCGGAATCCGAGTGCAGCTCGACCTGCTCGCGCCAGTCCAGGTCCTCGGCACCGAGATGGGACTCGAGCGCCGCCAGGAACTCCCTGAACAGGGCCGAATCGCTGATCGATTCGTCGAAGCGCCGGCCGACGGCAGCTTCGAGATCGACACCGAGAATGGCGCTCGCGGCGTGGTTGGCGGTGCGCACCGTGAGGTCCGCCGCCAGGGAGACCACCCCCGTGGACAGGCGCGCCAGGATCACGGCGAGACCGGCGCGCTCGGCCTCCACCGCTTGCTGGCTGCGGCGGGTCTCTTCGCGGGCCCGGCCCAAGCGCTTGGTCATGTCGTTGAAGGAGGTCACCAGGAAACCGAGCTCGTCGCGGGAGGGAAGCGGCACCTTGGTGTCGTAGTTGCCCTTGGCCACCGCGCGGGTACCCGCAATCAGATCCTGAACCGGCTGGACCAGCCGCTGGGCCGCGAAAAAGGCGCCGTACACCGCGGCGATCAGCGACATGAGCACCACGAAGGTCAGGATCAGGACGAACGTGGACTTGAGCGGACCGCGCAGCTGCACCAGATTCGCATATTGCGTATAGGAGCGCTGCACGGTGTCGGCGAGCTGGCTCAATTGCTGGGGCACGGGATAGAGCGCGACCAGAACGCGGGGGCCGCCGCCCGCGGGGTTTGGGTCGAGGGGCGCCGCCGCGCGGATCAGATAGCCGCCGACCGAGTCGGTATCCAGGCTGACGTAGGGCCGGCCGAGCCGGACCTTCAGGATCATCTCGTCCGTGGCCGGATACGGCAGGGTATCCATCGGGCGGTCGGAGCTCGTGGCCAGGATCTGGGCCTTGCCCCCGACGATGGTGAACTCGAGCGCGGCGCTCTCGCGCCGTTCCCGGTCGAGGGCGCCGATGAGCTCGTACTCCGAGCTCGACGAAAGCGTGTGCGCGACGATCTGGGTGTGCTGCAGAAATTCGCGCACGCGCACCTCGAGCGCCGCGCGCGACAGCTCGCGCGTGTCCTTGAGGCCCTGGCTCACCTCCAGCTCGAACCAGCTGTCGATGCCGCGGTTCAGGAACTGCAGCGAGAAGTAGTAGACCACCAGGATGGGCGCCACCGCGAGCGCGCTGAATATCGCCACCGTGCGGGCCTTGAGCCGCGAGCCGACCACGTGCCTGCGGTAGTCGGTCACCAGCCGGGTAACCTTGCCGGCGAGCAGCACCACGAGGGTGAGCAGCCCCGAGATGTTGATCAGCAGGATCCAGGGCAGCCAGCGCTCGAACGTCCCGGAGTGCTGGGCGGCAGAGGCGAGCAGCAACAGGGCGGCCAGCCACAGTGCGACGCCGATCGCGCCGAGCACCGTGGCACCATATTTGCGGATCAAGGTTGCAGCGTCCATGTGTACCAATCGCTCTCGCGATGCCACTCGTTGACCCAGAACATCAATACCCGCAGCGTGAACGGCACCGAGCCGTAATCGATCTTGGCGCGCACGTTCGCCTCGTAACGCCGGTCGGAGGTGACCAGCGCCTTGTCCAGGACCGGGATGCCGTGCACCTCCGACAGAACGTCGAGTGCGGCATCGACGGTTCCCAGCGACTCCTGCTGCCCGCTGTTGTCGTTGCGCAGGATGTAGCGTGCGCTCACCGCGTTGTACTGCAGACGGTACCGCTGGGTGAGGTCAGCCACCCGCGAGTTCGGCAGGAGCTGCCGAACCCGCTCGATGTCCAGGTCCACCTCGAGGGACAGGGGCACCCCTTCGGCGAGGCCCCTGCGCACCGCCTCGCTGACCGGCAGCTCGATGCGCGCGTTCAGGTGATAAACCCCGTCGTGGAGATCGAGATCGGCGGAGCGGATCTCGAAGCGGCCTTCGAGGCCGTCGGCCTGAATCGCGCCCGCCCAGAAGAGCCCCAGGGCGGCGCCTGAGGCCGCGAGGCAGATCAGCATGCGCCGCGGTCGGCGAGCCAGGGAGCGGGTTGATCGCGACGCGTTCATCGTTTGGTCAAGGCAGCATAATAGAAGCCGTCCGCACCTGCCTCTCCGGGTAGGATCTGCCGGCCGAGCCCATCGTCGGCGCCGAACGGCGGCCAATCCGCCCAGCCCGCAGGGGCGATGACGCTTGCGTCGGGCGTGTCACGGAGGAATGCGGCGATGACGCCATGGTTCTCGCGGCGGGTCAGCGTGCAGGTGCAATACACCAGACGCCCTGCCGGCTTCAGCAGCGGCCAGAGCGAGTCGAGCAGGCGCGATTGCTGGGACGCCAATTTTTCGAGATCGGACGCGGACTTACGCAGCCGGATATCGGGGTGCCGGCGGATCACTCCGAGCGCCGAGCAGGGCGCATCGAGAAGGATGCGGTCGAACGGCACGCCGTCCCACCAATCGCCCGGTGCGGCTGCATCGCCCTCGATGAGCGCCGCGCCGAGTGTCCCCCTCTCCAGGTTTTCGCGCACGCGCACGAGGCGCGACGCGTCGATGTCGACCGCGACCAGCTGCGCGCCGGGATCGCGCTCGGCGATCAGCGCCGTCTTGCCGCCGGGTGCCGCGCAAGCATCGAGGATGCGCTGTCCCGGCGAGAGCGCGAGCGGGATCGCAACGCACTGCGCGCCGAGATCCTGGACCGACACGAGACCCTGCTCGAACCCCGGCAGATCGCCGACATCGCATGGGGTATCGAGGACCACGGCGAAGGGCACGTGCGCGTGCGCGTGCGCCGCGATCCCCCGCTCGGCGAGCAGTAGGACGGTGTCGGCGGCGGTCGAGCGCCGTGCATCGACCCGAAGCCAGAGGGGCGCCTGCGCGTCGAGCGCGGCGAGCACCGCGGCCGACTGCGCCGGCCAGTCCGCCGCCAACCGGTCCGCCAGCCACTGCGGAGCGGCATGGCGGGTTGCGGGGTTGGCGGCGACCTCTGCGTCGACGCGGGGGCGCTCGCGTAGATAGCGGCGCAGAACGGCGTTGATCAGTCCGCCCGCGCGCGCGGCCTGTGTGGCCCTCGCGGTCTCGACCGCGGCATCGACCACCGCGTACTCCGGAGTCCTGGCGTCCTCGATCTCGTACAGCGCGACCGAGAGCAGCGCGCGCACGGGCACGTCCAGCGTCTTGACCGGAGCGCGAAGCAGGCGTTCGAGGATGGCCTGGTGGCGAAAGTATCCCCGTACCGCGCCGTAGGTCAGCGAGCGTCCCGCGGGGGCGAGCTTGGGATCCGCGCCTGCGAGCAGCTCGGCGAGGGCGGCGTCCAGCGTGACCTTGTCGCGCAACACCCGGGTCACGGCTTGGGCGGCGAGCACACGCGCGGTCGATGAAGGTTTCACCATTCGATGCAAGGCCTCATCGAGCCCAGGATTCGCGGCGCGGGGAATTTCACGGGACGAGGCTCTCGAGGGTACCGAGCCGTGCGGGCAATCTCTGGCCGCGCAGGAATTCCTCCGCCGTCAGCGCGCGCCGGCCCGCGAGTTGGAGCTTGCCGATGCGCAGCACACCGCGGCCGCAGAGCACGTAGATGCGTCCAGGCGGAGCACTCGCGCCTAGGATCGCACCGGCCTCCTCCCTCTTCGCGGGACTTCCCTCGGGCTCCAACACGGTATTCGCGCGGACCCGCGCGGCTTCGCCCGGCTCGAGCACCTGCGCCTCGAGGATGCGCAGCTGCGCTCCTTCCAGCCGAGTCTCCGCAATGGGCCACGGTTGGAATGCGCGTACCTGCCGGTCGATCGAGCCTGCGTCCCGGGTCCAGTCGATCAGCGCCTCCGCTTTGTCGATCTTGGCCGCGTACGTCACGCCCTCGCGGGGTTGCACGGCCTCGCAGACGCGGCCCGCGTCGAGGGCCTCCAGCGTCTCGGCGATCAGCCCGGCGCCGAGCCCGGCGAGCCGATCATGCAGGTCCTGCGAGGTGTCCTGGGCGCCGATGTCGATGGCCCGGGCGGCAAGCATCGGCCCGGTGTCGAGCCCCTCGTCCATGCGCATGATGGTGACGCCGGTACGGCCATCGCCCGCGAGGATCGCGCGCTGGATCGGCGCCGCTCCCCGCCAGCGGGGCAGCAGCGATGCGTGGATGTTGATGCAGCCGAGGCGCGGGATCGGGAGCGCCGAGGCCGGCAGCAACAGGCCGTAGGCGGCCACGACGAGCGCATCCAGCCGGAGGGCGCGGAGCACCTCGAGCGCCTGCGCATCGAAACGCGCCGGCTGGTGCACGGGAACGCCGAGCGCAGCCGCCCGCGTCTTGACCGGACTCTCGTGGAGGCGGCGGCCGCGCCCGGCCCCGCGGTCGGGCTGGGTGAAGACGCCGCAAATCCGGTGCCGCGCGGCGAGCGCATCGAGCGCCGGCACGGCGAATTCCGGCGTTCCGGCGAAGCCGACGCGCAGGCCGGTGGCGCGGTCGTCGCCTCCCGCCCTCGCTCGGCTCGCCGTGGGGAAAGTCTGCACAGGATTCACCAACGCACGCGCGGCGGCACTCGCCCCAGGCGCGGACCCTTCTAGAGCGCCGGCACGGACGCTCGGACAGGGCTCGTCGCGGGGCGCTGACGACGCTCCTTCTCCAGGCGCCGGCGGATCATTTGTCGCTTGAGCTCCGACAGATAGTCGACGAACAGCTTGCCCTCGAGGTGATCCATCTCGTGCTGAATGCAGATCGCGAGCAGGCCCTCCGCGTCGAACTCGACGACGGCGCCGTCGCGCCCCAGCGCACGCACCCGAATGCTCGTGGCCCGGGTCAGCTTGTCGTAGATGCCGGGAAGGGACAGGCAGCCCTCCTCTCCCGGCCCCGAGCCTTCGGCCTTCAGGATCTCGGGATCGAACAGAACGTACGGGTTGTCTCGCCCCTCGCTCACGTCCAGGACGATCAACCGCTTGTGGACGTCCACCTGAGTGGCGGCGAGCCCCACGCCCTTGTTGGCATACATGGTCTCGAGCAGGTCGTCCGCGAGTTGACGCATTGCATCATCGACCACCCCCACAGCTTCGGCTTTCTTTCGGAGCCGCGGATCGGGGTACTCGAGAATTGCCAGCTTCGTCATGGAAGTAATGAGAGCAATATCGTGTTTTCGGCTGAGAATTGTTGCTAAAGTTCCGGCGCTGCTTAACTTAATGCCGGGGCCCGATGAGTGGGCAGACGGCGAAAACGGGTGACAGGCCCGGTCTTTTTAAGCGGCGAGCCGGCAGTATACCAGTCGGCCGGCGGCCCGAAGCTGCGGTAAGGGAGCGAACGAATGCAAGGTTACAAGCTAATTGCCCTCACTCTGACGATGGCGATGGTCGCCGCGTGCCGCACCGAGCGGCCCGTGACCGCGTCCGCGCCGGTCTCCGCCAGCGAGGCGCCCGAGCCGGCAGCCACTCCGGTCGGCGACGACCGCACCGCCATGGAGGCCGCCGTCGACGCTCAACCGTCCTCCGGCTCCTCGGCGTCGGCCGCGCCGGCAACCGGAGCCGTGCTCAATCCGAACGCCCCCGACAGCTACGTGGTGAAGCGCGGCGACACGCTCTGGGGCATCGCCAAGGTTTTTTTGCGCGACCCCTGGTATTGGCCGGAGATCTGGCAGGTCAACCCCCAGGTTCACAACCCGCATCTGATCTACCCGGGCGACACGCTCCGGCTGGTTTACATCGACGGCAAGCCCTCCTTGGTGCTGCAACGCGGTGACGTGGCCCGTGTCGAGCCGCGAGTTCGCAGCGAGCCTCTGGAAGGTGCCATCACCAGCATCCCGTACGAGACGGTCGCGGCGTTCATGTCCAAGCCGTCGGTGCTCACCGAGGAGCAGATCAAGGGCGCCCCGTATGTCATCGCGACGCGCGACCTGCACGTGGTCATGTCCGAGGGCGACACCCTGTACGCCCGCGGCTTCAAGAGCCCCGCGCAGGTCGGCATGCATTACAACGTCGTGCGCGTCGGCGATGCGCTGCGCGATCCCGACGACAACAGCATCCTGGGCTACGACGGCGTGTTCACGGGTACGGGACACGTCACCCGCGCGGGCGACCCGGCCAGCCTGATCATGACCGAGTCCACCCGTGAGACCGAGGCGGGCGACAAGCTCTTCGCCGGCGGCGTCGACGTTCCGCTCGACTTCATCCCCAGCCCGCCGAGGACCAAGATCAACGGCCGCATCATTTCCGTGACAAACGGCGTCACCGCCATCGGGCAGTACGAGGTGGTCGTGATCAACCGCGGTGCGCGCGACGGCCTCGCGCCGGGCAACATCCTCGCGGTCTACGGCTCGGGTCCGGTCATCAAGGACACGTCGAACCGCGGATTCCTGAATTCCATGACCCGCCTCGGCGCGCCGAACGTCAAGCTGCCGGACGAGCGCAACGGCACCTTCATGGTGTTCAAGACCTTCGACCGTCTGAGCTATGGCCTGATCATGGAAGCCACCGACGTTATCCACGTCGCCGACCGCGTCGAGAACCCGTAATCTGCCCATAGCCGGCGGATTCTCCGCCGGTCGGGTTGCGCGTGCCGCGCATAATCCGTCCCCATGCGATGGAGCGAGGAATCCTCCGCATGGGTGATCCTGTCGCGCACGCCGGGGCTCGATGCGGGTTCGCTCGAGCGCGCGCTGGCGCTGCTCGGCGGCGCCCAAGGCATCGTCGCGGCGAGCGAGGCGGCACGCTCGGGCGCCGGCATCCCCGATGCCGCGCGCCGCTTCCTGTCGACCGCGCGGATCTGTCCCGCCGAGCGCGACTGGCTCGCATCGCCGCATCATCACGTCATCCCCTTCACCGATCCACGCTATCCCTCGCTGCTCGGCACCCATCGACGGCGCCCGATCACCCTCTATCTGGCGGGGGATCCTGCGGTGCTCGGCCTGCCGCAGCTCGCCATCGTCGGAAGCCGCAATCCGACCCCGCAGGGCCGGGAGGCCGCACGGCGCTTTTCGCGCCAACTCGCGCAGGACGGGCTCGTCATCACCTCCGGCCTCGCGGCCGGCATCGATGCCGAGGCGCATCGCGGCGCGCTCGACGGCGGCGGCCGAACCCTTGCGGTGCTGGGTGCGGGTGTGGACGTGATCTATCCGCGGGCGCACCGGGATCTGCATAGGGACATCGAGGCGGGGGGCGCCGCGTTGAGCACGTTTCCGCTGGGGACGAAGCCGCGGCGCACGCACTTTCCGCGGCGGAACGCGGTGATCGCCGCCTTGACCCTGGGAACGCTGGTGATCGAGGCCGCCGAGAGCAGCGGCTCGCTGATCACGGCGACGATGGCGCGGCGTCGCGGCAAGGTGGTCCTCGCCGTGCCGGGCTCGATCGAGAACCCCCTGAGCCGCGGGTGCCACCGCCTGATCCGCGAGGGCGCCGTGCTGGTGCAATCGGCGCATGACATATGGCGGGAGCTGCGCTCCTCGCTGCCTTGCGCCGCCGTCGGGCCGGCGCAAGACAGGTCCGACGCCGCGGCCATTTCCGGCACAGGCATGGACAAGAATCGCAAAATCTTGTTAGATGCGCTCGGCTTTGATCCCGCGGATCTCGATCGCTTGGTGGACCGTACCGGGTGGAAGCCAGAAGCCGTGTCTTCGATGATGCTGATCCTCGAGCTCGAAGGCCACGTTCAGGCCGCCCCCGGGGGCCGCTACTCCCGAGTCGCTAGGAGCCGGGGTGAAAGATAACGTTCTCGATCTACTCATATATCTCTTTGAGAACTACATGAGCGCCGACGATGAGCCTCGGCCCGATCGAGGGGTGTTGAGGCTCGAGCTCGAGAAAGCGGGCTTCGCGGAAGCGGATGTCGATCGCGCCATGGGTTGGCTGGACGGGTTGTCCGGCGAGCAGCTCGGCAAGGTCGCCGAGGCCACCGCCCGCGCCGTCCGCGTGTTCTCGAGCCAGGAGCTGCTTCGCCTGGACACGGACGTGCGCGGCTACCTCATGTATCTCGAGAACGTCCGCATCCTCTCCGGCACCCAGCGGGAGCTGGTCATCGACCGCCTCATGGCGCTCGATGCGGACGAGATCGATATCGAGCAGGTGAAATGGGTCGTCTTGATGGTGCTGTTCAGCCAGCCTGGACAGGAATCCGCCTACGCGCAGATGGAAGACCTGGTCTTCGAAGAGCGCTCCGACGCTCTGCACTAGACGACTTTGAGCAGCAACCTCGTTATCGTGGAGTCGCCTGCGAAGGCGAAGACCATCAAGAAATACCTCGGCAAGGACTTCGAAGTCCTCGCCTCGTACGGCCACGTGCGCGACCTCGTGCCGAAGGAAGGCGCGGTCGATCCGAAGCACCACTTCGCCATGAAGTATCAGGTGGTGGAGCGCAATCGCAAGCACGTCGATGCGATCTCGCGCGCGCTCAAGAAGGCCAAGGCTCTGTTCCTCGCGACCGACCCGGATCGCGAGGGTGAGGCCATCTCCTGGCACCTGCAGGAGATCCTGAAGTCCGAGGGCGCGCTCGAGGGCAAGGAGGTCAAGCGGGTCGTGTTCTACGAGATCACGCGCGATTCGGTGCGCCAGGCCATGGCGACCCCGCGCGAGCTGTCCGTGGATCTCGTCAACGCGCAGCAGGCGCGGCGCGCACTGGACTTCCTGGTCGGGTTCAATCTCTCGCCGCTCCTCTGGAAGAAGGTGCGCCCCGGCCTCTCGGCCGGCCGCGTTCAAAGTCCCGCCCTGCGCATGATCGTCGAGCGTGAGGACGAGATCGCCGCGTTCGTGTCGCGCGAATACTGGACCATCGACGCCGAGCTCGAGCACTCGGGGCAAAAGTTCCCCGGCAAGCTGATCGAGTATCGCGGCGCCAAGGTCGAGCAGTTCAGCTTCACCTCCGAAGACAGCGCGCGAGAGGCCGAGCGCACCCTGACCGAGACGGCCAAGGGTGCCCTGACGGTGATCGCGGTCGACCGCAAGCAGCGCAAGCGCAATCCGGCCCCGCCGTTCACCACCTCGACGCTGCAGCAGGAAGCCGCGCGCAAGCTGGGATTCAGCGCGCAAAAGACCATGCGCGTCGCGCAGCAGCTCTACGAGGGCGTCGACATCGGCGAAGGACAGACCGGCCTCATCACCTACATGCGCACCGACTCGCTCAACCTCGCCCAGGAGGCGGTGACGCAGATCCGTGCGGTCATCGTGCAGCTCTATCGGCAGGAGGGGCTGTCCGACGAGATCCGCGTATTCCGCACCAAGTCCAAGAACGCCCAGGAGGCGCACGAGGCCATCCGCCCGACGTCGGCGAGCATTCTGCCGGCCGACATCGAAAGCAAGCTGGACGGGGATCAGTTCCGCCTGTATTCGTTGATCTGGAAGCGCACGGTCGCCTGCCAGATGGCGCCCGCCGTCTTCGACACCGTGGCGGTGGACTTGCTGGCCGACGCCCCCGAGCAGGGCCCGGGCCGCCGCGACCTCGAGAACACCGACGCCATCACCGCGCGCATGGCGGACCGCATCTCCGCCCGCACCGTGCTGCGCGCGAACGGATCGACCCTGGTCAAGCCGGGTTACATCTCGGTCTATCAGGAAGGATTGGACGATGCGGTGCAGGACGATTCGGATCACGTGCTGCCGCCGATGAGCGAGGGCGACCGGGTCAAGCTGACGGCGGTCGTCCCCTCGCAGCACTTCACCGAGCCGCCGCCGCGCTTCTCGGAGGCCTCGCTGGTGAAGGCGCTGGAGGAGTACGGCATCGGGCGTCCCTCGACCTACGCTTCCATCATCTCGACGCTGCGCGACCGCGAGTACGTCGAGATCGAGAGCCGCCGCTTCACCGCCACGGACATCGGCAAGATCGTGAGCCGGTTCCTGACCGTGTATTTCACCACCTACGTGGACTACGACTTCACCGCCAAGATGGAGGACTCGCTCGACGCGGTGTCGAACGGCGAGGAGGAGTGGGTCCCGCTGCTCGATCGTTTCTGGAAGCCGTTCATCCACCTGGTGAAGCACACCGAAGAATCGGTGAGCCGCGAAGAGGTCGCCCAGGCGCGCGATCTCGGGACCGACCCCGCGAGCGGCAAACCGATGACGGTGCGCATGGGACGCTTCGGCCCGTTCGTGCAGATCGGCACCAAGGACGACGAGGACAAGCCGCGCTTCGCGGGCCTGCGCCCCGGCCAGAAGATGGACACGATCACGCACGCGCAAGCCATGGAGCTGTTCAAGCTGCCGCGCAAGCTTGGGCTCACCGCCGCGGGCGAGGAGATCAGCACCAACGTCGGCCGGTTCGGCCCGTACGTCAAGTACGGAGCGAAATATGTCTCTCTGAAAACCGACGACCCCTATGAGATCACGCCGGAGCGCGCGCTCGAGGTGATCCGCGAGAAGGAGATCGCGGACGCCAACCGGCTGATCCTGGATTTTGCGGATGCCGGCATCCAGGTGTTGAATGGCCGCTACGGCCCCTATATCACCGACAAGAGCCGCAACGCGAAGATCCCAAAGGACCGCGAGCCGAAGAGCATGACCCTCGCGGAATGCCAGGCGCTGCTCGCCGCGGCGCCCGCACGCACGTTCGGCAAGTGGGGCCGCGGCAAGGGCAAGGCCGGAAAGGCGAAGGCAGGTCAGCCCGCCGCGGGCAAGCCGGCCAAGGAGCCCGCCTCCCCGGCGAAGCCACCCGCCGGTCCGGCCAGGCCGTCGGCGGTCCCTGCCAGGCCGTCCGCAGCCCCCGCCAAGGAGCCCGCCGCCCCGGTCAAGCTCGCCGCCAAGGGAGCGAAGGCGCCGGCGAACAAGAAGGCACCCGCCGCGGCGCCCCCAAAAGCGGGTTCCAAGCCGCCGGCAGCCACGGCCAAGCCCAAATCCGGAGCTCGAGAGAGCCGCAAGAGCGCGCGGCCCAAGAAGCCCTAGGAGCCTGTCCGGGTAATGATCGCCGAGCACCCATGGATATGAGCGGCGCTGCTGTCGAAAATGGACCGACATGTCCGAGACCCCATTGACTGCCGGCTCGAGCCGCCCACGGCCGGATGCGGGCGCGGTGAGGCGCTACCTCAGCGGGCTGCACGAGCGGATCACCGCCGCGATCGAGCAGGTCGATGGCGGGAAATTTCGGCGCGATACCTGGGAACGGCCCGACGGCGGCGGCGGGGAGAGCCGGGTCCTTTCCGGGGGCCGCGTTTTCGAGCGCGCCGGCGTGTCGTTCTCCCACGTGTTCGGCGAGCAGCTGCCGGCGTCCGCGTCGAGCCAGCGCCCCGGGATCGCCGGCGCGCCGTTCGAGGCGATGGGCCTCTCGCTGGTCTTCCATCCGCGCAATCCCCACGCTCCTACCACGCATTGCAACGTGCGATTCCTCGAGGCCTCGCCCGCCGGCGCAGCCGCGCAATGGTGGTTCGGCGGCGGCTTCGACCTGACGCCGTACTACCCGTACGACGAGGACGTGCTGCACTGGCACCGCGCGGCGCGCGATGCCTGTCAGCCCTTCGGCGCCGATGTCTACCCAACCTACAAGGCTTGGTGCGACCGCTACTTCTTCCTGCCCCATCGGAACGAGACGCGCGGCGTCGGGGGACTGTTCTTCGACGATCTCGACGAGGGCGGCTTCGAGCGTGCGTTCGCGCTCACGCGCAGCGTCGGGGATCATTTCCTGCCGGCCTATCTCCCCATCGTCGAGCGCCGCAAGGACCGGCCGTTCGAGGATCGCGAGAGGCAATTCCAGCTCTACCGCCGCGGGCGCTACGTCGAGTTCAATCTGGTCTACGATCGCGGTACGCTGTTCGGGCTGCAGTCGCGCGGGCGCACCGAATCGATTCTCATGTCGCTGCCTCCGCTGGTGCGCTGGGAATACGACTGGGAACCGGAGCCCGGCTCCCCTGAGGCGCGCCTGTACGCGGAGTTCTTGCGCCCGCGCAACTTTCTGGCGGAGCTGGATCATGGATGAAAAATCCGCCTTGCTCGATCAGCTGCGCATCGATCGCCGCGAGCCGCAGCCCGCCTCCGGCAAGGGGCTCAAGATCGGCCTGGCTGCCGGTGCCGCGCTGGTGGTCATCGCGGCCGCGACGGTGTGGTGGTGGAACCGCGGCGCCGGGATCCCCGTGCACGTGGTGACGGCGGAGCGCGTCGGCGGCGCCGAATCCACCGCGGGCTCGATCCTCGACGCCTCGGGGTACATCGTGGCGAGGCGGCAGGCCACGGTGGCCTCCAAGATCACGGCCAAGATGGTGGAGCTCGACATCGAGGAAGGCGACCACGTCAAGGAGGGGCAGGTCATCGCCAAGCTGGACGACACCAACGTGCACGCCGCGCTCAATGAAGCAAGCGCGCAGCTCGAGTTCGCCAAGGCGAGCCTTGCCGAGACGCGGGTCAATCTTGCCAACGCGAAGCGCGACTACGATCGTCAGACGAGCCTGCTGCAGAACCACTACGTCAGCCAGTCCACGGTCGACAACGCGCAAACGGCCTTCGACGCCCTGAAAGCGCAGCTCGCGACGCAGGAGAGCAACGTCGGCGTGGTGTCGCGCGCGCTCGCGGTCGCGCAGCGCAACGAGGACGACACGGTGGTCCGCGCGCCCTTCTCCGGGATCGTGACCGTCAAGGCCGCCCAACCCGGGGAAATGGTGTCGCCCGTCTCGGCGGGCGGGGGCTTCACGCGCACCGGCATCGGCACCATCGTCGACATGGACTCGCTCGAGATCCAGGTGGACGTGAACGAGAATTTCATCAACCGGGTCCGGCCGGACGGGCGCGCCACCGCCAAGCTCAACGCCTACCCGGATTGGCAGATCCCCGCGCACGTGATCGCGGTGATCCCGACCGCCGACCGCAGCAAGGGCACGGTCACCGTGCGATTGGCTCTCGACCAGAAGGACGCGCGCATCCTGCCGGAGATGGGCGTGCGGGTGTCGTTTCTCGCCGATGCCGGCCCCGCGAGCGGGCCCACGGCGGCCGGGGTCACCCTCCCGGCCAAGGCGGTGCAAGCCTCGGGCTCGACCGGGACCGTATTCGTCGTACGCGAGGACACGGTCGAGCGGCGCGCGGTTCGCATGGGAGCCGGCAGCGGCGATGCGGTTACAATATTGTCCGGGATTTCCCCCGGCGAGCGGGTTGTGATCGGGGACTTCAATCAATTGAAGGACGGGGCGAAAATTCGCATCGAGCAATAAGAGCCCGCTGGCATCGACTCCGGTCACGGCCGCGCGCCGAGACGGCGGTGTCAGCAGGCCCAGGGAGAGTTCATGAGCGAAGCAATCGTGTCCATGCGCAACGTGGTCAAGCGTTACGAGCGCGGCAAGCAGACCGTCGAGGTCCTGAACGGTCTGAGCCTCGACATCCCCAAGGGCGACTTCGTCGCGCTCATGGGCCCGAGCGGCTCGGGCAAGACCACCCTCCTCAATCTGATCGGCGGCCTGGACACGCCGAACTCCGGCGAGATCACGGTCGCGGGCCAGCGGCTCGACCGGCTCGGGAGCGGCGCCCTTGCCCGCTGGCGCTCGAATCACGTCGGCTTCGTGTTCCAGTTCTACAATTTGATGCCGATGCTCAACGCAGAGCGCAACGTGGAGCTGCCCCTGCTCCTGACCCATCTGTCGGGCTCGAAGCGCAAAGCCAACGCGCTTGCCGCGCTCACGCTGGTCGGTATCGCGGATCGCGCCAAGCACAAGCCGGCCGAGTTGTCGGGCGGGCAGGCGCAGCGGGTGGCGATCGCTCGAGCATTGGTCGCGGATCCGACGCTCCTGATCTGCGACGAGCCGACGGGCGACCTGGACCGCAAGTCCGCCGACGAGGTGCTGCACCTCTTGCAGATACTGAACCGCGACCATGGCAAGAGCATCGTCATGGTCACCCATGACCCCAAGGCCGCCGAGTTCGCGCGGCGCCAGCTGCACATGGACAAGGGAGCCCTGCTCGAGGCCGGCACGCTCGCCTGAGGGCGGCGACCTGAGGATGCCGCCATGAAATTCTTTCCTCTGATCTGGGCGACGCTGTGGCGCAAGAAGACGCGCACCATCTTCACGCTGCTCTCCATCGTGGTCGCGTTCCTGCTGTTCGGGGTGCTCGAGACCATCGACTACGCCTTCGCGCATCCGTCGAGCGGCGTGACCGGTGCGGACAAGCTGATCACCACCAACAAGTACTCGATCACGCTGTTGCTGCCGTACTCGGATGCCGCGGAAATCCACGCGGTACCGGGCGTGGCGGAGGTCACCTGGATCACCTGGTTCGGCGCCTACTACCAGGAGTCGAAGAACTTCGTGTTTGCGCTGCCGATCGACACGGACAGCTATTTCAACGTGCACAAGGACGAATTCATCGTCCCGGAGAACCAGATGCGCGCGTTCCGCGGCACGCGCACCGGTGCCCTGGTGAATTCCGCCCTCCTGAAGAAGCACGGCTGGAAGGTCGGCGACAAGGTGCCGCTGCACTCGACCATCTGGACGCAGAAGGCGGACGGATCGCTCGACTGGACCTTCGACATCGTGGGCACGTTCGATGCCAGGGACCCCACCCAGGCCTCCGCGCAGGCGCAGACCGTGCTGTTCCACTACGAGATGTTCGACGAGGGACGCAGCTTCGGCAAAGGCGAGGTCGGTTGGTTCGAGGAGCGCGTCACCGATCCGTCCAAGGCCGCGGACATCGCCGCACGCATCGATGCCCTGTTCGCGAACTCGCCCAACGAGACCAAGACCCAGCCGGCAAACGACTTCGCGCTCTCCTTCATCAAGCAGTTCGGCGACATCGGCTTCGTGCTGCGCGCCATCCTGGGCGCGGTGTTCTTCGCGCTCCTGTTCCTCACCGGCAACACGATGATGCAGTCGGTGCGCGAGCGTACTCCCGAGCTCGCGGTGCTGAAGACGCTGGGCTTCGGCGACGGCCAGGTGCTCGAGCTGGTGCTGGCGGAATCGCTGCTGCTCTGCGCGCTGGCCGCGGTCATCGGTCTTGCCTTGAGCTATGCGACGCTGCCCGTCATCAAGACCGCCTTGCAGGGCATCGAGCTCTCCCCGAGTGCGCTGTTGCCGGGGCTCGGCGTGGCGGTGGCGCTTGCGCTGGTCGTTGGGCTGCCGCCCGCGCTTCGCGCCATGCGGCTCAATATCGTCGATGCCCTGGCGGACAAGCACTAGGGAGACCCCATGCTCAGGCAACTGACCGCCCTCCTCTCCATGAGCTTGCAGACGCTGCCGCAGCGTCTCGGCTCTTCCAGCGTGATCGTGATCGGCATCGCCGGCGTCGTGGCCGTGCTGGTGTCGGTGCTGGCGATGGGCGTCGGCTTTCGACATACGCTCGCGGACGCGGGCCGTGCGGACCGGGTGATCATCCTGCGCGGCGGCTCCGATGCCGAGCTGAACAGCAATCTGACCCGAAACGACGTCGACACCATCGCCAACGCCCCCGGGCTCGCGAAAGACGCCGCGGGCAAGGCGCTGCTGTCGAACGAGATCGTGACCGTGGTGAACGTGCCGAAGATCGACACCGGCACCGACGCCAACGTCACCCTGCGCGGCGTGGGCCTGAAGCTCACCGAGGTGCGCCCGGAGCTCCGTATCGTCAGCGGCCGCATGTTCAGGCCCGCGGTGCGAGAGCTGATCGCGGGGGTCGGTGCCGCCAGGCAGTTCCGGGGGCTCGAGCCGGGCAACGTCCTGCACATGCGCAACGCCGACTGGACCGTCACGGGCGTGTTCGAGAGCAACGGCGACGTGCACGAGTCGGAGCTGCTGGCCGACGCGGACACCGTGGGCTCGTCCCTCGAGCGCACCGGCTATAGCTCGGCCATCGGTCTGCTGACCAGCGCCGGCGCCTTCCCCGCGTTCAAGGATGCACTGACCACCGATCCGCAGCTCAAGGTCGACGTGCAGCCCGAGCCCGCCTACTACGCGGCGCAGTCGAAGCAGCTCAGCAAGCTCATCAACGTGGTCGGCAACACGGTGGCGGTGATCATGGCGATCGGAGCGATGTTCGGTGCGCTCAACACCATGTATTCCGCCGTCGCCGCGCGCGGCCTCGAGATCGCGACGCTGCGCGCCATCGGCTTCGGTGCGCTGCCCGTGCTGCTGTCCGTGATGGCGGAATCCCTGCTGCTCGCGCTCCTGGGCGGCGTCATGGGCGCCTCGCTCGCGTGGCTGTTTTTCAACGGCCACAGCGTCTCGACGCTCGGCGGCGCATTCGCCCAGGTGGTTTTCAAGCTCACGGTGACCCGCGCGCTGATCGTGACCGGGGTCGTGTGGGCCTGCATCATCGGGGTGCTCGGCGGCTTCTTCCCTGCGCTGCGGGCTGCGCGGCTGCCGGTCGCGGAAGCGCTGCGCGCGGCTTGAGGGAGCTGCTTTCCAAGCGGTCCCGGCGCTGCGGCGGGGCCATGACGCCGGCGTACGCCCCATGAACTACCAGCACATCTATCACGCGGGAAATTTCGCGGACGTCGCGAAGCACGCAGCGTTGGTTTTTTGCCTCGAGGCGCTCAAACGCAAGCAGACTGGCTTCTTCGTGCTGGACACGCATGCCGGGCGGGGCCGCTACGACCTCGGCGCGGGCGAGGCGCAGAGATCGGGCGAGTCCGCGCGCGGAATCCTGCGCCTGATCGAGGCCGCCGGCCGGGAGCCCGTGCTCCGCGACTACCTGGCCGCCGTCGGGGCGCCTCAGGAGGGCGCCGCCGATGCGGTGGACGGCGGTCGCGCGGGCGGCGGTCCCGGTGGCGGCGATCGCGTTGCCGGCGGTCGCGCGGGCGGTCGTGCGGGCGGTGCTCGCGGCGACGGCGGTCGCGGTGAAGGCGGGGGGCGGCGGCGTCTCGCGCACTATCCCGGCTCGCCCGCGCTGATCGCGGGCGCGTTGCGCTCACAGGATCGCGCGCTGTTGGTCGAGATGCAGCCCGCCGAGGCGCGCGCGCTCGAGCGGCAGATCGAGTCCACCGCCCGGCTCGGGGTCCAGCTCGGCGACGGCTATGCCGCCCTCAAGTCGCAATTGCCGCCGCGGGAGCGCCGCGGGCTGGTGTTGATCGATCCGCCCTACGAGGACCCGGGCGAGATCGACACCGTGCTCGCGGCGTTCGCCGATGCGTATCGCCGCTGGCCGACCGGCATGTTCCTGATCTGGTATCCGATCCTGAATGCCGCGCAACGGGCGGGGGTTCATGCTCGGTTCAAAACGCTCGGGATCCCGAAGATGCTCGGCGCCGATCTGGCCGTGCACCCGGACGACGCGCACGTCGGTCTGGCGGGCTCGGGCCTGCTGATCGTCAACCCTCCTTATGGCGCCGATGAGCACCTGCGCGAAGGCTACGCCGCCATCCATCGCGCGCTAGCTGCGCGCGGGGCCGGCTACGCGGAAGTGGCCCGACTGACGCCCGAGCAAATGGCACAATAAGCACCCAGCCGGGCCTGAAGGCCCGAGGAGCTCCAATGGACAAAGACTCGCTGCGCGCACATCTTCACGCGCTCAAGACGCAAATCGCGGACGCCGGCCGCACGCAACCGGGCTCGATGGCGGCGGCGAGCGATCGCGTGAGCGAGATCGAGCGGCTCATCGAGGAGTCGAAAGACTCGCCGCACCCGTCGCTGCCCGATCTCGCGGAGAGCCTGGCGGTGCGGTTCGAGGCGGATCACCCGTCGCTCGCGGCCGGCGCGCGCCGCCTGGTCGACCTCCTCGGCGAAGTCGGTATCTGAACGGATCATCGGGGGGGCTCGGCGGTCAGCCGGCGTGACTAGCGGGTCCACACGATCGAGCTGCGCACGCGGGCGGCGATTCGCTCGATGCCGGGAATGTCCGCGTCGTGCCCACGGGTCAGCACCGCGAGGCTGCCGTGGCCCGCGTCGGGGACGATGACGCCGCGGTACCCCTCCTCGTCGAAGCGCATGGGCTTCTTCACCTCATCGTGGACCAGCACCATCACGGTCACCGGTCCCGAGTCGGTCTGCAGGACGAGATGCGGCACATGATGGCCGCGGAACGTGCAGCTGGCCGCGTAGCTGACGATGCCTGGCGGCCCGGCGAGGCGCAGGTGCGCATCGGCGAGCACCTCGTCGAGCCGAGCCCCTGGAACGGGCACGTTGGTGCGCCGCCAGGCATCCGGCTCGCCTTTCATGTGCGTCACCACGTCCGCGGCGAGGCTCTCGCGGGGGGAGCTCAGCCAGAGCGCTGCGCCGACGAGCAGCGCGAGCACCAGACTCGCCGCCATGGCGAGCCAGCGCTGGCGCCGCGGTGCCGACGCGCTCCTCCACGAGCGGGAGGCCCGCGCACCGGCATCGGCCCGCGGCGCGCCCGGTGCCTCGTCCGCCATGGGCGCACGCAGCGCCCGCTCGAGGCGCGACTCGAACCGCCGCAGCCGCTCGCTGAATCCGGCACACTCGGGACAAGTCTTGCGGTGCGCGTCGAGCTCCGGGTCCGGGTCGTTCGGAGCGGCGAGCATCGACCGGCGGTAGCGGCTGCAATCGGTCATTCTTCGGGATCCAGACTCGTGTCCTCGCCGCACATCTCGCGCAGGCGCTTGCGCGCGCGGAACAGGCGTGTCAGCACCGCCGCCGTCGAGAGGTCGAGCTCTCGCGCGATCTCGGCCGTGGTGAAGCCCATGAGCACCTGCATCACCAGCGGCTCGCGATACTCTTCCGGCAGCTTGAACAACGCCGCGCGCAGCTCCGCCGCATCCTCGGCCTGCGAGGCGGCGAGCATGGGCTCCTCGCCCGCAACTAGCTCGTCGATGTCCACCGTCACGAGGCGCTTGCGCTCGAACGACCGCGCGAATTCGCGCCGGATGATGGTCAGGAACCACGGCTTGGCCGCGGCCTCGTCCTGGAGCGAGTCCTGCGCCTTCCAGGCGCGCAGCATGGTCTCCTGCACGACGTCCTCGGCCAGCGCGCGATCCCGGGCGAGCCAGTAGGCGAAGCGCAGAAGATCGGGGCGCAGCGACTGGCAGAGCGCCTGGAAGCGCGCCCGCTTGTGATTTCCGCCCACCTGATCCTTCATGGTTAAATCAGCATCCGGCCGAACATGCCCCGCGCACGATATTAGCGCGTGCCAGAGAAGCGGGAGGGCCGGATTCGCGTTGCCTGAGACCGGATGAGGAGTCACAGCCTAGATGACCGGAATTCCTGCCCATTCATTTCCTGGGGCCCGCATGCGGCGCATGCGCCGGGACGAGTTCTCGCGTCGTTTGATGCGCGAGACGGTGCTCGGCGTGGACTCGCTGATCTACCCGATGTTCGTCGTCGAGGGACAGCGCCAGCGCCAGCCGGTCGAGTCCATGCCGGGCATCGAGCGTCTGTCCGTCGACGAGCTGCTGCGCGAGTGCGCCGCTCTGGTGCGCCTGCGCATCCCGGCGATTGCCCTGTTCCCGGTCACTCCGCCCGGGAAAAAATCGCTCGATGCGCGCGAGTCCTGGAATCCCGACGGCATCGCGCAGACGGCGGTGCGCGCGGTGAAGCGCGAATTCCCGCAGCTCGGCGTGATCACCGACGTGGCGCTCGATCCTTTCACGACGCACGGCCAGGACGGCCTCATCGACGCCTCCGGCTATGTGCTCAACGACCTGACCGTCGAGACCCTGGTGCGCCAGGCGCGCTCGCACGCGGACGCGGGGGCCGACGTGGTCGCTCCGTCCGACATGATGGACGGACGCATCGCCGCGATCCGCGGCGCGTTCGAGACGGCGGGTCTCGTGAACACCCGCATTCTGGCGTATGCCGCCAAATACGCCTCGGCGTTCTACGGACCGTTCCGTGACGCGGTCGGCTCGGCCGCACAGCTCGGCAAGGGCGGCAAGGCGAGCTACCAGATGGACCCCGCCAATTCCGACGAGGCCCTGCGCGAGGTCGCCCTGGACATCGCCGAGGGCGCCGACATGGTCATGATCAAGCCCGGCCTGCCCTATCTCGATATTGTGCGTCGCGTCAAGGATCGCTTCGAAATGCCGACTTTCGTCTACCAGGTGAGCGGCGAGTACGCCATGATCATGGCCGCCGCCGGCCATGGCTGGGTGGACGAGCGGGCGATCGCCCTGGAGTCGCTGACTTCGATCAAGCGGGCCGGCGCGGACGGTATCCTGACGTATTTCGCTAAAAAAGCGGCGGAGTGGCTCGAGCAGTGAACTGGAATCCCGGCGCGGAATCACCGGATCAATACGGGGTGGCCGGACACCCCATCGCCCACAGCTGGTCGCCGTTCATCCACGGGCTGTTCGCCAAGGCCACCGCGCAAAACCTGGTCTATCGGCTGTTCGACATCGCGCCGGAGGATTTCAGGCGCGAGGCGCTGCGTCTGTTCACGGGCGGCTTGCGCGGCCTGAACGTCACCCTTCCGCACAAGCAAGCGGCGGCGGAGCTGGTCAACGAGCTGACTCCGCGCGCCGAGCGCGCCGGCGCCGTGAACACCATCGCATTCTTCGATGACACCTCCCTGCTCGGCGACAACACCGACGGCCTCGGTCTCACCGTCGATCTCGAGCAGAATCTCAAGTTGAATCTCACCGACAAGCGCGTCCTGATCCTCGGAGCCGGCGGCGCGGTGCGCGGGGTTCTGGGCCCGCTGCTCGAGCGCGAGCTGCGCGAGCTGGTCATCGCCAACCGGACGCCGGAGCGCGCGGCCAAGCTCGCGGAGGAGTTCTCCGACATGGGCGAAATCTGGGGCTGCGGCTTCGCCGACCTCGTCGGCGCCGGCTACGACCTCATCATCAACGCAACGTCGGCCGGCTTGCAGGGGCAGATGCCCGCGCTGCCCGATGAGATCGTCGGCAGCGAGACCGTGTGCTACGACATGGCATACGGCCGCGGAGCGACGCCGTTCACGCAGTGGGCGAGCGCGCGGCGCGCACGGCGCACCGTAAAGGGCTGGGGCATGCTGGTCGAGCAGGCAGCGGAGTCCTTCCTCTTGTGGCGCGGCATCCGGCCCGACACCCAACCCGTGCTGCAGGCCCTCTCACAGAACCCCTAGGTGGCCGCCAAAAAGCAGGCCCCGGCTCCCTTCGACTCCTCTCGGGCGTACCGCCCCGTCTGGGTCAGAGCTACGCGGGCACTGCTACCCGTAACATGTTCCGACGTCCACCTGGGGGCCGCCTGATGAGCAGCGGTCTAGCCGCGGCCGAGCGACCCAACCACGGGGAGCAGTGCCCGCGTAGCTCTGACCCAGACGGGGCGGTACGCCCGAGAGGAGGCCGAAGGGAACCGGGGCCTGCTTTCTGCCCCTAGCGCATCGTGACCAGCTCTTCGGCGCTGGTCGGATGAATCGCCACGGTGTCGTCGAAGTCGCGCTTGGTCGCCCCCATGCGGATCGCGACCGCGAATCCCTGCAGCATCTCGTCCGCCCCGAGGCCGATGACGTGGCAGCCGACGATGCGCTGCTCCGGCCCCACGCAGATCAGCTTCATGTCGGTGCGCGTCTTGCGCGCCGTGAGGGCGTGGTACATCGGCGTGAAATCGGCGATGAACACCCGCACCGCGTCACCATGCCGCGCCCGGGCTTCGGACTCGGTCGCCCCGACCGTGCCGATGGGGGGGTGCGTGAATATCACGGTCGGAATCAGGTTGTAGTCGAGATGGCGGTCCTCCTTGCCGCCGAACAGCCGGTCGCTCAGGCGCCTGCCCGCGGCGATGGCAACGGGCGTCAGGGCGGCCCGCCCGGTGACGTCGCCGATGGCATAGATGCCCGGCACGTCGGTGTTCTGGAAGGCATCGGTCGCGACGAACCGCGCGTCGTCCATCGTGACGCCGGCCTTGTCCAGGCCGAGATCGCCGCTGTGCGGGCTGCGGCCCACCGCCCACAGCAGACAGTCGAACCCCGGGAATTCGCGCCCATCGGAACCGATCAGGGTCTTCTGTCCGGATTGCTCGCGGACGGCCGACGGCAGCACCTGCTCGTGGATTACGATGCCCTGCGCGCGCATCTCCTGCATGAGCGACTTGCCCAGCATGGCGTCGAAGCTCCATAGCGGCCGCTCGCGCCGGATGAACATCTCCACCTCGCTGCCGAGCTCGCGGAACACGCCGGCGAGCTCGCACGCCACGTAGCCGCTGCCGACCACCGCGACCCGCTGCGGCTGCGTCTCGAGCTCGAAGAATCCGTCCGAGGTGATGCCATGCTCGGCGCCGGGCAGCGGCGGGACGATGGGAACGCCGCCGGTCGCGATCACGATGTGGCGCGCCGCGAGCCGCTCGCCCGCGACCTCGAGCGTGTGCGGATCGATGAACCGTGCCGCGCCCTTCACGTGAGCGACTCCCTTCGCCTGCAAGTTCCGCGCGTAGATCCCGTTCAATTTGAGCACATAGGCGTCGCGCTTCTGCTTCAGCAGGCGCCAGTCGTCGCCGCGCGAGGTCACGTCGAACCCGTAGTCGCCGGCGTCGCGGATCGCGAGCGCGACGTTCGCCGCGTTCCACATCACCTTCTTGGGCACGCAGCCGACGTTGACGCAGGTTCCGCCGAGGCGATGCGGCTCGATCACCGCGGCCTTCGCGCCGTATTCTGCCGCACGCTGCGCGCAGGCGAGACCGCCGCTGCCGCCGCCGATGCAGATGAGATCGAAAGCCTGTGACACTGTGAACTCCGTCCGCCGAGACCGTGGAATGGCAATGATATACTCGGCGCGCCGATAACCAGGGGAGGTTACGAGGTTTTTCCGGGCAGAGCCTCCCAAGCGAGCGGGGTGTGCAGTGATCTGGCTGGTCGTGATTCTTGCCCTCGGCGTGATCCTTGCCGTGTACGCGGTCGGGATATACAACCAACTGGTCGCACTGCGCGAGAACGTCAAGGTCGCCTGGGCGAACATCGACGTGCTGCTCAAGCAGCGCCACGACGAGCTGCCGAAGCTCATCGAGACCTGCAAGCGCTACATGCAGTACGAGCAGGAGACGCTCGAGAAGGTCATGCGCGCCCGCGCGTCGGTCAGCAGCGCGAGCTCCACCGGGGACGTGGCCGCGGTCGGCGCCGCAGAGCGCCAGCTGCGCGCCGGAGTCAGCCGCCTGTTCGCCGTGGCCGAGAACTATCCGCAACTGAAGGCCGATGATAATTTCCGCCAGCTGCAGGCACGCATCACGACGCTCGAGGAATCGATCGCCGACCGCCGCGAGCTGTACAACGAGAGCGTCAACGTCAACAACATCCGCGTGAGCACCTTCCCGGACGCGGTGATCGCGCGCAAGTACGGGTTCGCGCCGGCTCACCTCCTGGAATTCTCCGAGCCGGAGAAGCGCGACGTCGACGTGGGCGTGCTGTTCGGCACCTGACGCCGGCCCGCGCGATGCCGCGCATCAAGCTGTGGCTGATCTTGGCGGGCCTCGCGGGGGCGGCAGCCTACTGCCTTTGGTATGCCTGCAGGGCCTGGATCAAGAGCCGGCTCATCGCCGACACGCCGACCTCCCGCATCCGCTCGGCGGCGCAGGGGTACATCGCCCTCTGCGGCCGCGGTCTGCCGTCGGACGAGGCGGCCATCAAGGCTCCGCTCACCGGCAAGCCCTGCACCTGGTGGCGCTACAAGATCGAGGAGCGCCGCTACACCGGGCGATCGCGCTCCTGGTGCAACGTCGGCAGCGACGCCAGCACCGTGCCGTTCCTTCTCGACGACGGCACGGGGCGATGCCTGGTGGATCCGCGCGGCGCCGAAGTGTATCCCACCGCGACCGATCGCTGGTACGGCCCGACGCCCTGGCCGCAGGGGCGCATTCCGGACGTCGAAGGAATGCTGGGCTGGCTGGTGAACACCTTCGTGACCGACAAATACCGCTACTCGGAATATCGCCTGGAGTCTCACCAGGAGATCCATTCCATCGGATTGTTTCGCAGCCTCGGCGGCGTACGCGTCGACGACGGCGAGGCCGCTGCCGGTGCATTGCTGCACGATTGGAAGCACGATCAGGCGGCGCTGCTGGCGCGCTTCGACGCCAATCATGACGGGCGGATCTCGCCCGAGGAATGGGAGCAGGCGCGCGAGGCGGCACGGGCCGAGGCGCAGCGGCAGCGCGCAGCCGAGGAGCGTCGGCCGATGGTGAACGTGCTCGCCGACCCCGGGGACGGGCGCGCGTTCCTGCTGGCGGCGCTCGAGGGCGAGTCGCTCGCGCGGCGCTTTCGGCGCAAGGTGCTCGCGGGAGCGGCCGGGTTCGTCGCCGGCGTCGCCGCGCTCGCCTGGACGCTCGAGCACGTCTGATAGAATTCCAATCATGACGAATCCCCTGCTGGAAATCGATTCCCTGCCCGCATTCGACCGCATACGGCCCGAGCACGCGCGGCCCGCGCTCGAGGCCGTGCTCGCCGAGAATCGCGCCGGTCTCGCGGAGCTCACCGTGCAGGCTCATCCGACCTTCGCGTCCCTGGTGGTGCCCGTCGAGGAGCTCTCCTACCGCTTGAGCCGCGTGTGGAGTCCGGTTGCGCACCTGAACGGCGTGCAGAATTCGCCCGAGATGCGCGCCGCCTACAACGAGTGCGTGCCGCTCCTGACCGGCTACCACTCCGAGCTGGGACAGAACGCAGCGCTGCAGAAGGCCTACGCGCACGTGCTCGAGCACGAGCGCAGCTCGCTCGACGCCGCTCAGATCAAGCTGCTGGAGAACGCGCTGCGGGATTTCCGCCTCGCGGGCGTCGATCTTCCGGTCGAAGCGCAGACGCGCTACCGGGAGGTCGCGCAGAGGCTCGCGCAGCTCGCGAGCAAGTTTTCCGAGAACGTCCTCGACGCGGCCGGTGCCTTCACTCGCGCGGTCACCGACGGGGCGGAGCTCGCCGGGCTGCCCGCCAACGTTGTGGACCGCGCCGCGGCGGACGCCCGCGAGTCGGGACGCCCGGGCTGGGTGTTCAAGCTCGACCAGCCGACCTACATCACGATCATGGCCAGCGCCGAGAGCGAGCAGCTGCGCCGCGACATCTACGAGGCCTGGATCACCCGCGCGTCGGAGCTCGGGCCGACCGCAGGTAAGTTCGACAACAACCCGGTCATCGCCGAGATCCTGCCGCTGCGGCACGAGCTCGCACGGTTGGTCGGCTTCGACAATTACGCGGATTTCGCGCTCGCGACCCGCATGGCCAAGAGCAGCCGGCAGGTGCTCGGCTTTCTCGACGATCTGGCGCGGCGCTGCATGCCCGCGGGCCGGCGCGAGTTCTCGGACCTCGAGGAATTCGCCGGCCGGAAGCTCTGCGCCTGGGACCTGGCGTTCTACGGCGAGAAGCTGCAGGAGCGTCGGTTCAAGGTGTCGCAGGAGGCATTGCGCCCCTACTTCCCGTTGCCCAAGGTCCTCGAAGGATTGTTCACGCTGGTCAAGCGTCTCTACGGCATCGAGGTACGCGAGCGCCCCGGCGTCGGCGTGTGGCACCCGTCGGTACGGTTCTACGACCTCCTCGACGCGGAGCGGCGTCCGCTCGCGGGCTTCTACCTCGATCCCTATTCGCGCACCGAGAAGCGCAGCGGCGCCTGGATGGACGAGTGCGTGATCGCGAAATCGCTGCCGAGCGGCACGGCGCTCCCCGTGGCCCAGCTCGTGTGCAACTTCACCACGCCCGTCGGCGCGGCCCCGTCGCTGCTGACCCACGACGAGGTCACCACGCTGTTTCACGAATTCGGGCACGGCCTGCACCACATGCTGACGCGGGTCGCCTACCCCAGCATCGCGGGCATCAACGGCGTCGCCTGGGACGCAGTCGAGCTGCCGAGCCAGTTCATGGAAAATTTCGCATGGCGGCCCGAGGTGCTGCCGCTGATCTCCGCGCACATCGAGACCGACGAGCCTCTGCCCGTCGACGTGCTGCAGCGGCTGCTCGGCACCCGCACGTTCAACGCGGCCCTCGACACCCTGCGTCAGATCGAGCTTGCGAGCTTCGATTTCGAGCTGCACGCGAAATTCGACGCGGCGGCGGGCCCGCGGGTGGGGGAGACGCTCGCCGCAGTGCGCCGGCGGGTCGCCGTGGTGCCGGCGGCGCCGTTCAATCGCATGCCGGCGAGCTTCGCGCACATCTTCGCGGGCGGATATGCCGCCGGCTACTACAGCTATAAATGGGCCGAGGTGCTCGCGGCGGATGCCTTCGAGGCCTTCGAGGAGGCGGGAGTCTTCGACGGCGCGACGGCCGCGCGCTTCCGTGATTCGATTCTCGCGCGGGGCGGCAGCCTGGACGCGATGGACGCTTTCGTGCGGTTTCGCGGTCGCGAGCCCGATGTTCGGCCGCTGCTCAAGCAGACCGGAATCGCGGCGTGAAATGGGCCTTCGCGGCGCTGCTCGGGCTGCTCGCGCAGGGCGCCGCGGCGGCCGCGGCCTATGTCAGCGATGAGCTCATTCTCGGCGTCTATTCCGAGGAGAACGGTCAGGGGCAACGTCTGACGACGCTCCATTCGGGGGCCAGCCTGGAGACGCTGGGGGCCAGCGGCGAATATACCCACGTGCGGCTCGCGGACGGTACGGTCGGATGGGTCAAGTCGAGCTACCTGACCACGACGGTGCCCGCCACCGTCCGGGTCAAGCAGCTCGAGGATGAGCTGGATCGGGCCCGCGCCACGACACCCGGGCTCGCCGCGGCAGCGGCCCACAACGAGGCGGACGACCTCGAGCAGCAGCTCGCTTCGTCGCGCGCGGAGCTGCAGGCGATCCGCGCGCAGAGCCCGGCCCGATCGCTGCCGCCTGCGGCGGCCCGCGGCGTAGTGAAGCCGTGGGTCGCGGCGCTGCTCGTGGCAGCCGCCGCGGGGCTCGGATATTGGCTGGGGCATGCGCTGCTGGCGGCCAGGATTCGGCGCAAATTCGGCGGTCTCAAGGTCTATTGATGACTTAATTCCGCACTGCGGCGGCACGCTTTGACATCGCGTCCGGCCGCTTTTACATAGTGGCGCAACCCGGTGACGCAGTGGTGCATCACTTTGGAATATAAAGAGAACCAGGCAATGGCGCGTACCGGCGCAAGAGCCTAGACTCGCCAAATGCATGACCTCCGCCGCAACGACTACGACGTCACCAATTCGGTGCAGGTCAGCTCGACCGCTGCCGTGACCGACGCCGTGCGCGAGCTGTTCGCGTCGGCCTTCCCCGGCGAGTCGTTTGACCGCGTCGCCGCCGCCTTCGAGGAATTCGAGAAGCTGTTCACCGGCCGCATGCCGGGATACCACGGCGTCGACACGGTCTATCACGACCGCCAGCACTCCCTCGACATGACGCTCGCCATGGCACGCCTGGTCGTGGGCCATGAGCGCTCGGTCGAGCCGCGGCAGCGGTTCGGCGCCGAGCGCGCCGTCATGGGCCTCGTCACCTCGCTGTTCCACGATGCGGGATACATTCGCGAATTCGGCGACCGTCAGCACCGCAATGGCGCGGAGTTCACCCTCTATCACGTGACGCGCAGCGCGCGTTACCTCGCGAGATTTCTGCCCAGCATCGGCATGGAGAGCTGGGTGCCGATCTCGACGCGCATCGTTCATTTCACCGGCTACGAGATCAAGCTCGACCAGATCCAGCTCGCCGACGCGCGCGACCGCAAGATCGGACACCTGCTCGGCACCGCCGACCTGATCGCGCAAATGGCGGACCGCTGCTACCTCGAGAAGTGCCGCGACCGGCTCTATCCGGAATTCGTGCTCGGCGGCATCGCCGCGGCCACCGGCACCGACGGCGCGCTACAGGTGAAATACAGCTCCGGGCTGGACCTCCTGCGTCAGACGCCCGAGTTCGTGCGCGAGACGCGCTTGCAGCGGCTCGAAGGGGAGTTCGAGCACGCCTACCGCTACGTGGAGCCGTTGTTCGGCGGCAAGAATCCTTACCTCGAGGCGATCGACCGCAATCTCGGCTATCTGCACCGGGTGCTGCGCACCGAGCGCTGGCCGATGCTGCGCCGGAATCCGCCGCTGTTCACTTCGGGGGACAATCAGCTCGGCCAGGTGCGCGGCCTGATGCTCACGCATCTCAAGGCGCTCTGGGCCTGAGCGCACGGCCTCGCCCGTGATTCCTCGGTGTCAGGGCCAGTCGATGGCCGCGACGTACCGGGCGTGCAGCTCCTCGATGCGCGCGATCACCTCGGCCTTCCCCAGCATCGCCGCCGTCTCTATCGCCGCGCGCAGCACCTGCGGCGTCAAGGCGTCGCGCGCGGGCTCCGCGAGCGGCGCGAAGCTCAAATGCCACGGCTCGGCACCGACGCCGGAGCGCACGCCTCGATAGGGATGAAAGAAACCCCAGCGCGCCGCGTTCTGCTCGAGCCACGCGCCCATGGGCGCGAAGGGACCGCCGGGCGAGTATTCATCGGGTATCAGGCGCGCCGCATAACCGATCGGCGCCGCGCGCCGGTCGATGAGGTCCAGATCCGTGCCCCAGTGATGACGGCTCGCGCCCGGCAGCGCCGACCAGAGCAGGATCGCCGCGACGCGCTGGACCGCACTCATCGCGTGCACGGCGATGGGCGCGCCGGCGGCATCGAGGATCGCGCGCTCACCGGTGAACTTGGCGTTCCAGATGCTCAACTGCCGCGGAAAATCGCGGAAGCTCGACACGGGCTCGGGATCGAATCCCTCGGCCAGGGCGGCCCGCCGCAAGCTCGTGAACGGCGCCACCACATCGACATGCAAGGTGCAGCGCGGATCGGCCACGTCCGTGACGTGCGTGCGAACGCGCCCGGTCAACTCTTGCGCATTCACGAAGCGATGTCGCGAGCCGCGGCAAACCCCGCCACCTGCTCGAAGACCCGCGTCAGCGTTCCCATGTCCTGCGCGCCCGACAGCACGTACTGGCCGTCGAATATGTAAGTCGGCACACCCGTTATGCCCAGCACCGAGGCATGGCGCTCGGCCGCCACGACTCCGTCCTGGCCCGCGCGGAGCACCAGGGCCGAGCGGCATTCGTTCTCGGCCAGACCCACCTCCACGCCGAGCCGCACCAGCTCCTCGATCTCGCCGATGTCGCTGCCCTCCTCGAAGTAGGCGCGCATGAGTCGCTCCTTGACCAGCGCCTGGCGGCCGCGCCGCGCGGCGTGCGCGATCAGGAGGTGCGACAGACGCGTGTTCGGCACGCGCTGGATCAGATCGAAGCGAAATGCGATGCCGCTGCCCGCGCCCTGCCGCTCGAGCTCGGCCTCGAGCTCGGCGACGCGTGCGGCGTCCCCGACGCGGGCGGTGAGATAGGTCGCGCGGTCGACCCCTTCGGAGGGCATGTCGGGATTCAGCTCGAACGGCCGCCACGCCACCCGAGGCTCGAACTGAGGCCGCGCGGCCACGGCAAGCTCGAAGCGCCGCTTGCCGAGGTAACACCAGGGACAGACGGTGTCTGAATAGATGTCAATTCGCATATTTGACGTATGTTAACCGCTTTGTGCGGCCGTTAGCCCCTTTGTGCCGGCCCCTTATAGGCCCGGGGCCGAACGGGTATCATGCGGACCGGGGGAAAGAATCCCGAACGGTCGGTAATTCATGGCGAAAAGCCTAAAAACCAAGTACTTGCTGCTCGCCTTGGCCGTCGGCGGCGTGCTCTCGCTGGTGCTGACCGCTCTTGCTTACTGGGAGCATCGCGTCGACGCCGCCGACGTGAATCATCTCACCTATGCGACCGTCGCTCAAAGGCTCGAGGCCGATCTCGAGACGCGCGCGAGCAGCCTGTCCGAGATCACCGGCTCATCGCTCGCTCCGGCGCTCTCCGCAGGCAACAAGGGCGCCGTTGCGTCGATCGCGGAGCGCCTGCTCGACGAGCGCGACATCGAGAAGGTGGAGGTCCTGGACGTGCACGGCACGCTCCTCTTCAGCGGCGGAAACCCGGCGCCGCAGCAGCCGGGCGACTGGTTCGCGTTCCAGAGCACCATCCACTCCGCGCTGCAGGCCACGCCGGTGCGCCAGCTCGGCACGCTGCGCATCTGGATGAGCCGCGTCGAGATGCGCGAGACGCTCGCGAGCATCCGCAAGCAGCTCGAGAGCCAGCAGGGACTGCAGATCCGGCGCATGCGCGGCCTGCTCGCGGGCGTGACGCTGCCCATGCTGCTCCTCGGGTTGGCGGGCGCGTGGTTCATCGCACGCCAGCTCTCGGGCCCCATCGAGGCGCTGGTGAAGAGCGCCGACCGCATCGGCCAGGGCGACTATTCGCGGCCGCTCGCCGTGATGCGCCAGGATGAGCTCGGCGAGCTTCAATTCGCGCTCGAGCGCATGCGCCAGAAGCTCAACGAAACCAGCATCACCAAGAACTACCTGAACACGGTGCTCAACAGCCTGAGCGATGCCGTGCTGGTCACCTCGCCGGAAGGAATCGTGAAGAGCTGCAACGAGGCGACCCAGCGTCTGCTCGGCTACCGCGAATCGGATCTGGTGGACAAGCCCTTGATCAGCTTCGTCGACGAGGCCCATCGCCGCGCGTTCGAGATCGGGAGCGCGGCCGGCAATGCCGGGGCCGAGGCGCGCGAGACGGTGCTGCGCACGGCGAGCGGGCAGACCATCCCGGTGTCCATCGCGAGCTCCGAGATCACCACCCAGGACCCCCAGTTCCAGGGTCAAATCTACGTCGCGCGCAACATCACCGAGCGTAAGAGGGCGGAGCGGCGCATCCGCTATCTCGCGCGCTACGACACGCTCACCAAGATGCCGAACCGCATGCAGTTCCAGCATCTGCTGCAGCAGGCGATCGCCCGCGCGCGCCGCAGCCAGCGCTCACTCGCCCTCTTGTATCTCGACCTCGACCGCTTCAAGGAGGTCAACGACACCTTCGGCCACGCCGCCGGCGACCGCACGCTCGAGATCCTGAGCGAGCGGCTGACGCGCAACCTGAGCAAGGACACGGTCATCGGCCGCCTCGCCGGCGACGAGTTCGCCATGTTCATCGACGATCTGCCCATGGACATGGACAACCGCGCCAGCATCGGCGCGCTCGCGCGCACGCTGCTCGACGAGATCAGCCGGACGTTCTACGTGAACCAGCAGGAGGTGTATCTGACGGCGAGCGTCGGCATCGCGATCTGCCCCTACGACGCCGAGAACGTCATCGACCTGATCCGCAACGCGGACGCCGCCATGTATCACTCCAAGCAGAACGGCGGCAATTCCTCCGCCTTCTACGTGCCCGAGATGAACGCGGTGGCGGTCGAGCGCCTGATGCTGAAGAGCAAGCTGCGTCGCGCCCTCGAGCGCGACGAGTTCGTGATCCTGTACCAGTCCAAGGTGGATCTGCGCAGCGGGCGCGTGGTCGGGGCCGAGGCGCTGTTGCGCTGGCGGCTGCCCGGTCACGGCGACATCTCCCCCTCTCAATTCATACCGCTCGCCGAGGAGACCAGCCTGATCCTCGACATCGGCGAGTGGGTGCTGAATCGGGTCTGCTCGGACTATCGCGGGTGGCAGAAGGTCGTGTCCGAGCCCGGCCGCATCGCCATCAACCTCTCCCTGCGCCAGTTGAAGCAGTCGAGCTTCATCGCCCGCTGCCGCAACGTGTTCCGCAAGCACGAGGTCTCGCCCACCTGCTTCGAACTCGAGGTGACCGAGACCACGTTGATGACCGATCCGAAGCGCACCATCGGTCTGCTCAACGAGCTCTACGCAATGGGCTTGAATCTCGCGATCGACGATTTCGGCACGGGCTATTCCTCGCTGTCGGCCCTGCAGCAGTTTCCGATCGGCACTCTCAAGATCGACCAGTCGTTCGTGCGCGACGTGGCGGTGGACTCGGACGATGCGGCCATCGTTCGCACCATCCTCGACATGGGCAAGAGCCTCGACATCGAGGTCATCGCGGAAGGCGTCGAGGCCGCCGAGCAGCTCGAGTTCCTGCGCCGTCACGGCTGTGCCTACGGGCAGGGACGCTTGTTCGGCGAGCCGATGGAGGCCGGCAAGCTGCTCGAGATCCTGGCGGGTCAGGGCGGCGGCGACGCATACCACGCGGACCTCTGCGTCTCGGCGCTGCGTCCGATCCGGCTGTCCTTCTAGACCTTGCCTGCGATCACGGGGAGTTCTTGGCTTGCGCCAGGATCTCCTCGGCCTGCGCTGCCGCGTCCCCAAGCGCGGTGCCGGACGCCTGCGCGAAAGCCGCGACGATGGTCCCGAGGCGGTTCGACGCGGCCTCGGCCCGTCCCTCCACCGTGAACCGACCGAGGATGCTGCGGTCGCCGGATCGGCCGACCCGCGCCAGCAAGCGCACGTGCGCCGTCGGGCTGTCGGCGCCCGCCGGGTACTCGGCCTGGAAATCCGTGACCTCGATCTCGAGCCAGTAGGCGCTCGCGAACACGGACGCATCGCCGCTGACGCCGCGCAGGTGCGCGCGGGAATGCATCGCCTGCACGACGGCATCCTGGAGCACTTCGGCGAGGGGGCCGCTCCAGCGTGCGTCGGCGAAGTAGTCCAACCGGTGGTCCGGATAGACGACGGCGATCCGCTCGCTCTCGAGGCCGGCCCGAACGCGCGGGCGCAGCACCGCGAGGTCGAGGGGGATCGGCCGGGGTGCATCGGCAGGCGCGGCGGCGGACGCATCGCCGGGCGCGGCGGCCGGCGTGCGCGCCGGCGTGGAATATGTGGGCACGAGCAGGTAAATCGTCGGCGGCGCGACCTTGCTCTGGAACAGCGATCCGGAGCAGCCCGAGAGGGCCAGCCATACCGCCAGCAGGCCGCCGGCCGCGGCGCCGCCCCGGCGCCGCGCGGCACCGCGACGCTTCGCATCGACGCCAAGGGACTGCTCGCTCACTTTGCCACCTCGACGCCCCGGTAATTGGGCTCGTAGAGGAGCTGCGACGGATTCTGCTTCAGGCTCCGCGACAGATCGCGAAAATCGCGCGCGGCCTGGCGGCTTTCACGCAGCAGCTGCTCGAGCTCGGGAAGGCTCTGGCGCGTGAAGCGCGACACGCCGGGCTCGTTCTCGGCGATGAAGTGCTCGAGTGAATCCGAGGTCTTCGACAGGTTGTCGGACACATGGCGGATGTTCGCAAGCGCCGATCCGAGATCCGGCCCGGCCTGCTGCTCGATGCCGCGCAGTCCCGCCGCCGCCCCCTCGACCTCCTGCGTCGCGCCCGCCACCTGGGTCATCAGCTTCTGCACCTCCCGCAACGTCGGCGGCAGCTGCTCGCTGGCCTCGCGGGCATTGTCGAGCGTCGCCTTGAACGTGCGCACGTTCTCGTCGCTGAACACCTGGTTGAGGCGATCCGCGGTCTCGACCAGGTGCGTGGTCAGCGCCGGCAGGCTCGCAAGCAGCACGTCGAAGTCCGAGGGCGCCGAGGGAATCACCGGATACTCGATGCCCCGCGGCAACGTGCCGGGTGTGGTCGCCTTGGGATCCTGCTGCAGGTCGATGAACAAGAGTCCGGTGATGCCCTGCAGGCTGAGCGAGGCGCGGGTGCGGCCGTCGATCGGCGCCGTCGAGTCGATGTCCGCGATGACCTCGACGCGGTTGCGCTCGCGGGGATCGATCTGGATGCGGTGTACCTTGCCCACGTCGACGCCGAGATACCGCACCGGGCTGCCGGCCGTCAGCCCGCTGACCGTGCCCTTGAAGTAGATCTCGTAACGCTCATAGGAGCGCTTGTCCTCCTGGCCGGTGTACCAGAACACGAAGGACACGGCCATCGCGATCACCAGGATCACGAAGGCCCCGACGGCGACGTAGCTTGCGTCCCTATCCATGCACGTCCTTCGCGGCGGCTCGCGCACGCGTGCCATGGAAATAACTGCGGATCCAGGGATGCGGATTCTCGAGCAGGCCGTCGAGCGAATCCGTGATAATGCGCCCGTCGACGATCACGCCCGCGCGGGAGCAGGTGCGGAACAGGGTATCCAGATCGTGCGTGATCATCACCACGGTGAGCCGCAATTGCGAGTGGAGATACAACAGTAGCTCATCGAAGGCCGCGGCGGAAATGGGGTCGAGGCCGGCGGTCGGCTCGTCGAGGAACAGGAGCTTGGGCTCGAGCGCCAGGGCGCGTGCCAGCGCGGCGCGCTTGATCATGCCGCCCGACAGCTGCGAGGGAAATTTGGCGCCGTCCTCCGGCTTGAGGCCGACGAGCTTCAAATTCAGCTCGGCCAGCTCGCCGAGCGCGCGCTCCGAAACGGGAAAATACTCGCGCAGCGGCAGCTGGATGTTCTCCGCGATGGACAGCGAGCTGATCAGCGCGCCATTTTGGAAGGTGACGCCGTAGGTCCGCACCAGCGCGGTACGGTCCGCGGCGGCGAGGGTTTGGACGTCCTTGCCGTAGAGCTCCACCTCACCCGCATCGGGGGCGCGCAGTCCGAGGATGGTGCGCATCAGCACGGTCTTGCCGGTGCCGGAGCCGCCGACGATGCCGAAGACCTCGCCGGCGCGCACCTCCATGTCGAGGTGATCGTGCACGAGCTGCGCGCCGAAGCGCGTGATCAGGCCGCGCACGCGGATCACCGGTGTCGCCCCCCCGGAGGCCATTGCGGCCGCCGCCCCTTTCCCGGCGCCGGCCGTCTCGGCGCCTGCGCTGCTGCCCGAGGTGGCCGTCTCGGCCGCCGGGCCGATTCCCGGGGATGAGGTGCCGGTCGCCATTAGAAATCGAGCTGCACGAACAGGATGGCGAACAGCGCGTCGGCGAGGATCACCAGGAAGATCGCCTGCACGACCGCGACGGTGGTGAGCCTGCCGAGCTCGCGGGCGGAGTCCCGGACCTGCATGCCGCGGTACGTCCCCACCATGCCGATCAGCACGGCGAAGATCGGCGCTTTGACGAGACCCGCCCAGAACGTCGTCGGCGCGAGCGCATCGCGAAGCCGGTAGGTGAACTGCGACAGCGGGATGTGCAGGTTCACGAGCGACAGCAGGCCGCCCCCGGCGAGCCCCATGGCGTCGGCGATCACCGTGAGCAGGGGCAGCGCGATGACGAGCGCGACGACACGGGGCACGACCAGCATCTCGACCGGATTCATGCCCATGGCTCGCAGTGCGTCGGTCTCCTCGTTGAGCTGCATCACGCCGATCTCGGCCGCGAAGGCGCTGCCCGAGCGGCCGGCGACGATGATGGCGGTGAGCATCACGGCCATCTCGCGCAACACGGAGATGGTCACGAGGTCGACGGTGAATATCTCGGCGCCGAAGCGCCGCAGCTGTTGGGCCCCGAGATACGCGACGATGACGCTGATGAGAAAGGCGATGAGCGAGACGATGGGGATGGCGGTGATGCCGGTCTCGTAGACATGCCGCGTCACCGAGGCGATACGCAGCGCACGCGGCCGGCGGAAGGCCGCCCCGAGCACGGCGATCAGGCGCCCGAAGAATCCGATCACGGCACGGACCTCGGCGCCCTGATCCACCGCCCAACGGCCGACCCGGCCCACCGACCCCTCCAGCGTGGGATGCGACGCGGGCCCCACGGCAGCCGCTTCCCCCGGACTCTCGAGCCTCTCGAGCAGGTTCAAGAAGTGCGGCGGATCGCCGGTATGGGTCGGTCGGATCTGCGGCGCGCGCCGCTCGAGCGCCTTGAGCAGCATCCACGCCGGGCCTATCCCGGGGCTCGCGGCGTGCGACCAGTCGCAGACCAGCGGACCCGCGATATGGCCGGGCAGGTCGCGCAGACGCGCATCGACGCCGCCCAGCGCGGCCGCGGACCAGTCGCCCGCGAGACACAGGCGCATCCCGCCGTCTTCGGCTCGGAGCTCGAGTACGGTCATACTGCCGGACATCGGCATATGCTAGCAGGCCAGGGATGCACAACGATTCGCTGCTACAGATCCTGATTCTGCTCGCCGCTTCGGTGTGTGTCGTCGCCGGCGTCCGCAAGCTCCGTCTGCCGGCGATCCTCGGCTATCTCCTGGTCGGGATGCTGATCGGCCCGCACGCGTTCGCGCTCGCCCTGGATGCCGAGACCGTGCAGCGGCTCGCCGATTTCGGCGTGGTCTTCCTCGTGTTCACGCTCGGTCTGGAGTTCTCCCTGCCGAGGCTGGTCGCGATGCGCTGGGAGGTGCTCGGGGTCGGCGGCGCCCAGGTGCTCGTCACTTCGGCCTTGGTCGCGCTCGCCGCCACCCTCCTGTTCGCGGTGGCGCCTGCGGTGGCGGTCGTGATCGGCGGGGCGGTCGCCATGTCCTCCACGGCCATCATCGTCGCGCAGCTCACCGAGCAATCCGAGAACAACCGCACTCATGGCCGCCTCGCGGTGGCGATCTGCCTGTTCCAGGACCTGAGCTTCCCGCTGTTTCTCGCGCTGGTCTCGGTGCTCACCGGCGGGGGCGAGCCCGCGACGGCGGCGAGCATCGCCGGCGCGGTGGCCTTCGCGGCGCTCGCGGTGCTGCTCGTGCTCGCCGCCGGACGCTGGCTGCTGCGCCCGTTGTTCCTGGCGATCGCCGCCGTGCGGTCCCCCGAGCTCTTCTCCCTCGCCGTGCTGCTCGCCGTCCTCGCCTCGGCTTGGGCGACCCATGCCGTAGGGCTGTCGCTCGCCCTCGGCGCGTTTCTCGCCGGGATGATGCTGGCCGAGACCGAGTTCCGCCACCAGATCGAGGCCACCATCCGCTCGTATCGCGAAGTGCTCCTCGGCCTCTTTTTCATCACGGTGGGCATGCTGCTCGATATGGGGCTGCTGCTGCGCCATCTGCCCGTGGTGACGGCGATCCTCGCCGGCATGCTGATCCTCAAGGCCGGCGTGGTCAGCGTCGTCGCCAAGCCCGCCACGCGCAGCTGGTTCAAGGCGGTGCGCACGGGCGTGGTGGTTGGACAGGGCGGGGAATTCGGGTTCGCACTGCTCACGCTGCTGCTCCGCCGCGAGCTCGCCGATGCAGACATCCTGCAGCCGCTGCTCGCGGCCATCGTGCTCTCGATGGTGCTCTCACCGCTCATGATCCGTCACAACCGGCGCATCACCCGCGCGCTGCTCGGCGAGTCGGGGCCGCCGAATACCGAGGCGATGCGCGAGGCACGGGCGATGCGGGCCGTCGCCGAGCGCGATCACGTGGTGATCTGCGGATTCGGCCGCGTGGGCCAGAACATCGCGCGCGTGCTCGAGCAGACCGGCTTCGAGTACATCGCTTTGGATCTCGACCCTTACCGGATCCGGACCGGACGTCAAGCCGGCGATGCCGTCGTCTACGGGGATGCGGGCGAGGCCAAGGTGCTGGAGAACGTCGGCGTGGCGCACGCAAGCTGCGTCGTGATCACCTTCGCGAGCCCGGACGTTGCCTTGCGGATACTGCGCGCGGTGCGCGAGCTGCGATCCGACGTGCCGGTGCTGGTCCGAACGCAGGACGACACCAAGCTCGAGGCCCTGCAGGCGGCGGGCGCGACCGAGGTGGTTCCGGAGACCTTCGAGGCCAGTCTCATGCTGCTGTCGCACGTGCTGCTGCTCTTGAAGCTGCCGGTGCCGCGGGTGATCCGCACGGTGAATGACATCCGCAGCCACCGCTACGGCATGTTGCGCCAGTACTTTCGCTCGGCCGATGCCGAGCCTCCCGACGCGAGTCATGCCTTCCGCGAGGAGCTGCACAGCGTGGTCCTGCCGCCGCACGCCTGGGCGGTCGGGCGCAGCGTCGCGGAGCTCGCCGGCCGCGGCTCGCGCGCGACGGTGAGCGCAATCCGGCGCGATGGCATCGTCGGCCGCGAGCCGAGCCCGGACAGCATGTTCAAGGAAGGCGACGTGGTGGTCGTGTGCGGCACGCCGGAAGCGGTCGAGCACGCCGAGACCCTGCTGCTCATGGGTTGATGCAGCCCGCCGCCACGGCAGGCTGGCGGCGGCTTGGGGCATTGAAAAAATTGCTTTACAGGCCTCGAACTTCATCGCATAGTAATCGGCGCTGTTTAAGGGCAAACCCGTCGAAAGGCGGGGACGCAAAACCACCGGTCTAAGGGGCTTCTTCGGGAAGTCCGACGATAGCGGGGTCGCCAGCCAACGAGCGCATTGCGCTCCCTCAAAACCTGACGGTTTTGCGCCCCCACAGCATCGACCGATCCACGGCATGGGGGTATTTGCATGGCTTCCAAGATCTCATCTCCACCGGGCGCGGACTCGTCGGGCATTTACCGACGGCCGCGCCTCGTCCTCAAGCTGAAAAAGGTCGACGATCTCCCCATCGTCCTGGCCCGGCCGAAGAGCTATCCCACTCCGATTCGCGTGGTGGGCGCCGACTACTCGCAGACGCGCTGCGTGGGCGGCGACGGCGGCACGACCGTCGATGTGGGCGCTCTCGACAAAATCACCGATGTGACCGAGACCTCGGTCCGGGCGCAGGCCGGCGTGCGCGTGGGCACGCTGGTGCGCGCGCTCGCCGAGCGCGGCCTGGAGCTTCCTCTCACTCCGGAGATGGGACAGATCTCCGTGGGCGCGCTCGCCGTCTCGACGCTGCCCCAGGCGTCTTACGGGGCCGGATTGGCCCAGATGTCCTCCTGCGTGACCGAGATCAAGCTCATCACGCCCCAGGGGCGGCTGATGACCATCGGCGAGCGCGATCGGGATCTGATGCGCGTGCTGCGGTCGAGCTTCGGGTTGCTCGGGGTGGTGCACGAGGTGACGCTGCGCGTCAAACCGCTGATGCCGGTCAAGATCGATTATCAGGTGCTCTCGCTCCGGGAATTCACGGCACGCTTCTCGTCGCTGATGGAAGCCCCCGGCGCGCTGCGGCTGCACATCTCTCCGTTCGCGGACAAGATCACCGTCGAGCGGCGCACCATCGAGGACTCCGGCTCGTTGAGCCGCTCCGGAATCTGGCAGGTGCGAAGCTCGGTGATGCGCAATGTGCTGCCCGCCTTCGGCGCCACGGTCGGCAGCGTGCTCGCGGCACCCGGGCTGCGTGCGGCGATGCAGCGCGCGCTGCGAGCGACGATCGACCGCGCCTCGCGGGGCGTCGCGCTCTTCTCCCACGAATGGATGCGCGACCTTCCCAAGGAGGCCTGGAAGGCACGCTACACCTATTCGCTCTGGGCGTTCCCGCAGGCCGACTATCCCAAGCTGCTCGGCGAGTACTTCAAGTTCTGCCGCGCGTATTACAAACAGAACCGCTATCGGTGCAACGTGGTGAGCGGCGCGAGCCGTCTGCACCAAGACAAGGGATCGCTGTTCAGCGCAAGCTACTCAGGATCCATGATCACGCTCGAGCCCTCATCCACCGGCGACCGCGGCTGGGACGACTTCCTGATCGACTTCAACGATTTCGCGTCAGCCTCCGCAGGCGTTCCAACCTTCAATCAGACGCGGGCGTTGCAGCCGGAGCATGTCTCCAAAGCATTCGGCGAGCGGCTGAAGCTGTTCCGCGCCTTACGTTTGCGCACCGATCCCAACAACCGGCTCCGCAACAGCTACTTCGCCCACCTCTTGGGTTGAGACGTCTCATTCAGGCTCCCCGGCGCGACATCCCGGCGGCCGCGGCCTTTCTGAGGCGCCGCCCGTCCGGGTCGCCCGTCCGGGTAAGAGCTATTCGGTGACTGCTAACGGTAGGGGGTCCGACGGACGATGTCCGGCCGTCCAATGACGCGCGGTCTAAATGCGGTGATTAGGCCATTACCGTTA
>DATAYZ010000087.1:0-6723 GCA_036272295.1 Steroidobacteraceae bacterium
TTGATCATGGCGATCCTCGGCATCCTGGTCGGCGGCATGGTCATCGCGATGTACCTGCCGATCTTCAAGCTGGGCCAGGTGGTCGGCTAAGGTCGATCTCGCGCCCGGTGAGCGCATGCTGAGCGAGCTTCCGGCGTTGTATTCCGCCGAGCCGTGGTTGTTTTCCGGCTCCATCTTCGTCCTGGGCCTTGTCGTGGGCAGCTTCCTGAACGTCGTAATCTACCGGCTGCCCATCATGCTCGAGCGCGAATGGAAGCGCGAAGCGGCCGAGCTCCTTCGGGAGCCCGGGGGACCGACTGCGGAGCCCGAGCGCTTCACCCTCAGCTACCCGCGCTCGGCCTGCCCCGCGTGCAGGACTCCAATCCGCATCCGTGACAACGTTCCAGTCATGAGCTGGCTGATTCTGCGCGGACGCTGTGCCGCCTGCCGGGCGCGGATCCCCGCGCGCTATCCCATCGTCGAGCTGACGACCGGCATCCTTTCAGCCTGGGTCGCCTGGCGATTCGGATTCGGAGTCTCGACGCTTTGCGCGCTGCTGATCACCTGGTCGCTGATCGCGCTCACCGGCATCGACATCGACCATCAGCTCCTGCCGGACGGAATCACGTTGTTGCTCATGTGGGCAGGCCTCGTCGCCTCGGTGCTCGTCGGCCCGATGGCCGGAAGCTCGGTGCCCGTGAGCCCGACCGCAGCGGTGCTGGGCGCCGCCTGCGGCTATTCCAGCCTGTGGCTGGTGTTTCACCTGTTCAAGCTCGTGACCGGCAAGGAGGGAATGGGCTACGGAGATTTCAAGCTCTATGCCGCCCTCGGCGCGTGGCTGGGGTGGAAGGTGCTCCCGCTCATCATTTTGTTATCGGCCGCCACCGGCGCCGTCATCGGCATCGGAATGGTCTCGCTGCGCGGGCGCGACCGCGCCGCGCCCATGCCGTTCGGGCCCTATCTCGCCGCCGCCGGATGGATCGTGATGATGTACGGCGACTCGATTGTGCACGGCTATCTGCGCGCATCCGGCGTCGCACAATAGGTCGCGGCGAAATGGCCTCAGCCGCTTCCGCCCCGCCCACGCGCGCCCGCGCGGCCCACCGCTTGCGCATCGGACTCACCGGCGGGATCGCCAGCGGCAAGAGCACTGCGGCCGCGAGATTCGCCTCGCACGGCATACCGGTCCTCGACGCCGACGATGCGGCACGCGCCGTGGTCGAGCGTGGAAGTACCGGGCTTGCTCGGATCGTCGAGCGCTTCGGCCGGCAGGTGTTCGACTCGGGCGGGATGCTCGATCGGCGCGCCATGCGCGAGCGCATCTTCGGGGACCCCGACGCGCGCCGCGACCTCGAAGGGATTCTCCACCCGCTGATCCGGGCCGAAATGGAGAGCCGGGCCGGCTCCGTGGCCGGACCGTACGTCATCATGGCCATACCGCTGCTGATGGAAGGCGGCGGGTGGGGTGATCGGATCGACCGCGTGCTCGTCATCGACGTGGACGAAGCGGTGCAACTTGAGCGTGTAACGGCACGCGATGGTCAAACGCTCGAGCAGGCTCGCGCGATAGTGGCGGCGCAAGCCAGCCGCGCGCAGCGCCTCGGCGCGGCCGATGATCTGATCAGGAACAGCGGGTCGATTGCAGATCTGCACCGCGAGGTCGACCGGCTGCACGAGAAATACCTACGTCTCAGCTCGGGTGTGCGCGGCTAGCGGCCGCGCTCGATCTGCTCCGCAAGAGCGCGATACTCGGGCAACGGATCGAGATCGAGCGCCCGCGCCGCCTCCGCCGCCGCATGCTCGCGATCGCCGAGCTCGAGATACACCTTGGCGAGATCGTAGTGCGCGACGTGCGAGCGCGGCCGGATCTGGATGGCACGCCGGTAGTCGCTTGCCGCTTCCTCGAACTGGCGGCGCTGGATTGCAGTGAAGCCAAGCGCTTCCCAGATGTCCCCGTTGTTCGGCTCGAGGCGCGCGCCGCGCTCGGCGACCTCCCGCGCCTGGTCGACACGGCCCATCCTGATGTAGCCCCAGGCAATCTGATCCCAGCGTATGGGCGGGGCCGGCTTGCCGAAGCCGAGAGCGACGGCGATCGTCGCCAGCACCACGGCCGGCGCGGCGGCTCCCAGGAGACGTCGATGCGAGGTTTCGCGCAGTGACCGTTGGATGCCATCCACCCATATTCCCGCGCAAAGCGCGAGCAGGGTCGCGGCATGAAAGCGGAATCGATCGGAGTCGAAGAACAACGCGAAAGTGATCCAGGCGACAAAAATGGGTGCGGCGATGATGGGCCACCGCCGATCGCGGACGGCAAGCACCAGGAGTCCGGCGAGCCCCAGCACGGCGAGCGCGGCGGTCGGACGCGGCAACAGCCGCATGATCGGGGAGAACAGGCTCTCCTCGTATGTCGACCGATTGTCGGGAATCTCCGCGGTGGAGAGGAATCCCAGCGCCTTCCTTGCAATCACCCGGGCGACGCGTACCGGTTCGCGACCCATGTACTCGAGCGCCTGATCGCGCCAGTAGCGATCGACTTCGGACGGGGTCAGGGCATGGCCGGCCCGAGCCTCGGCCTCGGTCTCGTAGCCGCGCCAGATCTCGCCCGGATTGAGATAGCTCACGAAACCCGGCACCCAAAACTCGCCGGTGGGATTGTCTTTGTTGTAAACCTGGTGCAGCGAGATTCCGCCGTTGCGCGGCAGAGGCGAGATGCCCGCGTGCACGGACACATTGCGCATCGACCACGGCGCGAGCATGGCGGCCATGCCCGCGGCCAGCAGCGCCGCGTTTCCAGCCCAGCGCCGATAGGTGCGTTGCGGCCAACTTGCTGCCACGGGCAGCAGGAACGCGAGCAACCCGAGCAGCAAGAGGTTGGCGCGCAGCGCCACGCCCGCCCCGCAATATGCTCCGAACCAGAGCCAGGGCGCCCTGCTCCGAGATCTCGTCAATTTGAGCGCGGCCGCGACCCACCAGGTCACGAAGCTTGCCACCCAGATCTCCTTGAGCAACGCGGCCGAGTACATGATGGCCGTCGATGTCAATGCGTAGATGGCCGCGCCATAGAGTCCTGCCCGCTCCCGTCCGAGCAGGCGCCCAATCACCACGAGGCCATAGACCGTCGCGGTGTCGAGCAGGGCCTGCAGCAGGAACACCACGAACAGATTCGCGCCGAACAGCCTGAACGCTGCCCCGAGCAGATAACCGTAGCCGGGATCGAGCGAGATGAGCTCGGCGCTATCCGTGCCATGACCTGCGGCCACCGCCTTGCTGAACGTCAGGTAATAGCCTTCATCGGGAGAGAGCTGATAGGACAGCGGGCTTGCAAGTGCGCTCGACAGGTGCGCTAGGCGCAACCCTAGCGCCAGAGCCAGGAGCACCAGGATCAGCATCGAGGTACGGCGCGAGAGATCGCGGACGCTCGGATCAGCCGCCGACGGCGTGGATGGGTCGATCGACAAAGCGACTTCCTTGAAAAGCCCCGCGTAGTCTACTCGTACGAAACCGCTCGTAATTGCGAAGGCGTCATCGAAAGGCGACAGGATGCCGCGGCGCCGAACAGTACCCCGCCGCAAGGCCGCCCGCCCACCGGACCCCCGGGAGCGGCAATGGCAGGTTTCCCTCGCTCGCGGGATGGCTCACAATAGGCGGATGAATACCTCACCGGATATTCAGCCCGAGCCGGCCCCCGAGCCGGCTCCAGTCGTGTACGAGCAGCCGCTCAACGAGCGTATGCGGACCTTCCTGCGGCTGGAGTTCCTATATACCCAGGCCATCTATCACACCGAGCTGGCGAACCCCTGGAGCGCCCGCGCGGCCATTGCGAGCTTGCTCGAGATCCTTGCCATCACCGCGCGCGGCGACTGCCGCAGCGACGTGCTCAAGGAACTCGAGCGGCAGGTGAACATCCTCAAGGAGTTCCAGACCAAGAGCGGGGTGGACCCGAGCCGGCTCAAGTCCCTGATGTCCAATCTCTTGAAACTACGCAGCGACCTGTCGACCGCAGGGGCAAACTTCATGAGTGTGCTCAGGGATTCGGAATTCCTCTCCGCGATCAAGCACCGCAGCGCCATTCCCGGCGGCACTTGCGATTTCGACCTGCCCGATTACTCCTACTGGCTGAATCGATCCACGGAGGTCCGCGCCGCCGAGTTCAACATCTGGCTGGCGCTCATCAGGCCGCTCTGCGACGGCATCGCGGAGCTCCTCTGGCTCACGCGCCAGAGCGCGAAGCGAAAGTCCGAGGTCGCGATCGGCGGCGTGTTCCAACTGCAATTCGACCGCGAGAATCCCTGCCAGCTCGTGCGCGTGACGCTGCCGGCGAGCTCCGGCATGTTTCCGGAGATCAGCGGCAGTCAGCACCGCTGCACCATCCGGTTCCTGACTTGGACCGACGCCGCCAAGCGGCCGGTGCACGTCGAGAAGGACGTCTCCTTCCTGTTGACCTGTTGCAACTGAGCCCCGGCCGTGCCGACCGTCGTCAAATGTCCGACGTGCAAGCGGCCGGTGGAGTGGTCTCCCGCTTCGCCACACCGTCCGTTCTGCAGCGACCGCTGCCGGCTCATCGACCTAGGGGCCTGGCTCAGCGAGGAGCGCCGGATTGCGGACGAGTCTCCCTCGTCCGACGCACCCGCTCCAAATGGCACCGAGGACCGTTGACAGCGATGCATCCTCAGTTTTGGCACGAGCGCTGGCGCATCGGGCAAATTGGCTTTCATCAACCGATGATCGAGCCCGAGCTCGAACGGCACTGGCCTGCGCTGGGGTTGAGGCCACAAAGCCGAATCTTCGTGCCTCTGTGCGGAAAGACCCTTGACTTGGTGTGGCTTCGGGAGCGCGGGCACGAAGTGCTGGGCGTCGAGATCTCGACCATCGCCATCGAGGCCTTTTGCCTGGAAAACGGCGTTCTGGCGCGGCGGCGCGCCTGCGATGCCGACATGGACAGGTTCGAGGCGGACGGCTACGCGCTTTACCGTGGCGACCTGTTCGCGCTGACCCTCGACGACGTCCGCGATGTTGCCGGGGTCTATGATCGTGCCTCGCTGATGAGCTGGCCGCCGGAGCTTCGGTCGCGCTACGTGGACGCCTTGACCCGTCTGACCTCGACCGGCGCCATCACGCTGCTGGTCGTGCTGGAATACGCCCCGTCGGAAATGCCAGGACCCCCGTTTTCCGTGAGCGCAGTTGACCTCGATGCTCTCTACGGCGGCAATCACTCAATCGGCGAGCTCTCCCGTCGTGACATCTTGAACAACGAGCCTCGGCTCCGCGCCAAGGGCCTTACGCGGCTGCAGCAGGTGTGCTATCGCCTGATCCGCGGGTGACGCATGAGCCGAGCGCAGCGCCATTGCGACACCGGCGGCAGCCACGAGCAGACACGCGAGCTTCGGATCGATCGCTTGTTCGAATCGCCGGCGCTCGCGGGCCCGAGCATTCTCGGCGTCAAAATATCGCCGGATTCCAAGCGGGTCCTGTATCTACGCGGCCGGGAGGAGGAGAAGGACCGGCTCGATCTTTGGGCGTTTGACATCGGCACCCAGCATGCGCGGCTGTTGATCGACGCGACCGCTCTGGCGCCGACAACAGAGCTTTCCGACGAGGAGCGGGCACGGCGCGAGCGACAGCGAACCGGTGCGCTCTCCGGCATTCTCGAGTACTTTATATCCCCGTCGACCGGTGCGATCCTCGTCCCCTTGGACGGGCGCCTATACCATCTCGACCTCGCGGACGATACCTCCTCCGGCGGGTCGACGTTGGCGACACGAGTGACGAAGATCGGTCCTTCGAGCGGCGCGGCGACCGATGCGACCTTTTCTCCGCGGGGCTCGCTCGTCGCCTTCGTCTGCGATCAAAACCTGCACATGACCGATCTCACCCTGTGCGAGTCTCGGAGGCTCACCACTGACGGCGGCGGCCCAATCAAGAACGGAATGTCGGAGTTCGTTGCGCAGGAGGAGATGAATCGTCACACCGGCTACTGGTGGTCCCCCCACGGAAGTCACATTGCGTTCGCGCGTGTGGATGAAAGCCGGGTAAGCCTGAAGGATCGCTTCGAGATCGCCGCAGACGGAATCGCCGCCCATTCACAGCGCTATCCCGCGGCGGGCCAGCTCAACGTGTCGATTCAACTCGGCGTCGTCGCTATTGCCAGCGGACACACTGTCTGGATGGATCTCGGCGACGACCCGGACTTCTACCTCGCGCGTGTCGGCTGGCTTCCCGGCGGCAGATCGTTGGCCGTGCAGATCCAGAGTCGCGACCAGAGGCGCCTTGATTTGAGGTTCTTCAACATCGAAACCGGGAGCGGCCGCGCGATCCTCACCGAGACCAGCGACACCTGGGTCGAGCCTCATGACGAGCTTTCGTTCCTATCGAGCTCCGATGAATTCATCTGGGCATCGAGCCGCGACGGCCACCGCCATCTCTATTTGTACGATATACGCGGCCAGCGACTGCGCCAGCTCACAGCTGGTGAATGGGATGTGGACGACCTGCGCGGCCGGGCCCTCAAGAGCATCGACGAGAAGGGCCGCTGGATCTATTTCACCGCGACCGCGAAGGACCCGACGGAACGCCATCTATACCGCTGCCCCCTCGATCCGGGCCCGACCGGCAACGTCGACCCGCCCACGCCCCAACGGATCTCGCACGAGGAGGGTCTGCATTCGGTCAAAATGGCTCCCGGCACCGATTTCTACGTGGATCTCTTCGCGAGTGAAACGCAGCCTCCTCGGCTCGATCTGCGCT
>DATAYZ010000088.1:0-1858 GCA_036272295.1 Steroidobacteraceae bacterium
TCAGGGTCGAGCGGCACGTCGAGAATGCCCGCAAGGTGGCGGAGTTCCTACGCGGCAATCCACGGGTGGAGACGGTGAATTATGCCGGCTTTGCCGATAATCCCTACCATCCCTTGGTGCAGAAGTACTTGGGAGGCAAGGCGTGCTCCCTGATGACCTTCGAGATTCACGGCGGCTTCGAGGCCGGCATGCGCTTCTACGATGCGCTCAAGCTCATCAAGCGGCTGGTCAATCTGGGGGACGCCAAGTCCCTCGCCTGCCATCCCGCCTCGACCACCCACCGCCAGATGTCGCCGGCGGAGCAGCGCGCTGCGGGCGTCGCACCCGGAGGCATCCGCCTCAGCATCGGCATCGAGCACATCGACGATATCGTCGCCGACCTGGATCAGGCGTTGCGGGCCGCCGCCGGCTAGACGCAGATGGGCGAGAAACCCATTGCGGATCCCGTGGCGGCGCTGTTTCCCGGCGCCGCCGAGCGCGAGCGCATCGGGCAATGGCTCGAACATGGGCTGAGCGAAGCCCGAGCACGGGTGCAGGCCGGTCCGGTCACGCCGAGTGTCGACGTTGCGGTGCTCAAGGCGGAGCTCGAGAGCTTCGATTTCGAGCGGCCTCAGCCTCTGGAACAGCTTCTCGGCTGGACGCTGGCGCGCATGGAGCGCGGCATCGTGCAGATGTCCAATCCGCGCTACTTCGGATTGTTCAACCCCGGACCGAACTTCCCGGCCCAGTGCGCCGACCGCATTGCCGCACTGTTCAATCCCCAGCTGGCGAGCTCGGGCTCATCGCCCGTGCCCGTGGAGATCGAGCGGCATGTGGTGAGGGCGTTCGCGCGGCGGGCGGGAATGTCGGCTGACGCCACGGGTCATTTCGCGACCGGCGGCTCCGAGGCCAACTACACCTCGCTGATCTGCGCACTCACTGCCGCCCACTCAGGATTCGCCCGCGACGGCGTGCGCGCCTTTGCAGGCCCGGTGAAGTTCTACACCTCGAAGGACTGCCACATCGCATGGCTCAAGATCGCGCACCAGGCCGGGGCGGGCCGGGAGGCGCTGCGCCTGGTGGACACGGACGGCCGCGGCAGGATGGACCCCGAAGCTCTCGCACGGGCGATCGCGGCGGATCGTGCGGCCGGAGCCGTGCCGGTCATGCTGGTGGCCACCGCCGGTACCACGGGCGGCGGCATGATCGATCCCTTGCCCGCCTGCGCCGACCTGGCGCGGCGCGAGAAGCTCTGGTTTCACGTCGACGCGGCGTGGGGCGGAGCGGCCCTCGCATCGGAGCGCCTACGCCCCTTGTTTTCCGGCATCGAGCGCGCCGACTCCATCACCATCGATGCGCACAAGTGGCCGGCCACCACCATGGGTTGCGCACTGTTCCTGACACGCCACGGCCACCTCCTGTCCGAAGCGTTCCACGCTTCGACCAGCTTCATGCCCTCCAGCGTCTCGGGACTCGACCCCTATCTCAACAGCATGCAATGGTCGCGTCGCTTCATCGGCTTGCGCCTGTTCCTGACCTTGGCCGCGGCCGGTTGGCGCGGTCTCGGCGCCCACGTCGAGCGCGCCGTCGCGGTGATAGGACAGGTGGAGCGCCGGCTCGTCGCGCTCGGCTGGAGCATCGCGAACGATTCGCAGCTGGCGGTGCTCGGTGCGGTGCCGCCATCCGAGCTCGGCGACGTGCGCGCGCTCGTGAAACGCGTGGTCGCGGAAGGCCGTGCATGGGTGGCGCCTACCACCTTCGAGGGCCGCGATGTGGTCCGGATCTGCGCCACCAACGGCGAGACCTCGATCGAAGATGTCGAGACCTTGGTGACTGCGCTCAATCGGCGCGTTTGAGGGACAGGGAGCCGGACTCGCTC